>JBJMGP010000189.1:0-18349 GCA_045807865.1 Pyrinomonadaceae bacterium
CGCGCTCCGCGCGCAGAACTTTTATCGAATTTCCCGCCATCTCTACACTTTTGCCTTTTGCCTTTTTACTTCTGCCTTCCTTTGGACGCCCGTGTGACTTGAAGGGTTCCCTGTAGTAAACTTTCTGTGCCTCGGCCGAGCCGGCCCGAGGCCGGGCGGCGCCACACTTTTCGCCGCTTTATGGAACTCGGCCCCCGCCGGCACGTGTACTACGGGGCAGCGAGGTTTGAACTGATGAGAACAGACAAAAAGAGCCAGCGGGGTTTTTCGCTCGTCGAGCTGATGATCGTCATCTCGATCATCGGCATCCTCGTCGCCATCGGCATCCCCGCCTGGCAGGCGAGCGTGCGCTCGACCAACGAGGCCGCGGCCATCACGCACCTTCAGCGCATCTCCACGGCGCAGGTCACCTACTTCAACACCAAGAACCGGACGAGCTACGGCACCTTCGACCAGCTCTCGCAGGGCGGCTACCTCGACAAGCGCTTCGCGGGCGACGCGCCGCTGGTGGACGGCTACATCTTCCGCCTGGCCCTGACGGCCAAGAGCGGCAACCAGCCGCCCGCCTACTCCGTCAACGCCGACCCGCAGAAACCCATGGGCATGACCGCGACGGGGAGCCGCTTCTTCTACAGCGGCTCCGATGTCGGCCAGGCGACCACCAACGCCGAGAAGCCCGCCGGCCCCGAAGACCCGCCCGCCGGCGGCGGCTGATCCGCAACCCTTCAGCACCCAAACGCGCGCGAGCGTCAAAGCCACCCGCTTGACGCTCGCGCGCACGCTTTGTTAGCATCTCGCGTCCTTAAAATTTAAAGACTGCCCGCTTAGCTCAGTTGGTAGAGCGCTCGCTTCACACGCGAGAGGTTCGTAGGTTCGAGTCCTACAGCGGGCATGAGAAAAGGCAGCACGGACACCGATGTCCTGCTGCCTTTTCTTTTTCACTTTGCCCACAGCGCGGCGTAGGCGTCGGGGAGGCGGTCGCGCCAGGCGGTGTAGTTGTGGCCGACGGGCGCCTCGCGGTAGGTGACGGGGTAGCCGCGCGCGCGCAGGATGAGATTGGCGCGGCGGGTGGTTTCGAAGATGGGGGGCTCGTAGCGGCCGGCGTCGAGGTAGAAGCGCAAGGGGTGGCGGCGCCGCGTCTGCTCGTCGAGTCCGGCGAGGGCGGAGAGGAGGCGCCCCTCGTCGATCTGAAAGGAGGTGGAGAAACCCACGACGCGCGCGAAGGTCTCGGGGTGGCGCAACGCCGTCCAGACGGAGATGGCGCCGCCGAGGCTCGCGCCGGAGAGGGCGCGCGCGTCGCGCGCGGGGCGGGTGCGGTAGTGCGCCTCCACCGCGGGGACGAGCGTGCCCGCCATCCAGTCGGCGAACGCGTCGTCGGCCCAGTACTCCTTCATGCGTTCGAGGGGTTCGACGAAGACGATGATGAAGGGATCAACTTTCCCCTCGGCGATCATGCGGTCGGCCGTCTCGGCGGCGCGGCCAAGCTCAATCGACTGCGTGCCGTCCTGCATGTAGAGCACGGGGTAGCGCGCACGCCCGCCGCCGTAGTCGGGCGGCAGGTAGACCTGAAGCTCGTGCCTGTCGCCGCCGGGCAGTTTGAAACGTTCGAGGTGGCCACGCAGCTCTTTGCTCCCGGCGGCATAGGCGGAGGGTCGATAGGCGGGGCCGTTGAAGGCGGAGTTCTGGCCGCCGATGCCGTTGTCGATACGGTTCGGGTTGAACGGGTCGAGGAGCCACTCGCCGTCCGCGACGAGCTTGTATTCGAGGCGCGCGGCCGTGGGGAACTTCAGCCGGATGAACTTGAGATTGTGCGTGCCGGGAACGTCGCGCATGACGAGCCCTGCGGGCGCCCAGCCGGTGAAGTCGCCGACGACCTCGACCCGTTTGGCCTGGCCGCGGTAGACGAAGGTCACGCCGTCGCCATCAATCAACGGCGAGGTCTGCGCCGCCTGCACTCGCCCGGCGTCGTCCGTCGGGTAGAGGTCGCGCTCGGCCTTCTCAAGCTCTTCGGGCGAGAGGCCGACGACCGTCACGCGGCGGAAGCAGGTGGCGCCGGAGGGCGAGACGACTGCGACGGCGACGGGCGTCGGGCCGCGCTCGGCCTTCACTTCAAAGGAGAAGCTCCCATGCGCGTCGGCCTTCAGCTCGCGGCGCTCGCCGCCCGCGAGGAGAAAGGCGCGGCTGCCCTGCACGCGCGCTCTGCCGTCCGCGCGGACGGTCTGCCCCGCGGGCATGCGCTCTAAGATTTCCCGGGCGGGGAAGTTGAAGTCGGCGTCGGCCTGCGAGACTTGCGGCTGCTCCGCGTAGCGCCCGGCGACGATGTCGGGCGTGTCGAGGTTGCGCCCCTCCCGGATGTTCGTCGCGAGACGGATGAACTGCGCCATCGACCACGCGAGCGGCGTGGCCGAGCCGGTGCCCTCGCCGAACTTGAACCAGGGGCGCGGGCTCGCGGGCCTGTCCCAGACCTGCTCGGGAATCATCAGCCCTTCGTTGGCGAAGCCGGCCATCGCGTCGAGCCTGCGGAGCGCGCCCGCCCTGTTCCCTGAAGCCAGCTCGTACTGGCCGCGCTCGCCCGAGAGCAGAGCCCAGAGCCTCCCCTGGCCGGTGTACTTCCCGTCCCAGTTCCAGTCGCGCCCGTCGTCCATCTCGCCGTAGCCGTCGTGATTGTAGCGGTAGAAGCCCGGGCCGTGCGGCGTCTCGACTTTAATAACCCGGTCGATGACGTTGAGGCTCTTGGCAATCAGAGGGTCTTGCGGCGAACGGATGCCGAGGCGGACGAGTTCGAGGAAGCCCGCGTCCACGATCTCGCGCTCGTCGAAGGCGCCGCCGCCGTTGCCCACGTCGAAGGGCGCGCCGTCGTCCGGGTCTTCGTCGGAGGAGAGGCGGAGGTAGTAGTTCCGGTCGCCGTGCGGCCCCGTCGTCGTCGCCGTCCAGCGCTCGACGTTGCGCGCGAACTCGTCGGCCGCGGCGAGGTAGATCGCAGACGAAACGTCGTCGCCGTTGCGGCGCGCGATCTCGGCCGCGCAGACGAGGCCGGCGATCTCGGCGGCGATGGTCGAGGGCGAGTAGCCCGGCTTCTCCTCCCAGCGCTCCTGCGGCGTCGAGGGGCCGTGCGTGACGATGAAGTCGGCGGCCGGGCGGACGTGCTTGACGAAAGTCTCTTTGTCGAAACGTCCGAGCTGGTAGGCGAGGACGAGCGGGTACGCGACCTCGTCCAGTTGGAGCGAGCCCCAGAAGGGCCGGCCGTCGAGCCAGGAGTTCTGCGGGAAGCTGCCGTCGGGCTTCTGCTGGACGCGGAAGAGGTAGTCGAGCGCGCGCCCGGCCGATGCCTTGTCCCCTAAAGCCATGAAGGCCGTCGCGACCTGATAGAGGTCGCGCGACCAGACGAGGTGGTAGCCGCCGACGTTCGGCTCGTTGGCGCTCGCGCCGCCGCCCCAGGGCACCGAGAGCGAGGCGATCATCGCGCCGCGGTAGCTCTTGTCCTCGTGCGCCTTCAAGACCATCGCGGCCATGTCGTACTGCGCTTGATACTTCGGCGCGACGCGGCGGAGCGTCTTCAAATAGTCGTGCCAGCCCTTCTTGTACTCGGTCTGACACGCGTCGAACCCTTTCTTAAGAGAAGCGCGCGCCGCGGTTAAAGCCTCGTCCGGCGTCTTGCCGAAAGCCAGCGCCAGCGTGTAAGGCTGACAGCAATACTCGCGCTCTATCGCGGGCGGCGCCAGCTCGGCGACCTGCACGACGTTGCCGTCCTGCGCGCGCGCGAAGCTTTTGATCCGGCGCGGGGAATCTTTGGCGTTGCTCTCGCGCAGTTGAGTGAGGCCGTCGCTCGTGCCGAGGAAGCCGTTGGCCATCACGCCGAAGTTGGGATTGGCGACCGTGAAGCCTTCGGCCTGCGCTCGCGCGCGCAACTTCGCGAGTTCCTCCGCGCGGTCGGCGAAGCTGTCCTCGACGACGAGCGCCGAGGAGACGTCGCCGTCGGAGGCGAGCAGCGCGTCGCCCTGCGTCCAGGCGGTGTCGTGCATCCCGCTGTTGTTCAGCGAGGGGTCGTAGTAGACGAAGAGCTGATAGTCGTTCTCGCGCCGCTTGTAGTGACCGCTGAAGTTGATGCGGATGAGGACGACGTTTCGCTGCGGGTCAACCGTGTACTCTTTGATAATTCTGTACTCGCCGCTCTTCGCGGTGTTGATCTGAGTGAACGAGAGCGAGTCGGCGGCGGGCTTCACCTCCGACGTGGTGTCGGCCGTCTCCGTCTCCACCGTGCCGGTCTGCCAGTGGACGACGATCAGTTCCAACTTCTGCACGTTGGCCCTGTCAACGTTCGGGTAGTAGACCTCGTCCAGCACCCCGCCGCGGAGTGTGAACCAGACCTTCGACGCCTCGGTGTTCGAAGTGCCGACGGCCTCCTTGCCCGCGCTCGGCCACTGCGCGTCTTTGCCCGGGGCGCCGGGCGCGAGACCGTCGGGGCCGGGACTCTGCGCGCGTTGCCAAACAGGCCACGAGCAAAGCGCGAGCGATAAAAGGGCGACGCAAAGGAAGAATCTTCGGCTCATCTGCTTCTCCCGCTCTGGCGCTCACTCGTCGAGAAAATAGTTAACAGGGATGGACAGGATGTTCAGGATGAGAGATTTGAAATTTTAAATCCCCATCCTGCTTATCCTGCCCATCCCTGTTAATTCGTCTTAGCCCGGTTCAGCTCTTGCGGCGGCCGAGCATGTCGAAGCCGACCGCGGCGACGAGCACCGCGCCCTTGACGATGTACTGCGTGTAGTTCTCGACGTTGAGGAGCGACATGCCGTTATCCAAACTCGCCATGATGAGCGCGCCGACGACCGCGCCCGAGACCGTCCCGCGCCCGCCCATCAGGGAAGTCCCGCCGATGACGCACGCCGCGATGGCGTCCAGTTCCATTAGCGTGCCCGCGTCGGGAGACGCGCTCCCCACGCGCCCCGTGTGCAGCAGCGAGGCCACGCCGACGAGCAGGCCCAGCACGCAGTAGGCCGCGAGTATATAGCGGCGGATGTTGATGCCGGAGAGGCGCGCCGCGTCCGGGTTGCCGCCGATGGCGTAGAGGTAGCGGCCGAAGGTCGTGTTCTGCGTCAGGAACGTGCCGAGCACCGCGACGACGAGCAGCACCAAGACCGGCACGGGCATCCCGCCGCCCAGAATCATCCAGTAGATGAAGAGCGCGGTGAGCGCCGCGGGGATGACGATGCGCAGGACTGTGGCGCTTAAGTTCGGCACAGTCAGCCCGTGCCGCTTGCGCGCGCGGTTGCGACTGAGCGTCAGGAAGACGACCGCCGCGATGGCGACGGCACCGACGGCGACGCCGAAGCCCTCCGTGAGCTTGCCGACGCCCAGAGTCCTGAAGACCGGCAGTTGTACCGGGATGGTCGCGCCCTTAGTCAAACCCAGAACCACGCCGCGCCACGCGAGCAGGCCGCCGAGCGTGACGATGAAGGCCGGGATGTTCCCGTACGCGATGAGGCTCCCCTGCACCGCGCCGACGAGCGTGCCGACGACGAGCGCCAGCCCGAGCGCGCCCAACAGTCCGTAATGGTCTTGCGACATCGCCGCCACGCCGCCCGCGAGCCCGACCACCGAACCGACCGACAGGTCGATCTGCCCCGCCACGATCACCATCAGCATCCCGACCGCCAGCACGCCCGTCACGGCCATCTGCTGCAAGAGGTTCGAGAAGTTGTTTGGGTGCAGAAAGATTCCGTAAGGGTAGAGCGGACTGATGGTCTTCCACTGAAAGAAGAGCCAGATGGCGAGCAGCGCGATGATCATCGTGTAGGCGCGCAGGGAGTCGGTCGGCAGACGGAAGCGGCCCGACGGAGACTCTACGCCCTCCGGCACCGCGCCCGGCGGCGACACGTCGGCGGTCGCGGGCGGCCTGTTCGTCGCGGGTTGGTTGGTCGGCTGGTTACTCATTCGGGCTCCGTTTTAAAGTGCTGAGGACTGAGGACTGAGTGTTAAGAACCAACTTGTCTTTCACTCAGTCCTCAGCACTTTCTCATGTCCGGTGGCGCTGGCCATGACGGCCTCGGGCGTGGCCTCTTCGCGTTTGAACTCGCCGGTGACGCGCCCCTCGTGGAGGACGAGGACGCGGTCGGAGAGGCCGAGCACCTCGGGCAGCTCCGACGAGACGAGCACGATGGCGAGCCCCTCGCGCGCGAGCCGGTTGATCTGCGCGTAGATCTCCTGCTTGGCGCCCACGTCGATGCCGCGCGTCGGCTCGTCGAGGAAGAGCACGCGCGGGTTGGTCAAAAGCCACTTGGCCAGGACGACCTTCTGCTGGTTGCCGCCCGAGAGCGTGCCGACCACCGTGAAGACCGAGTTGGCCTTGACCCGCAGCTCCTTCTTCGCGCGCTCGCCGGCCGCCGCCTCGGCGTCCACGTCGGTGACGAAGCGCCCCGAGAGTTTCTTCAAGCCGGCGAGCGTCATGTTGTTGAGAATCGTCTGGTCGAGCACGAGGCCGAAGCGCTTGCGGTCTTCGGTCACGAAGCCGACGCCCTGCTTGATGGCGTCGGACGGGCGGCCGACTTTAATCCTCTTCCCCTCGACGTAGACCTCGCCCGAGACGCGCCCCGGCCACGCGCCGAAGACGCCCATCAGAAGCTCGCTGCGCCCCGCGCCCATCAGGCCCGCGATGCCGAGCACCTCGCCCCGCCTGACCTTGAAGCCCACGTCCTTGACCAGGAGCTTGCCGGGGACGTTCGGGTCTTCGACCGTGAAGTTGCGCGCCTCGAAGATGACCTCGCCCCTTTCGTGATCGGCCTCGGGGAAGATGTCGTTGACATCGCGGCCGACCATCAAAGAGATGACGCGCGCCTCGTTCAACTCCCTCGCCGGCTGGGTGCCGACCGTGCGGCCGTCGCGCAGGACCGTGATGCGCTCCGAGACGCGGAAGACCTCTTCGAGCTTGTGCGAGATGTAGATCATCCCCACCCCGCGCGCGCGCAGGCCGTCGATGATGCGGAAGAGCGTCTCGACCTCGGCGTCGGCGAGCGCGGCGGTCGGCTCGTCGAGGACGAGGATGCGTGCCTCCTGCGAGAGCGCCTTGGCGATCTCGACCAACTGCTGCTGGCCGATGCCGAGGTGGCCGACGGGCGTGCGCGGGTCGAGCGACAGGTTCAGCTCGTCGAGCAGCCTCTGCGCGCGGCTGTACAGCTCCTCCCACTTGATGACGCCGAAGCGGCGCGGCTCGCGGCCGAGGAAGATGTTCTCGCCGATGGTCAGCTCCTTGATGAGCGACAACTCCTGAAAGATGACGGCGACGCCCGCGTTCTCCGAGTCGCGGACGCTGTGGAACTGCCGCACCTGCCCGTCGATGACCACGTCGCCGCCGTACGTCCCGAAAGGGTAGACGCCGGCGAGCACCTTCATCAGGGTGGACTTCCCCGCCCCGTTCTCCCCGACGAGCGCGTGCAGCTCGCCCTTGTGGAGGTCGAAGCTGACGCCGTCGAGCGCGCGCACGCCGGGGAAGCTCTTCGTGATCTCCCGCATCGCAAGGAGCGGGGTGTCCGTTGTTGAAGACATGACAGTCAGACCGAACTCACATGTGAGACTCGAAATCTCACGTCGCTAACGCAGACGAAGGGCGAGGCCGAGGCCGCCGAGCAGCAGGGCCGCGACCGCGAGCAGAGAGCCCGCGCCGGACTGCTGCGAGTCTTTGGCCGTGGTCTTCGGGCACGGGTGGCTGGGCACGTCCCGGTACACCTCCTCGCACTTGTGGTAGCCGTCTTTGATGATGGTGGCGTCGAGGTTCTCCTTGTCCACGGCCTGCGGCTCTTGAAGGATGGAGGGCACGTCCACACGGCCGTTGTTGATCTTGTCGGGCGCGTTCAGCGCCTCGCCGCGCGCGAGCTTGATGGCGTTATCGACGGCGCTGTCGGCGAGCGGCTTGATCGGCTTGTAGATGGTCATCGTCTGCGTGCCCTTGGCGATGCGCTGGACGGCGTCGAGCTGCGCGTCCTGCCCCGTCACCAGGACCTTGCCCGTCAGCCCCGCCACGTCGAGCGCCGAGATGGCGCCGCCCGCCGTCCCGTCGTTCGAGGCGACGATGGCCTGGATGTCGTTCTTCGTCTTCGTCAGCGCGTCCTCCGTCAGGCGCTGCGCCTCCTCGGCCTTCCACTCCTTGGCGTACTGGTCGGAGATGACCTTCACGTCGCCGCGGTCTACGGCGGGCTTGAGGATGTTCATCTGGCCGTCGCGCAGGAGCTTCGCGTTGTTGTCGGTCGGCGCGCCGCCGATGAGGACGTAGTTGCCTTTCGGCACGTGCTTCAAGGCGTAGGCGCCCTGCATCTCGCCCATCTTGATGACCTGGTGCGAGACGTAGAGGTCGGGCTCGGAGTCCTTAATCAGGCGGTCGTAGGAGATGACGGGGACGCCCTTGGCGTGCGCGTTCTGGACGATGGAGGCGGCGATCTCGCCGTTGTGCGGCGCGACGATGAGCACGTCCACGCCCTTGGTGAGCATGTTGTCGCACTGCTTGGTCTGCACGGCGTCGTCGCCGTTGGCGACCTGCACGTCGAGCTGCGCGCCGACCTCTTTGGCCCTCGCCTCGACCAGCGCCTTGTCGCGGTTCCAGCGCTCCTCCTTGAGCGTGTCCATCGAGAAGCCGATGTAGACGGGCTCGCCCGCCTTCTTCGTCTTGCGCTGGTAGCCGCCTGCGTTGGAGGCCGTGCCCGCGCCGCCGTTCTGCGTCGCGGGGTTATTCACGCACGCGCCCGCCACGAGCGCCAACAACGCGGCGCACGCCAAAGCCAACCCTCTCGCCTGTCGCATCTCTCTTCTGCTCCTTTGCTCCTGCGGCGCGCGCAGGCGCGGCCGCGCCGGGGTCTCCGGCGTCTGTGTGGAGTGCCTTGAATCAGCGGAATTAACTGCCTCGGAACGCGCCTAAGATTACCAGAGGCGCGGCTAAATTTGTATTGTATTTTTTCGCACCTAGTGCTATCACTTGCTTAGTCAGCCGACATAACAAAAGCCTTGAAGCGAGCCGGGTCTGCTCCCCCACCCGGTTGCTGCCACCTCCTCCCCGAGCCCCCCGGGGAGCGTTCTCTGAAACGTTTAAAGAGCGCCGCGCCGACAGTCCGCGCGGCGGCGCCGACACACCACCAGGAGGTCTTCGAAGATGAGGCGGAAACCGACGAGTCTGCTCCGCGCGGCCGCGTGCGCGCTCTTCATCGGGATGATGACGACGACCGCGCTCGCGCAGTTCCGCGCGGCCGTGCAGGGCACCGTGACCGACCAGTCGGGCGCGGTCGTCCCCGCGGCCACGCTCACGCTCAAGAACAACGAGACGGGGCGCGTGCAGACGGCCACGTCCGGCGACGAGGGCTTCTACCGCCTCTCGGAACTGCCGCCCGGCACCTACACGCTCACCGTCGAGAAGGCGGGCTTCAAGAAGACGACCTTCGAGAGCGTCGCCGTCAACGCCGAGCAGGTGCAGGGCCTGGACGTGGTGCTCACGACCGGCGAGGTCTCCGAGATCGTGACGGTGACGAGCGAAAGTCAGGTCACGCTCGACACCGAGAGCGCGAACGTCAACAAGGCCATCACGACCCAGGAGGTCAAGCGCCTGCCGCAGTTCGGGCGCGACCCCTACGAGCTGCTGCGCCTGACGCCGGGCATCTTCGGCGACGCGGGGCGCGGCGGCAGCGGCGGCGTGGTGGGGCTCCCGAACTCGACCGGGCCGGGCGGCTCTAACACCTCGATCTTCCAGGTCGAGAACCAGCCGCAGATCACGGCCAACGGCCAGCGCATCTCCGCCAACAACTACCAGATCGACGGCGTCAGCGTGAACAGCCTGACGCACGGCGGCGCGGCCGTCGTCACGCCCAACCAGGAGTCGGTCAAGGAGGTGCGCGTGCTCTCCTCGACCTACACGGCCGAGGACGGGCGCAACTCCGGCGCGCAGGTCAAGGTCGTCTCGCAGTCGGGGACGAACCAGTATCACGGCAGCCTCTTCCTCAAGGCCAACGACCCCCGCTGGAACGCCTTTAACAAGTACGGCCCCGACTTCGGGCGCGGCGGCCCCGAGCGCGTCAACCAGCGCTACAAGCAGTTCGGCGGCTCCTTCGGCGGGCCACTCCCCTACCCCAACTTCGACGCGAACCCCGACTCCGTCTTCCGCAGCGGGCGCGACAAGGCCTTCTTCTTCTTCTCGTATGAAGGGCTGCGGCGCACGGACTCGAACACCGAGGCGCGCTTCGTCGAGACGGCGCAGTACCGGCAGCTCGTCAGGCAACTGCGGCCGGGCAGCATCGTCTCGCAAGTCCTCGGCTCACCCGGCATCGAGCCGCGCATCGCCTCCGTGCTGCCGCAGGACTGTTCGAGCTTTAACAACGACGCGACCCGCTGCCGCGTCGTCGCGGGCGGCCTGGACATCGGCTCGCCGGCCGGCGCGCAGGGTCAGTACCTGACCGTCGGGTCGATGGGCAACGGCTTCGACGGCATCCCGGACGTGCAGCGCGTGCTCATCTTCAACCCGCGCAGCGCGCGCGCGAACCAGTACAACCTGCGCCTCGACTTCACGCCGACTTCGCGCGACCAGCTCGCCTTCAGCGGGTACCTGACGCGCAGCGAGTTCACCAACCCCGACCCGGCCAGCGGCTCGCGGCCCGGCAGCGACATCCGCTCGACGCCCATCAACACCTCGGCCACCGTCACCTACATCCGCACCCTCTCGAACTCGATGGTCAACGAGGCGCGCTTCAACGCGACGCGCTTCGCCTACAACGAGATCGCGTCGGCGGCGGCCACCAACTTCGGCATCCCGCGCATCGAGATCGAGTCGCTCCCCTTCGACCGCATCCGCTTCGGCGCGCCGCAGGCCGAGACGACGCCCGGCGTCTTCGCCGAGAACCAGTTCGAGCTGCGCGACACGCTCACCTGGGTGCAGGGCAACCACACCTGGAAGTTCGGCGGCGAGTTCCGCGTCGAGCAGAACAACGACAACCTCAACGGCGCGGCGCGCCCGCTCTACACCTTCGGCGGGCTCTTCAACTTTGCCAACGACACGCCGCTCTTCTACCAGATCAACGCCGACCCGCGCACGGGCGGGGCGCCGCAGGCGCAGCGCTACTTCCGCAGCAACTACTACGGCGCCTACGCCCAGCACGACTGGAAGGTGCGCCCGAACCTGACGCTCGGCATGGGGCTGCGCTACGAGTTCTTCTCGCCGCTCACGGAGAAGCGCGGGCAGCTCAGCAACATCGCCTTCTCGAACCAGAACCTGAACACCGCCCGCCTCTTCGTCACCGACCGGCTCTCAGAGCCGGATCGGAACAACTTCGCGCCGCGCCTCCAGTTCGCCTGGAGCCCGAACTTCGGCAACTCCTTCGGCGGGCTGCTCAACGAGAACCGGGCGGTCGTGCGCGGCGGCTTCGGCATCTCGTACGACCGCACGCCGAACGTGCTCTTCGCCAACTCGCGCGGCAACCCGCCCTTCTTCGCGCGCTACCAGATCTGCTGCGGCACCTCGGCCAGTGAGTTCAGCACGCCCTTCAACGGCGGGCAGATCCTCTACGCGCTGGGCGCGAGCAACTCGCCCTTCAGCTACCCGGCGAACCCGGCCCTGGCCGTGCCGCTCAACCCGGCGACCGGCTCGCCGCAGGGCCGCTCGGTCGAGGTCTACGGCGCGTTCCCCAACACGCCGAACCCTTACGTCTACACCTACTCGCTCGACGGGCAGTACGACTTCGGGCATCAACTCGTGGGCGAGCTGGGCTACCAGGGCAGCTCTTCGCACAAGCTCGTCCGGCTCGTCAACCAGAACTTCCTCTACCCGAACAGCTCAAGCTTCTTCGCCGTCTACATCCCGCAGACCGACGTGAACGCCAACTACAACGGCATGAACGCGCGGCTCGCCAAGCGCTTCTCGGACGGCTACCAGTTCGAGGTCTACTACCGCCTCTCGAAGAGCATCGACACGCTCTCGAACGAGGGGCCGGGCGCGGAGACCAACCAGACCTTCCCGCAGGGCTTGAACACGGAGCGCGGCCCCTCGGACTACGACGTGAGGCACGCGCTCAACGTCTCGGGCCTCTGGGACATCCCGCTCTTCCGCAACCGGAAGGACTTGCTGGGGAAGGCGCTCGGCGGGTGGCAGCTGAGCGGGATCACGACCTGGCACACGGGCTTCCCCTGGACGCCGAAGACGGGGCGTTGCGAGAACCGGACGTCCATCCCCATCGTCTGCCCCGTCCGCCCCGCGGGCTACCTCGGCGGCGCCGTCACCGACTCGTCCAACGACGCCTTCATCAACGGCATCTTCCCCGGCAACCTCGACCCGTCCGCGGTGAGGAGAGACCCCGCCACCGGGGCCATCGTGCAGACGCGCTACTTCACGCTCGTGCCCCCGGGGTCCAACTCTTCGCCGCCGGGCATCGGGCGCAACTCGTTCCGCGGGCCGCACTACTTCAGCACCGACCTCGCGTTCGGCAAGCGGACGGGGCTCCCCAGCTTCATGGGCGAGGGCGCCTTCCTTGAGATACGCGCCAACGTCTTCAACGCCTTCAACAACCTGAACCTGAATCCGTTCCGCTTCTTCACGCCGGTCATCGAAGACCAGAACTTCGGCCGCGCCGACCGCGGCCTCGCCGGCCGCGTCGTCGAGTTGCAAGGCCGCCTGAACTTCTGAGTCCGGCGGGCCGTGTTGCGAGGTGATGACTTAACCGGGATGGACAGGGTTGACAGGATAAGAGAAATACGGATTTGAGATTTCAACTTTCAAATCCCTAATTCTTAATCCTGTCCATCCTGTCCATCCCGGTTAATGATTCTCTCTCCTCAAGGCCCGGCCGGCGCAGGCAAGGCGTCTTCGACCTGCTCCTCTCCAACACCCGCCCGCCGCGCCTTGCGCTCCTCGTCCAGTCTCTTGAAGAGCGTCAGCTCGCGCTCGGCCTCCTCCCAGCGCCCGAGCCGCGAGAGGGCGAGGAACATCTGGTAACGAGCGCCCGCGTCCGACTCGCGTATGCGCGCCGCGGCCGCGAGCACCACCAGCGCCTCCTCGTAACGGCGACCGCGCACGAGCAGGCGCCCGAGGTCGTAGTTGGCGTAGAAGTGGCGCGCCTCCAGCGAGACCGCCCGGCGCAGGAGACGCTCGGCCTCCGCGTCGCGCCCGCGCTCGCCCACGACGAAGCCGAGCTGCGCGAGCGCGTCGGCGCTGTCGGGCCTGAGTTGCAGCGAGCGGCGCAGAGACGCTTCGGCCTCCCCGTAGTCGCCCAGCCCCCTCGCGGCCACGCCCGCGAAGTAGTGCGCCTCGGCCGAGTCCGGGAAGCGCTTGGCCGCTTCGTCGAAAACTTCCCGCGCGCGGTCGAAGCGCGAGAGCAGCATCAGCACGCCGCCCAGCCGCACTCGGTAGGCGAGCCGCCCCGGCTCTTCCGCCACCGCGCGCTCGTAGAATTCGGCCGCGCCCTCGTAGCGCCGCTGCCGGCGCAGCTCCTCCGCCAGCGCGAAGTGAACTTCGTGGAAGTTCTCGCGCAGCGCCAGTGCCTTCTGCCAGAACTCGGCCGCCTCCTCCGGGCGCCCCCGCGCGGCGCTGACGAGGCCGAGCCGGTAGTAAGCCTCCGGCGCGTTCTGCGCGAGCGCGGCGGGCGTGCCAAGGAGGGCGGCGGCCTCTTCGTAACGCTTCAGCTCGAAGAGCGCGAGGCCGAGGTTGAAGGTCGCCTGCGGGTGGCCGGGCGCGGCGCGCAGCACGGCCTCGAACTCGGCGGCGGCCTCGGCCTGACGCCCCCCGCGCGCGAGCAGCACGCCGAGGTTCGCGCGCGGCGCGACCGCCCCCGGCTTGAGCTTGAGCGCGGCGCGGTACTCCAACTCCGCCTCGCGCGCACGCCCGCGCTGGTCGAGGATGACGCCGAGCAGCGCGTGCGCGTCCGCGTTCGACGGCACGGCCGCGAGCGCGCGCCGCACGAGCGGCTCCGCCTCGACAAACTTCCCCTCGCGCAGCAGCCCCAGCGCACGCACCAGCAGCGCCGACGCACCCTCTGTTACCTGTCGCGTCTCCCTCGCTGCCTCCCTCTGGCTCGAACGTAGCTCGCCGCCCGGCGCGCACAGAAGGAGCGCCACGAAGACAGAGAACCTCAAACTTAAAATTTCAAACCTCAAATTCTTAACCCTCTCCCTCTGTGCCTCCTCCGTGTCTCTGTGGCCAACCGCCCTACACTCTACACTCAACTACCGAAGCTATATTATAGTCGCGCCGGCAACGCCGGCGAACGTCATGATTCTTCCGTCGCGACACGCGCTCATCATGCTCCTCCTGCTCGCCACACTCTGTGCGCAGGCGGCGCCGCGCGTACAGTCGGTTGAAGCTAAAAGGTCGGGCGGCTATGTTCTGACGCGCGCCGACGTGGAGTTCCTCGAAGACCTTTCGCACAGAGCGTTCCTCTACTTCCTCGAACACGCAGACCCGGGCACGGGGCTCGTCCTGGATCGCGCGCGCGCGTCGGGCGAGGCGCACCCGGAAGGGCACCCTTCGCACGGCATTGCTTCGAGCGCCGCGACGGGCTTCGGGCTCACGGCGCTCTGCGCGGGGGCGGAGCGCGGCTGGGTCACACGCGGCGAGGCACGGGGCCGCGTGCTCACCACGCTGCGCTTCTTCGCCGAGCGCGCGCCGCGCGAGCACGGCTGGTTCCTGCACTGGATGGACGCGGCGACGGGCGAGCGGCGCTGGCAGAGCGAGACCTCTTCCATCGACACGGCGCTGCTGCTCGCGGGCGTGCTCACCGCGCGCCAGTGCTTCCGCGAAGACCCGGAGGTCGTCCGGCTCTCGACCCTCATCTACGAGCGCGTCGATTTCAACTGGATGCTCAACGGCCACCCCACGCTCCTCTCGCACGGCTGGCGCCCCGAGACCGGCTTCATTAAAACGCGCTGGGACACCTACAGCGAACACCTCATCCTTCAACTGCTCGCCATCGGCTCGCCCACGCACCCCCTCACGCCGCGCGCCTGGCGCGCCTGGTCGCGCAAGCGCATCACTTACGCCGGCTACACTTTTATGAACGACGGCCCGCTCTTCACGCACCAGTACACGCAGGCGTGGGCCGACCTGCGCGGCCGGCGCGAAGACCGCTATCCCTACACAGACTATTTCGAGAACTCGGCCGCGGCCACGCGCGCGCACCGGCAGTTCTGCATCGACCTCTCGACGGAGTTCCACGCTTACGGGCCGGACGTGTGGGGCATCTCGGCTTCGGACTCGGAGCGCGGCTACGTCGCCTGGGGCGGGCCGCCGCGCGACCCTTCGATAGACGGGACGGTCGTGCCGTACGCGGCGGCGGGCTCGCTCGCCTTTACGCCTGACATCTCGCTCGCGGCGCTGCGCGCGCTGAAGGAGAAGTACGGGGAGAAGACATACGGCCGCTACGGCTTCGCCGACGCCTTCAACCCGAACACGGGCTGGGTGGACGCGGATGTCATCGGCCTCGACCAGGGCATCACGCTCCTCGCCGCCGAGAACCTCCGCGACGGGCTCGTCTGGCGCCACTTCATGAGGAACGGAGAGGTCGCGCGCGCCCTCGACCTCGTCGGCCTCCGCCGCGCGAGCCCGCCGCGCGGAAGGCCGTCCCACAGATGAAGGCGCGCCCCATCTGGGCAACCGGCGCACCCCGCCCCGCATCGAAGTCCCTCCCTAATCCTAGCTCCCGCAGGCGCTCGGCCTCACGCGCCGGGAATGCCGGGCGGGGCGGCCTTAAGAATTTTTACTGAAACAAGTTTCACCATCATTCTCAGAAAGACTCTCATGCGCACCCTCGCCTATATCTGTCTGATGCTCTGCGCCGCGCTCTGCCTGGCTAACGCCGACACCGCGCGCGCCCAGTCGGCCGCGCGCGGCCGAATCGCCTTTACCTCGCCCGCGGCCAACGGCCTCGAACTCTTCGTCTACGACCTGGACACCGGCGCCAGGACGAACGTGACACAGGGGCGCCTCGTGGGCGTCGCCGCGGCCTCTTGGTCGCCCGACGGCACGCGGCTCGTCGTCTCGGCCGACCGCGGCAGCAACCTCTACGTCGTCGGCTCGGACGGCGCGGGGCTGCGCGCGCTGACGCAGAACACGGGCTTCGCCATCACGCAGACGCCCACGTGGTCGCCCGACGGCTCGCAGATAGCCTTCGTCTGCGACGCGGTGTCGAACTACGACATCTGCCTCGTCAACGCCGACGGCAGCAACCGGCGGCGTCTGACCAACACCGCCTCCATCTACCGCGACCTCGCTTGGTCGCCCGACGGCAAGTCCATCGCCTACTCAAGCGGCCCCGACTTCTTCAACACCAAGATTTTCGTGATGAACGCCGACGGCACGCTGCCGCGGCAGCTCAGCACCGGCGAGGGCACCGACCTGGCGCCCGCCTGGTCGCCCGACGGCTCGCGCATCGCCTACGAGAACGACTTCCAGTTCGGCCCCGCGGAAATCTTCGTGATGAACGCCGACGGAACCCACCAGTTGCGGCTGACGAACGACTTCCACAGCGACCGCCACCCGACCTGGTCGCCCGACGGCAGATCAATCGCCTTCGCGAGCGACCGCGGCGGCGCCTCCGCCGTCTACCTGATGAGCCCGGACGGGAGCGGACAGGCGCGCGCCACCTCCGGCACGGCCTCCGAGAATGCGCCCGCCTGGCAGCCGAACCCGGCGCTCGCGCAGGCGACGCCCACGCCCACGCCTTCGCCCGTCTACGGCGTCTCGGGGCGCGTCACGGACTCGAACGGCGCGCCCGTGGCGGGCGTCCGGATCACCTTCGAGTTGAACCAGCAGGGCGCCGTCGAGACGCGCGTTGCTCAGACCGACGCGGCCGGCAACTACATCTCGGGCGAGCTGGGCTGTCGCAACAGCGTGAAGGTGACGCCGAGCAAAACGGGCCTGAGCTTCACGCCGCAGGCGCGCAGCTTCGTCAGCACGGGCTGCCTCTCCGGCGCGGGCACCGCGGACTTCGTCGCGGCCTCCGACTCGGCGCCGCGCTACTCCATCTCGGGGCGCGTCACGGACGGCAGCGGCACCGTCATCGCCGACGCGACCGTCACGATCAGCGGCACCGTCTCGGGCGCGACGACGACCGACGCCGCCGGCAACTACTCCTTCACGGGGCTGCCCGCGGGCGGCAGCTACACGCTCACGCCGTCGAAGCCGGGGCAGTTCCTCAAGTTCGCCATCAACGTGTCCAGCCTGAACGCCAACCAGACGGTCGAACTCAGGCTGCTCCCTTATGTCACCGTCTTCGCGCGCGTCACCGACGCGGCCGGCAGCGCGCTGGCGAACGTCGCCGTGCGGCCGGAGAACGCTCTCGGCGCGCCGCTGACGAACTTCAACGGCACCGTCACCTACAGCATCTCGTACCCGCTGGGCGGCAACATCACCATCAAGCTGATACCCTCCAAGTACGGCTACGCGTTCAACCCGGCGGAGGTCAGCTTCGGCACGGCGGCCGGCAACCAGTCGTTCAACTTCACCGCCGCACTCGTCAGCCCGATTTACGACACGCAGTTCTTCGTCCGGCAGCACTACGCGGACTTCCTCAACCGCGACCCCGACTCGTCGGGCCTCGACTTCTGGACGCAGGGCATCGACACCTGCGGCACGAACGACGGCTGCCGCGAGGTCAAGCGCATCGACACGAGCGCCGCCTTCTTCCTCTCCATCGAGTTCCAGCGCACGGGCTTCCTCGCCTACTGCGCGCACCGCGCGGCCTACGGCGACCTGCCGGGCAAGCCGGTGCCTCTGACCTTCGCGGAGTTTCTGGCCGACACGCGGCAACTCGACGAGGGCGTGGTCGTCGGCCCGGGCGACTGGCAGGCGCGGCTCACCGCGAACCAGACCGCCTACTTCCAGAGCTTCGTCTCCACCGAGCGCTTCCTCGCGAAGTACCCCGCAGGGCTCGACGAGGACACCTACACCAACGCGCTCTACACGACGGCCGGGGTCACCGTCACGGCCGAAGAGCTTGAGGCGTCGCGCCAGGCGTTCCGGTCGATGAGCGCCACGGCGGCGCGCGCCCTCGTCCTCCAGAGGCTCGCCGAGAAGGAGTCTCTCCAGCGGCGCGAGACGAACCGCGCCTTCGTGCTGATGCAGTACTTCGGCTACCTGAGGAGGAACCCTGACGACGTGGGCTTTGACGGACAGCCCGACCCGAACTTCGTCGGCTACAACTTCTGGCTCTCGAAGCTCGAAGAGTTCGGCGGCGACTACCGCCGCGCCGAGATGGTCAAGGGGTTCATCAACTCGATAGAGTACCGCGAACGCTTCCGTCAGCCTTAAGCCGTCGTCGGGGAATGAGTCCGGCGTGAAAGCATCACGCCGCAGAGGCGCGTGGGGGGCACAGAGTTAAATTCTCTGTGCCCCCCA
>JBJMGP010000190.1:0-10524 GCA_045807865.1 Pyrinomonadaceae bacterium
AAGCCGCTGTTTCAACTTTGAACTTTGAACCTGGAACTTTGAACTCTTTACTTCACAACGCCGCGCTGCGAGGTCTCGATGAAGCGGAGGAGTTCTTCGACCTCCTGCGCGCCTTGCAGCTCTTCGCGGATGCGCGCAAGCGCCTGCGTGGTGTTCAGCTTCGAGGAGAGGAGGAGGCGGAAGGCATGGTGCAGAGCTTCCATCGTCTCCTGCGGATAGCCGCGGCGCTTCATGCCGACGATGTTGAGGCCGTAGCACTTCGCGTGGTTGCCGACGGTGAGCGCGAAGGGGAGCGCGTCCTTGACGACGACCGAGTAGCCGCCGACGTATGCCTCGCGGCCGACGCGGCAGAACTGGTGGACTCCCGAGTAGGCGCCGACGTTCGCCCCGTCCTGCACCTCGACGTGGCCGGCGAGCGTCGCGGCGTTGCCCATGATGACGCGGTCGCCGACGCGGGAGTCGTGCGCCACATGCGCCTGCGCCATGATGAGACAGTCGTCGCCAATCGACGTGAGCATCCCGCCACCCTCCGTCCCGCGGTGGACGGTCACGAACTCGCGGATGCGGCAGCGCTGCCCGACCCGCGTCTCGGCCGGCTCACCGCGGTACTTCAAGTCCTGCGGCGCAAGCCCCACCGACGCGAAGGGGAAGACGTGCGTCTCGGCGCCGATCTCCGTGCGGCCGTCCACGACGACGTGCGATTCGAGGCGCACGCGCGCGCCCAGACGCACCTCGTCGCCGACCGTGCAGAACGGCCCGACGTGCACGCCTTCGCCCACCTCGGCGCGCGGGCTGACGACTGCTGTTGGGTGGACGTGGACGGACATTAGAAGGCAAAAGGCAAAGGGCAAAGGGCAAAGGGCAAAGGGCAAAAAGGTAAGCGGTCGAAGCGCCGACGGCTTTCACTTTCCCTCCTTTTGCCTTTTGCCTTTTGCCTTTTGCCTTTCATTTTACTTCGGGACGACGACGCTCATGATGTCGGCCTCGGCGGCGAGCTGGCCCTCGACGTGGGCCTCGCCGTGCATCTTCTGGACGCGGTTGCCGACGCGGACGGGGGTCACGGTAATGACGAGCGTGTCGCCGGGGACGACGGGGCGCCGGAAGCGCCCGTTGTCGATGCCGCTGAAGAGGACGAGCTTGTCGTCGCGCCCCTCCAACTGCTGGAGCGCGTAGACCGCCCCGACCTGCGCCATCGCCTCCAGGATGAGGACGCCGGGCATGACGGGCGCGCCGGGGAAGTGGCCCTGGAAGAAGTGCTCGTTGATCGTCACCTGCTTGATCCCGACGATGCGCACCCCCGGCGTCAGCTCGACGATGCGGTCGACGAGCAGGAACGGGTAGCGGTGCGGCAGGATCTCCTGGATGGCGCGGGTGTCGAGGACGGTTTCCATAGGGAGACGTTAACCGTAAACCGTGAACCGTGACAAGAGAAGGCAAGCCCTTCTTGTCACGGTCTACGGTTCACGGTTTACGGCCTTTGGCTCTTACGGGCGGCCGGGCGTGGCCGCGGCCGTGGTGGCCGGGTTGCGCTGGTTGTAGTCGGCGATGAAGGCGTTGGTGATGTCGATGCTGCCATCGACGACCATGACGACGCCCTGCATCTTGCTCACGTCGAAGACGACCGTGAGGCCGCGCGCCTTGGCGTACGCCTGGAGCGCGTTGCCGATGTCGGTGTAGACCGGGGCGGTCAGCTCCTGGACGCGCTTGTCGAGCGCCTTCTGGCCGTCCTCCTGCTTGCGCTTGATCTCGATCTCAAGCTGCTGGGCCTGTTCGGCCTTGGCGGCAATCGCCTTCTGGTCGGCGACGGCCTTGGTATCATTGACCTCTTTGACCAGCGCGTCGTAGCGGGTCTTGAGGGTCGTGATATCGTCGCGGCGCGGCTTGAACTCGCGCTCGACGGCCTGGAAGGCGGCGACGAGGCGCTGGATGCCCTCCTTCGCGTCGCCGAAGGCCTCGGTGTCGATGATGGCGAACTTGCCCTCGGCGACGGTGACGGCGCCGCCGCCGGCCGCCGGGGCGGTCGGGCGCGGCAGCGCGGGGGCGGCCGGGCGGGAGGCGGGCGTGGTCTGGGCGGAGGCCGTCAGCGCGGCTGTGGCCGCGAAGGCGGCGGCGAAGAAGGTGTTGCGAATCGCTTTCATGATCTTTTCTGTACTACTCCTTAAAGTGTTGCGGGCGCGGCCGCGGGTGCTTAATCAAGGGGGCGCGCCGCCCCCGTCGTTTCCCGTCTGTTGTAGAACTCTCAGAAGGTGCGGCCGATGCTGAACCGGAAGACCTTCTTCTTCTCCTGGACGAGGTTGTCCTGTGCGTTCGGGTTGATAGCGTAGATGAAACGGAACGGCACGTTGATCACAGGCATTTGGATGCGTAATTCCAGCCCCAGGCTTGATCGGTAATCACCTATTTTCGAAAAAAGACTCTGGGAAAGACGCGCCACGGTGTTCGTCTGCACGTCGCCGCGCAGCCAGAGGGGCTGCACGCCGAAGGGCAGGAACGTGTTCGGGTCGAGCGGGCCGACGCGCTGGAGCGCGGCGAACTCCTCCTTCGTCAGCAGCCGGTCGCCCTGCGTCAGCAGCGCGGGCTGGATCGTCGCGAACCCGGTGCCGCAGGAGTAGTTGCCCGTCTGGGTCGTCACCAGCTGCGGGTTGCGGCGCGCGACCAGCGCGTTCAGGCCGCCGGTGCCGCAGAGGAAAGGCTGGTCGGCGAGGAACTCGGTCGAGAAGACCTGGTCGGTGCCCGTCGTGAGGTTGAAGGCCGAGCCGATGTCGGCGAAGGCCGCCAGCGCCACGGGGCCGAAGATCGGGATGCGGTACTCGAAGTTCCCCAGGAGCTGCGTGTCGCCGCCGGTGAAGCGGAACTGGCGGTCGATCTGCACGGAGTTCGCGCCGGTCGGGCCGGTGAACGTGCCGAGCTGGACGAGCTGCTGCCGCAGATTGCCGGGCAGCCCCTCGACGGGAACCAGGGCGCCCGCGCCCGTGGCCGAGACCGAGACGTTTTGCGAGCTGACGTACACGTCGAGCGGCGTGATGGGCGAGATGGAGCGGACGTTGTAGCCGCGGATGGTGAACTCGTCGCCGAGGAAGAAGCGCTCGTAGACCGGCACGCCGTTGATGAACGAGAGCGAGCTCTCCTGCGCGGCGGCGATGTTCGACGAGAGGCCGAAGCTGCGGACGTGGCCCGCGACGATGCGGAAGCCGAAGACCTCCGGGTGCTCCGAGCGCTTGCGGCGCACGGGGCGGAAGCTGATGTAGGAGAGCGTCGGCTGGATGGTGCGCACGTCGCCGAGGATCCCCGCCACGCCCACCGAGAGCGCGACCTGCGACCCCTGGGTCGGGTCGATGGAGCCGTTGCGCGTGTCGTAGACGAACGAGGGCGTGATGCGGCTCGTCGTGATGTTCGGCTGCTTGAAGATGACGGGGATGAAGTTCTGCGTGTTCCCCGTCTCGTTGATCGGCGGCTCCTCGATGGAGGAGCGCGAGTAGGAGTAGGAGAGCCCGATGCGCGCGGCGCGCGCGATCTGGACGAAGCGGCGGCTGTGGGGGCGCCAGAACTCCGAGAGCGGCGAGGTCGCGTAGACGCTCCCGCCCGTCGTGTTCTGCGTGAAGAGGTTCTCCTCGCCCGTCGTCAGGAAGCTGTTGATGTCGCCGAAGGCGCCGTTGAGCGCCTCCGGGTTGGTCGAGAGGGCCGTGCCCTCGCCGAAGAACTTCTGCGACTGGGTGTAGAGCGAGAAGCCGACCGAGATCGGGCGATCCTTGACGTAGGGCTCGGTGAACGAGAAGAGAATCGACTTCTGCCGGTTGCCGAAGGCGAACTGGAACGAGAGCGACTCGCCGCGGCCGAGCAGGTTGTTCGTCGAGTAGTCGAGCCCGAAGAAGGAGCCGCCGATGCCGGAGACGCCGCCGTTGAAGGCGATCTGGTTGCGGCCGCGCTCCGAGACGCGCAGGTTGATGTCGACCTCGCCCTTCTCCTCGTCGGGCCGCAGCTCCGCGTCCTTCTCCTTGTCGATGGGGTCGAAGAAGCCGAGCTGGTTGAGCTTGAGCACCGAGAACTCCCAGAGCTGCCGGTCGAAGATGTCGCCCTCGTTGACCGCCACCTCGCGGCGCAGCACGTTGTCGCGCGTGTAGGTGTTGCCGATGAACTCCAGCCGGCGGAGCGTGAACTGCTTGCCCTCGTTGATGGTGACGGTGAAGTCGGCGATGCCCTCGTTCGGGTTCTGCGGGTTGGGCTTGAACTCGGGCGAGATGTCGGGCTCGTACTGGATGAAGCCCGAGCGGCCGTAGAGGTTCTTCAAGTCCTCGTAGACGGCCTTGCTGATGCGCGCGCCGTTGGCGATCTCGCCCGGCCTGAGCCCGATGACCTGCCGGATCAGCTCCTCCGAGTAGATCGAGTTGCCCTCGATCTTGATCTCGCCGAGGCGGTAGAGCTTGCCCTCGGTGATGGGGATGGTGACGCGCAGGCCCTCGTCCGTGGACGAGAGGATCGGGAGCGGCAGGACGGGGAAGCCCGTCCGCTTCGGCCCGAGGCCCTCGACCCGCGGCTCGCCGGTGCGCGCTTCGAGGTAGCCCTTCGAGCGCATGTAATCGACGACGTTCTTGCGCAGGTCGTAATCGAGCTTCTCTAGGTGGAGGATGTCCTGCCCCTTGAAGCGCGAGATGAGCCCCGCCTCCTTGACGAGCTTCATCGCGCCGCGCAGCTCGCCGTCGGAGAAGTGCTGGTTGCCCTCGAACTGGATCTCCACGACGCGGACGCGGTCGCCCTCGTCCACCTGGAAGGTGAGCGAGACGGAGGTCGCCGAGACCTCCTCGGTCACGGCCTCGACCGTGGCGTTCGGGTGGCCGTGCTGCGCGACCAACTCCTTGATGACGCGGCGCGCGTTGTTGACCTTGACGGGGTCGTAGGTCGTCTCCTTGGAGACGCCGACGCGCTGCTCGCGGAACTCCTTGAGCACGTCGGCCTCGCCGACGCTCTTCAGACCCTTGAAGGTCAGCTCGCGGATGACGGGCAGTTCCACGACGGTGAAGATGACGATCTTGCCGCCGCGCGGGCCGTCCGTGGTGGCGACGCTCACCTTGGTCTTGTCGAAGAAGGGGAGGTTGAGGAGCGCCTGGTAGTCGCGCTTAATCTGCTCCTCGTTGTAGACATCGCCGGCCCGGGTCTGGATGTGATAGAGGATGTCCTCGTCGCGCAGGCGGCGGTTGCCCTCGATCTGCACGTCCTCGACGAGAACGCGCTGCTGCTGCGCTGATGTCGCGGGCGCCGGCTCCTGCGCGCCGGCTCTCATGACGGGGAGCGCCGTGTTGAGGAGCATGAGGCAGGCCACGAAGGCTGCCACGCGATGGGTCCAGGGCGCGCGAATTCGCATAAACTTAGCTTTTAGCCTCTTAAATTGCGGTCGAATGAATTCGGGAGACTTTATAGGGAAAATCTTTTCGAGAAATTTTTTCCGCCCGGAGCGGCACAGACGTGCACGGCTCCGGCTCAGGCGTCAGGGTTTAGAACAGGCTCCTCTTGGATTCGCCCCGCGCGCCCAACCGTTGCCAGCCGCACGACTCCCGCAAAGTGGCGCATTATAAATGAGAAAACGGCCAAATCCAACCGGGGAAGCCGCCCGTAAGCAGTCGGCAGGCGGTCGCCGGCAGTTAAAACCTGTCGCTTTTGAGCGGCAGGTCTCAAAGAAACGGAGGCGGCGAGTAATTAATCTCGCCGCCTCCGAAGTGTCCGGGAACTTGTTTTGTCTGAACTGCCGGCTGCGGCCGACCGCTTTCAGTGAATCAGCAGCGCGTCGCCCGGCTCCTCGACGACGGCGGGGCGGTAGGAGAGTTCATTGCCTTCGGGGTAGACCTCGACGACCGTGGCGCCTTCGAGGCTGCCCTGGATGAGCGCCTCGGAGAGCGGGTCTTCGACGTACTTCTGGAGCGCGCGCCGGAGCGGCCGGGCGCCGTAGGAGCGGTCGCCGCAGGTCTTCTCGACGATCCAGCGCTTGGCCTCCAAGGTCAGGCGGACTTCGAGGGCGCGGCGCGAGAGCGTCTTGTTCAACTGCTCGACCTGGAGGCCGACGATCTCCAGCAGCTCGTCGTCGAGGAGCTGGTCGAAGATGATGATCTCGTCGAGGCGGTTGATGAACTCGGGGTTGAAGGTGTGGCGCACCGCGTTCATCACCATCTCCTCCATCTTCTCGCGCGAGGCGTCGGGGCTCGCCTGGAAGCCCATCGTGCCCTTCTTCTGGATGTAGCGCGCCCCGATGTTGGAGGTCATGATGATGATGGCGTTCTTGAAATCGACCGTGTTGCCCAGAGCGTCCGTGAGGATGCCGTCCTCGAAGACTTGCAGCAGCACGTTGAAGATGTCCGGGTGCGCCTTCTCGATCTCGTCGAAGAGGAGGACGCTGTACGGAGAACGCTTGATCCGCTCCGTCAACTGCCCGCCCTCCTCGTGGCCAACGTAGCCCGGGGGCGAGCCGATGAGCTTCGAGACCGAGTGCTTCTCCATGAACTCGGACATGTCGAAGCGGATCATCGAGCGCTCGGAGCCGAAGAGGAACTCGGCCAGGCTGCGCGCGACCTCGGTCTTGCCGACGCCCGTCGGGCCTAAGAAGAGGAACGAGCCGACGGGTCGGTTCGGGTTCTTGAGCCCCGCGCGCGAGCGGCGGATGGAGCGCGCGAGCGCCGAGATGGCCGGGCGCTGCGCGATGACGCGGCCCTTCAACTCCTCCTCTGTGCGCAGCAGCTTCTGCGTCTCCTCCTCCTTCAGGGAGGTGATGGGAATGCCCGTCCAGCGCGCGATGACATCCTCGATGTCGTCCTTCGTGACCTCGACCGACATGATGAGGTCGTCCTCCTCGGCGAGCGGCGAGGAGGTGAGCGCCGGCCGGTAGTAGCCGCCGCCCGCGCCGGCCGCGCGGTCGTCGTAGAAGTTCTCGCGCGGCGGGGCGTCGCGGCGGGCGCGGAGTTTGACGCGCGCGCCGGCCTCGTCGATCACGTCGATGGCCTTGTCGGGGAGGAAGCGGTCGGGGATGTAGCGGTTCGACTGGTAGACGGCGGCCTCGATGGCTTCGTCCGTGTAGCGCACCTGGTGGAACGCCTCGTACCGCTCGCGCACGCCGTCGAGGATGGAGACGGCCTCCTCCTCACTCGGCGGCGGAACCTTGACCGCCTGGAAGCGGCGCTCCAGCGAGCGGTCTTTTTCAATCGACTTGCGGAACTCGGCGGGCGTCGTGGCGCCGATGCATTGAATCTCGCCGCGCGAGAGGGCGGGCTTCAGGATGTTCGCCGCGTCGAGCGAGCCCTCGGCCGAGCCAGCGCCGACGAGCGTGTGCAGCTCGTCGATGAAGACGACGTACTGCGGGTTCTCGACCAGCTCGCGCATGATCTGCTTCAGGCGCTCCTCGAACTGCCCGCGGTACTTCGTGCCCGCGACGATTAAGCTGAGGTCGAGCGAGAGGATGCGCTTGTTCTCAAGGAACGAGGGCACTTCGCCGCGGACGATGCGCTGGGCGAGCCCTTCGACGATGGCGGTCTTGCCGACGCCCGGCTCGCCGATGAGCACGGGGTTGTTCTTCGTCCGGCGGCAGAGGATCTGGACGACGCGCTCGATCTCGGCCTCGCGGCCGACCAGCGGGTCGAGCTTGTCGTTGGCGGCGTCTTCCGTCAGGTCGCGCGAGAACTCTGCGAGGTGCGGCGTCTCCTTCTTCTGCGCCGCGCGCGGGTCGGTGCCCGACTGGCGCGAGACCTCCTCGCGCACCGCGTTCAGGCGTAGGCCGCGCTCGTAGAGAATCTCGGCGGCCATCGAGCGCTCCTCGCGCAGGAGCCCGAGCAGCAGGTGCTCCGTCCCGATGTGCCGGTGTTGGAGACGGTCGCTCTCTTCGTGCGCGAAGGCGAGCACGCGCTTGGTCTCGGGGGCGAGGGGCAGCTCGACCGAGGTGGAAATCTTCTCGCGCAGCGGCGCGCGCCCCTCGATCTCCTTGCGGATGGCTTCGAGGGAGGTCTGCGCGCGCGCGAGGAAGCGGGCCGTCAAGGTCTTGTCCTCGCGCATCAGGCCCAGAAGGAGGTGCTCGGGCTCGATGGCCGGGGCGCCGAACTGAGAGGCCTCGTATCGCGCGAAAAAGATGACTCTCCGCGCCTTCTCCGTGTATCGCTCAAACATAAAAGGCTGTTTCCGACCGGACAGATAAGGACGTTCGGGCTTCGGCGTGCCTTAAAACATCGGGAGAACCGCCGCAGGGCGCCCGCGACGCATTATAACTGAAAGCAGGCGCGGATGTCAGATTTATCGAAAGGGTGTTGGGTGTCGGATGCGAGGTGCCGGTAAAGACCCGCTTTCCCCCACGCCCAACACCTAAAACCCAACACCCTCTTCCAGTCTTCCTGCGCGCAGCACGAGCCGCCGGTCGCAGAGACTTGCGAGGCTTTCGTTGTGCGTGGCGACGAGGGCGCAGGCGCGCGCCTCGCGGCAGAGCGAGAGGAGGAGCGCGCCGACCTCCGCGCCCGTGCGCGCGTCGAGGTTCCCCGTCGGCTCGTCGGCGAGGACGAGCCGTGGGCGCGCGACGAGGGCGCGCGCGACGGCCACGCGCTGCTGCTCGCCGCCGGAGAGTTCGCCGGCCGCGTGCGTGAGGCGCCGGGCCAGCCCGACCTTCTCCAACAGCCCGCGCGCGCGACTTAAAGCCTCGCGCCGACCCGTGCGCGCGACGAGCAGCGGCAGCGCGACGTTCTCCTCCGCCGAGAGGTCTGCGAGCAGGTGGTGGAACTGGAAGACGAACCCGACCTCCCGCCCGCGCCAGCGCACAAGCTCCGCGGCAGACCCCCGCGCCACGTCGAACTCACACAGACGCACGTCCCCCGCGTCCGCCGCCTCAAGCCCCCCGACGACGTGCAGCAGCGTCGTCTTCCCGGCCCCCGAGGCGCCCACGACGGCCGCCGCCTCGCCCGCCCTCAAACTCAGAGAGACGCCGCGCAGCACCTCCAAGACCCCGCCCGACGGCTCGCGGAAAGACTTGCACAGGTCTGAGACTTCCAAACCACTACTCATACCTCAAGACCTCGGCCGGGCGGACGCGCGCGGCCTGCCAGGCGGGATAGAGCGTGGCGAGGAGGCTGACGGCGAAGGCCGCGAGCGCGGCCGTCAAAACGTCCGAGGCGTGCGGGTGGAGCGGCACGAAGCTCAGCGAATAAACGTCGGGCGGCAGGCGTACGAGCTGGAAGCGTTCGGCCAGGTAGCAGGCGGAGAGGCCGAGCGCGGCCCCCGCGAGCGCGCCGACCGCGCCGATGACGGCGCCCTCGATCATGAAGAGCAGCGTGATCGAAGGCGCGCGCGCGCCGACGGTCGAGAGCACGGCGATGTCCGCGCGGCGCTCGACGACCAGCAGCGCGAGCGTCGTCGTGATGTTGAGCGCGGCGACGATGGTCACGAGCATGATGATGAGCCCGACCGTCCGCCGCTCAAGCGCCAGCGCCTCGAAGAGCGGCCGGTTGGCCTCGCGCCAGTCCACGGCCGTCCAGCCCTCACCCAGGCTCTCGCGCAGCCGCCGCGCGACCTCGCCGCTCGCGTAGAGGTCTCGGGCCTCGACGCTGACGACGAACGAAGTCGGCCGGCTCCCCGCGGCGCGCGCGGCCGACTCTAAAGAGATGTAGGCCCACGCCGAGTCGTACTCGTAGAGCCCCGAGCGGAACAGGCCGACGACCCTCACGCGCAAGGGGCCGGGCGATTCCGACTCACGCGCCAACTCCCCGGCGGCGCCCGCCGTCAGGACATAGCCCTCGTCGCCGATGTTCGTCAGCCCCGCGCGCGCCGCCAACTCCTCGCCGAGCACGACGGGCACGGCCCCGTCTTCATCGCCCGCTCGATTCTTAAAAAGGTCGTCCAGCGAGCCTCTCGTCACAGTCGCGCGGACGCCCGCGCGCGCGGGCGTGGAGGCTTCGTCGAGGCCGCGCAGGAGCGCGTAGGTCGCGCCGTCGTTGCCGGCCAGCAGCGCGCCCTCGTAGGTGGTCGGCTGCGCGTCGGCGACGCCCTCCACCCGGCGTGCGCGCAGGGCCGCGGCGCGCGCCTCCTCGACGCCCGCGCCCCCTTCGCGCGAGAGGGTGACGTGGGCCGTGCCCCGCAGGATTTTGTCTTGCAGCTCGTCTCGAAAACCGTTCGCCAGTGCCGTCGCCAGGACGAGCGCCGCCACCCCGCACGCGATGCCGACCACCGCCGCGCCCGCAGTCCAACGCGCCACGCGGCGTCCACGCCGCGCGCGCAAGTACCTCAGCGCGAGAAAGAGTTCGAAGGGCATGGCAGTGAGCAGTAAGCAGTGAGCGGTGGGCAGTCGTCAAGTGGCGTACGCCCCGCGCCGCGGAGCGGCGCTTGAGTTTAGCCCGGCCTTTCAAGGCCGGGTCGGCCGACGATTGCCGCATGTGCGTCGCGTCGGCGACGCCCCCCACACGGCGGGCGCGCAGGGCCGCGGCGCGCGCCTCCTCGACGCCCGCGCCCCCTTCGCGCGAGAGGGTGACGTGGGCCGTGCCCCGCAGGATTTTGTCTTGCAGCTCGTCTCGA
>JBJMGP010000191.1:0-11338 GCA_045807865.1 Pyrinomonadaceae bacterium
AATGGCGTTACATCGCCGCGTAACGGCGTTGCGGCGCCATGTAATGGCATTACGTCGCCGTGTAATGGCATTACGCGGCCGTGTAATGGCGTTGCGGCGCGATGTAATGCCATTCCCGCGGCCGGGAACCGCATTTCCTCATCGCGTTACCTTGTGACGGCGGGCAAAAACGCCTTCATCCCTCGGGGTCGGGACGTAACTCGCCCCGGCGGCCTTATTTCGGCGGCGGGTAGTTGTTGATCTGGACGCCGTTCTGCACCGGCCCGTCGATGGTGCAGTTGTTGGCGATGAGCGTCGAGTGGTAGTCGGGGATGTTGAGCGCAAAGCCCTGCCCCTGCACGAAGCAGTTGTCGAGCGTCACCGTGGCCCCGCCGTTCGACAAGACCCCCTGGCCGTTGCTGCCCTGCGAGACGAACTTGGAGTCCAGGCCCGTCAACTGGGCCTGCCCGTTGACGATCATCGCCACCGGCGTCGAGTCGCCGCTCTGCGCCGTCGCGAGCACCGCGGCGTAGTTCTGATTATCTGCCATGGATGCTCCTTCTGTGTTGTCTGTCGGGCGTTACCCGGTCGTACTCGTTCGGCGGCTCACCTCTTCCCCAACAACTCCCTCACCGCCGCGTCGAGCTGCGAGTCCTTCCCGGTGTAGCTCTCGCCGAAGGGCCGCTCGACGGGCACGTCCACGGGGCGCGGGTTGCGCTCCATGTTGACGCCCTCGGCCGTCTCGATGCGCGTGAAGGGGATGCGGAAGATCGTCCCGTCCAGCAGCCTGATGTCCGAGGTGTAGATGATCCAGCCGGCCGTCGGCTCGCCCACCACCTTGCCGAGCTTCAGACTCCGGTAGCCTTCCGTAAAGTCCTCCGCGTCGGAGAGCGAGTACTGGTCGGTGACGAGCACCGTGGGCAGCTCAAGCGCCCTCTGCCCCAGGTAGGGACGCGCCGGGGCCGCCGCGAACCCGCGCGGCGTCATCCGCATGTAGCTCCGGCGCGCGAGCACATCGACGGCGTAGACGTTGACGAAGCCACCGTTGTTGTGGCGCACGTCCACGACCACGCCCTCCTTCGACTGGTTCTCCGCGTCGAGGTCTACGTAGAGCTGCGAGAGCGCGCCCGCCGACATGTCGTACATGTGCACGTAGCCGAGGCGCCCGCCGCTCGCGCGCTCGACGTAGGCGCGCCGCTCCTCCACCCACTTGCGGTAGCGCAGCCCCTTCTCGGTGTTGACGTTGACCGGCCGCACGTCGATCTCTTTCCTGTCCGCGCCGTCGGCCGAGGAGGCGACGGCGAGCGTGACGCGGCGGCCGACCTTGTAGTTGAGCAGGTCGTCGAGGTTCGCGCGCGCGTCGAGCGCGCGGCCGTCAACGGCCAGGAGGTAGTCGCCCGCCTTCAAGGCCCGCGTCCGGTCGGGCGCCGCCGCGTCGCGCGCGAGCGCCGCGGGGCCGAGCGGGATGACTTCGGTCACACGGAGCCTGCCCGAACGTTCGTACTCCGCGCGGTCGAAGTCGAGCCCGAGCCTTCCGGTCGTCGTCTGCGCCGAGCCCGCCGGGTTGTTGACGCCGAGGTGCGAGGCGTTCAGCTCGCCGACCATCAGACGCATCAGGCGGCGCACCTCGTCGGGCGTGCGCGCTCCGGCCACGTAAGGCTCCATCTCCGCGCGCACGGCCCGCCAGTCCGCGCCGTGATACTGCGGGTCGTAGAAGTTGTCGCGCATCAACTCCCAACCCTGCTCGAAGACTTCGAGCTTCTCGCGCGCGAAGTCTACGTCCAGCTCGGCCGCGACCGCGAGCGCGCGCGGCGACTGCCGCGGGTCGAGCGGCGCGACCTGGATGCGGCCGTTCTCAAGGTAGAAGACCTGCTGGCCGTCGGTCGAGAACTGCGCGTCCGACTTGAAGCCGGGCGTCGAGGTGAGCTGGCGCGCGACCGCAGGCTCCCTCGCCAGCTCGTCGAGCGGGTAGAGGTAGATGTTGTTCTGGCCGGCCGCGCCCGCCAGCATCAGCAGGTACTTCCCGTCGGGGCTCACCGTCTGGTAGTACACGTCCACCTCTACGGGCAGAAGGCTCAGCCGCCGGCGGATGCCTTCGAAGACGACCTCGACCGGCTTCTTCTCCGCGGCCGCCTGCCCCCTTCCCGCCGCGCCGTCCGGTCGCGCCGGAGTCGGTGTTTGACCGGGGGCCGGCGCGGGCTCGGCGGGCGGCGGCGTCGGCGAAGGTGTCGGTGTGGGCGTCGGCGGGTTCTGCGGGTTGTTCTCCTGACGGCGCAGCGTGGGCGAGACGGTCTTGGGCGTCTCCTCCTTGAAGAGGTCGCGGAACTGGTCTTCGCGGAAGCGCGGCGTGCGCGGGATCAGGTCTACGCGCGCCACCTGCCCCGACTCCGTCCGCTGCCCCGTGTCGAAGAGGATGAAGGTGCCGTCCGTGCTCCACGAGACGGTGTTGCTCCCGGCGTTGGCGAGGAAGCTGACGGGGCGGCCCTTGCCGTCGCCCTCGACCTGTGCGACGTAGACGTTACGGAAGAGCTTCTGCCCGACCGGCATGTAGGCGATCCATTTGCTGTCGGGCGAGAAGGTGAAAGGCCGGTCGGGGCTGAGGGGCGGGCGCGAGAAGCTGCCCGCGGCGACCAGGTGCTCCTGCTTCGACTCGACGCTCAGCGCGCGCAGCTCGCGCCCCGCGCGCTGGAAGGCGAGCCACTTCCCGTCCGGCGAGAAGCGCGGCGTGTCGTCCGCCTCGGCGGCGTTCGTCAACTGCGTCTCCGCGTTCGTGGCGAAGTCGTAGAGGTAGAGGTGGCCCGGGCCGCCGCGCTCGGAGACGTACGCGAGCCGTCGGCTGTCGGGCGACCAGACCGGCTGCGACTCGGGCGCGGGCGTGTTCGTCACGCGCACGGCGTCGCCCCCGTCCGTGGCCGAGGCAGCGAAGACTTCGCCCCGCGCGACGAACGCGACCTTCTTGCCGTCGGGCGAGAGCGCCAAATCCTGCAACTGCTCCGTCTGCCGCACCCGCTCGACCGCCGGCCCGGCGGGGGCGCCCCGCAGAGTGATGCGCACTTCGGACGCACGACCCGAGTCCGTCTCCATGCGCCAGATGCCGTAGCCGCGCTCGAAGACGACGGCGCGCCCGTCGTAAGAGATGCTCGGCCAGAGCACGCGCCCGGAGGTGAACCTGGTCAACTGCACGGGCCGCCCGCCCAGAGGAAGCTTCCAGAGATTCTCCGCCCCGCTGCGGTCGGACATGTAGTAGAGACTCTTGCCGCCCTCGCCCCACATCGGCCAGACCTCTTTCGCGCCGCCGTCGGTGAGCGGCTCGTACTTCGCGGCCGATTGGTCGCGCATGAGCATGATGATCGACTGGTCGATGTGCGCGTGGCCGTGGCGCCACCACTGCGCGTAGCCGCGGCCGACGAAAGCTACGCCCTGGCCGTCGGGCGCGGGCGCCGCCGCCCACTCGTTCGCGTAGCGGTCGGCCGAGACCGGCATCGGCGTGCCGCCCGCCGCGCTGACGCGGTAGATGTCGTTGCTCGCGGCGATGTCGCGCGCCGTCGAGGAGAAGTAGAGCCAGCGCCCGTCCGCAGACCATGCGTCGAGTTGCTCGGCCGCGTCGTCGAAGGTGACGCGCCGCACCTCGCCCGAGGCGAAGTCGAGCACGTAGAGGTCGCCGTTGCCCGTCCGCGTCGAGACGAAGGCGAGCTGCCGGCCGTCGGGCGAGTAGAGCGGCCGCGACTCGGTCGCCGGGTGCGAGACGAGCAGCCGCGCCTCGCCGCCCTCGGCCGGCGCCGTCCACACGTCGCCGCCCGACACGAAGGCGATCTCCTTCCGGTCGGGCGAGATCGAGGGCTCGTACAGGTACGGCCGCGGCTCGACCTTGGCCGACTGCGCGCGGGCGGGCGCGACCCACACACACGGGAACAGGAGCAACGCCACGAGCAGGCACACGCGAGGAGTCTTCAAAGTGAACATCACACCTCCGAAGTTTTGGACGGAAACGACCGGGATGAACGAGCAGCTTTCAAACGTGCAGTCAATATACGTTCATCGGGCGTTTGAGTTCAAAAGCGGATGGTTGTCCGCCGCGTCAGCGGCGGAATGAATTTAGCCCGGCCTTTCAAGGCCGGGGCCGCCGCACGTTAACAATATCCGCGTCGCATCAGCGACGCCTGAACCGACGCCGTACGTTCAGGCGTCGCTGACGCGACGCGGCTTTTTATGGTTCACACGTTACCCGGCCTTGAAAGGCCGGGCTAAACTCACCCTGCCGCTGACGCGGCGGACTTCAACAATTTGATATTTCAAACCTCAAATGCTACTTATCCTTCCGATGCCGGTTCTTCTCATCTTCGTGGACGGCCTCGGCATAGGCGTGCGGGGGCGGCACAACCCACTCCACGCGCTCGGCGAGGCGGGCGCGCCGCTCGCCGTCTTCGAGGAAGAGGAGCCGTCGGTGCCCTTCGGCGGACTGCTCGCGCGCACCGACGCGCGGCTCGGCGTCGAGGGGCGGCCGCAGAGCGCGTCGGGGCAGACGACCATCCTGACGGGCGTCAACCTCCCGCAGCGCCTCGGCTACCACAAGCAGGGATTTCCCAACGAGCAGATGCGCGAGGTGCTGCGCGAGCACTCGCTCTTCCTGCGACTCCGACAACTCGGCCCCGGCCCCGACCTCTTCGCCAACGCCTACCACCCGCAGTTCTTCGCGAAGCGCCCGCGCTGGGTCGCGGCCACCACGGTCGCCGTCGAGGCCGCCGGCCTCCCCTTCCGCACCTTCGAGGATTTAAGGGAGGGGCGCGCCGTCTTCCATGACTTCACCAACCGCACCCTCGTCGAGCGCGGCGTGGACGTGCCGCCCCGCACGCCCGAGGAGGCCGCCGCCGTCCTGGCCGGACTTGCGGCCGCGCACCGCTTCACGCTCTACGAACACTTCATCGCCGACCGCGCCGGCCACGACCAGGACGAGCGGGCCGCGCTCGACATCCTCGAAGAGCTGGCCCGCTTCGTCCGCACTACTCTCTCGCTCGTAGACCTCTCACGCACGACCGTGCTGCTCACGAGCGACCACGGCAACGTCGAAGACCTCTCGACGCGCAACCACACGCTCAACGCGGTGCCGACGCTCGCGTGGGGCCGGGACAGAGAGACGGTCGCGCGGCGCGTCCGCACGCTCGCCGACATCACACCTACGATCCTCGACATCCTGAAGGAAGAGGGCGCCACGCAGTGACCCCATCAACAGACGACCCGCGCGCCGTGCCGGCCGACGCCGCCGTCGAGGTCGGGCCGGACGGACAGCCCATCAACGACCGCCGCGAGATATTCGGCTGGATGCTCTACGACTGGGCCAACTCGGCCTTCTACACGACGGTCGTCGGCGCGCTGCTCGGCCCCTACCTCATCGCGCTCGCGCAGGCCGACGTGGGGAAGACCGGCGTCGTCCTCGACCTCGGGTTCCTCGGGGCGGTGACGGCACAGTCCTTCTACCAGCTCTTCGTCGCCGTCGCCGTCGGCTCGCAAGTCCTCCTGCTGCCCATCGTCGGCGCCATCGCCGACTACTCGAATTTGAAGAAGAGGCTGATGGCCGTCTTCTGCTACATGGGCGTGGCGGCGACCTGCCTGCTCTTCTTCGTGACGGGGAAGCTCTACCTTCTGGGCGGCCTGCTTTTCGTCGTAGCTAATCTCTGCTTCGGCGGCGCCATCGTCCTCTACAACTCCTTCCTGCCCGAGATCGCGTCGGAAGACCGGCGCGACGCCGTTTCGAGCCGCGGCTTCGCGCTCGGCTACCTCGGCGGCGGACTGCTCCTCGCTCTGAACTTTTTAATGGTCGGCGTCGCCCCCGCGCTGCTCAAGCCCTACGGCTACACGGACGGCGCGGCGCGCGGCCTCGCCGTCCGCCTCTCGCTCCTCTCGGCGGGCGTCTGGTGGGGCGTCTTCGCCTTCATCTCGTTCCGGCGCCTGCGTGCGCGCGAGATGCGGAAGCAACTGCCGCCCGGCAAGAGTTATTTGACCGCCGGGTTCGCGCAGCTCTTAGGCACGTTCCGCGAGCTGGGGCGACTGCCGCACACGCTCAAGTACCTCGTCGCGTACCTGCTCTACAACGACGGCATCCAGACCGTCATCGGCTCGGCCTCAGTCTTCATCGCCTCGGAACTGTTCGAGGGCGGGCTCGACAACCCGGAGGCGCCGACCTTCGTCCTCAGCATCTTCCTCTTCGTGCAGTTCATGGGCATCGGCGGGGCTTTGCTCTTCGAGCGTATCGCGCGGCTGGTGGGGACGAAGCGGGCCATCGTCGTCTCGCTCGTCATCTGGGCCGGGATCGTCGTCTACGCCTTCGGCTTCTTCGAGACGCGGGCGCAGGCGTGGGTGATGGCGGGCGTCATCGCCGTCGTGCTCGGCGGGTCGCAGGCGCTCTCGCGCTCGCTCTTCTCGCAGATGATCCCGGCGGGGAGCGAGGCTTCGTTCTTCGGCATCTACGAAGTCTCGGAGCGCGGCACGTCCTGGATGGGGCCGCTCGTCTTCAGCATCGTCGTCGCGCACACGGGCTCGTTCCGCTACGCGCTCCTCTCGCTCATCGTCTTCTTCGTCGCCGGCCTCCTGCTCCTCGTCTTCACCGACACGGCCCGCGCCATCCGCGAGGCCGGTAACGAGACGTAGCGGATGAGTTGAAGCGTGTTCGAGTGAGTATAGCGTTAGCTTTCAACACAGAGACACTGAGACACAGAGACACAGCTGGTTGAGAGTTACTCAAGAAGCTGTGTCTCTGTGTCTCCGTGTCTCCGTGTCTAACGCCTTGCGGCTATTTGGTCACTGTCGGGTGTGGATTTAAAGCATGAAGCTGAAGCTGAGGTAGCCGGTGACGCGCACGGGCTGGCCGTCGATGACGGTGGGGTTGAACCTCCAACGGCGCGCGGCCTCGATGGCGGCCTGCTGCAACTGCTGCGGCCCCTCCGCGCGAATTACCGACTCGACCTCGCCCTTCTCGTTGACGACGAGGAAGACCGTGACGCTCCCCGTGACGCGCGCCGCCCGCGCGAGCGTCGGGTAGCTCGGCTGTGCGCGCGACTTGGCCTTGCCGACGAGCGAGCCGACCGCGACCGGAGAGTTGTCGGCCTTCCCGCCGGGAGCGGGCGTCTGCTGCGGCTGCGCGGGCATCTGCGCGTTCGCGGCGTTCGCGTTCGCGGCGTTATTGTCCGCGGCGTTCTTGCGCTGGTCGCCTTTGGGCTTCGCCGCCTTCTTCGCGTTGCCGTTCGGCGACGCGGCAGGCGCGGCGGCCTTCGGCGCATTCGCGGGCGCGGCCACGGTCGTAGTCGGCGGCGGCGTGGGTCGCGCGGCCGGGATGGGACTGATGCTGGCGACGCGCGTCTCGGAGGCGAAGAGGTGCTGGCGCGCCTCGGAGACCTCCGCCTGCCAGTGCGCGCGATCCTGGTCGTGGCGCGCGATGCGCATGCGCACCGTCGCGGCGTCTTCGAGCAGCGCGGCCGCGTCGAGCCCGCGCGCGCCGTCGTTGCCGCCCTTCAACTGCTCCGCGTGGAGCGCCCGCGCGTGCTCGGCCACGTGCTCAAGCAACCCGCGCAACTGCTCCACGTCGCCGGCGGCGTCGGGAGGGAGTTCCGAGGCGTCGGCGACGTTGACGCCGAAGGAGCGGTAGCGTTCGAGGTGCGTGCGGACGGCGTTGACGGTCTGCCCGGCGAGCGCGAAGTAGAACTGGGTGGCGGCGTCTCCGGCCTGGTTCGCCGGGCGCGCCTTGAACGCCTCGTCCAACAGCCCCGACGCGCGCAGGTAGTCGGGCATCTCGACGAAGATGGCCATCAGGAGCAGGCGCGCCACGTCCCTGACGGACTCGTCCTTCGACGTGGCGCGCAGGTTCTCAAGCTCGGTGGCCGCCGCGGCGAGTTTGCCGATGGCCGCCAGCGAGCGCGCGCGCGAAAGGCGCTTCTGGACGACCTCGGCCTCGGCCGCGGCCGGGTCGGGCGTGGGTGTGGGCTGCGCGTCGGCGGCCTGAGCGGTGACCTGCGCCTCGGGCGCGGGCTGTTGAATTTGCGCATGCGTGCCGAGGGAAGCGCAGATGCTGAGTGACAGAAAGAGAATGCTGACGGCGAACTTACGTCCAAGTGATGACAGGCGGGATGAATTCACTACAAATAACTCCGTAAAATCAAAAGCGAGCAACAACGCTCGCTTGAGACCACACAACAAATTAGGTGCACATTATGCCCCTTCACGCTGCGCGGTTCAACCCGGGGAAAGAGAGAAGGCAAAAGTAGAAAGGCAAAGGGCAAAAGTGTGGACGCGCTCCGCGCGCGGAACTTTTATCGACTTCTGTCTCCCGTCTTCACTTTTGCCTTTTAACCTTTGCTTTTACCTTTTGCCTTTTTACTTCGCAGCCGACAGGCTGCGCGTGATGCGCTCGCGGATGGCGCGCGCCTTCTGCTTGATGAGGGGCTCGTTGAGGGTGAGCAGGCGGCGGTCGCGCATGACGACGCGCCCCTCGATGACGACCGTGCGCACGTCCGAAGCCTTCGTCGCGTAGACGAGGTGCGAGTAGATGCTGTAGCGCGGCGTCTGGTGCAACTCGTCGAGGCTGACGACCACGATATCCGCCCGCTTCCCTTCTTCGAGCGAGCCGATGTCGGAGTCCATGTGCAGCGCACGCGCGCCGCCGATGGTCGCGAGCGCGAACGCCTCCGCGGCGGTGACGACCTTCGGGTCGCCCGACGAGAGCTTATGCAGCTTCGCCGCCGTGTCGATCTCCTCCCACATGTCGAGGTCGTTGTTCGACGCCGCGCCGTCCGTCCCCAGCCCCAGCCGCACGCCGGCCTTCAACATCTGCGGCACCGGCGCGACGCCCGACGCGAGTTTCATGTTCGACTGCGGGTTGTGGACGGAGCCGACGCCGTTCTGCTTGAGCAGATTGATCTCGTTCTCGGTCAGGTGCACCGTGTGCGCGAACACGTCGCGCGGCCCGAGGAAGCCGATGCGCGCGAGGTACTCGACGGGGCTCGCGCCGTGGTCACGCGTGATGTCTTCGACCTCCTTGCGCGTCTCGGCGACGTGCGTGACGACCGGCGCGCCCGTGCGGTCTGAGAAGGAGCGCACCTCTTTCAGGTGCGCCTCCGACACGGTGTAGGGCGCGTGCGGCGCGATGGCCGCGGTGATGAGTCTGTTCCCCTTCCAGCGCGCGACGAAGCGCTCGGCGTAGCGCATCGCGTCGGGCCAGGTCTTGTTGTCGGGGACGGGGAAGTCGATGACGGTCTCGCCGAGCAGCCCCCGCACGCCCGCGCGTTCGGTCTCCTCGGCGATGGCGTCCTCGAAGTAGTACATGTCGCAGTAGGTGGTCGTCCCGCCGCGGATCATCTCGGCGAGGCCGAGCTGCGTCCCCGCCCGGACGAACTCCTCGTTCACGTTCTTGGCCTCGGCGGGGAAGATGTACTTCGTCAGCCACTCGTTGAGGTCGAGGTCGTCGGCGATGCCGCGGAAGAGCGACATCGGGACGTGCGTGTGCCCGTTGATGAGGCCGGGGATGATGGCGCCGCCGCGCGCGTCGATTGTCTCGCGCGCCGCGAAGCGCCCGACGACTTCGCTCCTCTTCCCCACGGCGACGATGCGCCCGCCCGCCACCGCGACCGCGCCGTCCTCGATGACGCGCCGCTGCGCGTCCATCGTCACGACCGTCCCGCCGCTGACGACGAGGTCAACGCGCCGCGCCCTTTGGAAGGCGGCGGCCGAGGCGGGCGCGCCGAACAGAACCGCCTGCGCGAACAGGATGCAGGCGACGAGTAGGCGAAGGAGATTTCTGCTCATGTCAGAGGTTTATTGCCGTTTGTAGTTGAGTGTCAGCGAGGGCGATTTAACACAGAGACACAGAGACACGGAGACACAGCTTCCTGAATTATAAGCCCGAAGCTGTGTCTCCGTGTCTCTGTGTCTCTGTGTTGAAAGCTCACTTCATAGTCACTCGAATGAAAATCACTTTATAGTTTCTTCTTCTCGATCATCCGGCACGCGGGGTCGAGCATCTTTAACATCATGTGCGTCCGCACCTCCGACCATTCCTCGTCCCCTTTGGCGTTGTAGACGTGGACGGCCCGGCCCTTCCGGTCGAGGTAGAGCGCGCCGGCGAGGCGGTACTCGTGCTCCTTGCACTTCAGCTCCATGTCCTCGATGACCGTCTTGAACAACACGTCGGGCTGGCCGGGTAGCGGGCGCGGCTTCTTGAAGACCGTGCGGAACCTGATGCGCCCGAAGTTGCCGAAGGAGAGCTGGATCTCCTCCATCTCGATGACGGCGTCGTCGAAGGTGTAGACGCGCACCCACCTGCTCTTCTGCTGCGCCGCGGCCGCGGCGGCCAGCGTGAGCGCCAGGAGGCAGGCACCGGTTCGCATAACTCCCACGCCGGTCACTACTCCCCCCGGGTCACTTCTTCTCGGCGCCGGTCTCTTCGAGGAACCCCGCGTCGAAGGGGTGCGGGAGCAGCTCCTTCATCCGGAACGTCTCGGTGTCGCCGCGCAGGTTGGCGAGGACGACGGGGATGTCGCCGCAGAACTCCCAGATGACCTGGCGGCACGCGCCGCAGGGCGGCGTCAGGCGCCCCGTGTCCACGACGACGCAGAGGCGCTTGAACTTGCGCTCGCCTTCGGAGAGCGCCTTCCAGATGGCGACGCGCTCGGCGCAGATGGTCTGCTCGTAGGCCGCGCTCTCGACGTTGCAGCCGGTGTAGACGCCGCCGCCTTCGGCTTCGAGCGCCGCGCCGACGCAGAAGTTCGAGTAGCGCGCCAGCGCGCACTGCCGCGCGTCGGTCGCGAGTTTGATGATCTCTGCCAGACTTTCCTTACTCACTTACCCTCCCTGCTCGACTCGGAGGCCGACGCCGACCGAGGCCACCTCAGCGCGCGTGCGGCGCGCGTCGGCCAGACGCTCGCGGATGCGCCCCGAGATGAGGCTGATGCTCACGAGGTTGTGCCCGCCCTCGGGGATGATGACGTCGGCGCAGCGCTTCGAGGGCTCGACGAACTGCGTGTGCATGGGGCGGACGGTGGAGAGGTACTGTTCGATGACCGACTCCACGGTGCGCCCGCGCTCGGCCACATCGCGGCGCAGGCGCCGGATGAAGCGTATGTCGTCGGGCGTGTCCACGTAGACCTTGATGTCCATCTCGTCGAGCAGGCGCTGCTCGGCGAAGATGAGGATGCCCTCGATGATGATGATCGGCTGCGGCTCGACGTGCAGAGTCTCAGCGCGGCGCGAGTGGGTCTTGAAGTCATAGAGCGGCAGCTCGACGGCCTGCCCCCGCTTGAGCGCGCGGAGGTGCTCGATCAGGAGTTCGTTGTCGATGGCGCTCGGGTGGTCGAAGTTGACGACGTTCCGGATG
>JBJMGP010000192.1:0-3281 GCA_045807865.1 Pyrinomonadaceae bacterium
ACTCGCTCATCACGCAGCAGCCTCTGGGCGGCAAGGCGCAGTTCGGCGGCCAGCGCTTCGGCGAGATGGAGGTCTGGGCGCTCGAAGCCTACGGCGCGGCGCACATCCTCCAGGAGCTGCTGACCGCCAAGTCGGACGACGTGGCGGGCCGGTCGAAGATTTACGAGGCCATCGTCAAGGGCGAGGCCGACTTCAACCCGGGCGTGCCGGAGTCGTTCAACGTCCTCGTGCGCGAGCTGCAGTCGCTCTGCCTCGACGTGGAGCTGATCGACCGCAACGCGGTCGCCGAGGAGGTCGCGGGCGACGGCCTCGGCCGCCCCGTGGTGCCGACCGCCGGGCCTGTCGAGTGAGAGTGAATTAACAGGGATGGACAGGGTAGGCAGGATTTGCAATCTGGATTCTGAAAGCCTTTATCCTGCACATTCTGTCCGTCCCTGTTAAATGTTTTTCTGAAAGTTATTGGTCAGCGGCTTTTTCCTTACGGAGATAAAAACGGTGTTCAGATTCCAGCAAGAGAAGACGCAACTCGCGCCCGACTTCGAGGCGATCCGCATCTCTTTGGCGTCGCCGGAGAAGATTCGCCAGTGGTCGCACGGCGAGGTGACGAAGCCGGAGACGATCAACTACCGCACCTTCAAGCCCGAGCGCGACGGCCTGTTCTGCGCGCGCATCTTCGGCCCGGTCACCGACTGGGAGTGCCTCTGCGGCAAGTACAAGCGCATGAAGCACCGCGGGGTGATCTGCGACAAGTGCGGCGTCGAGGTCACGCAGGCCAAGGTGCGCCGCGAGCGGCTCGGCCACATCGAGCTGGCGAGCCCCTGCTCGCACGTCTGGTTCTTCAAGGGCCTCCCCTCGCGCATCGGACATCTGCTCGACATCCCCCTGCGCGAGCTTGAGAAGGTCTTGTACTTCGAGAGCTACATCGTCATCGACCCGGGCGACGCGCCGGTCAAGGAGCGCGAGCTTTTGACCGACGAGCGCTTCCGCGAGCTGACCCGCGACTACCCGGGCCAGTTCGTCGCGCGCATGGGCGCCGAGGCGATCAAGGAGCTGCTCGCGGCCGTCAACATCGAGGAGCTGTCGGTCGAGCTGCGCGCGCGGATGAAGGAGGAGAACTCACAGCAGAAGAAGCTCAAGTACTCCAAGCGCCTCAAGGTCGTGACCTCCTTCTTCAAGTCGGGCAACCACCCCGACTGGATGATTCTCGACGTGATCCCCGTGATCCCGCCCGAGCTGCGTCCTTTGGTCCCGCTCGACGGCGGGCGCTTCGCCACGTCGGACTTGAACGACCTCTACCGGCGCGTCATCAACCGCAACAACCGCCTGAAGAAGCTGATGGAGCTGCGCGCGCCCGAGGTCATCGTGCGCAACGAGAAGCGCATGCTCCAGGAGGCGGTGGACGCCCTCTTCGACAACGGCCGCCGCGGCCGCGTCCTGCGCGGCGTCAACAACCGCCCCTTGAAGTCGCTCTCCGACACCCTGAAGGGCAAGCAGGGGCGCTTCCGCCAGAACCTGCTCGGCAAGCGCGTGGACTACTCGGGCCGCTCGGTCATCGTCGTCGGGCCGGAGTTGAAGCTGCACCAGTGCGGCCTGCCGAAGAAGATGGCGCTTGAGCTGTTCAAGCCGTTCATCTACAACCAGCTCGAAAAGCAGGGCTACGCCGCCACCATCAAGCAGGCGCGCGAGATGGTCGACCGGCAGGAGCCGGTCGTGTGGGACATCCTCGAAGAGGTCATCCGCGAGCATCCGGTGCTCTTGAACCGCGCGCCGACGCTCCACCGCCTCGGCATCCAGGCTTTCGAGCCGGTGCTCGTCGAGGGCAAGGCCATCAAGATTCACCCGCTCGTCTGCACGGCCTTCAACGCCGACTTCGACGGCGACCAGATGGCCGTCCACATCCCGCTCTCGCCCGAGGCGCAGATCGAGGCGGCCGTGCTGATGCTCGCCTCGAACAACATCCTCTCGCCCGCTTCGGGTCAGCCCATCGCGGTGCCTTCGCAGGACATCGTGCTCGGGTGCTACTACCTGACGAAGGACAAGCCGGGCGCGAAGGGCGAGGGGCGCGTCTTCGCCTCGATCAACGAGGTGCTCCTGGCGCTCGACGCCAAGGAGGTCACGACGCAGACGCCCATCAAGCTCCGCATCGAAGGCAACCTCATCGACCTGACGCAGGAGCATGACACGCAGGACGTGATGCGCGCCGCCGTGCAGGAGAACATCCGCCGCGTCATCAACACGACGGTCGGCCGCGTCATCTTCAACGACCAGATTCCGAAGGGTCTCAGCTACATCAACGGGACGCTCAAGAAGAAGGGCCTCCAGTCGCTCGTCAACTTCTGCCACCTCCGCCTCGGCCACGAGATGACGGTGAAGATGCTGGACGACCTGAAGTCGCTCGGCTTCCTCTACGCGACCAAGGCCGGCATCTCGATCAGCATCGACGACCTTGTCACGCCCGACGCGAAGAAGACGCTCGTCGGGCAGGCCGACAAGGACGTGATCGAGGTCGAGCGGCAGTACCGCGACGGCGTCATCACCAACGGCGAGCGCTACAACAAGGTCATCGCCATCTGGTCGGAGGTCACCGACAAGGTCGCCAAGGAGATGTTCCTGGCGATGGACGAGAAGGAGAAGACCGCCAAGGAGTCGAACCCGATTCTCATCATGTCGGATTCGGGCGCGCGCGGCACGGCGCAGCAGATTCGACAGCTCGCCGGGATGCGCGGCCTGATGGCCAAGCCCTCGGGCGAGATCATCGAGACGCCGATCCGTTCAAACTTCCGCGAAGGCCTGAACGTGTTGCAGTACTTCATCTCGACCCACGGCGCGCGCAAGGGCCTCGCCGACACGGCCTTGAAGACGGCCGACTCGGGCTACCTGACGCGCCGTCTGGTTGACGTGGCGCAGGACGTGATCGTCTCCGAGCCCGACTGCGGCACGCTCAAGGGCATCTCGGCCTCGGCCATCGTCGAGGGCGGCGAGGAGATCGAATCCTTGCGCGACCGCATCATCGGCCGCACGGCGCTCGAAGACGTGATCGACCCCGTCGAGGGCGCCGTCATCGTCGCCATGAACGACGAGATCAACGAAGACCTCGCGCAGGAGATTCAGCGCTCGGGCGTCCAGCGCGTCCGCATCCGCTCGGTGCTGACGTGCGAGTCGCGCCGCGGTGTCTGCATCAAGTGCTACGGCCGCAACCTCGCCACGGGTAAGGCCGTGGACATCGGCGAGGCGGTCGGCGTCATCGCCGCGCAGTCCATCGGCGAGCCCGGCACGCAGCT
>JBJMGP010000193.1:0-23132 GCA_045807865.1 Pyrinomonadaceae bacterium
CGCGGATGTGCACGTCATTCGTCTTGAAGTGGAGCGTGTCGTCGGCTCGAGTGTACGTTGGGAACCAGTACTTGCCGTCGATCTGCTCGCGGTAGGTCTCGAAGGTGGGAAAGCGCTGGTCGAACTCGGGCACGCCCTTGCCGCGGGCCTTGACGATCTGGAGGTCCTGGTCGTCCACCCAGATGCGCCCCTGGAAGAAGCGCTCCGGCTTCTTCGAATCCTTGAGCGCCTTGAGACGGGCCTGATCCGACATGATCTTAGGCGTCACGTCGAAGACGTACGTGTCCAGCTCGTCGAGCTTCTCTTTGCCGACGTAGGCAAAGTTGTACTCGTTCATCTTCGACGCCTCCAGCGCGAACGACTGGACGCCGCCGAAGTCTTCCAGATCCTCGGCCGTGATCTGAAGCTCCGACATGGTCGGGACGGGGAACTTCAGAATCTTCTCGAAGCGGTTGCCGCTGTCGTCGAAGACGAAGCGCGAGACGCGCAGGTACTCGCCCGAAATCTGCCCGCCCCACGCGATGGTCTGGAGGATGGCCTCGCGGCGGAAGCCGTATTCGTTGAGCGCCTTGCGGAACTCCGCCTCCTTCTGCGTGAAGGTGCGGATGATGCGCTCCACGTCCGCGGGCGCGCCCGAGCGGTTGATGACGGACGGGCCGGCGGGGGCGGTCGTGGCGGTCTGCTTCTGCGCCGCGGCGGAGCCGGCGCAGAGCAGTGCGGCGAAGGCAAGGAACAGAACTCTTCTCATAAAATCTCTTCCGGGCTTCAGGGGTTAGACGCGCGAGCCATTCGAGTCAGGGTAGACGCCCGCCGAGCAAACCTTTCGATGCGGGACTGAAGTTCAAAGTTGCAGATTTACAGTTGAGAGTTGGGGGATAGTCCCCAACTCTCAACCGTCAGAAGACGAGCTAGCCGACAAACTCGACTTCGACGCGGTGCGGGATAACGCCGCGCTCGAAGCCCTCGTCGAGGAGGCGCTGGACGGCGCGCCGGCCCCGCTCCGTGTAGTCGAGCGTGAGCTGGTTGACCCACATCCCGACGAAGCGGTCGGCCAGCTCCACGTCCATGTCGCGCGCGAACTGCATGGCGTAGGCCAGCGCGTCGCGGCGGTTGTCGAGCGAGAACTGGATCGACTGGCGCAGGTAGTCCGAGACGCGTCCGACGGTCTCCGGCCCGAGGTCGCGGCGGATGACGTTGCCGCCCATCGGGAGCGGCAGCCCCTCCTTCTCCTTCCACCACTCGCCGAGGTCTACGACCCTGTGGAGCCCGAGCCGCTGGTAGAAGAGCTGCCCCTCGTGGATGAGGAGGCCGGCGTCGGCCTCGCCCTTCTGCACGGCGTCGATGATCTGGTCGAAGGGGACGACCACGTACTCGAACTCCGGCTCAAGGATACGCAGCGCGAGGAAGGCGCTCGTCATCGTGCCGGGCACGGCGACCTTCAGGCCCCGTATCTCTTCGACCTTGTACGGCTCGCGCGCGACGACGATGGGGCCGTAGCCCTCGCCGATGGAGGCGCCGTGCGGGAGCAGGGCGTATCTGTCCGAGACGTAGGCGTAGGCGTGGAAGCTGACGGCCGTCACGTCGTAGACGCCGCGCGTCGCCTTCTCGTTGAGCGACTGGATGTCTTCGAGCGTGTGCTCGAACCGGATGTCGCCCGTGTCGATCTTGTTCGTCGCCAGCCCGTAGAACATGAACGCGTCGTCCGAGTTGGGCGAGTGCGCCACGGTGATGGTGCGTGTCTCTGTTGCTGTCGTCATGAATCCTCTGAGTGAATTAATCAGTTGGGGCGTTAGGCTGTTCGCCTCTTCTCTTCTTAAGGTCGTCACTGCGCTGCTGTGTGCGCGCCTGCGCCTGCGCCAACTCGGTCATCTTTACGTCTAAGACCTTCCGCGCTTTTTTGCATTCGATGATGGCTTGACGAAGTTCAGCGGTCACAGTCTCAAGCTGTCCGGTGCGTGACTTATGTAACTTGCGCGACCGCTTCATGCTTTCGTCGAATCTCTTCTGCGACTTAGTGATGCGCTCCATCGCCCTTTGAAAGTCGGCGTACGTCATGACCGTCTTCCCTCCCACAAGCGTCAGGCGGCGGCCGGCTCCTCGACGCGGTTGTAGAGCGTGTCGCGCTCGACGGCATCGAGGCCGGCGTCCTCGATGAGCGAGACGATCTCCTCCTTCGACATCTTCACCTCGCCGTTCGACTCGACCGAGTAGCTCTCCGTCAGCTCGCCGCCCTCGGTGATGGTGCCGTCGAGGTCGTTCGCGCCGTAGTGGAGCGCGACCTGCGCGAGCCGCTTGCCGAGCATGACCCAGTAGGACTTGATGTGCGGGAAGTTGTCGAGCATCAGGCGCGCGACGGCCATCGTCTTCAACGAATCGACGCCCGTCGGCCCCGGCAGGTGCGCGAGCTGCGACCCCGGCGGGTAGAAGGCCAGGGGGATGAAGCACTGGAAGCCGCCCGACTTGTCCTGCTGCTCGCGCAGGCGGACGAAGTGATCGACGCGGTCTTCGATTGATTCGATGTGGCCGTAGAGCATCGTCGCGTTCGTCTTCAGACCGGCCGCGTGCACCTTGCCCGAGAGGTCGAGCCAGCGCTGCGCGTCCGTCTTGTGCGCGCAGATCATCGAGCGCGTCGGCTCGCGGAAGATTTCGGCGCCGCCGCCGGGGCACGAGTCCATCCCTGCCTCTTTCAGCTGCGAGATGACCTCCTCGTCCGACATCTTGTAGAAACGCGCGAAGTGGTCTAGCTCGACCATCGTCCACGCCTTGAGGTGGAGCCGCGGGTAGTTCGCCTTGAGCGACGAGAGCAGGTCTGTGAAGTACGAGAACGGCAGCTTGGTGTTCAGGCCGCCGACGATGTGCAGCTCGGTCGCGCCCTCTTTGACGGCCTCGCCCGCGATGCGCAAGCTATCCTCGATGTTGTGCGTGTAGGCGTCGGCCGCGCGCGGCGTGCGGAAGAAGCCGCAGAACTTGCAGTCGGCGTAGCAGACGTTGGTCGGGTTGAAATGGCGGTTGACGTTGTAGTACGTCACGCGCCCGTGCAAACGCCGCCGGACGGTGTCGGCCAGCCGCCCGAGCGCCGGCACGTCTTCGGTCGCGAACAGCGCCAGCCCGTCCTCGAAGCTGAGCCGCACGCCGGCCTCCACCTTCTCGGCCAGTTCATTAAGTTTGGTGTCGTGTGAAAATTCCATAGTCTTAAAATCGGTAGATGAGAGCAGCGCCGCCGAACGTGGCGAGCAGGATGACGCTGACGAAGGCGTTCGTGGTGAAGAACGCGGCGTTCAGGCGGCTCAGGTCGTCGGCGCGCACGAGCGAGTGCTGGTAGACCAGGAGCGCGCCCGTCGCCGCGACGCCCGCCAGCGCCGGCGCGCCCAGATTCGTCAGAAAGTATAACCCAACGAGCGCTGCGAACGCCCCCGCGTGCAGGAGGCGCGAGACCCACAGAGCGCGCGCCACCCCGACACGCGCAGGGATCGAGCGCAGCCCCGCCCCGCGGTCGAACTCCGTGTCCTGGCACGCGTAGAGCACGTCGAATCCGGCCGTCCACAGAAGCACTACGAGCGAGAGCAGCAGAGGCACCGGCGAATCAATCGCCCCGCGCACCGCCACCCATGCGCCCGTCGGGGCAATCGACAGGCACCACCCCAAAACGATGTGCGAGAGCGACGTGAAACGCTTCGTGTAGGAGTAGAGCAGCACCGACGCGAGTGCGACCGGCGAGAGAATGAGCGTCAGGCGGTTGAGCATGAGCGACGCGAGGAAGAAGAGCGCAGCCGAGGCGAGCGTGAATGCCCAGACGAAGGAGACGGAGAGCTGGCCCGCCGGGATGGCGCGCGCGGCCGTGCGCGGGTTGCGCGCGTCATACTCGCGGTCGGCGATGCGGTTGAAGGCCATCGCGGCCGAGCGCGCGCCGACCATCGCCAGAGTGATCCAGAGCGCCTGCCAGAGGGTCGGCAGCCCCGTCGGCGTAAAACCGCGCGCCGCCAGCAGCGCCCCGAGGAAGGCGAAGGGCAGCGCGAAGAGCGTGTGCTCGATCTTGATCATTTCGAGCGTCGTGCGGATGTTGCTCGCGGCGGTGTTCATCTCGGTCTGAAAGGTAAGCAAGACTCGGGCCGGTTCGTGGTCGCAGTTAAAGCTTTCGCGAGGCGTTGTTCAAAGGGCGCGGGCTGGCAAAATGCCAAAGAAACTCCCGGCCGGTGGATTTACGCCAAAGGTTCCGACGTGGCTAATCATGTCAGAACCAACCGCGGTGGCGGGTGGGTTAGCGTCGCCCAAACCCACCTGCTACCGCGGTTGGTTCTGACCCGGTTTCAACGCGGCCCCCAGTAGTCGGGCGACTCCTTCATCGAAGGGTCGGGGCGCTCCATCCAGCGCTCCGGACGGTGGAGGTCGATGAAGCCGAACTTGCGATAGAGTTCGTGCGCATCCTTCGTCGCCAGGACCCAGCGGCGGAAGCCCTGCAACTCCGGGTGCGAGAGGATGACCTCCATCAGCCACTTGGACAGCCCGCGCCCGCGGTGCTCTTGCAGGATGAACACATCGGCCAGCCACGCGAACGTCGCGTAGTCTGTGACGACGCGCGCGAACCCGACCAACTCCTCTCCGCGATAGATACCGAAGGGGAGAGAGTTCTCGACCGACTTGCGCACGACCTCCAGCGAACGCCCCTTCCCCCAGTAGCTCTCCTCAGAGATGTACCGGTGGACGACGCCGAGGTCGAGTCGCTCGGGGTCGGTGCTGATCGTGTACTCGTTACGATGCCACTCACTCATCACTCAACACCCTTAACTCTTCCTCCCCCTTCCAGCGCGTGCCGGTCGGGTGCGGGATGCCGAACTGGTCGAGGAGGCGGAAGACGAGGTGGTCTACGAGCTGCTCGATGGTCTGCGGGCGGTGGTAGAAGCCGGGGCTCGCGGGCATCACGCGCGCCCCGGCGTGCGCCAGCCGGAGCATGTTCTCAAGATGAATCGAGTTGTACGGCGTCTCGCGCACGACGAGGACGAGGCGGCGTCCCTCTTTTAAAGTCACGTCAGCCGCGCGGTGGATGAGGTTCGTCACCGCGCCCGAGGCAATCGCCCCGAGCGTCCCCATCGAGCACGGCACCACGCACATCCCCGCCTGCGGGTGCGAGCCCGAGGAGGGCTTCGCCGCCATGTTGTCGAGCCGGTGGAACTGTATCAGCCTTGAGTCGGCGGGGAGGCCCACCCACTCGTTGACCGCGCGCGCGTCGCCCGGCTCGATCTTCGCCCCCATCTCGACGCGCGCCACCGTCAGCGCCGACTGCGACATGATGAGGTTGACGCGCTCCACCACGCCGCTCGCCGCCATGTAGTGGAGCGTGCGCTGTGCGTAGATCGAGCCCGAGGCCCCCGTGACTGCGACTGTCAATTCCATCAGGGTTGTCCGGCGCTACTTCCTGCCCGTCAGTTCTTTAAAATACTCATCGTCGCAGCACATGCCGTCGATGACCTCGTCCAGCCTGCGCGCCGTCTCCTCCGGGACGTTCTCGTACGCCGCGAACCCGAGGAAGTACGAGACGCGGCGCCAGCGCTTCCCGTCCCGCGTCCGCCCGGAGAAGTCCAGACCGCCGTTCTCCGCGCACGCCCACTTCCGCTCTTTGACTTCGACGGACGCGTTCATAAGCTCCTGGCTCGGGTGAGCGCCCCCGACGAGCGTGCCGTGCCAGAGTTCGAGGTGCTCCTTCTCGTTCCCCTCCGGGTAGACGTAGAAGAGGACGTAGTCAACGTCCGTCACCTTCTTCGACTTCAAGCCCTTCGGCACGTCGAAGCGCATCCCGTAGAGGTTCTTCCCTCTCTTCCCACGGCATAAGGCCACGCGCCGCACCTCCACCTGAGCGCCCGCCTCCTGCGCCGGCATCCTGCCCGGCAGACACGCCAGGAGGCACAGCGCGGCGAACAAAAAACCGCGCAGTCGCTGCCGTCCGTCGTGCCTTTTGCGAAACGCGTGACGCATGCCGTGACCTCTTGGCTTGGGAGACGCGAGCATCTTACGGGCGGCTGAGGTGCGCGCGCAAGCGAGCCGGTTTCAAACTGCGCGGGCGACGGTGCTAGACTCTGGCTGAAAGCTGAGAGCTGATCAAATGGACTTGAGAGAACTCGAAAAATTGCTGCGCGCCTTCAAGCAGGGCGAGCTGGACGACGCCGAGGCGGCGCGGCGCATCTCGAACCTGCACTTCGAAGACCTCGGGCACGCGCGCGTGGATCACGCGCGGGCGGCGCGGCAGGGTTTTCCGGAGGTCGTCTTCGGGGCGGGGAAGACCCGCGCGCAGGTCGTCGAGATCGTCGAGGCGCTCGCGCGCCGCACGCCCAACCTGCTTGTGACTCGCACCGACGAGGGTACCTATGGCGAAGTCCGCAACGTCTGCACAGAGGCCGAGTGGCACCCCTCGGCGCGCATGATTCGCGTCCTGCGCGACCCCTCCGAGCGCGGCGCCGGCACCGTCATGGTCGTCACCGCCGGCACCTCCGACATCCCCGTCGCGGAGGAGGCCGCGCTCACGGCCGAGGCGATGGGCAACCGCGTCGAGCGCATCTGGGACGCGGGCGTCGCCGGCATCCACCGCCTCATGGCCGAGCGCGAGCGTCTGCGCGCGGCGCGCGTCGTCGTCGTCGCCGCCGGGATGGAGGGCGCGCTCCCTTCGGTCGTCGGGGGCTTAGTGAGCGTCCCCGTCATCGCGGTGCCGACGAGCGTCGGCTACGGCGCGTCGTTCGGCGGCGTCGCGGCGCTTTTGGGGATGCTCAACTCCTGCTCCTCGAACGTCACGGTCGTCAACATCGACAACGGCTTCGGCGCCGGCTTCGTCGCCGGCCTCATCAACCGGAAACGGGAAAGTACTGAGGACTGAGTGCTGAGGACTGAGTAGGTTCGAAGGAGGGGAACGCGTATCAGCACAGCGAAGGCTTCCGGTTTTCGACTCAGTACTCAGTACTCAGTCCTCATCACTCTCGTCGTCGCTTTGGCGACGACGAGTCCGGGTTGCGGCGCGCGGCGGACGCCCGACCTCGGGCGCATCTTCGCGGGCGTGCGCGAGCGGAAGGGCAAGCGGCCCGTCATCGTCATCCCCGGCATCCTCGGCTCGCGCATCGTCAACCGAAGGACGGGCGAGGTCGTGTGGCCTTCGGCCTTCCGCTCGGACGTGGACGGACTCTCTCTGCCGACCACGCCCGACCTCGCCGCCAACCGCGACGAACTGGTCGCGGCCCGCATCGTCGAGGCGGCGAAGCTGGCGAAGCTCGCCCCCGAGGTCTACATCTACCACCACCTCCTGCGCGCGCTCGAAGACTACGGCGGCTACCGCGAGGGCGACTGGGCCAATCCGCCCGAGGACGGAGACCGAGACACCTTCTACGTCTTCTCCTACGACTGGCGGCGCGACAACGTCGAATCGGCGCGCCTGCTCGTCAAGCGGGTCGAAGCGTTGAAGCTGAAGCTCGGGCGGCCCGATCTGCGCTTCAACGTCGTGGCGCATTCGATGGGGGGGCTGGTCGCGCGCTACGCGGCGATGTACGGCGACCAAGACCTGCCGCCCGTCGGCAACCCGCCGCGGCCGGACTGGGGCGGCGCGAGTTTCGTCAACAAGATTTTCATGTTCGGCACGCCGAACGCCGGCTCCGCGGAGGCCTTCGCCGCCCTCCTCGAAGGCTACTCGGTGACCGAGGGCCTGCGCCCCCGCGTGCCCCTGCTCAACCAGCTCTCGCGCGAGGACGTGATGACCGCGCCGTCGATCTTTCAACTGCTCCCGCACGCCGCAGCCGCGCGCTTCCTCGACCGAGACCTGCGGCCTTTGAGCGTAGACCTCTACGACCCGGCGGTGTGGCGCCGCTTCGGCTGGACGGCGGCGAACGACCCCGTCTTTCGCGCGGCATACGAGCGCGGCGACGCGCGCGGGCAGGAGGCGCCGGCGGGTCACAGCACGCTCGCGGAACTCGACGCGTACTTCGACGCGGTGCTCGCGCGCGCGCGCGGCTTTCACGAGGCGCTCGACGCGCAAGGGGATAACGTGGATAACGTAGAGGGCGCGCCCGTCAAACTCTACGCCTTCGGCGGCGACTGCGAGGAGACTTTGCGCGCGCCCGTCATCATGCAGGATGAGAAGAGCGGGCGCTGGCTGACGTTGACGCGGCCGAAGGCTCTGAAGGGCTCGGACGGGCGGCGCTTCGAGCGCGACGAGGTCGCGCGCGCGATGTACGCGCCGGGCGACGGGCGTGTGACGCGTGACTCTTTAATGGGCTTCGGCCTCGGCTCGGCGCGTGCGGGCGCGCTCTACGAGACGCCGCTCCCCGTGGCCTACGCCGCCTTCGCCTGCGACCTGCACAGCGACTTGCAGAACAACCGGACGCTCCAGGACAACGCGCTCACGCTGTTAGTCAACGAGCTGATGAATTGAAGCCGGGTGGTGAGGTCACTGATGGGAGAGTCAACCGCCGTACTCATCTTCGTCTGCGCCGTGGCGGCCGTCTACCTGTTCGCGGCTCTGGCGGTCGTGCGCTTCGTGCTGCGTCGGTTCAAGTGGATGGAGCCCGCGACGCGCGCGGAGCGCATCGCCGAGCGCGGCTCGCTCGTGCTGGCGGGCCTGGGACTCCTCTGCTTCGCGTACGGCTACTTCGTCGAGCCTTACTGGCCGCAGGTGACGCACGTCCGCGTCGAAAGCCCGAAGCTCAAAGGTGCGCAGAGGCCCGTCCGCGTCGTCCACATCTCCGACCTGCACTGCGACCCCGAGCCGCGGCTCGAAGAGCGCCTGCCCGACCTCATCGCCAACGAGCATCCGGACCTCATCGTCTTCACCGGCGACTCGGTCAACTCGCCCGAGGGGCTGCCGGTCTTAAGAAAACTCCTGCCGCGCCTCGCCTCAATCGCGCCGACCTACGCCGTGCGCGGCAACTGGGACACGGCCTTCTGGCGGCGGCATGAGTTGTTCGAGGGCACCGGCGTCCACGAGCTGAAGGGGGAGGCCGCGCGCGTGGACGTGGCCGGCACGAGCATCTGGGTCGCGGGCGCGCCCTTCGCGTCGCTCGCGGAACCGCCAGACGGAGTGACGAGTGGCATCCGGAACGCGCTCAAAGACGTGCCGCCCGAAGCCTTTACGCTCTTCCTCTACCACACGCCGGACGAGATTCTCGAAGTGGCCGCGACGAACCGTGTGGACCTCTACTGCGCCGGCCACACGCACGGCGGGCAGGTGGCGCTGCCTCTCTACGGCGCGCTCGTCACGCTCTCGAAGTTCGGTAAGAAGTACGAGTCGGGGCTCCACCGCGAGGGGCCGACGTGGCTCTACGTCACGCGCGGCCTCGGCATGGAGGGCGGCCCCGCGCCCCGCGTCCGCTTCTTCGCGCGGCCGGAGGTGACGGTCATCGAACTCGCGCCGGGAAGTTGAAGAATGAATTAACAGGGATAGACAGGATGGATAGGATAAGGAAAGAGGAGCCCATGAAAAGAAGTCTCGCATTATTGCTAACGGCCTTCTCGGTATTCTGCGTGCTCGCACCGCCCGCGCACGCGCAAGGGGCGCGCGCCGTGCAGCTCGCGGTGGACGCGACCGCCGCGCCGCGCAAGCTCTTCCGCGCGACCGAGACCATCCCGGCCGAGCCGGGGCCGCTGACGCTCTACTACCCGGCGTGGATACCGGGCGAGCACGGGCCGACCGGCCCCGTCATCAACCTCTCGGGTTTGAAGTTCACCGCCGCGGGCCAGACGCTCCGCTGGCGGCGCGACCCCGTGGACATGTACGCCTTCCAGCTCGAAGTGCCGCGGGGCGCCAACTCGGTCGAGGTCGCGTTGGAGTTTCTCGCGCCGACCTACGCGGGCGGCTTCACCTCTGGCTCTGCGACCACCTCGCACCTCTTCGTCTTCTCCTGGAACTGGCTGCTGCTCTACCCGAAGGTCGCGCACACGGACGAGATCACGTTCGACGCCTCGATACGCCTGCCCGCGGGCTGGAAGTACGGGACGGGGCTCGACACGAAGCGGGAGTCGCGCGGGGTGGTCGAGTTCAAGCCGACCTCTTTGACGATGCTCGTCGATTCGCCGGTGCTCGCCGGCGAGTTCTTCCGCAAGGTGCCGCTCTCCACCGCGAAGCCGTCGGTCGAGCTGGACCTGGCCGCCGACAGCGCCGCCGCGCTCGAAGGGAGTGCGCAGTTCACGAACGCGATGCGCAAGCTCGTCGCGGAGGCGCGCGCGCTCTTCGGCGCAGAGCACTACGAGCACTACAACTTCCTCTTCACCTTGAGCGACCGCGTCGCGCACTTCGGGTTGGAGCACCACCAGAGTAACGACAGCCGCGTGGCCGAGCGCGCGCTGCTCGACGAGACGCAGGGCCGGCTCGCGCTCGGCGTGCTCCCGCACGAGTACGTGCACTCCTGGAACGGCAAGTACCGGCGGCCGGCGGGGCTGGCCACGTCCGACTATCAGAAGCCGATGCAGGGAGAGTTGCTCTGGGTCTACGAAGGTCTGACGGAGTATTACGGGAACGTGCTGGCGGCGCGCTCGGGGCTCTGGACGGCGGACGAGTACCGCGACGAGCTGGCGTCCGTGGCGGCGGGTCTCGACAACCGGCCGGGGCGCACGTGGCGGCCGCTCATCGACACGACCGTCGCCGCGCAACTCCTCTACAACGCGCCCGCGGAGTGGGAGGCCGAGCGCCGCAGCGTGGACTTCTACGACGAAGGCTGGCTCGTCTGGCTCGACGCCGACACGCGCATCCGGGAGTTGACGAAGGGGCAGCGCTCGCTCGACGACTTCGTCCGGCGCTTCCACGGCGCGCCCTCGGGGCCGCCCGCGGTCAAGCCCTACACCTTCGACGACGTGGTGAACACTTTGAACGAGGTGGCGCCGTACGACTGGCGCGCGTTCCTCAACGAGCGGCTCTGGTCGACGGACGCGCACGCGCCGCTGGGCGGGGTCGAGCGCGGCGGCTGGCGCCTGACCTACGACGCCGCGCGCGGCCAGCACTTGGAGGACCTGGAGGACGGGCGCGACCGCGTCGAGATGGCCTACTCGCTCGGGCTGCGTCTGAATAAGGACGGGCTCGTCGCGGACGTGCTGCCGGGGACGGCCGCGGACAAGGCGGGCCTCGGCCCGGGCATGACGGTCGTCGCCGTGGACGGCAGGGCTTACAAGCCCGAGGTGCTGCGCGACGCCGTGAAGGCCGCGAAGTCGCGCAGGGAGCCGATCCAACTGCTCGTCAACAACGAGGGCGCGCTGCAAACTTTCGCGCTCGACTACCACGGCGGCGAGCGCTACCCGCGCCTCACGCGCGAGGCCGCGAAGCCCGACCTGCTCGGTCAAATCATCACGCCGCTGACGAAGTGACGATTGCCAGCAACGTGAAGGGGGCCGCGGACTACCGCGGCCCCCTTCACGTTGCTGGCGAGAACGCCTGGCTCAGAGCCCGGTGAGGGCGCGCGACTGGACTTGCGCGGCCGCGTCGTCGAGGCTCACGTCCTCGGACTGTCTGGTCGCGCGGTCGAAGAGTTCGACCTTGCCGTCGGTCACCTTCTTGCCGACGGTGAGGCGGAAGGGGATGCCGATGAGGTCGGCGTCCTTGAACTTGACGCCGGCGCGCTCGTCCCGGTCGTCGAGGAGGACTTCGAGGCCGGCGCGCTTCAACTCCTGGTAGAGCCGCTCGCCCGCGTCGGTGATCTCCTTCTGCTTGACGTTGGTGACAGTAACGACCACGTCGAAGGGGGCGATGGCGCGCGGCCAGACGATGCCGTCGGCGTCGTGGCTCTGCTCGACGGCCGCCGACAGGATGCGCTCGACGCCGATGCCGTAGCTGCCCATCACGATGGGCACCTCCTTGCCCTCCTGCGTCAAGACCTTCGCGCCCATCGACTCCGAGTACTTCGTCCCCAGCTTGAAGATGTGGCCGATCTCCATTGCCTTGAAGATGTCGAGGGTGCCCGACTCACAGTTGGGGCACGCCTCGCCCTTCTGCACGGTGCGCAGGTCTGCCCAGATGTCGGGCCTGATGTCGCGCTCGATCTCGACGCCGCGCAGGTGGTGTCCGTCCTTGTTCGCGCCGGTCGTCATGTTGCGCCGGCCTTTCAAAGAAAGGTCGGCGATGAGGCGTGGCTTCTGCTTCGACGCGGCGGCCTGCTCGCGTGCGCCGACGCCGCCGAGGCTGCCGGCCGATGCGCCGAGCAGGTCGCGTATCTCCTCGGGTTGCGCGGCGCGCACGGCGGAGGCGCCGAGCGAGTCGCCGAGCTTGACCTCGTGCAACTGGTGGTCGCCGCGCAGCAAGGCGAGCACGGGGTATTGCTCCCGCGTCTTGGCGTCGGTGGCGACGTAGACGAGCGTCTTGATCTGTCGTTCCGCCGAAGCGCCGCCGGGGAAGGTCGTCAAATCCTCGATGGTGCGCACGCCGGGGGTGGGGAACTCTTCGGGTGCGTTCGGGCCGGCCTCGTCTTCGACCGAAGGGATGCGCGAAGTCGCCTTCTCAAGGTTGCCGGCGTAGCCGCACGACTCGCAGACGGCGATGAAGTCTTCGCCGGCGTTGGTGCGCGCCATGAACTCGTTCGACTCGGAGCCGCCCATCGCGCCGGACGAGGCCTCGACGATGTGGTACTTGAGGCCGCAGCGGTCGAAGATGTTCTTGTAAGCCTGGCGCTGGTCTTCGAAAGACTTGTCCAGACCGGCCCGGTCCACGTCGAAGGAGTAGGCGTCCTTCATGAGGAACTGGCGCACGCGCATCAGGCCGGACTTCGGCCGCTCCTCGTCGCGGAACTTGGTCTGTATCTGGTACCAGACCTGTGGCAGTTGCTTGTAGGAGCGTAGCTCGTGGCGCACGATGGAGGTGAAGACCTCCTCGTGCGTCATGCCGAGACACATGTCGGAGCCCTTGCGGTCTTTGAGGCGGAACATCGTCTCGCCCATCACCTCCCAGCGGCCCGACTCCTTCCAGACCTCGGCGGGGTGGAGGGCGGGGAGGAAGAACTCCTGCCCGCCTATCGCCTCCATCTCCTCGCGCAAGACCTTCATCGCGCGCTGCGCGACGCGCCAGCCGAGCGGCAGCAGCGAATAGATGCCCGAGCCGAGCTGGCGGATGAAGCCCGCGCGCAGCAGCAGGCGGTGCGAGACGACCTCCGCGTCGGCGGGGTCTTCGCGGAGCGTGGGGATGAAATACTGTGACCAGCGCATAAGAGTTTGCTTCAGTCTCCTTTGGCGAACGCTCGCCAGAAAATGAGCGACCATTCTCGCCCACCGTACGCCGCATCGTCAAAGAAGTAGGCGGATGGCAGTTCGGACGGGAGGACAGCCTGTTGCTGTTTGTGAGTGCGCGTTGCCGGGAGGCATTCGACACAGAGACACAGAGACACAGAGACACAGAGACACTGCTTTGGAGTTATACCTCTTCAAGCTGTGTCTCTGTGTCTCTGTGTCTCTGTGTTAAATGGTCTCCGCCTGCTCCTGTGCGAGAATGACATTCATGCGGATCGTCATCATCGGCGGGGGCATCGGGGGCCTGGCGGCGGCTTTGGCGCTGAGGCGGGAGGGGTTCGAGCCGGCGGTGTACGAGCGCGCGCCGGCGCTGCTCGAAGTCGGGGCGGCGATAGCCGTGTGGCCGAATGCGTTCAGGGTGCTGGAGCGGCTGGGTCTGGGCGCGACGTTGCTCGCGCGCGCGGGTCGCATGCGGGGCGTGCGCTGGCTCGGGCGCGACGGCCGTCTCTACAACCATTTCAACTTCCCGGAGACATCTGCGCCGGCCGTCGCCCTCCACCGCGCGGACTTGCAGGGCGCGCTGCTCCGCGCGCTCCCGCCCGAGTCGATTCATCTGGGGCAGACCTTCGCAGGGTTCTTTGCAGAAGGTGAAGAGGTGCGCGCGCGGTTCGAGGATGGGACTGAGGTCGGCTGCGACGTGCTCGTCGGCGCGGACGGTCTGCACTCGCGCGTGCGCGCGCAACTGCTCGGGGACGGTGAGCCCGTCTACCGCGGCTACACGGTCTGGCGCGGCGTCGCGCGGCTCGAACACGCGGCGCTTCAGACGGGGACGGCCTCGGAGATTTACGGCGCAGGTCAGCGCTTCGGCATCGGCCCCGTGGGGCTCGGCCGCACCGGCTGGTGGGCGACGGCGAACGAGACGGAGGCCGTGACGGAGTCTGCGTCCGAGCACGCGCCGAAGCTTTTAAGACTGTTCGAGAGCTGGTGCGCGCCCGTGCGCGAGTTGATCGAGGCGACGCCGTCGGAGCATATCCTGCGCAACGCCGCCTACGACCGCCCCGCGGCCGCGCGTTGGGGCGAAGGGACGGTGACGATGCTCGGCGACGCCGCCCACCCGATGACGCCGAACCTCGGGCAGGGCGGCTGCGTCGCCGTCGAAGACGCCGCCGTGCTCGCGCGCTGCCTCGCGAAGCACAGGGACGCGCGCGTTGCCTTACGCATCTACGAGTCGCGCCGACGCGCGCGCGCCGACCGCGTCGCTATTTATTCGAGACGTTACGGCGCCTTCGGCCAGTGGCAGTCGGGCGCCGCCGAGCGCCTCCGCGCGCGCCTCCTCTCGACCGTCCCCGCGTCGTTCGGGAGAAGAATCCTGTCGCGGGTCTTCGATTACGATGCTTACGGCGTCGGGGTGTGAGAGGTTGTCTGGCCCTTGAGGGTCGCCGTTGCGACGCGGCGGGGCGTGATGTAACATCAGGCCGCCAAAATTAGCCGCCAACATAAAGAGCCGGGAGGAGTCAGCGGATGAGCGACCTTTTGAACGCCCCTTTGGCCGAGGTTGACCCATTGATCTCGGGCGCCATCGACGACGAGGTGCGGAGGCAGGCCGAGGGCCTGGAGCTGATCGCCTCGGAGAACTTCGTCTCCGAGGCCGTGCTCGAAGCGATGGGCTCGGTCTTCACGAACAAGTACGCCGAGGGCTACGTCGGCAAGCGCTACTACGGCGGCTGCGAGTTCACCGACGTGGTCGAGCAGGCGGCCATCGACCGCGCGAAGGAGCTGTTCGGCGCCGACCACGCCAACGTCCAGCCGCACTCGGGCTCGCAGGCCAACATGGCCGTCTACCTCGCGGCTTTGAGCTACGGCGACACCATCCTCGGCATGAACCTCTCGCACGGCGGCCACCTCACGCACGGTCACCCCTTGAACTTCTCCGGCTTCAGCTACAAGGTCGTCGAGTACGGCGTCTCGCGCGAGACCGAGCAGATCGACTACGAAGAGCTGGAACGTCTCGCGCAGCAGCATAACCCGCGGATGATCGTCTGCGGCGCCTCGGCCTACCCGCGCATCATCGACTTCGAGCGCATCGGCCAGATAGCAGGCTCGGTCGGCGCGCGCGTGATGGCCGACATCGCGCACATCGCCGGCCCCGTCACGGCCGGCCTCCACCCCTCGCCCGTCCCGCACGCCGACTACGTGACGACGACCACGCACAAGACCCTGCGCGGCCCGCGCGGCGGGCTCATCCTGTGCAAGTCGGACTACGCGGCGGACGTCGATAAGAAGGTCTTCCCGGGCATCCAGGGCGGCCCGCTCGTCCACATCATCGCCGCCAAGGCCGTCGCCTTCGGCGAGGCTTTGCGAGAAGACTTCAGGGACTACCAGCGGCGCATCCTCGCCAACGCGCGGGCGCTCGCCGCCGAGCTTCAGGAGCAGGGCTTCCGCCTCGTCTCGGGCGGCACGGACAACCACCTCGTCCTCGTGGACGTGTACATGGAGGGCAAGGGCGTGACCGGCAAGGTGGCCGAGAAGGCGCTCGAAGCCGCGGGCATCACCGCCAACAAGAACACCATCCCGTTCGACACCAACAAGCCCTTCGTCGCCTCCGGCATCCGTCTGGGGACGCCCGCGCTCACGACGCGCGGGATGGGGGAGGAGGAGATGCGACAGGTCGCGCGCCTCATCGCCGCCGTCCTGCACGAGCCCGAGTCGGAAGAGGTCAAGACGCGCGTCCACGAGTCCGTGCGCGAGCTGGCCTCGCGCTTCCCGCTCTACCCGGGGCGCCAGCGACGCGCGCCCGACGCGGGGGCGGCCGGCGCCGTCTAGCCGCACGCAGTTTCGGACGCGGGGGAGAACCTCGCGAGACACTTGCCCCTCGCCGCGGCTTCCCGCGGCGACCTTTCACAAAGGAGAAGTAGCCATGTCCAACCCCGAACATCCCACCGACACGCAGGTCGATCCGTCCGAGGGCGCCATCGACGACGGCGCCGAGCAGCCGAGCCTCCGCGCGGCCCACGTCGAAGGCGAAGAGTCTTCGATGCTCGAAGTCGATCCCTCCGAAGGCCCGACCGAATAACGTCCGCACGCAGAATCAAGGCAGTACCACCCGCGGTAGCGGGTGGGTCGGTCTAACTCAAGCGCCTTCGTTGCGTAAGTCTGACCCACCCGCTACCGCGGGTGGTACTGTCTGGGTCGCCGGCGCTCCCGTCGGCTCCGACGCGCTGCTGAACGCCACCCGCAGAGCCCTCGCCGCGCTCGCCTCCGAGGCGGTGAGATAAAGGTAATTATTCACGGCTCACGCCAGCACCTTCGGGTGCGGTAAAATACCTACGTAGAAGAAATTTTGGCCCGGGCCTCATCACCTTTTTTTGAATATGCAAGACGATTTTAAATATGAGGCGGCATTCTCATTTGTTCAAAAGGATGAGCAACTTTCTCTACAGATAGCCGACCGCATCAGAGATCGGTTGAGCGTATTTGTTTACAGCGAGAGACAGGAAGTTTTTGCTGGGACAGATGGTGTAGACCAACATTCACGCATTTACGAGGATGAGGCGCGCGTTGTAGTTGTTCTTTATCGAGAAGAGTGGGGGCAAACAGATTGGACAAGGGTTGAGGAGACAGCAATTAAAAATCGCGGTTTTAAAGAAGGATATGATTACTTAGTTTTTGTGCCTCTAGATAAAGCGGCGAGGCCCAAGTGGCTACCTAAAACTAGAATATGGGTTGGGTATGAACGATATGGAATTGATGGAGTGGCGAGCGCGATTGAAGCAACCGTGCAATCTGAAGGCGGTCTTATTCGAAGTGAGTCTGTAGCTGATTACGCAGCGAGGGTTGAGCGTGAGCTTAATTTTGACTTTGAGCGTACAAGGTGGCATGACAGTGAAAATGGGGTACGGTCTGCCACACAAGAGGTTGAAAGGTTGGTAGAAGGATTCAAACAAACGGTTTCAGAGATAACAGAACAAACCAGAATTCGCATATCTTTTTCCTCATCTGATAAGAGCGGTTGTGTCATAAGAGTAGATGGATATTCGTTAACAGTAGGCTGGGAGATTCAATATCTCAACACCTTAGAGTATTCCGGACTGACAATCCGAATTTACAAAGGAGGGCTTAGCCCTTACAGACGATCTGACCCGATACGTGAAGCATTTTACAGCGCAGAGATTGATATAAGTAAAACTATCGGGTGGCGAGAAGATGAAGGAAAAGGCAAATTTGTAACATCCAAACAGCTCATTGATGAGTGGCTTAAAACTTTATTAGGACAACTTCGCCGACAAGAGGGCGACGTTCAGAACTTGTAGGAAATCGATGGAAGAGATTTTCGGCCCCGGCGGCCTCATCGCTCGCGCGCACCCGGATTACGAGTTCAGGCCCGGTCAGGTAGAGATGGCCGAGGCCGTTCTGCGCGCGTTCGAGGAGCGAAGACATTTGATTGTCGAGGCCGGCACGGGCACGGGGAAGACTCTGGCCTATCTCGTCCCGGCCATCGCGGCGGCCGTCTCAAGGGGCGGGCGCGTCGTCGTCTCAACGGGCACGAAGAACTTGCAGGAGCAGCTGATGGAGAAAGACCTCCCCTTCCTTCAGCGCGTGCTCCCGAAGAAGTTCTCGGCGGCCTACATGAAGGGGCGCGGCAACTACGTCTGCCTGAGCCGGCTCAAGCGCGCCGAGCATTCGCCGATCCTCGAAGGGCTCGACGACGTGGACTACTTCGATGCCGTGCGCCGCTGGTCGCGCGACTCACAGACGGGCGACCGCGCGGAACTGACGGAACTCCCCGAGAGCCTCTCCTTCTGGCGACACATCGACGCGCGCTCCGAAATCTGCACGGGGCAGAAGTGCGCCGACTACGACGCCTGCTACGTCACGCGCATGCGCCAGCGCGCGACCGACGCCGACATCGTCATCGTCAACCACCACCTCTTCTTCGCAGACCTCGCGCTGCGCGGCGGCGAGTACGGCCAGGTCATCCCCGACTACTCGGCCGTCATCTTCGACGAGGCGCATCAGGTCGAGGACGTGGCCGCCGAGTACTTCGGCGCGCAGGTCTCGAACTTCCAGGTCGAGGACATGCTGCGCGACTTGCAGATGCTGCCCGTCACGGACTCGGGCCTCAACCGTGAGCTGACGCGGGCCGCCAACCGCGTCGCGCGCTTCGCCGAGCAGTTCTGGATGGGCTTCGCGCGGGAGACGCGCGCGGACGAGGGGCGCTTCCCCGTCGTGCCGGGCACGTTCGCGCGCAAGACGCACTCGGGCGAGATAGAGGCCACGCCGCTCGGCGACGCGTACCTGGGTCTGGACGGCGCGCTCCAGCGTCTGGAGACGACGCTCGACGTGATCCGCGAGAAGCCGCCCGAGGTCGAGAACCTCTTGCGCCGCATCCGCGAGACGCGCTTCAACCTCGAATTCATCGTCGCGGGCGACGACCGGCACTACGTCTACTGGGTCGAAAAGCGCGGGCGCGGGACGTTCCTGCGCGCCTCGCCCATCGACGTTTCGACGCTCTTACAGGACAAGCTCTTCGACCGCGTCGAGACGGTCGTGCTCACCTCGGCCACGCTCGCGAGCGCGGGCCGCTTCGACTTCATCAAGCAGCGGCTCGGCCTCGCGCCCGATGTCGATGATGAGAGTGGCGGGGGCGGAGACGGGGCGGGGAAGACGGACGAGTTGATCGCGACCTCGGGCTACAACTACGAAGAGCAGGCCGTGCTCTACCTCCCGCCGAGGATGCCCGACCCGCGCAGCCCCGCCTGGGCCGAACGGGCGGCGGCCGAGGTCGTCGAGCTTTTGAACATCTCGCAGGGCCGCGCCTTCGTCCTCTCGACCTCTCTGAGCGGGATGCGCGCCCTCTACGAGCGCGTCGCGCCGCAGGTCGAGTTCCCATGCTTCGTGCAGGGGAGCATGGCGAAGGCGGGGCTCTTGGAGAGATTCCGCACGACGCCTCACGCGGTGCTCTTCGCCACGGCGAGCTTCTGGCAGGGCGTGGACGTGCGCGGCGAGCAGCTCTCCTGCGTCATCATCGACAAGCTGCCCTTCGCCGTCCCCACCGACCCCGTCGTCGCCGCGCGCCAGCGCTTCATCGAGGAGCAGGGCGGGTCGAGCTTCTACGAGTACAGCGTCCCGCAGGCCATCATCACTCTGAAGCAGGGGCTCGGGCGCCTCATCCGTTCCGCCACCGACCGCGGCCTGCTCGCCGTGCTCGACCCGCGCCTGCGCACGGCCTCCTACGGCCGCCTCTTCCTCGCCTCGCTCCCGCCCTGCCGCGTCACCTCCGACCTGCGCGACGCGGCGACCGTGTTTGAGTCGGACGAGACGCCGGTGCGATAATCACGGAAACTGAAACACGGGCGGAAACGGAAGAGAATGGCCGGACAATTTGAGGTGATGATCGAGCGGCACTTTTCGAGCGCGCACCAGCTGCGCGGCTACAAGGGGAAGTGCGAGAACCTGCACGGGCATAATTACAAGATCGAGATATACGCGCGCGGCAATGAGCTGGACAACATCGGGCTGCTGGTCGATTTCGGCGAGTTGAAGGAGGCGGCCGACGAGGTCGTCGGGTATTTAGACCATAGGAATATCAACGAGCTGCCGCCCTTCGACGAGGAGCTGAACCCCTCGGCCGAGAACCTCGCCCGCTACATCCTCGAACGCGTCGCCTCCCGCGTCGGCGACGAGCGCGTCCGCATCTACAAAGTACGCTGCTTCGAGACACCGACGAGCGTCGCGACTTATCAAGTAGACTGAAGTCAGGCGTAAACCGTAAACCGTAAACCGTGACAAGTAAGAAGAGCGTTCTTACTTGTCACGGTTTACGGTTTACGTTCTTTTTAAGAAGCCGTCAGCGCGGGGATGTCGATCTTGTACTTCTTGATCTTCGAGTAGAGCCGCGGGCGGTAGATGCCCAGCAGATTGGCGGCGGCCTGCTTGTTGCCGCCGGTGCGTTGGAGCGTGCGCTCGATGACGAACTTCTCGATCTCTTCGAGGGTCATGTTGGGCGGCACGTCCCAGCCCGCGCCGGCCGCGGCCTTGTCGGGGAGCGAGCCGTTGTCGAAGGGCAGATCCACCGGCTCGATCTTGTTGTTCTTGGCGAGCAGCACGGCGCGCTCCAGGACGTTCTGCAACTCGCGGACGTTGCCCGGCCACGTGTGCGAGAAGAGGCGCTGGTAGGCCGACTGCGAGATGCCGTTGATCGAGCGCTGGTACTTGCGCGCGTACATCTTGAGGAAGTGCTCGGCGAGGAGTTGTATGTCCTCGGAGCGCTCGCGTAAGGGGGGCACGTGAATCGTGATGGTCGAGATGCGGTAGAAGAGGTCGTCCCGCAGGAGCCCGTCGCGAATGGCGTCCGCGGGCAGGCGGTTCGTCGAGGTGATGAGCCGGAAGTCGACGGGGTAGGTCTTCTCCGACCCGAGCTTGCGGTAGCTGCGCTCCTGCAACACGCGCAGGAGCTTGGGCTGTAGCTCGACGGGCATCTCGGCGATTTCGTCCAAGAGGAGCGAGCCGCCCTCCGCGTGCTGGATGAGGCCGTCCTTGTCGGCGTGCGCGCCGGTGAAGGCGCCCTTGGTGTGGCCGAAGAGTTCGGACTCGATCAGTTCTTTCGGGAGCGCGGCGCAGTTGACCTTGACGAAGGGCTTCTTGGCGCGGAGCGAGTTGTAGTGGATGGCGTTGGCGATCAGCTCCTTGCCCGTGCCCGACTCGCCGACGATGAGGATGTTGGCGTCCGACTTCGCCACCGACTCGATGGTCTCGTAGATGGTCTGCATCTCCTTCGACGAGCCGATGATGTTGAAGTACTCGGTGCGCGTCGCGAGTCGCTGGCGCATCGTCGTCGTCTGCTCTAGGAGGTCGCGCCGCTCAAGCGCCTTCTCGACCAGGGGCAGCAGCACCTCGAAGTCGAACGGCTTCTCCAGAAACCAGAAGGCCCCGGCCTTCGTCGCCTCGACCGCACGCTCGACCGTGCCGTAGCCGGTCATGACGATGACCTCGGTCGTGGGGTGCGTGTCCTTGACGTGGCGGAGCACGTCCACGCCGTTCATGTCCTTGTCGGGCAGTTGCAGGTCGCAGACGACGACGTGGTGCCCGCTGCCGTCGAACAGCTCGACGGCCTGCGCGCCGTTGCCGGCCGTGTCCACCGTGTAGCCCTCCTCGACAAGGTTCTGCTTGAGCGAGTCGGCCATCATCGGCTCGTCGTCCACCACCAGAATGCGTACTTCCTTACGTTCCACTTCGTCTCCCCCTAAATGAAAGGATGAATTCGGAACGTTGAACGTCGAACTGTCGGGAAGAGCTGTTTTCAGTTCAGAGTTCAGCGCTCATACTTCAGTGTTATTGCAGCGGCAGGCGCGCCCGGAGGCGCCCGCCCTCACTTGAGACCTCGCCGCCGTGTGCGCGCACGATCTTCGCCGCCAGGGCCATCCGGAGGCCCGCCGCGCCGGCCAGACTCCGGAAAGGGTCTTCGTCGGCCGAGCCCGCGTGCGCCGCGGCGCCCTGCCACTCGACCAGAGCCCACGAGTCTTTGCCGCTCAGGCGGACGCGGGACGCTTCGTCCGCCGCCGCGCTTTCGCCGAAGGCCCCCGCGGTGATATTCTTCAGCGCCTCCGCCAGCAGTACAGGGTCGAAGTCGCCTTCGAACGGGCCGCCGTCGGTCTCGACGTGCGCCCCGTCGGCGGAGTCCTGGAGAAGGCGCGCGAGGTCGGTGCCCGGCTGCCGGCGCAGTTCCATCGTGCGCCCGAAGCGTACGAGCACGTTCATATCGGCCGCGGCCCGTTCGAGACCGGAGATCAATTTCGCGAGGGTCTCCTGCTCGTCGGCCGGCCGCCCGGCCTTCTCCATGCGCTTGCGCAGAAACGTGGCATAGAGTTTGAGACCGTTCAACTGATTTTTGAGGTCGTGCACGATCTGCACGGAAGCACTTCCGAGGTCGCGCAGCGTCTCAGCATCTTGTAATTCGGTTTTTAAAGGCTTCATGCCGCCTGTTCGATCCTCCGCCGGGAAGAGTCAGGCGGGACGGAAAGGGTCGGGTACGTCTGGGTCATGTACTAATTAAACCCAATTCTCGTTGTTTTTTGTGTCGCGTTTCGATGCGCATCTTAACAAAAAAATTGAGTGTTTGCTAGTCGTACGTGAGATGAGGGATATGAGTGTTCTAACGGTGGACGGTGGTCAGGAGGCAGAAAAGCAGATGCAGGAAGTAGGGGACGAGCGCCCCATCGTTCTCGTGGTCGAGGATTTTGAAGATAACCGCTTCATGATGAGGCGCTTATTGGAGATGAGCGGTTACCGCGTGGTCGAGGCCATCAACGGCAACCAGGCCGTCGAGCGCGCCGCCAGCGAGCAGCCCGACATCATCCTGATGGACTTGAGCCTGCCGCAGCTCGACGGGCTGGCCGCCACCCGCCGCATACGTGCGCACGAGAACGCGCACCGCGTGCCCATCGTCGCCGTCTCCGCACACGACTCGGCCGACTTCCACGCCGAGGCGCTCGCCGCCGGCTGCAACGAGTACGTCACCAAGCCCATCGACTTCGACCAGCTCGTCCAACTCCTCGACCGGCTCACGGCGAAATAGCCGTCTGTGTTCGGCGAATGTTTGCCGCCCCGTCGGGGAGGGTTTGAGAGTCTTCAAGTTTTACTTGAGGCGAACGCTTCGTGAACACGAAAGTCGAACGCTTAAAACTAAATCCGGACATTCAAAAAGCGGCAGACTTTAAGCTCTATGCTGAGTGCTGACTGCTGACACCTTCACAGATGCCCCGGCGGTTCTCGTCACTCTTCCGTCAACATCTCGACCCCTACACGCGCGCGTGGGCCGACGAGGTCTACGCCGACCGGCGCACGGACTTAGCCACCCTGCTCACTTTCCGCGAGCTTGTCGAGCACGTCCCTGACGTGCTTGAAGAGCTGGGGCCGCTGCTCGACGAGCGCGCAGACCCTCTGGAGCTGTGCGAGGGGGC
>JBJMGP010000194.1:0-32188 GCA_045807865.1 Pyrinomonadaceae bacterium
GACCTCGTGCACGGCGTCGCGCAGGGACTTCGACGCGGCCATCGGGTCGCCCTTCGTCTTGACGACGAGGAACTGCCCGAAGGCGAGCTGCGCGACGGGGCCGTATATCTCGTCGGCCGGCTCCTTGTCGAGCCCGTACTGCCGGACGTTGCCCACGATGCCGACGATGGTCACCCACGTCTGACCGTTGTCGAACGAGACGCGCTTGCCGATGGGGTCTTCCGTCCCCCAGCGATGGCGCGCGGTCGCCTCGTTGACGATGGAGACCTGCGGCGCGTTCAGGTCGTCGGCCTCCGTGAAGATGCGGCCGCGCAGCAGCGGCACGCCGACCACTTTGAAGTAGTCGGGGCTTACAGCGCGCCCGTCCACCTGTGGCGCCGCCTGCCTGTCGTCCTGCGGCTTGCCTTCCACGAGGATGCTGAAGTTGTTCGGCCCGCGCGCGATGCCGGCGGGGTTGAGCGGGTAGGTCGAAGAGACCGCGGCCTCCAGGACGGCCGGGTGCCGGCTCACCCTTTCGAGCAGGCGCTTGAAGTAGGCGGCGTACTGCACGTTCGCGGTCTTGGGGTCTGTGACGAACCGCGACCAGTTCGGCGCGAGCCGCATGACGAGCGCGTTCTCCGGGTTGAAGCCGGGGTCAACCTGCTGGAGCTTGATGAGGCTCCGCAGCATCAGCCCCGCCCCGATGAGCAGCGTGAACGAGATGGCCACCTGCGCCACGGTCAGGAACCCCCGCACGCGGTTCTTCCCCGCGGCCGTCGCCCGCCCGCCGTCCTCTTTGAGCGCGGCGGCGAGGCTCTGCTTCGAGCCCTTCCCGAAGGAGAACGCCGGGAGCAGTCCGAAGATCAACCCGGTGCCGACCGAGAGCAGCAGCGCGAAGAGCATGACGGAGGAGTCGATGCCGATCTCCGCCGTGCGGTTCGTGAAGCGCCCCGCGAACGTGGTGAGCAGCGGCAGGCCCCAGGAGGCCAGCAGCACCCCGAGCACCCCGCCGCCCAAACTGAGCAGCGTGCTCTCCGTCAACATCTGCCTGATGAGCCGCCCGCGGCTCGCGCCGAGCGCCGTGCGCATCGCAATCTCCGGCTGCCGCCGCAGCACGCGCGCGAGGTTGAGGTTGGCGACGTTCGCGCACGCGATGAGCAGGACGAGCCCCGTCGCCGCCAGCAGAATCAGGAAGGTCGGGCGCGCCTGCTGCGTCAGCGCCTCGCCCAGGCCGGCGACCTGCGCCGCGTAGCCGCTGTTCTTCGGGTAATCGTTCGGGTAGGTCGCCTGCAAGTGGCCGGCGACGCCGTCCATGTCGGCCTGCGCCTGCTCCAAGGTCGCGCCGGGCTTGAGCCGGCCGAAGACGACGGAGAGCAGACGTGCCTGCCGGTTCTCGATGGTCTGCGGGCTTGAGCGGAACGGGCAGTTGACCGTCGGCATGTACACGTCGCTCTCGGACGGGTACTCGGGGATGGGCGGCAGGACGCCGATGACTGTGTGCGGCCGGTTGTTCATGCGGAAGACGCTGCCGACGATGTTCGGGTCGCCGTCGTGGCTGCGCTGCCAGTACTTATAACTGAGCATGAGCACGGCCTCGCCGCCCAGCTTCTCGTCCTCGGGCTTGAAGGAGCGGCCGAGCAGAGGCTTGACGCCGAGCACGTCGAAGAAGTTAGCGGAGACGACGCCGGTCTGGACGCGCTCCGGCTCGTCGCGGCCGTAGAGGATGAAGTTCATCGAGTGGTGCTCGACCATCGACTCCATCGTCTTGTTCTGGTCGCGGTAGTCGAAGAACTCCTGCGGCGAGAAGCCGAGGCTGTTGATGTTGTTGAGCCGCGCCTGCTGGCGCACGACGACGAGGCGGTCGCCCTCCCGGTACGGGAGCGGGCGCAGCAGCACGCCGTAGATGACGCTGAAGATGGCCGTGTTGGCGCCGATGCCGAGCGCCAGGGTCACGACCGCCGCCAGCGTGAAGCCGGGGCTTCGGCGCAGGACCCTCACCCCGTAACGCATGTCCCGCCACACGGACTCGAATAAGCCGCCGCCGCCTTCCGCGTTCTCTTCTCTCACAACGCACCTCCTTCGCGCCGCCTAAAAGCGGGCGAGGTTATATCTCAACCCCTGCGGGCGGGCTTCATCTTTGCAGTGAACTGCGGCGTGGGTGCAGTGAAGGTCTGGAAATGGCTTGCGGCCCGCTTATGACGTGACCTGAAGCGGTAAAGGAAGGTTCGGGCTTTAGTTCATTCTGCTGGATTTATCTGACGGCGAGTGAACAGACAGGTCAGTACCGCCTGCGGTAGCGGGCGGGTAGCGGGCGCGTGACCCGCCCGCTACCGCAGGCGGTACTGACTCGTTGAGATTTATTCAAGAGGTCTAATAAGGCGAGAGTCATTTACAGACGAATCGCGGCCGGCTAATTACCGCGCGAAAGCTCTTCGACGGCGCGCGCGACGACCCAGCCGCAGGCTTCGAGCGCGACGCGCGACTCTTCGACGCCGCGCCCCGTCTTCAACATGACGAGCGCCACGCGCAGGTCGCCGCCCGCCTCTTTGAGCGTCTCGCGCGCGGTCGCTTCGTCGAGCCCGGTCTCGGCCGCGAGGATGCGCTCGGAGCGTGCGCGCAGCTTGACGTTGCTCGGGCGCATGTTCGTCATGCGGTTGCCGGTGACGTAGCCGAGCCTGACCATCGTCGCCGTCGAGATCATGTTCAAGACCAACTTCTGCGCCGTGCCCGCCTTCAGGCGCGTCGAGCCCGCCAACACCTCCGGCCCGACCAGGGGCACAATCGAGACCTCGGCCGCGCGCGTGATAGGTGAATCGGGAACGCACGTCAAGGCCGCCGTGAACGCACCGAGCCCGCGCGCGAACTCGACCGCGCCGATGGTGTAAGGCGTCCGGCCCGACGCCGCGATCCCGACCAGCGCGTCTCCGCCCTTGACGCCGCGTGCCTCGGCGTCGCGCGCACCCGCCTCGCGGTCATCCTCCGAAGCTTCGGTCGCGCGGTAGAGCGCCTCATAACCGCCCGCGATGATTCCCTGCACCAGCTCCGCCGGCACCCCGAAGGTCGGCGGGCACTCCGAAGCGTCCAACACGCCCAGACGCCCTGACGTGCCCGTGCCCACGTAGAAGAGTCGCCCGCCCGCGCTGAGCCTCTTCACGATCTCTCCGACGGCGCGCTCCACGTCCCCGAGCACGCGCCCGACCGCGACCGCGACCCCCGCGTCCTCCTCGTTCATCAGGCGCAGCACGTCCGCGGTCGGCAGCCTGCTCAGCTCGCGCGTCCGCGGGTTCTCCTGCTCCGTCAGCGGAAGCTCTGTCTGACTATCTCTAGACATCAATTCTTTGAGCCTCAGCCCGCGAGCGCGAGCTGCAACTGCTCGCCGGCCATCCGCGCGGCGGCCTCCGCGGGCGCGAGCACCGGCGGCGCCAGAAAGGCACGCGGCGCGATGCGCGACAACTCTTCCGACAGAGGTTCCAGTATCAGGACGCCCGCGGCGAAGACGCCGCCGACGTATGCGGCCTGGAAGCGCTCGCGCTCCATCTTCAACTTTCGCACGACGGCCGCGGCCGCCAGCGCCAGTTCGCGCCCGGCCTCCTCGACTATCTCGCGCGCCACCGCGTCGCGCCGCTTCGCGGCCTCGACCACGCGGCCCCCGAAGCCCGCGATGCGCGTGTTCGTCATGTTCGGCGCGTAGACGGCCGTCGAAAGGTCGTCCGCGACGCCGACGTTGAAGTACTCGCACGCCGCCTCGACGAGCGCGGTCTTACGCCCGCGCCCGTCGGTCGCGCGCGCCACCGCCTGCAACGCGCGCCGCGCAATCCAGGAGCCGCTCCCCTCGTCGCCGGCCACAGGCCCCCAGCCGCCCGCGCACGCGCGCCGGCCGCGCCCGTTGATGCCGCAGCAGATCGAGCCCGTCCCCGCGATGATGACGAGGCCGGGCTTGCCCTCGGTCGCGCCGTAGAGCGCGATGTCCGCGTCGGTCACGACCTCGACGGTCTTGACGCCCAGCTCCGCGACGGCCGCGCGCATCCGCTCGCGGATGTCCGCGCGCTTGACCCCGGCCAGCCCCATCTCGGCCGCCACAATCTGGACGCGCCTCACGCCGGCCGCGGCACACGCCTTATCGACGGCGTCACGGATGGCGCCCACGGCTTCGCCCACGCCCACGCGCAGAGGGTTGGAAGGCCCGGCCAGTCCCTCGCCCAGGACTTCGCCCGCGCCGTCGGCGACGACCGCGCGAGTCTTGGAGCCGCCGCCGTCCACGCCGAGCACGAGCGTGCGCGCGGCGAGCGCCGACGGGCGTTTCGAGTTGAGTTTGACTGGGCGGCGCCTGGCCTTCATCGGGGACTTTGGTCGGCGGGGGCGCAGGCCGTGAAAGCCCCGCGCCCGAAAAATTTTGTTCAATCCTAGCGGAAGTATGATTATAATCAAAACTAAAAGATTTTATTTCTATGATAACCATCCCTGATACCGGAGCGCCAGATGGAGATCAGACAACTTAAGGCCTTCATGGCCATCGCCGACGCGCGCACGTTCACCGCCGCCGCCCAGCGCACCCACTACACGCAGGCCGCGCTCAGCATGCAGATCAAGCAGCTGGAGCGCGAGGTCGGCGTCCCGCTCTTCATTCGGATGCCGCGCCGGGTCGTGCTCACCGAGGCGGGCGAGCGGCTGATGGCACGCGCGCAGCACATCCTGCGCGAACACGACGCGGCGCTGGCGGAGCTGGCGGAGCTGGCGGGTGCCAAGCACGGGCGCCTGCGCCTGGGGAGCGCGTCGGGGATGGTGAGCGCCGACTCTCTGCCCGCCATCCTGAAGAAGCTGAGGCGCGCGCACCCGCACGCGGAGGTCTCGGTCACCTCGGGCACGAGCGAGGAGCTGGTCAAGAAGATTCTCGCGGGCGAGACGGACGCGGCCTTCATCTCGCTCCCCGTCCAGGCGCGCAACGTCGAGACCGAGCTGCTCAGTCAAGACCAGCTCGTCGCCATCGCGAGCCCGCGACACGCCCTGGCCGGCCAGCGCGTGGTGAGCGCCTTCGCCCTGGCCGGCGAGAAGCTTATCCTCGGCGAGCGCGGCGGCAACACGCGCCGCCTCATCGACGAGTTCTTCGCCGAGGCGGGGCTGAAACCGACGGTGGCGATGGAGCTGAGCCGGCAGGCGGCCATCAAGAACATGGTGACGGCCGACATGGGCGTCGGCATCGTGCCGCTCTCGGTGGTGCGCGAAGAGGTGGAGCGCGGGAAACTCGTGCGCTGGTGGATTGAGGGGGCGCGCATCAACTGGGAGATGGGGCTCGCGCGCCTGAGCGGCGGCTACCTCTCGCCCGTCTGCCAGACCTTCATCGACCTGTGCCGCGAGCACTTTGCCAACACCACGCCCGCGCCGGAGCCGAAGCGCCGCCGCGGGGCGAAGAAGGCCGGAAGTAAGACCGGAGCCAGGCGGAAGTCTAAAAGGTGAAGGTCAGGCGAGATACCTCTGCATCAACTCTTCCCAGCGTCCCTGCGCCTTGAGGATCAGCTCGCAGACTTCGCGGACGGCGCCGAAGCCGCCGGGGAGTCGTGTGACGTAGTGCGCGGCGGCGCGCGTGTCCGCGGTCGCGTCGGCGACGGCGACGGCGAGCCCGCAGCGGCGCATGAGGGGGATGTCTACCACGTCGTCGCCGACGTAGGCGGCGTGCGCGGGCTCGACGCCCGCCTCGGCCAGCAGAGACTCGAACGCCTCGACCTTGTCGAGCGCGCCCTGCCGAATGAACGAGATGCCGAGGTCGGCCGCGCGCAGCTCGACCAGCCTCGACCTGCGCCCCGAGATGATGCCCGAGCGCAAGCCAGCGCGGTGGAGCAGGACGAGCCCGTGCCCGTCGCGCGTGTGAAAGCTCTTCAGCTCCTCCCCGCCCTCGACCGGCGTGATGCGCCCATCGGTCAGAACCCCGTCACAGTCCAGCAGGAGAAGCCTGACCCGCGCCGCGCGACTTTCGACCCCGTCCCTCTCATCCATTCCCTTTTAACGAACCTCGAAGATGGGAATCTCTGCAAGCTTCCAGCCCGCGGGCGTGCGTGCGAAGACGTAGACGGCGGGGCCTTCCGACGCGCGCCCGGAGACACGTGTCGAGAGCTGCACGTCGGCCGCGACGCGGTTCGGGTCGAGCTGCTCGGTGCGCAGGACGCGCGTCTCCCACTGTTCCGGCGGGATGCCTGAGAGCCCTTTCGAGAAGCCGGTCAACTCGCCGCCGGCGATGAGCGCCTCGATCTCCGCCCTGTGCCCCGACTTAATCGCCGCGTCGAGGCTTGCGACCGCGGCCTTGATCTGCTCGTCAACCGGAGGCGCGCCCGCGGCCGCCTCCGCACGGAGGCGCGCGGCCCGCGCCGCGAGCGTCGAGGCGTACTCGGCCTCGGCGTGCACGGCGGCGTCGAAGAGCTTGACGGCCTCGCCCGGGCGGTTGCGCTTGAGCGCGATCTCGCCGAGGCCGATGTCGGCCCACGCGAGCGTCGCGGGGACGGGCAGTGGCGAAGCCAGCGCCGCGTTGAACTCGCGCTCCGCCTCGTCCAGGCGGTTCTGTTCGAGCAGCGCGCGTGCGAGCACGATGCGTCCCTCCTCGCTCGCGGGCACGCGCGCCAGCACTTCGCGCGCGAGCGACTCGGCACGCGCGGGCTGCTGGCCGAGCTGGATGCGTGCCTGTTCGACGGCCTCGACGAAGCCCGGCCCCTGCGGCACCACGTCGTTGGCGAAGTTCGTCTGAGGGTAAAGCTTCTCGGGGTCAACTTCGACGCGGACGATCTTCGAAGTCGTCTTGAACTGCGCCTCGCCGAAGTCCTTCGCAGGAACGCGCGCGGTAGTCGTCACGCGCTCGCCGCGGTCGGTGAGGGCCAGCACGGTCACCTCCACGTCGAACGAGCCCGTGTTGCGCAGGTTCGAGACCCACGCGCCCGCGCGCTCGACGGGGAGGCCGACGAGCAGGTCTGTATCCGTCGGCAGGTCGAAGAGCGAAGAGATCAGAAGGGCCACGCGGTCGCCGCCGGCCTGCGCCAGGCGGGCGCGAAACGCCGCGAGCGTCAAAGCCTGCGCGCCGCCCTGAGCCAACTGCCCGCGCAGCGCGCCGAGGAACGCATCGCGCCCGACGGCGTTCGAGACGATGCGCCAGACGAGCGCGCCCTTGTTGGTCGTGGCGTTGAAGTATGTGTCGAACGACGGCGTCAGTTTAGAGAGCGGGGCGTCACGTGCGGCGACGGGCGCGTATTGCAGCGCCATCCTCATCCACTCGGCGTCGGCCGCAGGCTTGCCGAACTGCTTCTCAAGAAAGAGCGCGGCGAGGTAGCGCGGGAGTCCCTCGCGCAGCGCGCCCGCGCCCTCGCCCTCTATCCCCGTCGCGCCGCCGACCCACAGGCGCGCGACCGCGTCGGCCACCTGCGTCGCCGTGACCGAGTCGAGCTTGCCCCGCGTGTAGACGGCGCTGTTGAGGAGCAGCGTCCCGCCCAGCTCGAAGCCAGCGCCGCGCCGCACGCCCACGAGGCGGACGGGCACGTCGGGCGCCGGGCCGAGCAGTGTGGCGTAGAAGGCGCGTGCAGCGCCGGCGAGTGTGATGAGGGCCTCCGCGTTCTTACGCTCCTCGGCCGACGCCCCGGGGCGGAGCAAGGCCGTGACGCCGCGCGCGTCGCCCGCACCCTCGACCGACTCCCAGCGTCCCGTGAGGAGGAAGGGCTGCGCGTTGAGCGGCTGCTCGAAGCCGCCGCCCGACACCTTACCTGAGAAGACGACCGTGTCGCCCGATGGCAACCCCGTGACCGTGAGTTTCACCGGCGCGTAGTCTGCGCCGCGCGGGGCGATGGGCGTGTTGGGGGTCGGGTACCACTGCGAGAGCGGCAGGAATTGCAGGCCGAGCGGCGAGACGGCGGCGAGCCCGGAGTTCTCCGCGACGGGCAGGCGGTAGTCGAGCGTCGCGGTCACGGTGCCGCCGACGGGGACTGGCGCGGGCAGTGTTATCTGCGCCGTCTGCAACTGCGCGGCGGCGTCCTTGCCGAGGTTGAAGGTGGCCGTCTGGCCGCCGACGGCCGCCGCCTCGATCTTGGCCGAGGGGTTGAGGCGCAGGGTCAGCGTGCGCCCGGCGGCGGCGCCCACGTTGCGCGCGTTGATGGTGGCGTGCGCCGCAATCGCCCGCGCGTCGCCCGCGGCGTTGACGCTCACGTCGAATGAAGTGACCTGCCACGCGGGCAGATTCGCCCCGGGCTGCTGCGCGCTGGCAACGGGGGCGAAGGTGAATGCAAAGATGAGAAGGATGAAGCTGGTCAGCGTCTTAGTCATAGTCGAGTCGATAGTCGAGTCACAGGCCGTTGGCGGCGCCCTCCGAAACTTCGTCCCGCCCCTCGCGTCGGACAAGGTCGTGTATCTCACGCAGCATCTTGAGCAGCGCGGCCATGCGCGCGAGCGGGAGCGCGTTGGGGCCGTCGGAGAGTGCGCGCTCGGGCGCCTCGTGCACCTCCATGAAGATGGCATCCACGCCGCAGGCGACCCCCGCGCGCGCGAGCGGTTCGATGTACTCGGACTGCCCGCCCGTTGCACTCCCGAGCCCCCCGGGCAGTTGCAGGCTGTGCGTCACGTCGAAGACGACGGGGGCCCCGAAACTTCGCATGATGGGGAACGAGCGCATGTCAACCACGAGGTTGTTGTAGCCGAACGTGTAGCCGCGTTCCGTTAATAAAAGTCTCTGACAGCCGGCCGCGCGTGCCTTATCGACGATGTTGCGCGTGTCGTGCGGCGCGAGGAACTGCCCCTTCTTGACGTTGACGACGCGCCCCGTCTCACACGCCGCGACGATGAGGTCGGTCTGGCGGCAGAGGAAGGCCGGTATCTGTAGCACGTCGGCCACGCGCGCCGCCTCTTCGACCTGGGAGACGGCGTGGATGTCGGTCAGGACTGGCAGGCCCGTCTCCTCCTTGACCGCGCGGAGGGCTTCGAGTCCCTCGCGCATACCAGGCCCGCGATAGGACGAGCCGGAGGAACGGTTCGCCTTGTCGTAGGAAGCCTTGAAGACGTAGTCGAGCCCGGCGTCGCGCGCGCGCTTCTGGCACTCGCGCGCCATGAAGAGGACGTGCTGGCGCGACTCGACCACGCAGGGGCCGGCGATGAGCGCCAGCCGCCCGTCGCCGAACCGCGCGCCGCCGACCTCGAAGGGTTCTACTTCAGCCCGATGAAGGTTCTCACTCACTTCTGCTTGTCCTTCTCGCGCGCGGCCTGCCGGCGCAGGTCGCGCAGAGTGTTCTCGGCGCGGTTGCGGTTCTCGTCGCGCGGCGCCTGCTCAAGGTAGGTCTCGAACTCTTTGATGGCCTCTTCCGTCCGTCCGGTCTGCTGGTAGAGGAGCCCGAGGTTGTAGTGCGCGAAGGCGAAGTCGCCGCCCCGCTGGTTGATCGCCTCGCGGAAGGCGGCCTCCGCCCCCGCGTAGTCCTTCTGCTGTACGAGCGCGAAGCCGAGCCGGTAGTGCGCCTCGGGGTCGCGCCCCTTGTTCTGCTCGATGGCCTTGCGGAAGGCTTCGGCCGCCTCGGCCGCGCGCGCAGGCGTCTCGATGAGGATGCTGCCGATCTGGTAGTAGGCGTCAGGGTAGTCGCCGCCGTTCGCGTCGATGGCCGCGCGGTAGGCTTCCAGAGCCTTCTCGCTCTCGCGCTGCTGCTGGAGGACGAAGCCGAGGTTGTAGTTCGCGGTCGGGTACTTTCCCCCACGCTGTTTGACGGCCGTGCGGAACTCTTCGGCCGCGTCGCCGAACTGCCCCTTGCGCATCAGCGCGACGCCGAGGCGGTTGTGCGCCTCGGGGAAGTCCGGCTGGAGGGAGACGGCCTGCCGCAGGTCGCGCACGGCCGCGTCGTAGCTGCGGATGGAGAGGAAGTAAGTGCCGTTCTCGAAGAAGTCGGCCGCGGTGCGCGGCTGCTCGACGAGCGAGCCGAGCGGCGCGGAGTCGGCCGAAGAGAGCGTGCGGCCGAGCGCGGCCTCCGAGTCTCCCCCTGCCCTGTGTGCCCCAACGTCCGCGAGCGCGGCCCGCCGCCCGGGCGCCCTGCGGAGCAGTACCGCGCCGAAGACGAGCAGCAGCGCCGCCGAGATGATGACGACGAAGCTGAGCGGGTGTGTGATCAACTCCTTCCAGTTGCGCGCTCGCTCCGCCCTCCGTGCGGCCTTATCCTCCGCGCGCCTTCCGGCGATGTCGTTCGCGGCTTGAGCTGAACGGGGGTCTGTCGCAGGGGATAGGCCGGCAACAGAGCCCGCCGCGCCGCTCTCGTCCCCCACACTTGAGACGGCGGCGGCCGCGCCCGAAGGTCTGCCCGAAGTGTCGGGCACTTCGTCTTCCGAGGTGGGCTGACCCAGCTCAGAGGTCTGCGCGGCGGCGCGGCTGCGGCGGAGCCTTTCGATGTCGATGACGAGGCGGCCCGAAGGCGTCTCGGTGCCCGCATCGCGCAGCGTCTCGATGGTCGGCGCGCTGAAGCCCGCCGAGTGTTCGAGCCCGAGCCGCTCGGCCACGGCGAACAGCTCGCGCCGGAACGCGCCCGCGTCCGCTGGACGCGCCTCGGCCGCCTTCTCCAGAGTTTGCAGCACGACCGCCTCAAGCGCGGGCGGGATCGACGCCACCAGCTCGCGCGGCGGGCGCGGGTTCTCCGACGAATGCTTGAGCGCGAGCGCGAGCGGCGAGACGCCGCTGAAGGGCGTCTGCCCCGTCAGCATCTCGTAGAGGATGACGCCTAAGCTATACACGTCCGACGCCGGTGTAAGCTCCGCGCCGTCGCACTGCTCGGGCGACATGTAGCGCGGCGTGCCGATCATGACGCCCGTGCCCGTCAGGGTGTCTACGAGATTGCCTTCGTCGTCGGCCGCGATCTTGGCGATGCCGAAGTCGAGCACCTTGACGATGTAGGGCGAGTCGGGTCGCTGGACGAGGAAGATGTTGCCGGGCTTGAGGTCGCGGTGGATGATGCCGGCCTCGTGCGCGGCCTCGACCGCGGCGGAGATTTGCAGCATCAGCGAGACGGCGCGCGCCGGGTCGAGCGGCGCCTCGCGCGCGAGCACCTCGCGGAGGGGCCTCCCTTCCAGCAGCTCCATCACGAGGTAGACCAGCCCCTCGCGCGTCTCGCCGAAGTCCGTGACGGCGACGGCGTTCGAGTGCTGTAGGCGGCCGGCGGCGCGCGCCTCCCGGCGGAAGCGCTCTTTCGCCGTGTCGTCGGCGACGAGGCGCGGGTTCAAGACCTTGACGGCCACGGGCCGCTCGATCAAAAGGTGCGTCGCGCGGTAGACCGCCCCCATTCCGCCCTCGCCCAGACGCTCGTCGAGCCGGTACTTGTCGTCGAGAACGAGACCGATGAGTCCGTCGGACGGCCCCGGTTTCGCTTCGGCCACGGTCGCCTCGGCGCCGAGCGGAGTTCCGTCCAGAGGGCAGACGGTCTCACCCGCGTCGAACTGCCGGAGACATTTCGGGCACTGAAGCATATGCGTGACGAAGGGGAGTGCTTGAACCTTGCCCGTTGATTTTACCGCAAAGGGCGCCGGGAAGTCGCCGGGGGCGCAAAGTTTTTCCCTGCAACCTCCCGCGACTTCCCGGCGCCCTTTGCCTTTAAAAGTAGGCCCGCCGGCTCACTCGGTGTTCGGGTTGACCTCTTCCTTGACCTCGGCGTTCTCGTCCCTCTCGACGCCGGGCATGGGCGAGCCCGGCGGCGGCTCACCGTGAATCTTGCTGTTGGTACTCTCGACCTCGGGCTTCTCGTGCTCGCCCGTCATCGTCCCCAGCCCTAAATTATCACCCATACTAAAACCCTCCTCGTCATATGCGGTCTTCAGTCGTCGCCGGCCAAAACCTGCGCGCGCTCGTGCGCCAGCGGCTCGGGCTCCGACTCGCCCGCGCCCTCGACCGCCACGTCGTCGCGCATGCGGTTACGGTACGCCGCCCGGACGAAAGACGCAAACAGCGGTTGGGGCGCGAGCGGCTTCGACTTGTACTCGGGATGGAACTGGCACCCGAGGAACCAGGGGTGCGCTTCGCGCGGCAGTTCCACCATCTCGACGAAGCGGCCGTCCTCCGAGATGCCGCTGAAGGAGAGGCCCGCCGCCTCCAACTGCGCGCGGTACTCCGGGTTGAACTCGTAGCGGTGGCGGTGGCGCTCGCTGATCTCGTTCGCGCCGGAGTAGACCTCCTGCGCCAGGCTCCCTTCGGCCAGTTTGCAAGTCCAGGCGCCGAGGCGCATCGTGCCCCCCATCTCCTCCACGTCCACGAGGTCGCGCAGCTTGAAGATGACCGGGTGCGGCGTCTCCGCGTCGAACTCGGTCGAGTCGGCGCCGTGCAGGCCGCAGGCCGAGCGCGCGTACTCGATGACGGCCGTCTGCATGCCGAGGCAGATGCCGAAGTAGGGCGTGCGCGTCCGGCGCGCGTAGTTGATGGCGCGAATCATCCCGGCGACGCCGCGCTTGCCGAAGCCCCCGGGGACGAGGATGGCGTCGTAGTCGCGCAGGCGCTCCTCGTAGTCCTCGTCCATCAGACTCTCCGACTCGACCCAGCGCACGTCCACCCGCAGGTTGTTCGCCACGCCGCCGTGAGTCAAAGCTTCGCGCAGGGATTTATATGAATCTTCCAGCTCGACGTACTTGCCGACGATGCCGATGGCGACGTTGCCCTTCGAAGGGTCGCGGATGGTCTCGACCAGCTCGCGCCAGCGCGCGAGGTCTGCGTTCGGCGCGCGGTCTTGTAGTCCCAGGGCAGCAACGATCTGGTCGTCCAGGCCCTGCTCATGAAAGGCGAGCGGCACTTCGTAGATCGTGTCCACGTCCTGCGCGGCGATGACGGCCTGCTCCTTGACGTTGCAGAAGAGCGCGATCTTCGAACGGATGTCACGCGGCAGCGTGCGGTCTGAGCGGCAGAGGAGGATGTCCACGGCGATGCCTATCTCGCGCAGGTCGCGGACGGAGTGCTGCGTCGGCTTCGTCTTGAGCTCGCCCGCGGCGGCGATGAAGGGGACGAGCGTGAGGTGGATGAAGATTGCGCCGTTCTGCTGGTTCTGCCGCTCCTCGTTCCCCATCTGGCGGATGGCTTCGAGGAAGGGCAGGCTCTCGATGTCGCCGACCGTGCCGCCGATCTCGACGATGACCACGTCGGTCGAGTCCTTCTCGGCGACGGAACGCACCGCGCGTTTAATCTCGTCGGTGATGTGCGGGATGACCTGGATGGTCTTGCCGAGGTAGTCGCCGCGCCGCTCCTTCTCGATGACCGACAGGTAGATTCTGCCGGTCGTCCAGTTGTTCGCGCGCGAGAGCTTCGCGTGGGTGAAGCGCTCGTAGTGGCCGAGGTCGAGGTCGGTCTCGGCCCCGTCGTCGGTGACGAAGACCTCGCCGTGCTGGAAGGGCGACATCGTGCCCGGATCGACGTTGATGTACGGGTCGAGCTTGATGCAGGTCACGCTCAGGCCCCGCGCTTCGAGCAGGCAGCCGATGCTCGACGCCGCCAGCCCCTTCCCCAGACTCGAAACCACGCCGCCCGTCACGAAAATGTATTTAGGCATCCCCTCCCCCTCCGTCAGTCCGCCCCAGACGTTTACTCTCGGCGCCGGGCTCGTCGCCCTCGCCCTCCTCTTCCTGGTCGTCGTAGTAGCCCGCCCGCAAGTCCTGCTGCACTGCCTCGGCTTTCGCCGCGCCGGGGTCTAAGACTTTCTGGATGCTCAGCACGCCCGCGCTCAACAACCCCGGCGCCTCGCGCACGCGCTGCTCGTACTCCTCCTCGGTCAGCGGCTTCGGCTTCCTTCCTAAGTGAGAGAGGCCGACGAGCGCGCCGACGACGACGAGCACGATGAGGCCGAGTCCGATCCAGTCGCTCATCTCTATCCCTTCAACATCTCCCGCACGCGGCGCAGGTCGGCTTCCGTGTCTACGCCGATGGACGGGGACGCCGCTTCGACGACGCGGATCGGGTACCCTCGTTCGAGGACGCGCAGTTGTTCGAGCGATTCGGCGCGTTCGAGCGCCGTCTGTGGCCAACGCGCGTATTCTAACAAAAAGGCCCGGCGGTAAACATAAAGCCCCGTGTGCTTGCGGAACGTACCCAGCAGGTCGGGCTCGACTTCGAGCGCCGCGGCCAGAGAGCCGTAGCGCCGCGCCGCCTCGCGCGGGTAAGGCACGGGCGAGCGCGAGAAGTAGAGAGCGCGCCCGCGCGCGTCCACGACGACCTTGACCACGTCGGTGCTCAAAACGTCGGCCGCCGTCTCGATGGGCTCGGAGGTGGTCGAGACCACGGCCGCTTCATCTTCGAGCAGCGCGCCGACGGCGACCTCGATGGTGTCGGGCGAGATGAGCGGCTCGTCGCCCTGCACGTTGACGACCACGTCGCACTCGATCCGCGCGGCGGCCTCGGCGAGGCGGTCGCTCCCCGAGGCGTGTTCGGGGCTCGTCATCATCGCCTCGTGTCCCGCCTCGCGGACGGCGTCGTAGATGCGGCGGTCGTCGGTGGCGACGACGGCGCGCGAGACGGACGAAGCCGCGAGCGCGCGCTCCGCGACGTGGACGACCATCGGGCGGCCCTGTATCTCCAACAGAGGTTTTCCCGGGAGCCGGCTCGAAGAGTAGCGTGCGGGGATGATGGCGACGACCGTGGGATTTGGAACAGGTGAGCCCGTGTGATTCACGGGATTGCAAGATAGCTCAGACCGAGGCGGGACACAAGGGAAAAGGCGTAAACCGTAAACCGTAAACCGTGACCAGAGGAATGCCCTTCCTTCTGGTCACGGTTTACGGTTTACGGTTTACGCCTTTTTAAGCTACCATCGGGCCAGTTCCATTTTCATGACTACGCCGTCACAAAGCAGGAATTCGCAGGGCGAGAGGGCTCCGCTCAAGGCCGTCGAGAACATCCTTGAGCTGGTGGGCGAGACGCCGCTGCTGCATCTCGCGCGGTTCGCGCCGCCGCCCGCGGCCGGGCTGTACGCCAAGCTCGAATACATGAACCCGGGCGGGTCTGTCAAAGACCGCGCGGCGCTCGGGATGATTCTCGACGCCGAGCGGCGCGGCGTCCTCGAACCCGGCTCGATGATCATCGAGCCGACGGCGGGCAACACGGGGATCGGGCTCGCGCTCGTCGGCGCGGCGCGCGGCTACCGCGTCGTGCTCTGCGTGCCCGAGGGCTACTCGCGCGAGAAGATGAAGATCATGGAGGCGCTCGGCGGGCGCGTCGAGTACGTCCCGGCGGAGGAGGGCATGGAGGGCGCCGTCCGGCGCGCGCGCGAGCTGGCCGCCGAGACGCCCGGCAGCTTCGTCCCGCAGCAGTTCGAGAACCCCGCCAACCCGCGCTACCACGAGGAGACGACCGCGCGCGAGATCATCGAGCAGGCGGGCGGGCAGGTTGACGCGCTGGTCCTGGGCTGCGGCTCGGCCGGCACCTTCACGGGCATCACGCACGCCGTCAAGAAGGTCAACCCGGAGGTCTACTGCGTGCTCGTCGAGCCCGAGGGCTCCATCCTCGGCGGAGGCTCACCCGGCCCCTACCGGCTCGAAGGCATCGGGCAGCGCGAGTTCATCCCGCCGAACCTCGACCGCGCCGCGGCCGACGAGGTCATCGCCATCTCGGACTTAGAGGCGTTCTCGACCGTCCGCGAGCTGGCGCGCACCGAGGGCGTCCTCGGCGGCGGCTCGACCGGCGCGGCCGCCGCGGCGGCCCGGAAGGTCGCCCAACGTCTCGGCGCGGGCAAGCGCGTCGTCACGCTCTTCCCCGACGGCGCCGAGCGCTACATGAGCCAGGGAATCTTTGATTAGTAAAGAGTGAATGGTAAATGGTGAATGGTCAGAGTCCCCGGCCTTTACCACTTCCCATTCACTATTCAACATTTACCGAATATGGGTTTCTCGACGACAGCCATCCACGCCGGCAACGAGCCCGACCCGACGACGGGGGCGGTGACCGTGCCGATCTATCAGACCTCGACCTACCAGCAGGAGGGACTGGGGCGGCCGCGCGGCGGGTACGAGTACGCGCGGACGCAGAACCCGACGCGGCTGGCCGTCGAGCGTAACCTCGCGGCGCTCGAAGGCGCGCGGTTCGGCTACGCCTTCGCGTCGGGGATGGCCGCCATCGACTCCACGCTGCGACTGATCAAGGCCGGCGAACACGTCGTGGTCTCCGACAACACGTACGGCGGGACGTTCCGTCTCTTCAGCCGCGTGCTCGCCGACTACGGCATCGAGTTCTCTTACGTGGACACGACCGACCCGCTCAACGTCGAGGCGGCCCTCAAGCCGAACACGCGGATGGTCTTCGTCGAGACGCCGACCAACCCGGTGATGATGATCACCGACTTGAAGGCCGTCTCAGAGATCGCCCACGCGGCCGGCGCGCGCGTCGTCTGCGACAACACCTTCATGTCGCCTTACCTCCAGAGGCCCATCGAGTTCGGCGTGGACATCGTCGTGCATTCGACGACGAAATATTTGAACGGCCACTCGGACAGTGTGGGCGGCGCCGTGGTGCTCAACGACGAGAAGGACGCGGAGAAGCTCGCCTTCATCCAGAACGCGGTCGGCGCCATCCTCTCCCCGTTCGACTCGTGGCTCGTCCTGCGCGGGACGAAGACTCTGGCCGTGCGGATGGAGCAGCACGACGCGACCGGGCGCGCGGTCGCGGCCTTCCTGGAAGAGCACCCGAAAGTGCGGAAGCTCTACTACCCGGGTTCCCTTTCGCACAGACAGCACGAGCTGGCGAAGCGGCAGCAGAAGGGGTTCGGCGGGATGTTGGCCTTCGACGTCGGGTCGCTGGAAAACGCGCGCACTGTGTTAGAATCCGTCCGCCTCTGCACGCTGGCCGAGAGCCTCGGGGGCGTCGAGACGCTGATTTCGCACCCGGCGACGATGACGCACGCCTCCGTGCTGCCGGAAACGCGCGCGCGCCTCGGCATCACCGACGGGCTCGTCCGCGTCTCGGTCGGCCTCGAAGAGACCGAAGACATCATCGCCGACTTGGATCAGGCACTCAGCAAACTTTAATAACAAAAGAGGCTAAGCCGTGAACCGTAAACCGTGACGAGATAAAAAACTGCCTGCCTCTAGTCACGGTTTACGGTTCACGGCTTACGCTCTTACACCATATGTTCGTAGAGCTTTACGCCAAGACCAATGTGGGCCGCGTCCGCGCCGGTAACGAGGACAACTTCCTCGTGCTCGACCTCTCGGGGCAGGGCGCCTGGACGGGTTCGGAGGGCGAGGCCGTGCCCGAAGATCTGGGGCGCTTCGAGGTCGGGCCGAAGGGCGCCGTCCTCGTCGTCTCCGACGGGATGGGCGGCGCGCTCGCCGGCGACGTGGCCAGCCGCATGGCGGTCGAGACCGTGCGCGAGATGCTCCTCGGCAGCGAGGACGGCGACGGCGACGGCACCTGCGACCCCGAGGCTCCGCTCGTCGAGTGCCTGAGGAACGCGACCGACTACGCCAACTTCGCCATCCACCGCCGCAGCCAGGAAGACCCGCACTGCTCCGGCATGGGCGCGACGCTCACGGCGGCCGCCGTCACACCGGACGGCGTCGGCCTGCTCCAGGTCGGCGACAGCCGCGGCTACATCATCCGCGGCGGCCACATCAAGCTCGCCACCAAAGACCAGTCGCTCGTCCAGCAGTTGGTAGACGTGGGCCAGATCAGCGAGCAGGAGGCCGAGACGCACATGTTCCGCAACGTCATCCTCCAGGCGCTGGGCGCGCAGCCCGAGTTGCAGCCGGTGACGGGGCGCGTCAAGGTCTACCGCGGCGACGTGCTGCTGCTGTGCAGCGACGGGCTCTCGGGCAAGCTCCGCGGCGAGGACATGCTCCGCATCGTGCAGGAGTCCGGCGGCGACCTCAGGCGCGCCTGCGAGGCGCTCGTGGACGAGGCGAACGAGCGCGGCGGCGAGGACAACATCACCGTCGTCCTCGCGCGCCTCGACGGCGACGACCTGCCCCCACCCGACACCGACCGCATCACCGTCGAGCTGCCCGCGCAGGAGCCCGACGACACCATCGGCCACGAAGACGACACCACGGAAAGGCTATGACGCGTCGAATGCTCGCGGCAGCGGCCCTCGCCTGCCTCGCGCTCGCGCTGCTGGCCGCGGGCGTGTTCGAGGCGCGCGTGCAGCAGCGGCAGGACGAGTACGTCCGCGCCGTCACCCGCGAGGCGCTCAAAGGCGTCCCCGCCGAAGAGTTCGACGCAAAGGTCGTCGCCCTGCGCGACTACATCCGCGCGCACGTCCGCAACGTCGAATTCGCGGGTCTGACCCGCCCGTTCCTGCGCGACACCGCGGCCGACACGCTGCGGACGGGCAAGGGGCGCTGCGGCGAAGCTTCCCGCGTCTTCGTCAACATGGCGCGCGCCGCCGGCATCAACGCCCAGCGCCTCTACCTCGAAGGCGAGAAGTCGCACGTCGTCAGCGTCGTCAACCGCGGCGACGGCGCCGTGCTCATCGTCGATGCCTCCGCCGACCCGACCTACTTCCCGAACCTTGAGCCGCTTTCGGCCTTCTCCGAGCACAAAGAGTTCCGAACGTTCTCCGTCTGGCGGCGCACGCGCGCCCTGCGCTCGCTCCCGCCCAACTTCGTCAGCCTCGGCCCGCTTGCATACCTTTTCGAGAACCCGCACGCGCTGCTCGCCAGCCTCTGCTTCCTCGCCTCCGCGGCGCTCTGCACGCTTTCAATCTACACACTGCGCAGACTCCCGCCCCTGAACCCTCGCGTTTCCGAAGAAGGTTTCCACACGCGCGTCGCCTTCGAAGGCTAGTTTCAACACGGAGACACGGCCAGTTGACTTATCAACTGCAAGCCGTCTCCCCGTGTCTCCCTTTCTCTGTGTTGAATTCGTTCCGGTTGGCTGAGCTTGAGAAGCTTAAGGCGCTTAGTTCCCCGCCTCGCCGTCGGGCAGTTCGCGCGCGCGCCAGTCGGGGAGGGTGCCGGCGCGGCGGACGTAGATGGAGGCGCCCTTGAGGCGCTCGACGACGACGCGGTCGCCGGCTTCGAGTGGCGGCTCGCCCTCGGCCGGGTAGGCCGTCCAGATCGAGCCGAAGACCTTGACCGCGCCCTCGTTCAGGGCGCCCTGGCTCGAAGTGACCACCGTCCCGACCCGCCCGGGCAGAGACTCCGCGCCCATCTTCATCCCCTCGGGCTCGCCCTGCGCGGTGAAGTAGTTGACGAAGATGGTGCGCGAGAGCGCCGTCAGTATCGACGACAGGGCGATGAAGAGGAGGAACTGCGCGGCGAGCCCGGCCCCGAGGAAGGCCGCCAGCGCGGCGGCCAGCGCGCCGACGCCGAACCAGAGCAGCACGAAGCCCGGCGTGAAGACCTCGGCGATAATGAGTACCACGCCGAGCACCGTCCACAGAATCCACGTCCAGTTCTCGTTCATAGAGGGGCGGCCCTAGCCCTTGAGAAAGTTCTTCATCACGAACCAGATGTTCGCCGGGCGCTCGGCGAGCCGGCGCATGAAGTACGGGTACCAGGTCTTCCCGTAGGGCACGTAGACGCGCACCTGGTAACCCTCGCGCGCGAGCCCCTCCTGCAGGTCGCGCCGCACGCCGTAGAGCATCTGGAACTCGAAGCGCTCCTTCCCGATTCCTTCCCTCTCGGCGAACTCTTTCGTGGCCCGAATCATGTTCTCGTCGTGCGTGGCGATGCCGTGGTAGACGCCGCTCCCGAGCAGCAGCTTCATGCAGCGGACGTAGTTCTCGTCCACGTCCTTCTTGTCGGGGAAGGCCACCTCGGGCGGCTCGTTGTAGGCGCCCTTGCAGAGCCGCACGCGCGCCGGGACGGCGAGCACGTCGCGCACGTCCGCCTCGGTGCGGCGGAGGTAGGACTGCAAGACGATGCCGACGGTGTTGAGGTCGAACTCCTCACGCAGGCGCCGGAAGATGTCGAGCGTGACCTGCGTGACCTGCGAGTCCTCCATGTCCACGCGGACGAAGTTGCCGCGGCGGGCCGCCTCCTCGACGATGGCGCGCGCGTTGCGGTAGGCCAGCTCCGGGTCGAAGGCGAGGCCGAACTGCGTGAGCTTGATCGAGACGTTCGACTTGATGCCCGTCTCGTCGATGGCGGCGAGCACGCGCTTGTACTCGCGGACTTCGCCCTCGGTCTCGGCCGCGTTCGTCACGCCCTCGTTGAGGTGGTCGAAGGTGGCCGTGCAGCCGCGCGCGTTCAGCTCGCGGATGGCGTTGACGGCCGTCCGGATCTCTTCGCCGGCGACGAAGCGCTCGGTCATCCGGCGGAAGGGTTTGAAGCGGGTGGCGAAGTCCTTGAGGCCCTCACGCCGCGAGAGAAAGAGGAGTGTGCTCCTGGCAACCATCGTTTCGTTTAACTGTCCTGAACCCTGGGTGAACTTCCGACAAATTTAAGGCCGCCGCGGCCCGCGCGCTGTGTTATGCTTCCACGCGTTTTGCTCGCTCTCGCCGCATCCACCTACGAAAACCGGAGACTTTTAGACGTTTGCGCTGGAAGCTTTTAATAGCCGCCTCGCTGCTGGCCGCCGTCGTGGGCGCCGGGACGTTATACGCGGCCTGGTACTTTCTGCTCGCGCCGTGGGGCGGGCGGGCGGCGCCGCTCTGGGCGGCCGCGGTGACCCTGCTCGCGCCGCTCGGCGCAATCACGTACGCCGCCGTCTTCGTCTACCGCCACACCGCGCGGCGGCGCCAGCTCCAGGCCGCCGCGACCGCGCTCCTCGCTTCGATACTGACGCTCGCGGCGCTCACGCTCCTCCCCGTCCTCACGGGTCGCCCCGCGCCCCGGCTGCTCCCCTCGTCGTCCACGAGAAACACCTGAGTATAAGAGCGTGAACGGTGAACCGTAAACCGTGAAAGACCGTGAACGGTTCACGCCCTTCTCACTCGCCGCCCTTCAGCCCGATGCTCTCCTGCACGGGCTTGAGCGCGTCGATACAGAAGCGGACGTGCTCGTCTAAATCGACGCCAAGTTCTTCGACGCCCTGCCGGATGTCCTCGCGGTTGACGGTGCGCGCGAACGCCTTGTCCTTGAGCTTCTTCTTCACCGAGGAGACTTCGAGGTCGTCGAGACTCTTCGAGGGGCGCACGAGCGCGCAGGCGACGAGGAAGCCGCACAGCTCGTCGGTCGCGAAGAGCGCCCGCGCCAAAGGCGTGTCGCGCGGGACGCCGGTGTAGGTGGCGTGGCCCATGATGGCCCGGATGATGTGGTCGGGATAGCCGCGCCCGCAGAGGATGTTGGCCCCCTTGTACGGGTGCTCTTCCATCGTCGGGAACATCTCGTAGTCGAAGTCGTGCAGCATCCCCGTGATGCCCCACTCGTCCACGTCCGCGTCGGGGCCGCCGTAGCGCCCGGCGGCCGCGCGCATCGCCGCCTCGACGGCCAGGGCGTGTTGCCGGAGGCTCTTCCCCTTCGTGTACTCGCAGAGCAGTTCCCAAGCCTCTTCGCGGGTCGGCATCCGTCTAGCGCTCCCTCAAACGGTCTGAACTGAGATTACCTGATGAGGGCTAGTTTCTCACGCGGCGCGCGGGCTTTCAAAGTCGGCGAGCGGGGGAGCTTGCCGCCCCCCTCCCCTTCAATTACAATGACGCTCAAGCGTCCCACGCGCCGCCGGTTTAGCGATGAAACCATATTTCTACGCGGTTCACTACGCGGCCCTGGCCGGTTACGTCATCGCCGCCATCCACGCCGTCCTGGCCTTCGTCAACAAGCGCCGAGCCGCCGAGCGGACGACCCTCTACGCGGTCGGCTTCGCCTTCGCCGCGCACACCGCCGCCATCATTATCGACTGGGTGCGCGACGGCCACTACCCGCTCTTCAGCACGACCGAGGCGCTCTCGTTCCTGGGCTGGACGCTGGTCGTCGCCTACGGGCTCGTGACGTACCGCTACCCGCTGCGCGCGCTCGGCGCCTTCCTGCTCCCCGTCGTCACGCTGCTCGTGCTCACCTCGCAGCTCGTCTCCACCGATCCGACCAGAGACCCGAGCACGGTGACCGACGGCAGCGGCTCGTGGCTCTTCCCCGTCCACGTCACGCTGCTCATCTTCGGCTACGCCTCCTTCTTCGTCGCCTTCGCGGCGAGCGTGATGTACCTGTGGCAGGAGCGCGAGCTGCGTCTGAAGAAGTTCGGCGCCGTCTTCCACCGGCTGCCCAGTCTGACGACCGTGGACGACGTGGCCTCGACGGCCGCGAGCATCGGGTTCACGCTGCTGACGCTGGGGATCATCACCGGGGTCATCTGGTCGCGCGCGCGCAGCGTCCGCATGTTCCACAACGACCCGACCGAGTTCTTCGCGCTGCTGACGTGGGTCGTCTACCTCGCCCTGCTCCACTACCGCGTCCAGTGGCGCGGGCGCAAGGCCGCCTGGCTCGGCGTCGGCGGCTTCACCCTCGTCCTCTGCACCTTCGTCGGCGCCGTCGTGCTCGGCGGCTTCCACGCCCTCAGGTAGTTCCGATGTCGATAGTTCTCGTCGGACTCAACCACAAGACCGCGCCCGTCGAGGTGCGCGAGCGGCTCGCGTTCAGCGACGAGGCGTGCGCCGCTTCCTTGCGCGCGCTCGTGGACGGCGAGGTCGTGCGCGAGGGGCTGATCGTCTCGACCTGCAACCGCGTCGAGGTCCTGGCCGCCTCCCCGCGGCAGAAGGGCGAGGACGCCGTCGGGCGCCTCAGCGAGTTCATCAGCAGCGCGCGCTCCGTCCCCGTCGAACTGTTCAGCGGCCACCTCTACACGCACGCCGACGAGGCCGCCGTCCGCCACATCTTCCGCGTCGCCTCCTCGCTCGACTCGATGGTCGTCGGCGAGCCGCAGGTCTTGGGCCAGGTGCGCCACGCCTACTCGCTGGCCGTCGAGGCGGGCACCGCGGGCCGCGTCCTCCACAAACTCGTCCACCACGCGCTCCGCGCCGCGAAGCGCGTGCGCACCGAGACCGGCATCGCGGCCTCGGCCGTCTCCGTCAGCTTCACGGCCGTCGAACTGGGGCGGAAGATTTTCGGCTCGTTGAAAGGCGCAACCGTCCTCCTCGTCGGCGCGGGCGAGATGGCCGAGCTGGCCGCGCAGCACCTGGCCGGGGCCGGCGCGGCGTACGTGCTCGTCACCAACCGCACCTACGAGACGGCACAGAAACTCGCCGTCAAGTTCGGCGGCGAGGCCGTCGAGTTCTCTGCCCTCGAAGAGACTTTGGCGCAGGCCGACATCGTCATCTGCTCGACCGGCGCGCGCGAGTACATCATCACGCCCGAGATGGCCGAGCGGGCGCGCGCGGCGAGGAGGAACCGGCCGGCCTTCTTCATCGACATCAGCGTCCCGCGCAACGTAGACCCCGCGGTCGCCAAGCTCGCCAACCTCTTCGTCTTCGACGTGGACGACCTCGAAGCCGTCGTCGCCTCGAACATCCGCGAGCGCGAGCGCGAGGCCGAGCGCGCGGAGCTGATCGTCGAGTCCGAGGTGATGCAGTTCCAGCAGGCGCTCCGCGCCCTCGACATCGGCCCGACCGTCGGCGCGCTCAAGGAGAAGCTGCGCCAGATCGCGCACGAGGAGTTCGAGCGCCAGCGCAACCGCCTCGGCCCGCTCACGCCCGAGCAGGAGCAGGCCATCGAACAGATGCTCATGTCGGCCGTGAACAAGATTTCGCACCCCGTCATCCACCGCATGCGCCGCTCCTACGACGCCGGCGAAGAGAACGAGGTCCAGGCCTGGCGCGACATCTTCGGCCTTGAGAAAGATGATGGGTAATCTGACCGGCGGATTAATGAGGTCGAGCCCATGAAAACTGACGGGGGAACCAGAGACGAACACTCTCGCAGAACAGGAAAGCTTTCCTTGTGTTCCGCGTCCCTTCTCGGTGTGGGCCTCTTCTTCTTTCTAATCTTCAGAACTCAGTTCGAGCTTCCCTTTATTATATTTCTTTGTTTTATTTCGTGGTGGGTCGTCCTGATATTCTCCGGACTGTTTATTGGTCTGATCCTGAGAAATCATAAAGGGTGAATGATGGGTCACACAATCATCATCGGTTCGCGCGGGTCGAAGCTCGCGCTGTGGCAGTCGGAGTGGGTGAAGGCGCGGCTCGAAGCGTTCGACCCGGAAGTCCGTCTCCGCATCGAGATTTTCAAGACGCAGGGGGACGTGAGGACGGACGTGCCGCTCTCGACCATCGGCGGGCAGGGCGCGTTCACCAAAGAGCTTGAGGTCGCCCTGCTCGACCGCCGCGTTGACGTGGCCGTCCACTCACTCAAAGACCTGCCGACGCTCACGCCCGCGGGGCTCGCCATCGCGGCGACGCCCGAGCGCGAAGACCCGCGCGACGCGCTCGTTCTGCGCGCCGGTGCGCAGTCCCGTGTAGATTCTTTGAAGGGTCTGGCCGAGGGCGCGGTCGTGGGCACGTCGAGCCTGCGACGCATCGCGCAGCTCAGACATCTGCGGCCCGACGTGCAGATTAAAGACCTGCGCGGGAACGTGGACACGCGCCTGCGCAAACTTGACGAGGGCGAGTACGACGCCCTCATCCTCGCCTCGGCGGGTCTGCGGCGTCTGGGCTTCGGCGAGCGCATCAGCGCGGCCGTCGCGCAGGGCGAGATGCTCTCGGCGGTCGGCCAGGGCTCGCTCGGCATCGAGACGCGTTCGGACGACGAGGAGACGAACGCGCTCGTCGCGCGCCTCGACGACCCGCGGACTCGCGCCGCCGTCCAGGCCGAGCGCGCTCTGCTGCGTGCTTTGGGCGGCGGCTGCCAGGTTCCCATCGCGGCACACGCGACCGTCGAAGGCGTAAGGCTCAAGTTGGACGGCCTCGTCGCCGCGCTCGACGGGAGTCGGGTCTTGCGCGAGAGCATCGAGGGCGACGCGGGCGAAGCCAAGCGCGTCGGCGAGGCGCTGGCCGCGAAGCTTTTAGACCGCGGCGCGGGCGAGTTGCTCGACGAGTCGAACGCGCAGGTGCCGAGGGCCGATGGGCGCGGACAAATATAGGCCCCTCGAAGGGCGCACGGTGATGATCACGCGCGCGCGCGAGCAGGCGGCGGAGTTCGCGGCCGAGCTTGAGTCTTACGGCGCGCGCGTCGTCGCCTGCCCGACCATCGAGATCGTCCCGCCCGCCTCTTACGCGCAGCTCGACGAGGCGCTTGAGAACCTCTTCGGCTACGACTGGCTCGTCCTCACGAGCGCCAACGCCGTCGCACATCTCCTCGCACGGCTCGCGGCGGCGGGCAAGGAGGTGGGCGAGCTGGACGAGCTTCACGTCTGCGCCATCGGCCCGGCGACGTTCGCGCGTCTGGTGGAGGCGCACGTTCACGTCGATGTCGTCCCCGAGAAGTCGCGCGCCGAGGGTGTCTTCGAAGCGCTCGAAGCCTACCTCGGCGGGCGCGAACGGTTCGAGAATCTCAACTTCCTCCTGCCGCGCGCGGCCGTCGCGCGCGACTTCCTGCCGCGCGCTCTGGAGGCGGCCGGCGCCCGCTGCGACGTGGTCGAAGCCTACCGCACCGTCCGCCCCGAGACGACCGACCGCGCGCGCGCGGAAGCCCTGCTCGTCGGCGGAGGAGTCGATGTCATTACCTTCACCAGCCCTTCCACGGCGCACAACTTCGCGCAGCTCTTCGACACGCGCGACCTGCGGTCGCTGCTCGCGGGCGTCTGCGTCGCCTGCGTCGGCGCCGTCACGGCCGAGACGGCGGCCGAGTACGGCCTGCGCGCCAGGATCGTCCCCGCCGAGTCGAACGTGCGCGCGCTGGCCCGTGCCGTCGCAGACTTCTACTATTGCCCCTCGTAGACCAACCCGTAACGCCTTCTCCGGAACTTTTTCCTTTTGAGCTAACTTGCTACACTCGTTCCATGCCTAAAGGGCGCATCCTCATCGTCGATGACGAACCCGTGATAGCCGACTCTTTGAGCGAGCTGCTCGAAGGCTGGGGCTATGAGACCGCGGTCGCCTCGGACGGCCTGCAAGGTCTCTCGAAGGTCGAAGAGTTCCGCCCGTCGGTCGTCGTCTCGGACGTGTACATGCCGAATCTCGACGGCTTCGGGCTGCTGCGCGAGATGCGCGAGCTGCACCCGGAGACGGCCGTCATCCTCCTCACGGGACAGGGCACGGTCGAGATGGCCCTGCGCGCCATACAGGATGAGGGCGCGTTCCACTACCTCGAAAAACCGATTGACTTCGCCAAGCTCCGCCTCGTCGTCGAGCGCGCCGTCGAGTACGCCGAGGCGCGGCGCGAGAACCTCGCGCTCCGGCTGCAACTGCGCGACCGCGGCGCCTTCGGCGAGCTGGTCGGGGCGAGCGAGCCGATGCGCCAGGTCTACGCGCTCATCGAGCAGGTCGCGCCCTCCTCCGCCTCCGTCCTACTCACGGGCGAATCGGGCACCGGCAAGGAGCTGTGCGCGCGCACCATCCACAACCTGAGCCCGCGCAAGAGCAACGCCTTCGTCGCCATCAACTGCTCGGCCATCCCCGAGACTTTGATGGAGTCGGAGCTGTTCGGCCACGAGCGCGGCGCCTTCACCGGCGCGGCCGCGCGCAGGCTCGGCTGCTTCGAGCTGGCGAACGGCGGCACGCTGCTGCTCGACGAAATCTCCGAGATGCCGGTCTCGCTCCAGGCCAAACTGCTGCGCGTGCTCGAAGACCGGAAGATACGGCGCTTGGGCGGCTCGCAGGAAGTAGGCGTGGACGTGCGCGTGCTGGCGGCGACGAACCGCGACCCGCAGGGGGCCGTCCGGCAGGGCACCTTCCGCGAAGACCTGCTCTACCGCCTCAACGTCATCACGGTCGAGCTGCCGCCGCTGCGCAAACGTAAAGAGGACATCCCTCTGCTCGCGCAGCACCTCGTCGCGCAGCTGGCCGAGCGGCACGGGCGTCCCGCGAAGCTCTTGAGCCCGGCGGCGGTCGAGGCGCTGCAATCGCACTCCTGGCCCGGCAACGTCCGCGAGTTGCGCAACGTCATCGAGCGCGCCGTCATCATCTGCTCCTCCGAGGTCATCGAGCGCCACCACCTCGCGCCCTACCCGCTTGAGCAGCGCTCGCAGAGTCGCGGCGAGGACACCATCACGCTCCCCGTCGGCACGCCCATCGACGAGGTCGAGCGGCGCATGATCCTGCGCACGCTCCAGAAGACCGAGAACAACAAGACGCGCGCCGCCGAGCTGCTGGAGATCAGCCTCAAGACCCTGCACAACAAGCTGCGCCTCTACCGCGAGCAGGGGCACCTGCCCCAACGCGAGGAGGCCGACCACCTCTCCACTTCCGCCGAACGCGAAGACGCCCTCAGCGCCGGCCGCCGCGGCGACTGAAGCCGCGCCCTGTTACGAGTCGGCATTTTCCCGTGACGAAACGGAAGAAACTTGCGCGCCCGCCGCGCGCGCCGGAGGATTGCTATCGACTCCCGCCGCGGCTTGCACTACTATTGCCCTTCGTCATTCGGCCGTTCACACTTCTGCACCACACAACCGGGAGAGCAACATGCGGAAACTTTTACTGGCGTTTACCTGCGTCGCCGTCCTGGCCGCCAACGCTTCGGCCCAGACCGCCGACGAGATCGTCGCGAAGTTCATCAAGACCGTCGGCGGGATGGAGAAGATTCAGGCCGTCAAGTCTCTGCGCCGCGTGGGCAAGTACAACGGCGGCGGCGGCTTCGAGGCGCAGCTCATCGAGGAGAACCGTCGCCCCAACCTCGTCCGCCAGGAGTTCGTCATCCAGGGCATGATCGGCGTCACCGCCTACGACGGCCGGACGGGCTGGAAGATCGAGCCGTGGAACGGCAAGAAGGACGCGGAGGCCCTGAGCGAGGAGGAGATGAAGGGCATCGTCGAAGACTCCGACCTCGACGGGCCGCTCGTCAACTACCATGCGAAGGGCGTGAAGGTCGAGTACGTCGGCACCGACGAGGTCGAGGGCACGGACACTTACAAGCTGAAGGTGACGCTGGCGAGCGGCGACGTGCGCGTCTACTACATGGACACGGACTACTTCGTCCCTATCAAGATCGACACCAAGCGCATGGTGCGCGGGGCCGAGCGCGAGTACGAGACCATCCTCGGCGACTACAAGGAGGTCGGCGGCTGGTACCTCCCCTTCTCCGTCGAGCAGGGCGTCAAGGGCAACCCCAACCGCTCGAAGGTGACCTACGAGAAGATCGAGGCCAACGTCACGCTCGACGACGCGCGCTTCGCCAAGCCCGCGGCCAAGTCCGCGCCCGCCGTCGCGCCCGACGCCTCGACCACCGCCCCGAAGGGGACGACCAAGGCCGAACCCGCCAAGCCCCCGACCAACTGAGATAAGCGTATGCGCCGCACGCCGCGGAGCGGCGGCTGAATTTAGCCCAGCCTTTCAAGGCCGGGACAACGACAAAGAGATTGTGTCGCGTCGCGTCAGCGACGATTGAACTGGCCTGATAGGTTCAGGCGTCGCTGACGCGACGCGGCGGCTCAACCCCACCTCAACCCGGCCTTGAAAGGCTGGGCTAAGTTCAAGCGCCGCTCCGCGGCGGACTGACGCACGGCCTCCGATAGAGAAGGGTTCCCAGATTATGAACAGAAGACATTTGCGCTGGCTCCCATCAACCATCTTCGGCTTGATACTCGCCGCCTCCTTCACGACGCTGGCGCAGACGCCGCGGCCCGCCGGCCCGCAGTCGAACGCGCCGGTCAAGGTCGATTCCGAGACCGTCTCGGGCCTCGGCGCGCGCAACATCGGCTCGGCGCAGATGTCGGGCCGCGTCGCCGCCGTGGACGCCGTGCAGGAGGGCCAGAGGCTCACGGTCTACGTCGGCTCGGCCTCGGGCGGCGTGTGGAAGTCGGTCAACGGCGGCACGACCTTCAAGCCCGTCTTCGACAAGCAGCCCGTCCAGTCCATCGGCGCCGTCACCATCGACCCGAAGAACCCGAAGGTCGTCTGGGTCGGCACGGGCGAGGCGTGGACGCGCAACTCGGTCTCGGTCGGCGACGGCGTCTATAAGTCCGTGGACGGCGGCGACAACTGGACGAACGTCGGCCTCAAAGACTCCGAGCGCGTCGCCAAGATTCTGGTAGACCCTTCGAGCACGGAGACGGTCTACGTCTGCGCGCCGGGCAAGCTCTGGAGCGACTCGGACGAGCGCGGCGTCTACAAGACGACCGACGGCGGCAAGACGTGGGCGAAGGTCTTGAAGGGCGGGAACCTCTCGACCGGCTGCTCGATGATGTCGATGGACGAGTCGAACCCGAAGACCATCTACGCCGGCATGTGGGACTTCCGTCGCAAGGGCTGGACGTTCCGCTCCGGCGGCGAGACGCCCGAGAGCCCCAGCGCGAGCGGCCTCTTTAAATCGACCGACGGCGGCAAGACGTGGACGGAGCTGACCGCGGCGAGCGCGAAGGGGCTGCCGCCGAAGCCCTGGGGGCGCGTGGCCGTCGCCGTCGCGCCCTCGAAGCCGAACGTCGTCTACGCGGCCGTCGAGGCGGTCATCCCTCAAGACGGCCTCTACCGCTCGGACGACGGCGGCAAGACCTGGACGCAGCTCGACCGCAGCCAGAACATGATCTGGCGCGCCTTCTACTTCTCGAACCTCATCGTAGACCCGAAGGACGAGAACAAGATTTACAAGCCCGGCGGCTCGCTCATCGCCAGCAACGACGGGGGCAAGAGTTTCTCGGACATCTCGGGCGGCGCGCACGGCGACTTTCACGACGTGTGGGTTGACCCCGACAACACGGATCACATCATCACGGGCGACGACGGCGGCCTCTGGTACTCCTACGACGGCGGCAACCGCTGGTGGAAGGCGCAGAACCTGCCCATCTCGCAGTTCTACCACGTCTCGCTCGACAACGAGCGGCCTTATCAGGTCTACGGCGGCTTGCAGGACAACTCCTCGTGGGTCGGGCAGTCGGAGTACCCGGGCGGCATCACCAACGCGCAGTGGGAGAACATGTACGGCGGCGACGGCTTCTGGATGTTCGCGGACACGGCCGACCCCGAGTACATCTACGCCGAGTCGCAGGGCGGCTACCTCGGCCGCGTCAACCGCAAGACGCACGAGGCGCGCGACATCAAGCCGCTGCCCGGCTACAAGGAGGGCAAGCTCCGCTTCAACTGGAACGCGCCCATCCACATGAGCCCGACGCAGCGCGGGACGCTCTACCTCGGCTCGCAGTTCCTCTTCCGCTCGCGCGACCACGGGCAGACGTGGGAGCGCATCTCCCCCGACCTGACCACGAACGACCCCTCGAAGCAGAAGCAGGAGCAGTCGGGCGGCGTCACCGTGGACAACTCCGCGGCCGAGATGCACACGACCATCTACGCCATCGCCGAGTCGCCGAAGAACCCGAACGTCGTCTGGGCCGGCACCGACGACGGCAACGTGCAGGTCACGCGCGACGGCGGCAAGACCTGGACGAACGTCGTCGGCAACGTCAAAGGCGTGCCGAAGAACGCCTGGGTCTCCTACATCGACGCCGGCCGCTTCGGCGAGGGGACGGCCTTCGTCACCTTCGACGCGCACACGTTCGGCGACCTGAAGCCCTACGTCTACAAGACCGAAGACTTCGGCCGGACCTGGACGCCGCTCATCTCTTCGGGCTCGCCCGTGCGCGGCTACGCGCACGTCGTCCGGCAAGACCTCGTCAACCACGACCTGCTCTTCGTCGGCACGGAGTTCGGCCTGTGGGTCTCGCTCGACGGCGGGCAGCGCTGGGCGCAGTACAAGGGCGGCGACCTGCCCTCGGTGGCCGTGCGCGACCTCGCCATCCACCCGCGCGACAACGACCTCGTCATCGCCACACACGGCCGCGGCATCTGGATCGTGGACGACATCACCCCCCTGCGCGCGCTCACGCCCGACGCGCTCGCCAGGGAAGTCTTCTTCATCGAGGGGCGCCCGACGGTGCAGTCCGTCTCGGGCGGCGGCGGCTGGGTCAACGGCGACGCGGAGTTCGTCGGCCCCAACCCGGACGGCGACGCCGTCATCACCTACTACCAGCGCCGGCGCCACATCTTCGGCGACATGAAGATCGAGGTCTTCGACCCCGAGGGCAAGCTGCTCAAGGTCATCCCGAGCAGCAAGCGGCGGGGCCTGAGCCGCGTGACGTGGGCGATGCGGCTCGACCCGCCGAAGGTGCCGCCCGCGGCCACGCTGGCCGGCGGCGCCAACTACGGCCCGCGCGTGCTGCCCGGCACCTACACGGTGAAGATGACGAAGGACAAGCAGGTCTACACGACCGAGCTGAAGGTCGCGCCCGACCCGCGCTCGACGCACACGGCCGAAGAACGGCGGCAGCAGTTCGACCTCGCCATGAAGCTGCACCGGCAGCTCGGCGAGATGTCTTACGCCGTGGACAAGATCAACTCCGTCAGGCTCGCGCTCGACGACCGCGCGTCGAAGCTGGCCGAGGGCGACCCCCTGCGCAAGCGCTTGCAGAACGCCTCGGCGCAGGTGGACGAGCTGCGCAGGAAGGTCGTCGCCACCAAGGAGGGCGGCGCCATCACCGGCGAGGAGCGTCTGCGCGAGTTCCTGACGGAGCTGTACGCCAACGTCATCTTCTACGAGGGACGCCCCTCGCAGACGCAGGTCGAGCGCACCGACGCCCTCGCGCGCGAGCTGGCCGACGTGGTCAGAGACTTCGACGCGTGGACTTCCAAGGAGCTTTCGGGTCTGAACTCCGAGCTGTCGGCGAAGAAGCTGGAGCCCGTCAAGCCCCTCCCGCGCGAGGAGTGGGAGAAGGTCAGCGCCCGCCCCGCTTCGTCCGGGCCTTCGCCCTCAGCCGTGAGGCGAGACCGCGACGAGTTCTAGACAGGCCCTATAGCGGCTTGCGGTTGAGTGCGACCGCGGATGAGTCAGTACCGCCTGCGGTAGCGGGCGGGTAGCGCGCACGAGACCCTCCCGCTACCGCAGGCGGTACTGACTTGCCGCCTTCCGCACCAGTCGCATCCAAGTGCAAATCGCTATAAACCGCCGGGGTTAAGACTTACGTCCCGCCTGTAACGACGAAACGTCACGAGGTTAAAGCTTAACCTCGTGACGTTTCGTCGTTACACCGCGCCGCAACGCCATTACGCGGCGACGTAATGGCGTTACGTCGCCGCGTAATGGCGTTACACTGCGACGTAATGGCATTACGCAGCGATGTAATGGCGTTACGCGGCGACGTAATGGCGTTGCGGCGTGATGTAATGGCGTTACGTCGCCGCGTAATGGCGTTACGTCGCGATGTAATGGCGTTACGTCGCGATGTAATGCGATTCCCGCGGCTGGGAATGCCATTACCAGCCGCCGGAATCGCAATAAATCATCGTGTTAACTTGTTAAGGCGGGCAAA
>JBJMGP010000195.1:0-8680 GCA_045807865.1 Pyrinomonadaceae bacterium
CCACCACCCGCGCACGATGGGCCAGTCGAAGTACGGACTCTCGCGCACCTTCAAGGTGATGCTCGACCTGATGACGATCAAGTTCATGGCCTCGTACCACACGAAGCCGATCTACGTCTTCGGCATGTTCGGCTTCGGCTCCTTCATCATCTCGGCGGTCGCCTTCGTCTGGGCGCTCGTCCGCAAGCTCGGCGGCGAGTCGTTCATCCGCAACCCGCTCTTCACCATCACCATCGTCATGTTCGCCGTCGGCGTCCAGTTCATCCTCATGGGTCTGCTGGCCGAGATGCTCGTGCGCACCTACCACGAGTCGCAGTCCAAGGCCGTCTACGCCGTCCGCGAGCGCCTCGGCTTCCGCGACGAGGAATGATGCGGGGAGAGCTTGAGCGCGTCTACGGAGAGTTGAGCGCGTGGTGCCGCGCGCGCGGCCACGCGGGGCACGACCCCTTCGACGCGCTCAACAGCCGCCTCTTCCAGGCCACGCCCCTCAAGCACTCGCGCCTCGCGCGGCTCGCCTGGACGCAAGCCTTCAAACGTTCGCCCTTCAACCTGCGCCCCCTCGCGCTCGTCCCCCCGGGGAGGAACCCCAAGGGGACGGCGCTGTTCGCGCTCGCCGCTCTTTCTCGTTTTCGCGCGACGGGGAGGGAAGAGTACGGGCGTGAGGCGCGCTCTCTGCTTGAAGACTTACTGGTCGCTCGTGAAGAGACCGGCGGCGCGGCGTGGGGCTACAACTTCGACTGGCAGGGTCGGGCCTTCTACGCGCCGCGGGGCACGCCGACCGTCGTGCCGACGGCCTTCGCCGTCCGCGCGCTGGTCGAAGCGACGCGAACGCTCGACACGCCCGGCGAGGAGGGCACGGTCTCGGGAGGCGTCTGGCCTTACCTGACCGCGGCTACGTCAGCGTGCCGCTTCATCCTCGAACATTTGCACCGCTCGGACGAGACGGACGAAGAGGTCTGCTTCAGCTACACGCCGCTCGACCGCACGCGCGTCTTCAACGCCTCGCTCTTAGCGGGCGAGGCGCTGGCCGCCGCGGGCTCCGTCACCGGGCCGAGGGCCTGGCCCGACTACGCGCTGCGCGCCGCGCGCTACGTCGTGCGCCGCCAGCGCGCGGACGGCTCGTGGGCCTACGGCGCAGACTCCTACCAGTCCTGGGCCGACAACTTCCACACCGCCTTCGTGCTCACCTCACTCGTGAGAATAGAGAGGGACTGCGCGCCGCAGCTCGCAGAGGACGGGGGGACGCGCGAGGAGATCGAATCGGCCATCAGCCGCGGCTACCGTTTCTGGCGGGAGGGCTTCTTTCTTGCGGACGGCTGGCCGAAATACTACCATCGCACGGCGCACCCGGCCGACGCACACTCCGCCGGCGCCGCCCTCGTCGCGCTCGCGGAACTAAGAGAGAGAGAACCGGACGCGATGGAACTAGCCCGGCGGGTCGCCGCCTGGACGCTGCGCGAGCTGTACGACTCGCGCGGTTTCTTCTACTACCAGAAGCGGCGCCTCCGCACCGTGCGCACGCCCTACATGCGCTGGTCGCAGGCGTGGATGGCCTACGGGATAGCGCGGATGTTGGAAGAAGACAGTAGGCAGTAGGCAGTTGAAAGCCTTGCTGTCGGAACTTTCGATTGAATATTTCAACGAGCGTTACGCGGAGCGACTGCCTACTGCCTACTGCCTACTGCTCTTCATGCTCATCTGGATCGACCTTGCGAACTCGCCGCACGTGCCTTTCTTCCGCGCGCTGGCCGGGGAGTTCAGGGCGCGCGGGCACGAGCTCCTGGTGACGGCGAGGGATTTCGCGCAGACGGTCGAGCTGGCCGAGGCGGCGGGTTTACAGCCTGAAGTGGTGGGCGGGCACGGCGGCGCGAAGTTGTCCGGGAAGGCGGGGAACCTCTTCGGGCGCGCGTGGGCTCTGGCGCGTTGGGCGCGCGGGAGGCGGTGCGGGCTCGCCGTCAGCCACAACTCCTATTCGCAGGTGTTGGCGGCGCGCGCGTCGGGCCTGCGCGCCGTGACCTTGATGGACTACGAGCACCAGCCGGCGAACCATCTTGCGTTCCGCCTGGCGTCGCGCGTGGTCGTGCCCGAGTCGTTCCCCGAGGAGGCGCTGAGGCGCTTCGGCGCGGCGCCGCGCAAGGTCAGGCGCTACGGCGGAATCAAAGAGGACGTGTACCTCGCGGACTTCGAGCCCGACCCGGGGTTCGGAGGGTTTCTGACGAAGAAGTTCGGGATCGACGTGAGCCGTGACACGCTGGTCGTCGTTCGGCCCCCCGCGCGCGAGGCGCTCTACCACCGTTTCGAGAACGAGCTGTTCGACGGGCTGCTCGCGCGGCTGTTGGCTTCATCGAACGTCAAGGTCATCCTCCTCGCGCGCACGGACGCGCAGCGCGCAGAGGTCGTCTCGCGCCAGGGGTCGGACAACCTTCACGCCCCGCGCGAGGCGCTCGACGGCGCGAACCTCGTCGCGGCCGCAGACCTCGTGGTGAGCGCGGGCGGGACGATGAACCGCGAGGCCGCCGCGCTCGGCGTGCCTGCCGCGACCGTCTACGCCGGCCGCTGGGCCGCCCTGGACGAACAGCTCGTCCGCGAAGGCCGCCTCAAGCGCATCACGACGCGCGAAGATGTCGAGGGCCTCCGCGTCGAAAAAAAGGGCGCGACCCACGCGCGGCGCAAGACGGGCGTGCGAGCAGAGGTGACGGAGTTGATTCTTAAGTGATGAGGGCGGAGCGCACAGAGGGCACGCGGGCGGTGGCCGGGGTGCCGCGGGCGGCGGCGCGCGCGCCGGGGTGGGTCGTCCCTCTGGTGAAGGCGGCGCTGGCGCTGGCGGACGCGGGACTGGCCGCCGGCTGTTTCTGCGCCGCGTACGCGGTGCGCGAGGGCGGCGGCCTGCTCGCGGGCTTCAGCCTCGCGCGCGGGTTCGCGTGGGAGACGCAGTTCGAGCCCTACGCCTCGCTGCTGTGGTTCGTCGTGCTGGTGCGTCTGGTCTCGAACGCTTACAACGACCTCTACCGCCTGCGCGGCGAGTTCACTTACCTCGACGAATGTGTGCGCGTCTTCCGCGCGGCGGCCGTCGGCTCGCTGCTCATCGTGGCGTGGGCATTCCTTTATCGCGGCGGGTTCGAGTTCCGCGCCTTCTCCTACGCGCGCGGCGTCTTCGTCCTCGACTTCCTGCTCGCGCTCGCGGCCTACACGCTCCTGCGCCTCGCCACGCGCGCCGCGCAGAGCGCAGTCCGGAGGCGCGAGGTGAATCTCATCCCGACGCTCGTCGTCGGCCGCGGCGCGGAGGCCGCGTTGTGCGTGCGCGAGATGCGCGCGCGGCGCGAGCTGGGCTACAGGGTCATCGGCGTGGTCGAGACGGGGCCGGGGAAAGGCGTGGCGCCCGGCGAAGAGTTCGAAGGCGTGCCCGTCGTCGCAGACCTGAGCGGCCTGCCCGAGGCCATCCGCGAGACCGGCGCGAACGAGGTCATCATCACCGACCCGACGCTCTCGGGCGACATGCTCTTCGAGGTGATGATGCAGGTCGGCAGGCGCGGCGTCGAGTTCCGCGTCGCGCCCTCGCTCTTCAACTGCCTGCCGCGCAAGACCGAGGTCGATCAGATCGGCGTGCTGCCCGTCATCACGCTCTTCCGCGAGCCTCTGGGTCAGGGCGCGCGCGTGTTCAAGCGCGCCTTCGACATGGTCGTCGCCGCGCTCGCGCTCGTCCTGCTCTCGCCGCTGTGGGTCGTGATGGCCGTGCTCATCAAGCTCGACTCGAAGGGGCCCGTGCTCTACCGGCAGGAGCGCGTCGGCATGGACGGGCGCATCTTCCTCTTCCTCAAGTTCCGGACGATGCGGACGGGGGCCGACGACCGCATCCACCGCGAGTTCCAGCGCCAGTACATCGAAGGGCGCCCCGAGACGAACCTCGGCGACAGCCTGCGCCCGGTCTACAAGCTGCACGACGACCCGCGCGTGACGCGCACGGGCCGCTGGCTCCGCCGCACGAGCCTCGACGAGCTGCCGCAGCTCTTGAACGTCCTGCGCGGGGACATGAGTTTGGTGGGGCCGCGACCCCCGATCCCTTACGAGGTGGAGGCGTACGCGCTCTGGCACCGCAAGCGGCTCGACATGAAGCCGGGGATGACGGGACTCTGGCAGGTCTCCGGAAGGAACCGGCTCTCGTTCGACGAGATGGTCAGGCTCGACCTCTTCTACATCGAGAACTGGTCGCTCTGGCTCGACCTCAAGATCATGCTCCGCACACTCCCGGTTCTGTTGCGCGGGGACGCATATTAGGAAGTGCCGAGTACTGAGGACTGAGTTGATCGCCGACCGTAAGAACGCAGACTCATTGAGCGAACAAGACACACTAAAGCCAGGCTCAGCCCTCAGGACTCAGCCCTCAGTACTCACCCTTTGGCTTGAGCGCGCGACGGTCGCGTGCCTGTTCCTGTACGCGGCGGCCGCGCCGCACTCGATTGCGGGGACGCAGACGGCCTGGTTGCTGGCGATGCTCTGCTGGGTCTTGCGGCTCTGCTTCAGGCCGCGGCCGGCGCTCTTCCGCACGCCGGTAGACCCCTGGCTCTTCGGCTTCTTCGTCCTCACCTTCCTGACCGCGCTCACCTCCTACAACCCGGAGGTCTCCGTCGGCAAGCTGCGCGCGGCCAGCCTCTTCACGGTCGTCTACGTCGTGTCGCAGAACGTCCGCAGCCCGCGCGTGCTGCGCTCGCTCGCGCTCACGCTCGTCGTCTCGTGCGCGCTCGGGCTCGTCCACACGTTCGGCGTCTACGCGCGGGGACGCGGCGTGAAGTTGCAGGCTTTGGCGGCCGACAGCCCTCTGCGCGCCGCGCGCCTGCTGGAGGGCGACACGATCCTTTCGGTTGACGGGGCGGAGGTGGGAAGCCCGGCGGAGGTCGTGAGCGCCGTCGAGACGGAGCGGCCCACGAAGGGCGAGCGCATGCTGCGCCACCCGGACGGGAAGCCCGCGTGCCGTTGGGACGAGACGACGGCGTGCGTGCGCGTCTACCGCGCGGAGGCTTTGCCGGCCGCCAACGTCCCGCGCGCGGGGCTGCCGACGGGCGCGACGCCCGAGGCGAGGCTCGGCATCCTTAACTGGTCGAAGGGGCGCGACGAGCGCGCGAGCGGCTTCTACGGCCAGTACCAGACCTACGCCGAGGTCTTGCAACTCATCGCGTCGCTCGCGCTCGGGATGCTGCTCAGCCTGCGGCGCAAGCTGAGCTTGAAGGGGTTGCTGTTGGGAGTCGCGCTGGCGGGGATGGTCGTCGCGCTGATGCTCACGGTGACGCGGGCGTCGTGGGCGGGGCTGCTTGTGTCGGCCTTCACCGTCGCGCTCGTCGGCGCGAGCCGGCGGACGCTGCTGTGGACGGCGGCGCTGGCGCTGCCGCTCGCGCTCGCGGGGCTTCTCGTCTTACAGCAGAAGCGGCAGGTCGGCTTCATCGACCCGACGGAGGGCTCGACCTCCTGGCGGCTCATGGTCTGGCAGGAGGGCGCGCGCATCCTCTTCAGCCGCCCGCGCCACCTGCTCGTCGGCACGGGGATGGACTCTCTGAAGCGCCGCTGGCGCGAGTGGGGCATGTTCGACCAGGGGCGGCAGCCCTGGGGGCACCTGCATTCGACGCCCTTGCAGATCGCCTTCGAGCGGGGCGTGCCGGCGCTCCTCGTATGGGCGGCGTGGCTCTTCGTCTACGGAAGGATGCTGTGGCGTCTGGCGCGCGGCGGGCTCGGGGACGACTGGGTCGTGCGCGGGCTGTTGCTCGGCGGCCTGGGCGGGCTCGTCGGCTTCCTCTCCGCGGGGCTCGTCCATTATAACTTCGGCGACTCCGAGGTGGTCATGGTCTTCTACCTCATCATGGGCCTCTCGCTCGCGGCGGAAAGAATGGTAGGCAGTAGGCAGATAGCAGCAGGCAGTTGAAGAACTTGCCTTGACTGCCTGCTGCCATCCGCTTTTGAACCATGAGCGCGACGCGCGCGTATACAAAGCGGGTTTGAAGAAGGGAAAGAAGATGAAGAAACTTGCCGGCCTGCTCGCCTTCGCCGCCGCCCTCGCGGGCGCGATCCTGCTGACGCAGTACTACACGCGGCGTTACGCGCCTCCGCCTCCGCCGCCTCCTCCTGCCGCGCCGGCCGCACCGGTGCCGCCCGTGACGGGCGCGGGCGTGGCGAAGCTTCCGCCGCCGACCTCGACCTACACGGACGCGCGCGGGAACGCCCCCGTCAGCTTCAAGGTGCAGCTCGCGGGGCTCGACCCCGCGGCGGGGAAGGGGCATGTGACGCTGACGCTCGAACGCGACCCGGCGCGGCTGGCGCCCGCGAAGGTCTGGGTCTGGGCCTACTTCTACAGCCCCGACGCGCCGGGGCGCTACTGCGCCGGCAGCCCCGTCGAGCTGGGCCAGCCTTTCGCCTCCGGCGCGGCGCGGGCCGAGGTCAAGGTCGAGCTGTCCGCCTCGGGCTGCGCCGCGCCGCGGACGCCCTCCTCCACCTACTACGCCCGCGTCAACGTCTCGACCGAGTCGGCCTTCGCCGCACGCCTCACCGAGCAGCGCATCAGCTACGACGTTGCACAGGCGACGCCCGTCGTCCTGGAAGGGAAGCCAAAGTAAACGGCTGAAAGCCTGAAGCGGGCCGACTAAAAAGAGCGTGCCTTTCATCGGTTAACGATGAAAGGCACGCTCTTTTTATCGCTCTGTTCTGCGCCTTTACTTTCCCTGCAAGTCCCGGCGGGGCCGGCGTTCAGACTTTGACAGCGGCCGAAAACTGGCTCGGGAAACTCTCTGGACGGAGGAATGATATGAGGCACGAAGAACGACGGACGGCGCACGGGGCGCGTCCACTCTCCCTGTTGATTCTCGCGGCGCTGCTCGTCTCCGCTTGCAGCAGCAGAGAAGGTACCAACGCGCCGGACGTGCGCACACCTCGCGAGCAGGTCGAAGCACAGCCGGCCGTGCCGGCGACGGAGATGGCGGCGGACTCGAACGCGAACACGGACGCCAAGTCGGCTGCGTACCGCGGCGTCCTGGGCGAGCCACGAGAGGAGGAGCACAACGCCTCCGGCGAGGCGTACGCCAAGATTGACGAGAACCCCTTTCTCGAAGCCGCGCGCGCGCCGCTCTCGACCTTCTCCATCGACGTGGACACGGCCTCCTACAGCAACACGCGCCGCTTCCTGAAAGACGGCCATCTGCCGCCGCGCGACGCCGTCCGCATCGAGGAGCTGGTCAACTACTTCACCTACGACTACCCGCAGCCCGACGGCCAGACGCCCTTCTCCGTCACGGCCGAGGTGGCGGACTGCCCCTGGAACACGCAGCACAAGCTCGTCCAGATCGGCCTTCAGGGGAAGAAGGTCGCGCAGGAAGATTTGCCGCCCGCCAACCTCGTCTTCCTCATCGACGTGTCGGGCTCGATGGACGAGCCGGACAAGCTGCCCCTCGTCAAGTCTTCCTTGCGCACGCTCGCCAACCAGTTGACCCCGCGCGACCGCGTGGCCGTCGTCGTCTACGCCGGCGCGAGCGGGCTCGTCCTGCCCTCGACGCCCGGCGACCAGCGCGGCGAGATCATCTCGGCCGTCGAGCGCTTGCAGGCGGGCGGCTCGACCGACGGCGGCTCCGGCATCCGGCTCGCCTACCGCGTCGCCGAGCAGAACTTTATCCGTGGTGGCACGAACCGCGTCATCCTCGCCACCGACGGCGACTTCAACGTCGGCCTCACGGGCGACGACGAACTCGTCAAGCTCATCGAAGAGAAGCGGCGCGGCGGCGTCTTTCTCTCCGTGCTCGGCTACGGGACGGGGAACCTCAACGACTCGATGATGGAGAAGCTGGCCGACAAGGGGAACGGCAACTACGCCTACATCGACACCGAGTCGGAGGCGCGCAAGGCGCTCGGCGAGCAGGTCGCGGGCACGCTCGCCACCATCGCCAAGGACGTGAAGATACAGGTCGAGTTCAACCCGCGCCTCGTCGCCGGCTACCGCCTCATCGGCTACGAGAACCGTCTGCTCGCGGACAAGGACTTCAACGACGACAGGAAGGACGCGGGCGAGATCGGGGCGGGCCACACGGTGACCGCGCTCTACGAGGTCGTCCCCGCGGGGCAGAAGATCGAGAACCCCGGCGTGGACGAGTTGAAGTACAGCCGCCCGGCCGAAGTCGCGCAGGGTGCGAACGCGTCCGAGCTGCTGACCGTCAAGCTGCGCTACAAGGAGCCCGAGGGCGACACAAGCCGCCCCCTCAACGTCGGCGTGCCCGACCGGCAGGCGAGCTACCGGAACGCTTCGGACAATTTCAAGTTCGCCGCCGCGGTCGCCGAGTTCGGCCTGCTCCTGCGCGACTCGCGCTACAAGGCTCAGTCCTCTTACGGGAACGCGGCCGAACTCGCGCGCGCCGCCACGGGGGCGGATTTGAGCGGCCGCCGCGCCGAGTTCATCAACCTCGTACAGTCGGCGCGCTCACTCTCCGAGAGCGCAGGACGCTGACGGCGGACAATTCCCGAGAAGCTACGGTCTAAAGGGCCGCATGCGTGGAAGGGGGAGCGAGTTTCGCTCCCCCTTCCACGTGTCTCGCTCATCTAAGCCGCCCCTTGTATCTCTACTTGTCTTCCGCGTCCTATCCCGGGCTCTTCTTCGACCTGCGCTGCGGCTTCTTGTACTCCGAAGGCTTCTTGCGGCCGACGGACTGCGAGG
>JBJMGP010000196.1:0-16506 GCA_045807865.1 Pyrinomonadaceae bacterium
GTCGCGTCAGCGACGCCTGAAACGACCTGCACGTTCAGGCGTCGCTGACGCGACGCGGCGGCAGGCGCTCGACCACCACCCGGCCTTGAAAGGCCGGGCTAAACTCATGCGCCGCTCCGCGGCGGGTTGATGCACAACCTTCATTCAAAGCTTCGACAGCGATCTCTTCAACTGCCTACTGCCTGCTGCCATCTGCCTACTGACATCCCATGTTTCTCGTTGAGATACTTCTGCCGCTCTACGACGACGAGGGTCGGCGCTTCGGCGCGGAAGATTTCGACCGCGTGAGCGAGGAGCTGGCAGAGCGCTTCGGGGGCGTGACCACCTTCCGCCGCTCGCCGGGCGAGGGCGTCTGGCGCGAGGGCGGGGGCGAAAATCGCGACCGCGTCGTCGTGTTCGAGGTGATGTGTGAAGGATTGGACCGCGCGTGGTGGCGCGAGTACCGCGCGGAGCTGGAGCGACGTTTTCGGCAGGAGAAGATCGTCGCGCGCGCGACCGAGTTCGAGGAGCTTTAAAGGCTCAGGAATAATTAACAGGGGTGGACAGGATGTGCTGGATAAGGGTGTAAATCTTAATCCTGCACATCCTGTCCACCCCTGTTAATTCATTCTCCCGTTAATCCGCCGCGGTCGCGTGAATTTCGCCGCGCGGGATGACGAAGTCGGGCTCGGCGACGCGGACGGGCTCCTCTTTGGTGTAGGACGTGCCCGTCAGCAGACCGAGGACGAAGTAGCCGAGCAGGAGGGCGCCGGCCGCGAAAATTGAGTCGCCGATGGCGCGCATCCAGCGCAGGTTCGACATTAATCCCGTCTGCATGAACTCGGCCGAGCGCGCGTACCAGGTGCCGTGCTCGACCGCCGCCCACGTCTGCAAGAGCCCGATGGGAAGTAAGCTCAGCAGCACCATCAGGGCCAGCCCTCCGTTAATCGCCCAGAACGCGTACTTGACCGGCCACTCCTTCCACTGGCGGCCCTGCCCGAGCGCCCTCAACGAAAAGAGCATCAGCCCGATGCCGAGCATGCCGTAGACGCCGAAGAGCGCCGTGTGGCCGTGGACGGGCGTCGTGTTCAAGCCCTGCATGTAGTAGAGCGCGACCGGCGGGTTAATCAGGAAGCCGAAGAGCCCCGCCCCGACGAAGTTCCAGAAGGCGACCGCGACGAAGAAGTAGAGCGGCCACTTGTACGCCGCCATCCACGCCTTCGCGCGCGCGAGCCGCAGATTCTCCCACGCCTCGAAACCGATGAGGACGAGCGGCACGATCTCCAGCGCCGAGAAGGAGGCGCCGAGCGCGAGCACCGAATTGGGCGTGCCCGTGAAGTAGAGGTGGTGGAACGTGCCGACGATGCCGCCCGAAAGGAAGATGACCGTCGAGAAGAGCGTCGCCTTCGTCGCCGTCACCACCGAGAGCAGACGCAGCCGCGTGAAGAGGAAGGCGATGACCACGGTGGCGAAGACTTCAAAGAATCCCTCGACCCAGAGGTGTACGACCCACCAGCGCCAGTACTCGACGCGCACGATGTGGCTCCGCTGCCCGTACATCAGCCCCGCGCCGTAGAAGAGCGGGATGGCGATGGCCGAGATGGTGAAGAGCGTGAGGAGCGAGCGCCCCTCGTCCTTCCTCTTCAGCGCCGGCGCGAGCGCGCGCCACATGAGCAAAAGCCAGAAGACGAGGCCGACGAAGAGGAGTATCTGCCAGAAACGTCCGAGGTCAACGTACTCATACCCTTGCGTGCCGAACCAGAACCAGAGGCTTCCCAGATATTGCTTGATGCCGAGCCACTCGCCGGTGAGTGAGCCGACGACGACGAGCAGCACCGCCGCGAAGAGTGCGTTGACGCCTAAGCGTTGATACTTCGGCTCATATCCCGAAACGGCCGGCGCGATGAAGAGGCCGGTGGCGAGCCACGAAGTCGCGATCCAGAAAAGCCCGATCTGCGTGTGCCACGTACGCACGACCGAATAGGGCAGGTATTTCGCCAACGGAATCCCGTAAAGCCCCTGACCTTCCACGCCGTAGTGCGCGGCCACGATGCCGAGTCCGATCTGCACGACGATGAGCGCCGCGACGACGAAGAAGTATTTGAAGGTCGCGCGCTGCGACGGCGTGATGCTCAAACCGAGCAGCGGGTCGTTCGAGGGAATCTCGCCGCGCACCGGCTCCTTCTCCTGCGAGGCCATGTACCAGACGAGGCCGCCCGCGCCCGCGAGCAGAAGGACGACGCTGAGGATGCTCCACACGATGGAGTCGCCGGTGACGCGGTTGCCGACCAAAGGCTCGTGCGGCCAGTTCTGCGTGTAGCTGATCTGCTCGCCGGGGCGGTTGGTCGAGGCGACCCACGAAGTCCAGAAGAAGAAGGCGCCCATCTGCCTCGCCTTCGAAGCATCTTGCAAGGCGCCCACCGGAATCGCGTACTCGCTCCGGCCCGAGGCGAACACGTCGGCGTAATGCGCCGTCAGACTTTCAATCGCTTCGGCGCGGACGGGGGAGATCGTCAGCCGTTCGGTCGCGGGGTCGTAAGTGTTCGCGCGCATCTCGCGTTCGAGCCGCGCGCGCAGAGACGCCTGACGTTCGATGTCGAGGGAGTCGAAGCTCTCCGCCCCCTCCGCGCGCGCCCACGCGTCGAGCGTGTAGACGGCCTCGCGGTGGAGCCAGTCGGCCGTCCAGTCGGGCGCGACGTAGGCGCCGTGGCCGAAGATGGAGCCGACCTGCTGGCCGCCGATGGACTGCCACACATTCTGCCCGTCGCGGATGGTCTCGGCGTCGAAGAGGACGCGCCCGTCCTGCGTGACGACCTCGCGCGGAATCGGGGGCGCGTTATTGATGGCGCGGTGGCCGTAGTAGCCGAGCACCGAGAAAGAGGCCACGACGACCAACACCAAACTAATCCAGAGACGCTTATACTGACTCATCTTTATGATTCCTCCTCCAAGCGCGTAAGCATCTCACCCGGCGGCGCACGCCGAAATGACTTAAGTCACATCGCCTGTCATTACTTGAAAAACCTGCGCGGCGGGCGTGAAGATAAGAATGATGACGACGGACAAGATTTCTGCGCTAAAAAGGACGGCGCTCTTCGGCGAGTTGGACGGCGCGACGCTCGGGGCGCTGGCGGCGCGCGCGGTCGAGCGCAGGTACGGGCGCGACGAGGTGCTCTTCCTCGCGGGCGAGGAGGCGCGCGGGCTCTACGTGATCGTCGAAGGCTCCGTGCGCGCCTACCGCGAGAGTCTGGACGGGCGCGAGCAGGTCATCCACGTCGAGCGGGCGGGCGCGACCGTGGCCGAGGTGCCGGTCTTCGACGACGGGACGTTCCCCTCGAACGTCGCCGCCGAGGAGCCCACGTCAGTCCTCTTCATCGACAAGCGCGACGTGCGCCGGCTCTGCCTCGAACACCCGCAGATCGGGCTCGCCGCTTTGAAAGTCCTGGCCGGGCGCCTGCGCCGCTGCGCGGAGCTGGTCGAGACGCTCTCCCTGCGCGAAGTCGGCCAGCGCCTCGCGCGCTTCCTGCTCGCGGAGGCGCGCGCGAAGGGCACGCGCGACGGCCGCGGCCTCCGCCTCACGCTCAAGCAGACCAACCAGCAGATTGCCGCCCGCGTCGGCTCCGTCCGCGAAGTCGTCTCAAGGGCGCTGGCGCGCCTCCAGCACGACGGCCTCGTCATCCACGAAGGCCGCGAACTCAACATCCCCGACGAGAAAAAACTCGCCGCGTTTGCGGGGGAATAATTAACAGGGATGGACAGGATAAGCAGGATAGAGATTTAAGCTTTCGATTTGAAATTTCAAATCTCTAATCCTACTCATCCTGTCCATCCCTGTTAATTGTATGCCGACGCTTCCAGCTCGACGGCGCGGGGGAAGAGGACGTTGTTTTCGAGGTGGATGTGCCGGTGCAGGTCTTTCTCGAAATCTTCGAGCGCAGTGTAGAGGGCGCGGAAGCTCATGCAGGCGTCCTCGGGCGCGCGGAAGTCTCGCGTGGCGGCGCGCAGCTCGCGCAGGATGTCGCCGGCCGTGTCGTGCTCGAACATCATCATGCGGACGGGATTATTGACCGTACCGAAGGGCGCGAAGGGCGTGGGCGCCCCGGCGTCGGCCGCCGCTTCGAGGCGGAGGATGTACGGGAAGAGAATCTGCTCCTCCTTGAAGAGGTGCGGCTGGAGGTCTGCATCCAGTTTGAGAAAGAGCGCGCGGACTTCCTGCAACTCCGGGTGGTTCCCGCCGTGCTTCGAGCAGACCTTTTCGAGCAGCGCCTGGATGCGCGCCGACTCCTCGCGCGTGTAGACGTGGTGCGTGTCGAGTATGTGCCGGATGAGTTCTGCGAGCGGGCCGGCACCGAAGTCCCGAGCCGCTTCGTGTGAAGCGTCGGTCTCGTCGAGCAGGCGCGACAACTCGTCCGGGCGCACGCCGACGGCCGCGCACGCCTCCGCGATGTTGCGCGCGCCACCGCAGCAGTAGTCGATCTTCAGCCTCTCAAAGACCCGCGTCGCGCCGGGCACTTCGAGCGCCAGCTCTCTCACCGTCTTCGTCGTGTTCAAAGTCATCTCAAAAATTCCTCCTTCTCTACACACACTCTAAGGCCGCGCGCCCCGCGGCGCAGTGACTTAAGTCACGGGTGACCGCCGTCACACGGGCGTCGTGACGCGCGTCACACGCGGGCACGGACATTGCAACTCGCATGCTCGGGCGGACTCGGGAGCACCGGCCGCGTCGAGGCTGAAATTGAGAAAGAGTTGAGACAGCCCGGAAACGGCGCGGTTCGACAGTTGCCGCCAAAGTTCGCAGGTTGAAAAAGAGAGTTCGAGGGCGCGGGCTCTGGGGATTATTTCGCAGGCCGCGGGGGAAATTACCAGAAGGGTCTGAAGGGGAAGAGATGATTGCCACAGCGTTGGAGCTTTTGAAGAAGTACGACGTGCCGGGGCCGCGCTACACGAGCTACCCGACGGTGCTCTACTGGGACAGAAACCCGACGGCGGAGGAGTGGGTCGCGAGCCTCGGGGCGCAGCTCGACGAGGCCGAGGCGTCGGGCGAGGGCGCGGCCGTCTACGTCCACATCCCTTTCTGCCGCTCGCTCTGCACCTACTGCGGCTGCAACTCGCGCATCACGCAGAGCCACTCGGTCGGCCTGCCGTACGTGCAGACCGTCCTGAAGGAGTGGGAGCTTTACCGACGCCTGCTCGGGCGCGATAAAAAGATTCCTCTCTCCGAGATGCACTTCGGCGGCGGCACGCCCACGTACCTTTCGCCCGCCGAGCTGGACGAGCTGGTGAGCGGCATCCTCACGCACGTCGAGCGCACGCCCGGCGCAGAGTTCTCCGTCGAGTCCGACCCGCGCGTGACGACCCCCGAGCACCTCGGGACGCTCGCGCGCCTCGGCTTCCGGCGCCTGAGCCTCGGCATACAGGACTTCGACCCGCGCGTGCAGCAGGCCGTCAACCGCGTCCAGAGTGAGGAGCAGGTGCGCGTCGTCACCGAAGAGGCGCGGCGCCTCGGCTTCACGAGCATCAACTACGACCTCATCTACGGCCTGCCCTTCCAGACGCGTGCGAGCGTCGAGCAGACAATCGAAGTGGTGCGCCGCCACCGCCCCGACCGCATCGCCTTCTACGCCTACGCGCACGTGCCCTGGTTCAAGCCGGGGCAGCGCCACTTCACCGAGGACGACCTGCCGCGCGGCGACGAGAAGCGCGCGCTGTATGAACTCGGCCGCGCGATGCTCGAAGAGGCGGGCTACGAAGAGATCGGCATGGATCACTTCGCGCTCCGCACCGACTCGCTCTGCGACGCGGCCCGCCGGGGAACTTTGCACCGCAACTTCATGGGTTACACCTCGCGCCACGTCGCGCCGCTCTTCGGCCTCGGCGTCTCCTCCATCGGCGACTCGTGGACGGCGTTTGCGCAGAACGAGAAGGTGGTCGAGAAGTACACAGAGCGCGTCCGTCAGGGCGAGCTGCCCATCTTCCGCGGCCACGTGCTCGACGACGAAGACCTCGTGCTGCGCCGGCACATCCTGAATCTGATGACGAGGTTCGAGACCGACTGGACGGAGGCGGCCGAGTACGTGCCCTACCTCGACACGGTCGCGTCGAAGCTGGTCGAGCCGCGGCTCGACGGCCTCATGCGCCTGCGGGGCAAGCGCTGCGAGATCACGGCCGAAGGCAAGGCTTTCCTGCGCAACATCTGCATGGCCTTCGACGCGCGCCTCGCGCGCAAGGCCGACAACTCGCACCAGTTCAGCCGCACGGTCTAGGGGAAAAGATGAAAACCGGAATCGCACTCTTAAACTTCGGCGGGCCGTGGACGCTCCGGGACGTGAAGCCGTTCCTCTACCGGCTCTTCTCGAACCCGGCGGTGCTCGTCGGCGTGCCCGCGCCGTTCCGGCAGGCTCTGGCCTTCGGCATCGCGCAGGTGAAGGGGCCTTCGTCCGTCGAGTCCTACCGCTCCATCGGCGGCGGCTCGCCGCAGCTCATGTGGACGGAGGCGCAGGCCGAAGGGTTGCGCGAACTCTTCAAGACCGACGCGGACTGCGGCGGCGGGCGTACGGCCGGCGCGGACGTGCGCGTCGAGGTCGGCATGCGCAGCGCCGAGCCTTCCATCGAGACGGCGCTCAAGAATTTAAAAGACTGGGGGGCGCACCGCCTCGTGCTGCTGCCGCTGTTCCCGCACTACTCGACGACGACGACGGGGACGTGTCTCGAAGAGGCCGAGGCCGCGCTCGCACGCATCGGCTGGGCGCCGCTCAAGCACGAGGTGAAGAACTGGCCCGACGAGCCGGCCTACGCCGCGCTGCTCCGCCGGACGGTGGACGAGGCCATCGCCCGGGCCGAGGCGGAACGCGGCGGATCGAAAGAGCCGATTCACATTCTGTTCTCGGCGCACTCGCTCCCGCTCAAGATCGTCGAGCGCGGCGACACCTACCCGGAAGACGTGCGGCGCACCATCGAGGCCGTCACGCGGGACTTGAAACACCCGTGGTCGCTCAGCTACCAGTCGCGCAACGGCAAGATGCCGTGGCTCCAGCCGTATCTCGAAGACGAGCTGAAGCGGTTAGCAAGCGAGGGCGTCCGCCGCGTCGTCGTCGCGCCCGTCAGCTTCGTCAGCGACCACATCGAGACACTCTTCGAGCTCGACCAGCTCTACGCCAGGGAGGCGCGCCGGGAGGGCATCACGCACTACTACCGCGCACGCACCTTCAACGGCGACCCCGAGTTCGCCGCCGTGCTCCGAGGGATTCTGAAGGGCGCGGGGGTCTGAAAGGTAAGGCCGACATGTTAGGGACAATCAACCAGGCGGAACGTGAAGTGACGGTGGTCGGCGCGGGGATTTCAGGACTGCTCGCCGCCTACGCGCTCACGCGGAAGGGCTACCGCGTCACCCTCTCCGAAGAGAGGGCGCACGCGGGCGGGCTCATTCAGACTAAGAGAACCGCGTACGGCATCGCGGAGGCGGCGGCGCACTCCCTGCTGGCCACGCCCGGCGTCGTCAGCTTCTGCGAGGAGCTGGGCGTCGAGCTGGCCGAGATACGCAGGGACTCGCGCGCGCGCTTCATCGTCCGCGGCGGCCGTCCGCGCAAGTTCCCCCTTTCGTTGGGCGAGACGTTGAGCGCGGTGCGGCGCGCCGCCTTCGCGCGCGCCGTCAATCATCTGGACGAGCAAGACCTCGACGGCTGGGGGCACAGGCACCTGGGCGGCGGCGCGGTCGAGTACCTGCTCTCGCCCTTCGTGCAGGGCATCTACGGCGTAAGGCCCGCAGACCTCGGCGTCGTCGCGGCCTTCCCCGAACTTTCGCTCGCGCCCGGCTCGACGCTCCTGGGGGCGATGCTCGGCAAGGCTTTCAAGCGTCCACCCAAAGCAGAGAAGAGGGGCGGGCCGAAGCAGCGCAAGCGCATGGTCGCGCCCCTGCGCGGCATGGGCGACGTGACCGAGCGTTTGCAGCGGCGTCTGCTTGAGAGCCTCGGCGAAAGGTTCCGCAGGGGCGAGGCCGTGACGGAGATTCCCGACGCGCCGAACGTCATCCTCGCCACGCCCGCCTACGTCACCGCGCGCCTGCTCGGCGGGAGGGCGCCGCGTTTGAGCGCCGCGCTGGAAGAGGTGCGTTACACGCCCATCGTCTCGGTGACGGCCTTCGTGCCGACGGCCACGTTCACGCGGCCCGTCAAGGGCGTCGGCGCGCTCGTGCCGCCGCGCGAGGGTCGCAAGTCTTTAGGGGTGCTCTTCAACTCGTCCGCCTTCGAGGGGCGCGTCTTCGACGAGTCGCGGTACGCCTCCTTCACCGTCCTCTTCGGCGGCACGTCGCAGCCCGGGTGGGTCGAGGCTTCGGACGAGGAGATCGGGCGGGCCGTCTCGGAGGAGCTTGAGGGGCTGCTCGGCATCAGGGGCGAGCCGGCCGAGTTGGTCATCAACCGCTGGCGCCGCGCCATCCCGCAGTACTCGACCTCGCTCCCCAACGTCTGGCGCGCCGCGCGCGAGACCTGGTGCGCCGAGCCCGGCCGGGTTCTCTTCGGCAACTACACCGGGCAGGTCAGCTTGAGAGGCATGATCGAGACGGCGGCGGAGATGGGGTAACGCGGCAGAAGAATTAACAGGGATGGACAGGATAGAATTTAAATCTTAATCCTGAACATCCTGTCCACCCCTGTTAAATTTATCTTCGCAACCGCGCCCTCTTTCTATAAACTCCGAGGCACATGGACAGACTCCCGACGGATCGTAGGAGCTTTCTCGCCTCGGCGCTCGCGGCCAGCGCGTACGCGGCCCTGGCCCACGGCCCTGCACGGGCCGCGCAGGAGGAGCCGCGCCGACTCGCGCCGCTCAAGGTCTCGCGCGACCGCATCATCCGCACGGTCGTCGGCCTGCGCCCCTACCGCCCCGAGGGCTTCGTGCTCACGAACGAGCGCCTGGGCGAGAAGGTCGTCGTCCACAACTACGGCCACGGCGGAGGCGGGGTGTCGCTCTCGTGGGGCGTGGCGCTGCTGGCCGCAGAGCAGGCGCGCAACCTTGAGGACAAGAGCATCGCGGTCATCGGCTGCGGCGTCGTCGGGCTCTCGACGGCGCGCACGCTCCAGAGGCGCGGCAAGTCCGTCACCATCTACACGAGAGAGCTGCCGCCCGAGACGACCTCGAACGTCGCGGGGGCTTTATGGTACCCGACGCACGTCTACGACCCGCAGAAGGTCTCTCCCACCTTCCTTGAGCGCTACGGGCTCGCGTGCCGCCTCGCGCACCGCGAGTTCCAGTCCTACGTCGGCCCGGAGTACGGCGTCCGCTGGATAGAGACCTACACGCTCAGCTCGGAGCCGGTGGGCCGGGAGCTGGCGGGCGGCGCCGAACTCTACCCGGAGACGCGCTACTACGCGGACGCGCGCCCACAGTTCGGCTTCCCCTACGCCAGGCGTTTCGGCTCGTTGATGATCGAGCCCCAGACCTACCTGCGCGCGCTCCTGCGCGACTTCTACACGGCGGGCGGCAAACTCGTCGTGAAGGAGTTGAAGACGCGTGAGGAGGTGGCCCAACTGCCCGAGCGCGTCGTCTTCAACTGCACGGGCCTGGGGGCGCGCGCACTCTTCGGCGACCAGGGGATGGCGTCGATGCGCGGCCAGATCGAAGTGCTTTTGCCGCAGCCCGAGCTGGACTACGGCTACCTCGCCAACTCGCTCTACATGTTCCCGCGCGCGGACGGCGTCATCCTCGGCGGGACGTTCGAGGCCGGCAACTGGTCGATGGACGCGGACGCGGCGACGACCACGCGCATCATCGAAGGCAACGCGCAGATCGCGAAAGGGCTGCGGCACTGAAGGGCCTTTCCGAAGAGATGAACCGTCGCCCAAACCGTCCGCGCACCCCTTCCGCGCGTGCGCTCGGGCTCGCCGCCTCCGTCGTGTTGGGGGCGGCGGCGCTCGGGCTCGTCAACTCTTCCGCGGACATCAACGTCAGGAATCAGCCCGCCTCGGAGGGGCGCCGCCTCACGCCCGCCGGCTCGCTCGTGAAGGATTTGACGACGGGCCTGCCGGCCGTCGGCTCTCTGCCCGTCAACTTCGTGCGCAGCCCGGACCGCACGGGGCCGGGAGGCGCGGGCCGCTTCCTCGTCGTCGTCAACAGCGGCTACGGCGTGCAGTTCGACGCGAAGACGAACAAGGGGCAGCAGTCGCTCTCGTTCATCGACCTCTCTTTACGCCCGCCGGCCGTCACGCAGAACGTCTACTTCCCCGCGCCGCAGAGCGCGAACGTCGGGGCCGCCTTCGCGCCGCGCCCCGGCCGCGACGGCGCCTACACGCTCTACGTCTCGGGCGGCTTCGAGAACAAGGTCTGGACGTTCGACTTTCGTCCCGAGAGGGCAAAGCCCTTGAGCCCCGGCTCGGACGGCCCCGACACAAAGGTCACGGCCCCCTCCATCGACGTGAGCGGCTTTGCCACCCGCCCCATCGACCCGCGCTACAACGACGGGCGCGCGGCCGTCTATCCCCTGGGGCTCGCGCTCTCGCCCGACGGCGAGACGCTCTACGTCGCCAACAACCTCGGCGACAGCCTCGGCATCGTCCGCGACTTGAACGGCAAGAGGGGGCTCGAACGCATCGACCTCGCGGGGCGCCGGCGGCAGCCGGGAGTCGCGCCCCCGCCGACGCCCGCGCCCGCCGGCGGCCTCGGTTATAACGTCTACCCTTACGACGTGGCGGCGCTACAGGGGAAGGTCTACGTGTCGTGCTGGAACGACGAGTCGGTGGCGGTCGTGGATTTCGAGGGCGGCGGCCGGCGCGTCTCGTACGTGCCGGTGGGCCGTCACCCGACGGCGTTGAAGTTGAACCGGGCGGGCTCGCGGCTCTACGTCGTCAACTCGAACGACGACAGCGTCTCGGTCATCGACACGCGCGCCGACCGCGAGGTCGAGCGCATCAACGTGCGCCTCGCCGAAGGCGCGCCGCTCGGCTCAAGCCCCGAGGGGCTCGCGCTCTCCGACGACGGGCGCACGCTCTACGTCGCCAACGCGCACAGCAACTCCGTCGCCGTCGTGAGCCTGAGAGATGAGGGCGCGCGGCGCTCGGTCGTGCGCGGCTTCATACCCGTCGGGCAGTACCCTTCGGCCGTCGCGGTCGCGAACGGCAGACTCTTCGTCGGCAACGGGAAGGGGACGGGCTTCGCCAACTCTTCGACGGTCGTGGACAACTCGGGGCGCGCGCCGAACCTGCCGAACGAGCGCTTCCCCGTCGGCACGGGGCGCAGCACGCACGGCGGCAAGTACGGCGGGCAGTACAGCGTCCCGCTCGTCGCCGGCAACCTCTCCGCCCTGCCCGCGCCGGCCGAGCGCGAGCTGGCGCGCTACACGCAGGCCGTCATGCGCAACAACAACCTGATCGGGGCCGAGCGGCGCGAACTCTTCGGCGGCCGCTCGCCCATCAAGCACGTCATCTACGTCATCAAGGAGAACCGCACCTACGACCAGCTCTTCGGCGACCTGAAGAGTGCCGGCGACGGCACGCCCGCCGACGGCGACCCCGCCGTCGCCATCTTCGGAGCGGGCGAGGCCGCGCGCACTCAAAAAGGCGAGTCGCAGAACGTCGCGCCCAACCACCGCGCGCTCGCCCTGCGCTTCGGGCTCTTCGACCGCTTCTTCGTCAACGCCGAGGCGAGCCCCGACGGCCACAACTGGTCTACGGCCGCCTTCTCGACCGACTACCTCGACAAGGCTTACCGCTGGGACTACTCCGACCGCGGCCGCACCTACGACTACGAGGGCTTCAACCGCATGCCCAACATCTGGCCGAAGTCGGACGCGCCGCCCGCCTTCCCTTCGGACGCCGGGCCGGAAGAGATGACCGACTTCTTCCGACGCTACGTGCCCTACCTCAACGGCCGGCGCGACGTGACCGAGCCCGAGACGCTCTACCTCTGGGACGCCGCCGTGCGCGCGGGCCTCACCTACCGCAACTACGGCGAGTTCGTCGGCACGATGTCCGAGGCGGACGTGGTCTCGTTCAGGACGAACAGGGAGAAGACCTACCCCGACCTGACGTGGACGGTCTCGGCCGTCCCGACGAAGAAGACGCTCGAAGGCCACTACAGCACGACCTACCGCAACTTCAACCTGCAAACTCCCGACGCCATGACGGTCGATTCCTACCGCATCGCGCACGCGTCGGACAGCGCGCTCGAAGCGCTCGTCGCGCCCTGGAACGCGCAGAAGCAGAGGAACGGCTACTCGCGCCTCGCGTCGTGGCTCGAAGAGTTCCGCGGCTTCGTCCGTGCGCGCGAGACGGGGCAGGGGACGACGCTCCCGAACTTCTCCATCGTGCGCCTGCCGAACGACCACACCGCCGGAGTCGAGGCCGAAAAGCCGACGGCGCAGTTCTACGTCGCCGACAACGACTACGCGCTCGGCAGGCTGGTGGAGGCCGTCTCGAACAGTCCCTACTGGAAGGAGACGGCCATCTTCGTCGTCGAGGACGACGCGCAGGACGGCCCCGACCACGTGGACTGCCACCGCTCGGTCGCGCTCCTCATCAGCGCCTACAACCGCCCCGGCGCGCTCGTCCACGAGTTCCACAACACGGTCAGCTTCATCCGCACCATGGAGCTTCTGCTCGGCATGGGGCCGATGAACCTGCTCGACGCGACGGCCACGCCCGTCGATATCTTCCAACGCGAGTCCGACCTCCGCCCTTACAAAGCCCTCCTCCCCAACATCGCGCCCGGCAACCTCATCACGCCCGCAGCGCGCGACGCCGCCACGCTCTACTGGATGCGCCGCACGGCCGAGCAGGAGATCGAGCACGCGGACATGGCCGACCCGCGCGTCCTCAACGAGGCCATCTGGTTCTCCGCCCGCGGCGCCGCCTCCCTGATGCCCGAGCCCGCACGCCTCCCCGCCTTCGACGCCATGCGCCTGGGCCTGCGCGCGGAAGAGAAGTAGGCAGTTGCCCGTAACATAAACAACCGCCCCCTTCCTCCCCGCGGGTGTTAAGCTTCGGCGATGCCGCCGAAGAGGCTGACGCCGAAGTCGCTAGCGCGGGGTGTGGATTCACTCGCGGAAGTTGACCCCGACCTCGCGCAGCTCGCGCGCGCTTACGGCCTGCCGCCTTTGTGGGAGCGCGAGGAGGGTTTCCCGACGCTCGTCCTCACGATACTCGAACAGCAGGTCTCGCTCGCCTCGGCGCTCGCGGCCTTCGAGCGCCTGCGCGCGGCCGCCGTCTCGGTCACGCCCGAGAACTTTCTGACGTTCGACGACGCGCGGCTCCGCGCCTTCGGCTTCAGCCGGCAGAAGGCCCTCTACTGTCGCCTCCTCGCGCGGGCAGTCTTAGAAGGAGAGTTGGACTTGCAGAAGCTCTCGGCCCTGAGCGACGGAGAGGTGCGCGCCGAGCTGACGCGACTCAAAGGCATAGGTTCGTGGACGGCCGAAATCTACCTGCTGCGCGCGCTGCTGCGCGCGGACGCCTGGCCCGCGGGCGACCTCGCGCTCCAGCTCGCGGCGCGGGCGGTCAAGCGCCTGCCCGCGCGCCCGACCGCGGCCGAGCTGGACGCGCTCGCCGAACCTTGGCGCCCCTTGCGCGCCGTCGCCGCGCGCCTGCTCTGGCTCCACTACCTCGGAGGCCGACGCGAGAGCGTCCGCCTCTAAGTGTGAGGCGCGCTGAAACTTTTACCGCCCGCCAACGTTTTGACAGCGGCCCAGTCCACGACTTAACCTGTTCGCCCACATTCCGACCGGAGGTCTACACGCACAGATGCGAGGCCACACACGCGCCCGTCACACGGGGGGAAGTTCTACACTTAAACTCGTGCTCCTGTTCACGCTCTCTCTGTCGGCCGCGGCGCCGGCCCCGACGCTCGCCCGCCAACAGCCACAGAGCCCGACCCCGCCGCCGGAGGCGACCCCGTCGCAGACGCCGGCAACGAGTCAGACGCCCGCACCGACTCCGCCGCCCGCCGCCCCGCAGGGCACGCCCCGCACGGCCACCCCCACGCCAACCCCCGGCGAGCGCGACGCCGCGATGTCGGACGGCCCGCCCTCCGTCACGAAGCACGAGATCAGGGTCGGGGGCCGCACGCTGCGCTACACGGTGACGACCGGCATCATGCCGCTCAAGTCGGCCGCGGGCGAGACCGAGGCGCGCCTCTTCTACATGGCCTACACGCTCGACGGCGTGAGCGACACGGCGCGGCGCCCCCTGATGTTCTCCTTCAACGGCGGCCCCGGCTCCGCCTCGGTCTGGCTCCACCTCGGCGCCCTCGGCCCGCGCCGCGTGCAGATGATGCCCGACGGCGCGATGCCGCCGCCGCCCTTCCAACTCGTGGACAACGAGCAGACCTGGCTCGACTTCACCGACCTCGTCTTCATCGACCCGGTCGGCACCGGCTACAGCCGCGCCGCGAAGCCGGAGCTGGCGAGCCGCTACTTCGGACTTCAGGGCGACATCCAGTCGGTCGGCGAGTTCATACGCCTCTACCTCGTCAAGAACAGCCGCTGGACTTCGCCGCTCTTCCTCGTCGGCGAGTCTTACGGCACGACGCGCGCCGCCGGCCTCTCCGGCTACCTCATCGAGCACGGCATCGCCTTTAACGGCGTGATGCTCGTCTCGACCGTCATGAACTTTCAGACGAACCGCTTCGCGCGCGGCAACGACCTGCCCTACGTCCTCTTCCTGCCGACCTACGCGGCCATCGCCTGGTACCACAAGCGTCTGCCGGCCGACGTGCAGGGCAGAGACCTGCGCGGCTTCCTGGACGAGGTCGAGCACTGGGCCGCGAACGAGTACACCGTCGCGCTCGCCAAAGGCGACCGTTTGACGCCCGCCGAACGGCAGGAGGTCATCGACCGCCTCAACCGCTACACGGGGTTGAGCAAGGCCTTCCTCGACAACAGCGACCTGCGCGTCGAGATTCAGCATTTCGACAAAGAGCTGCTGCGCGACCAGAAGCGCACGGTGGGGCGGCTCGACGGCCGCTTCAAGGGGCTCGACGCCTCGGCCGCCTCCGAGACTCCAGACTTCGACCCGAGCATGGCCGCCATCCGCCCGCCCTACACGGCGGCCTTCAACCAGTACGTCCGCGCCGAGCTGAACTTCCGCTCCGACCTCGAATACTACATCCTCGGCGGCGGCGTCGGCCGCTGGGACTTCGGCGCCGACAACTCTTACGCCGACGTGAGCGAGGCGCTCCGCAGCGCCTTCGCCAAGAACCCTTACATGCGACTCTTCGTCGCCTCGGGCTACTACGACCTGGCGACGCCCTACTTCGCGGCCGACTACACGCTGCGCCACATGGCGCTCGACCCTTCTTTGCGCGGCAACGTCACGACGACCTTCTACGAGGCCGGCCACATGATGTACATCGACCAGACCTCGCTCGCGCAGCTCAAACGCGACGCCGCCTCCTTCGTCCAGAACGCTTCGCGCGCGAAGTGAGACGAGTCAGTACCGCCTGCGGTAGCGGGCGGGTATGTTGTGGCAATTTAACTGATGCTCACGCCCGCGCAACTCTCGGCTTATGAGCGCGACGGCCTCCTCGTGCTGGAGGAGTTCGTCGCGCCCGAGGTGTGCGACCGCCTGCGACGCCGGGCCGACGAGCTGGTCGAAGAGTTCGAGCCGGGCGAGGTGCCCTCCGTCTTCACGACCCGCGAGCAGACGCGCAAGAGCGACGACTATTTTCTGGAGTCCGGCGACAAGGTGCGTTTCTTCTTCGAAGAGGGCGCGTTCGATGCGGAAGGCCGCCCGGTTCAGGAGAAGGCGCGGGCGATCAACAAGATCGGCCACGCGCTGCACGACCTCGAACCGGTCTTCGACGACTTCTCGCGCACGGCGGCGCTCAAGTCGCTCGTCGGCTCGCTCGGCTACCGCCGCCCCGTGCTCGTGCAGTCGATGTATATCTTCAAGCAGCCGGGCATCGGCGGCGAGGTGACGTGCCACCAGGACGCGACCTTCCTCTACACCGAGCCTTTGAGCGTGACGGGGCTCTGGTTCGCGCTCGAAGACGCCACGCAGGAGAACGGCTGCCTGTGGGCGCTCGCGGGCGGGCACCGCCGGGGGTTGAAGTCTCGCTTCCTGCGCGCCGCGGGCGGCGGCACGCGCTTCGAGACTTACGACGAGACCGCTTGGCCGACCGCGGGGCTCGTGCCTTTGGAGGTGAAGAAGGGCGCGCTCGTCCTGCTTCACGGCCTGCTCCCGCACCTGAGTCGCGCCAACCGCAGCCCGCGCTCGCGCCACGCCTACACGCTCCACGTCGTCGAGGCGGACGCACGCTACCCCGCAGACAACTGGCTGCGCCGCGGAGTAGAGATGCCTTTGCGCGGGTTCAATATTTAAGTGAGGGTAGTATGGCGCTCCGCCGCGAAGCGGCGAGTGAGTTTAGCCCGGCCTTTCAAGGCCGGGTAATCGCCGTATCGAAGACGGCCGCGTCGCGTCGGCGACGCATGAAGGCTCAGGCGTCGCCGGCGCGCCGCACACAGGTGGGGTTCGACTCCAGCCCGGCCTAGAAAGGCCGGGCTAAACGCCGCTCCGCGGCGATTCATAGGCATGCTTCACGTCTAAA
>JBJMGP010000197.1:0-7313 GCA_045807865.1 Pyrinomonadaceae bacterium
CGACGCTCGTGCGGGTGGGAAGCCCGGACAGGGTGGTCACGCACTCCCCGCAGAGCTGCCGCCGGTGCGCGGCGGCGCTCTGCGACGGCGCGGTTGTGGCCGTCGAGCGGCGGCAGGTCTTCGACCTCCCACCCGTGCGGGTGGCAGTGACCGAGCACCGGGTCGAGACCAGGCGCTGCGAGACGTGTGGCGAGCGGACGAAAGCGGAGTTCCCGTGTGAGGTGCGGGCACCGGTCCAGTACGGCGAGGGCGTGCGGGCTCGTGCCACCTACCTGCACAAGTACCAGTTGCTGCCCTTCGCCCGCACCAGTGAGGCGATGCGCGAGCTGTTCGGCTGTACGATCTCGCCGGGGACGCTGCACACGACCCGGGGGCGCTTGGCGGCGAAGCTCGTCGGAGCCGAGGCGCGGATCAAGGCGGCACTCAGGCGCTCGGAGGTCATCGGGGCTGACGAGACGGGGCTGAGAGTCGCAGGTCACAGCCACTGGATCCACGTCGCGCGGACGGACGACCTGACGCACTACGCCGCGGACGCGCGGCGGGGAAGGCCGGCGATAGACGCCATCGGCATCCTCCCGACCTTTCAGGGCGTCGTCGTCCGCGACGGGTGGATGGCTTACGACGAGTACCGGCAGGCTCAGCACGCGCTGTGTGGCGTCCACCTGTTGCGCGAGTTGGTCTATGTCGAGGAGGTGTGTGCCGAGCAGCAGCGGTGGACGCGCCCGCTCTCGAAGCTGCTGCTCGACATCAAGGCCGAGGTGGAGCGAGCGAAGGCGCGAGGCGGGACGAAGTTGAGTGACGAACAGCTCGACAAGTTCACCGTCCGCTACGACCGGCTGGTGCGGCGCGCGGCGCGTCTGAACCCGCCGCCCGTAGCGGAGAAGCCTGACGCCTTGGCGAAGCGCTACCATGTGGTCAGAGTCAAGAGACGTGATCCGGCGCGGCCGTTCATCTACCGCTTGCAGACCAGGCGCGACCAGGTCTTGCGCTTCATGATGGACTTCCGCGTCGCCTTCGACAACAACGCGACGGAGCGCGACATCCGGATGGTCAAGCTCCAGCAGAAGATCGGCGGCTGCTTCCGCACTGAGGAGGGTGCCGCAGCCTTCTGCCGCATCCGTAGTTACCTCTCGACGGCGCGCAAGCAGGGCTACGGCGTGCTCGCCGCGCTAGAGCGCGCTTTCAGGGGTAAGCCTATCGCCTTCAATGGCTTACCCAGACCTGATGTGATGAAACAGATGACTCTCCCCTGCCACGGGGCATACTCATGTATTCGGGCTTGAATGCAAGAAAGGAGAGTCACCATGACCGTCTATTGTGGCGTGGATTTACACACCCGGCAACAACTCGTCAAGTGGTGCGACACGCGCGACGGCGAGATTAATGAAGAGCGGCTTTTTCATGAGTCGCTCGACTCGGTGCGCAACTTCTACTCGCAGTTCAGGGGTGGAGTGATCGTCGGTATCGAGGCCTGCGGCTACAGCGAGTGGTTCGAGCGGATGCTGCAAGACTTGGGGCACGAGGTCTGGGTCGGAGACGCGACCAAGATTCGGCGCCGTGCGCGCTCGCGGCAGAAGACAGATCGGCGCGATGCCGAACTGCTCATCGATCTGCTAATCAAAGAGGAGTTCCCGCGTATCAACCGGCTCTCATTCGAGAGTCTCGAAGTCCTGCGGCGCTTGCGCTACCGGCACCGGCTGGTCCAGATGCGCACCAGGATGCGGAACTCCCTCCAGGCCATCGCCCTCGGCTCCGGCGTTGTACTCAAGTCGAAGCTGAGGACTAAGCGGGGATGCGAGAAGCTCAACGACTTGCCGCTCTCGCCGGTGCTCAGCCAACAGCGCTCGGGCTGGCTGGAGATGATCGCGGAAGTCGAAAGGCGCGTCACACAGGTCGAGGAAGAGCTAAAGAAGGTAGCCGCCGGTGATGAGCGTGTAGAGCGGCTGCGGACGCATCCCGGCATCGGGCTGTTGACCGGGCTGGCTTTGGTGCACACGCTCTGGCCGGTCTCCCGCTTCGCCAACAGCCGCAAGGTGACGGCCTACGTCGGACTTGAGCCGCGCGAATATTCCTCAGGCGAAAGAAAGCGCATGGGTCGGATCAGCAAGGCTGGCTCGCGAGTCTTGCGCTTCCTGCTCGTTGAAGCCGGCATCAAGGCCACGCGGGAAGATGCAGAGATGAAGCAGCTCTATTACCGAGTGATGCATCGCCGCGAGCAGGCGCGGGCCAAAGTGGCGGTCGCACGCCACCTGCTGATCCACGCTTTTATCATGCTGCGCGATGGGATCGACTATGCAGAATTTAAGGCTCGTGGTGCTGAAAGGCGGTCCGATGCTCGAACTATTCATAGGCCTCAAGTGCCTGACCACCTGATTGAGCGACCGGCATCAGCGTAGTCGCAAAGGCCAGGGCTACGCTGGATGCGAATTACACCTCATGGGCTGATGGATGCCCGGATGGATGATTGAGCGCACCACGGTAGTGCGACTCGAGGATGAGGCAGCCAGGCACCCGAAACTGATCGAAGCTTGGGAAAGCATTCAAGCTCTTTGGAAGAACTGGAGATAAGAAGTGCGCCTGTGGCACGGTAGGAGAGGACTGCTTAGAACTCTCTTGACACCCGTCATCTGTTTCATGGATGAATAGTTACTGATAGAGTAGCCTCATGGATAAGAAAGCTCCGGAAACCGCCATCGTGCCTGCCGAGGCGGATTTGCAAGTAGCCTTAAGGGGTGCCGTCTCGCTCTGGGCCTCGGCCACGACTTCGGAAAGTGAGCGCCGACAAGACCTGCTCCGCGACAAGCAGCGGATCGTCCTCTCCTTCTTCCGCCACACGGGGAAGCTCCCGTCGAAGGTCGAGCCCTCGGACGTGCAGGGCTGGCTGCGGGATTTGGAAGGGAAGGGCATTAGCGCCGGCACCTGCTATCAGCACGCCTGCCTACTCTCCTCCTTCTACTCCTGGGCGTTGAAAGACCCGGAGGTCGGGCAGCATGTGCGCCGCAACCCTGCGCGGCTCGCTCGCCCCAAGGCGCCGAAGCCTTACCAGACCGAGAGCGTGAAGGCACTGTCGGACGAAGAGGTCGGGGCGCTCGTCTCGGCGGTGCGTAGGCGTGCGCAGTCGTGCGACGTGGTCGGGAAGCGCGATTACGCGCTGCTACTCATGTACCTGGCGACGGGTTTAAGAAGGCACGAGGCCATCGGCCTGCGGGGGAAGGACGTGCACCTCGGGGAGACGCTCGTGCTGGAGTACAGGGCCAAGGGCGGCGACTACCGCAGCAGGGAAGTGAGAGAGCCGCAGGTGAAGGAGGCGCTGCTCGACTACCTGACGGCCTCGGGTCGCCTCCACGCACTCACGACCGATGCGCCGCTGTGGACGAGGCACGACCGGGCGGGGAGTCCGGGCGAGGCGCTCACGTCGCACTGCTTCGTCAAGAACCTGAAGAAGTACGCGCGGGAGGCGGGCGTCGAGGGCTTCCACCTCCACCGGACGCGTCACACCTTCGCGCGCATCGTCTCGGAAGTGACGGGAGACATCACGGCCACGCAGAACGCGCTCGACCACCAGAACCGCTCCACGACGAGAGTCTACGTGCAAAGGATAGCCGTCAAGCGTGACCTCTACAGTAACGAAATATCTAAACGGTGGGACGCTTAAAGGTAGGCTTCAGACCGCTCAATATCAGCAGGCGTCTCCAGATCGAAGCTCACCAGGCACGCCGAGAAAGTCTTTGGCTCCATTCACTTCCGGTTCTATAATTCGCTGCTTGGACACCTTCGAGTTTAAAGTCAAACGCAGCTGCATTCAGGGCCTCGGGCTCTTCGCACTCACTGCACTCGCCGCCAGACGGAAGCTGGGCGAACTCGGCGGGGAACGCATCACGCAACGCGAGGCGAGGAGACGCGCACGCGGTGCCAGTAGCGTCAAGATCGTGGAGTTCGGGGACGGCACCGCCCTCGATGCCACGCGCTCTGGCGGCCCTTTCAGTTATGTCAACCACTCGTGCGAGCCGAACTCATACATGCGGCTCTACAGGGGGCGGGTGGAGTTTTACTCTTTGCGACCAATAGAGGCCGGTGAGGAGTTGACATGCGACTACGGGGAGACGCACCACGACGGCCGCCTCCCATGCCGGTGCGGGAGCGCACGGTGCAGAGGGGCTCTGTAACTGAGGTTCTCGGGCGAGGACTGGCCCGCCAGCAGGACGAAGCCGCAAAGGAACGGACGACTTAGACCCTTGAACGGAGAAGCGTCGAACAGATCGCGGAAACAGTTCGCGCTTCCCAGCAGTCACAGCCGGTGTTGGCCCGGCGCCATCGACAGCTTCACGAAGCTTCGGACTATCAAATCTGAGGCGGACGCGCAATATCTGTCGCAACATGACATAAATCGAATAGATTGATATCTCTACTCTCAAAAATTCTATTGCAATCAGTCTTGCAGCGGCGTAACCTCACCCCGTTCGCGTCTGCTGCGCCGGACTTCCTTGCACTCTCGGCTCTCTGGCGCAGAAGTCTCAAGTCTGCTGGACACACCTATACCCAGCCGCCAGTTGTTTTAAATCATGGCAGCCGGGAGGACGCAGGACTGCGGAGCCGCTTAGAACAGAGACAGAACGCTTTGGAGCATGTTCAGCGCGATCTCCGTCGCTGAATCTATGGCGGTAGCCTCACTGCTACCCGTCTCCTCTTGCCCTACAACGGTTGTATGTATTTCGCCCGTTGCTGTGGCAGCTTGCGTAGGTAGAGGCGGCGCGATGGTCGTTGAGATTTCACCAGCGAACGTGGGGAGCACGAGCGCAAAAGTGAACATTAACGCAACACAGAGTTGGCGTATGTATTTCACGATGTCTCCTGAAGAGGCTTTAGCTTGTGGTGGACGGTGGGAGTGAAGTACTTACCTGACCGTCCGTGACGAGTTGCGACGGCGAATCTTAACACCCCGCCATGTTCAGATGCGCCTTTGAACGGTTGCCGGAAATCTGAGAGGTAATCCTCACATGATTATTTCCAGTCAGTTACTTCACCGTATAAGTGATACAACACTCCCCCAGAACGAGAGGGCAAGACTACGATGCCAGCTCGCTAAGGAATTGGAGGACTTAGGGAATTATGACGCCGCGCGTGAGGCCATGGGAGAAATATGGTCACGTGTCGGTGAACGCCCACTACTAGATAATCTAGATGAGGCAACGGCCGCAGAGGTGCTTTTGAGGGTCGGTGTCCTGACGGGCTGGATTGGAAGCATCAGACAGATTGAAGGGGCACGAGAGGTAGCAAAGGATCTGATTGGCGAAAGTGTGATGAGATTCGAGGCATTACGGGATAGGGGAAAAGCGGCAGAAGCTCAAATGGAACTCGGCCATTGTTATTGGCGCGAGGGTAGTTTCAATGAGGCGCGGGTGCTATTGAAAGAAGCATTGAGCAGTGACCTAGTCGGAAACCTCAAAGCTGTCACCTTATCGCGCTTAGCAACAGTTGAGAAGGTAACAAATCGATTGAGCGACGCATTACACCTCCTCGTTGAAGCTGCGCCACTATTTGATGCGAGCAACAATCACACAATAAAAGGAAGGTTTCATAATGAATACGCTCAAGTCCTACGAAAGCTGAGCGCTGCTGAACATCGCAACGACTACATAGACCGTGCTCTTATCGAATACGAAGCTGCAAGTTATTACTTCGAGCAAGCTGGGCACAGACGCTATCAAGCATGTGTTGAAAACAACATCGGATACCTTTTCTACACCATCAAGAAATTCTCTGAAGCTCACCAACACCTCGACCGTGCCCAAGCCCTCTTTACCAGCATGAAGGACAGCGTGCATACCGCGCAGGTGGACGACACACGCGCCAGAGTATTATTCGCTGAGGGCCACATTGCCGAAGCCGAAAAGCTCGTCCGCTCGGCCGTCAAGATTCTTGAAAAGGGCGGTGAGCAATCATTACTGGCCGAAGCCCTGACTACTCACGGGCTCATACTGGCTCGTTCGGATCGCCATAAGGTCGCGCGCCTCACACTGCAGCGTGCCGTTGAGGTCGCACAGAACGCGGGAGACTCTGAGGCTGCGGGGCTGGCCTCGCTCATTATCCTCGAAGAGCTCGCTGAACACCTTCCTTTGCAAGACCTGAGCGCTACCTACGACCGCGCGGCGGAACTGCTTGCCAATTCCGAGAATCGAGAGAGCAAAGACCGCCTCCTGGCTTGCTCGCGACGGGTGCTGTTTCTTATCAGTTCGCTGCCTTCGCCCCCGACGTGGAAGGGCTTTAACTTCATCGAGGCCGTGCGCCGGTACGAAGCGCGCATCATCGAGCATGCTTTGAGGGACGCGGGCGGAGTCGTGACGAGGGCGGCGCAACTGCTCGGCGTCGAACGCCGGAGTCTGGACGCCATGCTGCGCAGGGGCCGCCATAAGGCTCTCGAATCCCTGCGGACGCCTGTGGAGCCGCGCCGGCGCAGCCTGATGTTCCGCGACGAGGTGGACTGCCCCGACACGCGCTCCGTCTCCGTCCTGCACGTCGAAGACGACGCCCTCGTGGCCAACGCGGTAAACATGACTTTGAGCGGTGAGGGGTGGTCGGTCGAGACGTGCGCTGACGGGGCGGGCGCTCTCGAAAGACTCCAAAGCGGTGCCCGCTACGACGTGCTGGTCTTCGACAACCGCCTGTCGGATACCAGCGGATTAGAGTTGATACGACGGACGCGGGTGCTGGCTCACAGGCAGCAGACGCCGATCATCATGCTCTCGGGCGATGAGGTAGAGATACAGGCACGGCGCGCCGGCGCCAACGCCTTTCTGCGGAAGCCGGAAGACGTGCCTCTTATCGCCGAGACCATCGCGCGACTACTCGCACGCAGGTCGAAGCAGGGTTGAGGCGGAGCGCAGCATTGAACTCTTTGCCACAATCAGCTGCGATCTGCTCGTCATGAATCTGGATATCGTCCTCGACGGAAAGGGAAGTCCGGCTCGGAGCTCATTCGGCCGCCGCCGCGCCCGGTCGTACCTCTACGTCACACGCCGGGTCGCCGCCCCCACCCGCCCGCGCCGCCCCTCCTTTACCCGGCCGGATTCTACTTAACGTTCGTCTAAGTGAGTTGCCAGAAATTATGGCAAAAAAGATTGCAACCAAAAGTTCTTTGACAACACACTGGCTTTGCGCAATGCGACTTGGTTAGTCAGGTTGAAAAGCCACGCTTCAGCATAGTCGGCATGTTCCTCGATGCTTGAGAACTGATAATTGGCTGAGACCTTGCCTTTCAACTCTTTCCAGAGTTGATCCATCGCGTTGAGTTCCGAGCATTGCTTCGGCAGCCA
>JBJMGP010000198.1:0-10156 GCA_045807865.1 Pyrinomonadaceae bacterium
ATCCCCGTCCACATGATCGAGACCATCAACAAGCTCATCCGCACCAGCCGCGCCCTCGTGCAGGAACTCGGCCGCGAGCCGACGAGCGAAGAGATCGCGCGCAAGATGGAGATCCCGGTCTCGAAAGTGCGCAAGGTCTTGAAGATTGCCCAGGAACCTATTTCGCTGGAGACGCCCATCGGCGAGGAGGAGGACTCGCACCTCGGCGACTTCATCGAAGACCGCTCCATCCTCAACCCGGCCGACGCCGTCGTCGCTTCCAACCTGCGCGAGATCACCGACGAGGTGCTGGCCACGCTCACGCCGCGCGAGGAGAAGGTCATCAAGATGCGCTTCGGTCTCGGCCCCAACGGCTCGGAGCACACGCTCGAAGAGGTCGGCCAACACTTCGCCGTCACGCGCGAGCGCATCCGGCAGATTGAGGCGAAAGCCCTCCGCAAGCTCCGCCACCCCTCGCGCTCGCGCAAGCTCAAGGCGTTCCTCGAAAGCGTGCGCCAGTAGTGTGTTGACGCCGGCACCCGGCGGGCGTAATCTTCACTCGAAGCCTGACCGCCAGCGGGTTAATCTTTTGGCGGAGGTTAAGCAATGTCTGAAGACGCAGCCACCAAGCCGACGATTGAGACCGTCCTTGAGCGAATTAACACGCTGGGCGAACGCATGGACAGAAGGTTCGCGGCCGTCGAGACGACGCTGGAACAGATGGACACGCGTTTAGACCGCACGCAGGCGATGGTTCACGAGATGCGCGCGGATTTCCGGGAGTTCCGCACACAGTTCAAGGCGCCGGCCTGACCTTTCCGCTTCCCCCTTCCTGTCACCCAAGTAGAAACTGCGGTAAACTGGCGGCAAGGCTGATGCATCCAATTCGGTCTTGCCGTCTTTAGTTGTGCCCGAAGTATGTCGAAAAAAGTTGTAGAGAGTTACAGGCGAAAGCTCGCCGCCGAAGAGGGTTGGGTGTCAAAGCGCGGCGCGCAGTTGCGCGTGGCCTTGTGCTACCCGAACGTGTACGCGGTCGGGATGGCGAACCTCGGGTTCCAGTCGGTCTACGAACTCTTCAACCGCGTCCCCGAGGTCTCCTGCGAGCGCGTCTTTCTGCCCGACGACGCGGAACTGCGCGAGTATGAGCGCACGAACACGCCGCTCCTGTCTCTGGAGTCACAGACGCCCGTCCGCGACTTCGACGTGGTCGCCTTCTCCATCTCGTTCGAGACGGACTTCCTCAACATGGCGCGCATGCTCAAGCTCGCGCGCGTGCCCGTCTGGGCCAAAGACCGCACGCATCACGACCCGCTCGTGTTGATGGGCGGCGCCGCCTCTTTCCTCAACCCCGAGCCAATCGCCGAGTTCACCGACGTGGTCGCCGTCGGCGAGGGCGAGATACTGGTGCCGAAGTTAATCGACCTGCTCTTCGAGAACAGCGAGGCGGGCGGGACGAAGGAAGATTTATTGTTGAAGCTCGCGCGCGTGGGGCGCGGCTTCTATGCGCCGTCGCTCTACGAGGTGTCTTACAAACCGGACGGCACCGTCGAGTCATACGCGCCGAGGTTCGAGGGCGTGCCCGCCAACGTCGGAAGAATCGTCGCCGCGGAGAACCCGAAGGAAGGAAGCCTCCGCCGGGCCATGCGGCGCGGCGACGCGGAGATCGTCGAGAAGTTGAAAGAGCCCGAGGTCTTCGCGCCCTCTTCGATCATCTGGGCGCCCGCGGCCGAGATGGGCGAGCGCTTCCTCGTCGAGATTTCGCGCGGCTGCTCGCAGGGGTGCCGCTTCTGCTGGGCCGGCTTCAACTACTGGCCGCCGCGCGTCGTGCCCGCGCGCGACATCCTCCGGAAGGCGGAAGAGTGGCGCCCGCGCACCGACAAGATCGGCCTCGTCTCGACGGCCGTCTGCGACCACCCGGAGATCAGCGACATCCTGCGGGGCCTGCGCGAGATGGGCTACAAGATCTCCGTCTCGTCTTTGAGGCTCGACCAGATTGAGGACGAGCTGCTCGACGCGCTCGTCGAGTCCGGCGACCAGCAGATCGCCGTCGCGCCCGAGACGGGCAGCGACCGCCTGCGCCGCGTCATCAACAAGAATCTGACGAACGACGAGATCGTGGACATCTGCGGCGCCGTCTTCGACCGCGGCATGCTCACCGTCAAGCTCTACATGATGGCCGGCCTGCCCACCGAGACCGACGAAGACCTCGAAGCGATGGTCGAGCTGGTCGGGCGCATCAAGGACAGGATGCTCGAAGCCGGCCGGCGCTTCGGCCGCGCGGGCAAGATCATCCCCGCGCTGAACGGCTTCGTGCCGAAGCCCAACACGCCCTTTCAGTGGGAGCCCATCTGCGAGGAGCGCGAGTTGAAGCGGCGTCTGAAGTGGCTCTCGAAGAACCTCGCGCGCATCCCGAACGTCGAGGTGCGCGTGATGAGTTCGCGCATCGCGCACGAGCAGGCGCTCTTCTCCTCGGGCGACCGCCGCGTCGCGCGCGTCATCGAGGCCATGACGCGCCACCGCGACGACCTCTCCGCCGCCCTGCGCGAGACGGGCATCGACCCGGCTTTCCACACCTCGCGCGCGCGCACCTACGACGAGGTGCTCCCCTGGGAGATCGTCGATTCCGGCATGGGCCGCCCCTTTCTTGAGAAGGAACATACGCGCGCGCAGGTCTCGCGCTCGACCGCGCCCTGCCCCTCGGTGGACACCTGCACGCGCTGCGGCGTCTGCCCCACCACCTGGCTCGCCGCCGCCCCCGCCGGCCTGATTCAGTTGCAGAAGTCAGTGGTGGGCAGGAGGCAGATGGCAGTAGGCAGTTAAGAAAAGGAAAGAGGCCATAAAGAATCGGAGGCAGCAAGAATTCGTTACTTGCCGCCTCCGATTCTTTATGGCTGACGCATCGACTTCAGGGCGCGTACGTCATCGAAGACTTCTTGCCTTCATTGCCTACTGCCTCCTACCTGATGAACCCGCTGCTGCGCGCCGTGTGGTCGAAGTTGTATTCGTAGACGTAGCCGGGGAGTTGAACGGGGCGCGTGAAGGTGACGCGGGCGGCGATGCGGCCGCTATCGGTCTGCACGCGGATGTCCGCGTCCTCGGGCAGTTCGTACTCCCTGGCGGCGGCGCGTAGTTGTTGCGTGACCCAGTCGTTGCTCTTGGCCGGCGGGTAGGCGGCCCTGTTCACCGTCTCCTGCATGAAGTCTTTGTAGAGGTACGCGTGGTACGAGACCGGCGCATAGTTGTAAGCGGAGTAGGCGGCGAGCGCGATGATGACGATGACGAGGAGAAGGTTGAAGCGCGAGCCCCCACGCTCGCCACGCCGCCGCACCTGTGCTGCGAGAGTCATATGACGTTCCCTCTGATTAACTTCGGGGGGCTTGGGGGCGCCGCAAGCGCCGCCCGGATCGATGCGCGGACGACGCGCCCGGGGACTTCCCTCCCGTCCACGATCCGCGCGCGCCCGAGACCTTCGAGGAGCACCCAGCGGACGCTGCCGCCGATGGCCTTCTTGTCCTTACGCAGCGCGCGGCTGATGGTTTCGACATCGAGGTCGGCGGCCTCCGGGAGCCGCCCCGTAAGCGCCACGGCTTCGCGCAGAGATTCTAGCTCCGAAGGGTCGAGCAATCCTAGCTTTTTCGAAATCTCCCCTGCCGCCAGGCACCCGTAGCCGACCGCCTCGCCGTGCCGGAAGCGACGGTAGCCCGTCACCGCTTCGAGTGCGTGCCCGACCGTGTGGCCGAAGTTCAGAATCTTCCGCGAGCGCGCGTCGTCCCGCTTCAGTGACTCGCGCTCGTCGCCCGCGACGATGCGCGCCTTGAACGCGCACTGCGCGGCGATGATGCCGGCAAGCTCTTCGTCGCGCTGCGGGTCGGAGTCAATGACGTTCACGTCGCCCGGCCGCTTACCGTTCCCATTCCTGCGCGACTCCTCCATCAAAAATCTCTTTGTCCGCTCGAAGAGGCGCCGGTCGCCGACGGCGCCCTGCTTGACGGCCTCGCACCAGCCTGCGATCAGCTCACGCCGCGGGAGCGTCAAGAGCGTCTCCGTATCCACGACGACGGCCGAAGGCTGATGGAAGGCGCCCACCAGATTCTTGCCCGCGGCGGTGTTGACGCCGGTCTTGCCGCCGACCGAAGAGTCTATCTGCGCGAGCAGCGTCGTCGGCGCCTGCATGAATGCGACGCCGCGCAGGTAGAGCGCCGCCGCGAAGCCCGCCACGTCCCCGACCACACCGCCGCCGAGCGCGACCACCGCGTCGCTCCGCTCAAGCCCCGCCGCGGACAGAAATTCCAGGACACGCTCGGCCGTCCGCATCGTCTTGAAGCGCTCGCCCTCACCCATCAGCCAGTGTGAGACCTCGAACCCGCCCGCCCGCAGAGCGGCGACGGCGCGACCGCCGTAGAGCCCGAACACGCGCGCGTTCGAGACGAGCGCGACCTTACGCGCCTCCTTCGGCAGACTCGCGCGCGCGGCCTCGCCCAGACGCGCGAGCGCGCCCGCCCCAATCTCAACCCGGTACCCGCGCCCCCCGCCCAGGCGCACGGGCACGCTCAACGTCTTCAACTCGTCTGTCATCATCAACCGTTTCAACCCCGAACCTTTTCAAGGCGCCGCCTCGGACTCGTCGGAAAGAATCTCCCGCAGACGTGCGCGCACGTCGCCGCCGAAGGCGGCCTGCTCGCGCCTGTACTCCTTCTCGCCGCAAGACGCCTCGACCGCGCCCGCGTCCGTGACGAAGACTTGCCGCTTCGGGGAGAAGACCAGAAGCGACTCGCTCAAAGTACCGTTGCTGGTTCCGGCGAACTGGCCGGCGACGAGGATGAGCTTGTCGGGCGTCTCGAAGGCGCTCCCCGTCCACTTAATCTGGTTCGAGGATGTCCGCGCCAGCTCGCGGCCGTCCGTGGTGTCGAGCGCGACGACCGCGTCGCTGCCGATAATCAGGAGCCGCCGCTTGTCCGATGAAAGGATGCGGCGCTCGGGCCGGCTGACATTCACGCGGCGGCAGTCGGAGGCGACGAAGACGAACGCGGGGCCGTTCGTGATGAAGGCCGGCGGCCTGACCTCCTTCAGCAGTTCGGCCGTCGCCGCCGCCCACGAGAGCGTCCTCTTCAACACGTCTTCGACCGCGCCGCGCTCGCCCTCGTCGTAGAGGCTGCCGAGTTCGACGAGGGCCGCCCTGACGCGCTCGGACGCGAGGTCGTCGCGCACCCTGACGAGCGTGCGGTCTACCCTCTGCGCGCGCGCGCGGCCGCGCTCCCTAAACCACTGCACTCCTAAGACCGCGATGACGGCCGCGAGGGGCGCGCTCACGAGGCCGGCGACCACCCGCCGCCTCGCCGCGCGCCGGCGCTCGCGCTGCCAGAGGTCGTCGAAGTTGATGCCGAGCAGCCCCGCCACGAGGCGTATGCGCGTGCGCGCGAAGCGCTCCCTGCGCAGGTCTATGCCAAGCGGCTCGGGGCGCAGGGCCGGCGGAAAGCATTCTGTCTCGGGGTCGCCCGAGTTCGGCATGCCGTCCGCGATGACGGCGAAGACGCGCTCGGCGCGGCCCATGGCCTTGAAGTGTTCTATCTCGGCGTTGACCCACTTCGAGCGCGCCGCGTGCGGCGAGCAGATGACGATGAGATTCTCAGACTGTTCGAGCGCCTCGCGGAGCGTGGCACCCAGGTCGTTGGACGCGCCCGTCTCGTCGTCGTCGCGGAAGAAGCGCCCGAGCCTTCGGTTCGGCAGGAGCGGTGCGCTCACGCCCTTCGGCACGCGGTAAGATTCGAGCGCCGTGTGCAGGCGCTTCGCGTGTTCGCGGTCGCGCTGCGAGTAGCTGATGAACGCACGGTAACGGTGTTCGCTCGGATTCATAGAAAAGCACCTTCCTCCAAACGACCCATCCCAGACGAGTATCTCTCCGAATCCCTCCCTGTCCCCCTTAACAACTGTCCCTAGCCGTCGCGGCCTTCGAGCGCCGCGGTCGAGGCGTCGGCCAGCAACTCGAAGCCCGGCTCGCCGCCCCAGAGGAGCTTCGATAACTCCTCCGCCGGGTAGCGCGCGGCCGTGTTCCAAACGTCTATCAACTCTTCGCCCGCGCGGCGCGACTCAAACCAGCGCCGGCCGTGGCGCTCGCGCAGGTGTTCGCGGAAGGCGGCCGCGAACAGTCGCGCGCGTAGGCTCGACGCCGACTCAAACCATTCGTCCGCGTCGAGCAGATACGTCGCCCCCTCATGTTTGAACCCGGTCGCTTCCGTGAACCGCGCCGCGTACTCCTCGGCCGACTGCTCGGTGCGCCCGCCCGCGGCCCCTTCGAGCGCGGAAGCGACCGCCGCGCACTCGCGCCGCGCGCCGTAGAGCTCCAGGAGCGCGGCCCGCCGCGCGAGCAGCGAAGCCTCCGCCGCGCGCACACGGCGCCGCCCCTCAAACCAGATCGGCTCGCGCAACAACCCCGCGAGCAGAAGCCCGTGCCCGGCTTCGGTCGCGCGGTCGGGCGCGTAGATGAACTCAGGGTGACGGCGCGCGGTCTCGCGCGAAGCCCAGGCGTACATCTGCGCGCGCCCTCCCTCGGCTAAACTTCGTCGGAAGAATCCGAGGCCGCCCGCGCCGCCGCCTACGACGAGCCGCACGTCCTCCGGCGGAGCGACGGCGAAGCAGGCCGAGTCAACCGACTTGCCCGGCCGCTGCGCGTCGTCCACACGCAGTCCGAGCTGTGACTCGACGCGGACGCCTAAGCCGGCGAGCGTCTCCGCGTAGAGCCCTCGGAAGTCGCGCGCGGGGAACAGCGCCTCGGCGTCTGCCGCGCGTTCGAAGAAGAGAAGGTCGGCGTACTCCGGCGTGCGCCCCGTGCCCGACGCCAGCTCACGCGTAGACCACTCCGCCAACGCGGACATGTAAGCCGCCTCCGTCCGACGCAGGAAGAGTCCCGCGCCGGCCGCGAGGGTCTCAAGACTCACGCCCGCGAACTCTTCATAGAGCGCGCGGCGTCCTTCGAAGCCTAACTCCCGCCCCGCCTCGCTCAGCGCTTCGAGCCGCGCGGCGCGCAGGTCGTCGCACGCGCTCACCGCGTCGAGCCTTCGGCGCGTCAACTCGCTACGGCGCGTTGCCTCCCGCTCGGAGGCCAGAAGCCCCGACACCTCCGACGCGTTCACGCGCGCCCCGCCCCACTCGAAGCCGCCCGACTCCGAACAGCGCCTCAACTCCTCCGAGACTTCACGCGCGCGCCGCTCGGCGTATTGCAAGGCGGCCGCGCCGGCGAGGGCGCGCAACCCCGCGCGCTCCGTCTCGAACTGCGCGGGCGCCTCGTCAAAGGCGCGGCGCAAATCTTCGAACGCTTCGCGCGTCCAGAGGTCTGCGTAACGCTCCTCCGCGGGACGCAGTTCGAGACGCGGGCTCAGGCCGGCGCAGTGCTCGAAGCGCGCTCGCTCGGTCGCCGCGCAGTAGGCTACGTAGTCACGTCGGTAATCGCTCGGGTTCATCTTCCGCCGAGGCGCGCCAGGGCCGTTCGGGTTGGTCTCAAAGTTCGGCCGGATTGTAGCAGGCGGGGCGAGGCTTTGCGGAATTTGAAATCTAAACTTTGAAAGCTCAAATTCTTAAACGCTCTGTCTGGGGCTGAAGGGAAACCGCGGGCAGGGATAAAAATAAACGAGGGCGCGGCAAACTTGGGGAATGCCGCGCCCTCTTAATGCGTGGTTACTGTCCTCACCCCAGCAACCACTTGAGACGGAGGATCCACCAACCGTCTCTCTTGCCCCACACTCTCTATCGCAATGCCTATGCCATGAAATCACTGCGCCGGCACGCTCAAAAATTGGTTGTTTTGCTGAGCTTTTGCCCCGCCGCCCCGCCGCGCTCCGAAGGTAAAATCCGCGCGCGTGTAACTCTTACACTGACCTCAGAGTAAAAACTTCACGACGCCCAATTTTAACCCTCGCCGAGGCTGCGGCGGATGACTGCGGCCAGCCCCTGGGCCAGCGCTTCGATCTCCGTCTGACTCTGCCCCTCGATCATGACGCGCGCCAGCGGCTCCGTCCCCGAGTAGCGCAACAGCAGACGGCCCCCTTCGCCCAAACGCTCGCGCACCTCGCGCGCCGCACGCGCCAACTCCTCCGCCTCATCGAAAGGCACCTTCTCGCGCACGCGCACGTTGACGAGAACCTGCGGGTAGCGCCTGAAGCCCTCGGTCAACTCATCCAGGGCGTGCCCCGACTCGACGACGGCGCGCAGAAGGTTGACCGTCGTCAACATCCCGTCGCCTGCCAGGCTCAGGCGCGGGAAGATGATGTGTCCCGACTGCTCGCCTCCCAACGCCGAGCCCGTCCGCAGAAGCTCTTCGAGCACGTACTTGTCGCCCACGTCCGTGCGCAGCAGCTCTATCCGGCGCGAGCGCAGCGCGAGTTCGAGCCCGATGTTACTCATCACCGTGGCTACGACGCGGTCGCCTTCGAGATCGCCTCGCTCCTGCATCCGCCGGGCCAGCACCCAGAGCGTGGCGTCGCCGTCCACCAACTCTCCCCGCCCGTCTACGAAGAGCGCGCGGTCTGCGTCGCCATCATATGCGACGCCGAGGTGCGCGCCCTCCTCGACGACGCGCGCGCGCAGAATGTCCGTATGGAGCGAGCCGCAGTCGCGGTTGATGTTGCGCCCATCCGGCGCGTCGAACGTTGAGATAACGCGCGCGCCGAGTCGCGTGAAGAGCGCCGGCGCGAGTTCGGAGGCGGCGCCGTTGGCGCAGTCCAGAACCAACTTCAGCCCTCCGAGGTTGAGTCCGGCCGCGACCTCTCCGCCCAGGTATTCGAGGTAGCGTGCGCGCAGCCCGCCCGCATGCTCGTCCTCTTCCCCTGACCCTTGCCGCTTTTCTTCCGCGCCACTCTCATCAAACTTCTCGGGCGCTGCGCCGGCCCCCTCTTCAAACTCGGCATAGATGTCCGACTCGATCAGGCGTTCGGTCGCGTCGTCGAGCTTGCGGCCCGTCGGGGCGAAAATCTTGATGCCGTTGTCGTGGTAGGGATTGTGCGAGGCGCTGATGACGACGCCGGCGTCGGCCGGGAGCGTACGCGCGAGGTAGGCCACGCCCGGCGTCGTGACGACGCCTGCCGACACGGCCTCCTCCGCCCCGCCCGCGAGCGCGCCTTCCAGGAATGCCTCTTCAATCCATGCACCCGACTCGCGCGTATCGCGCCCCGTCACGACGCGCGGCGCGCGCCCGAGTCTCTCCGCCAGATGCCGCGCGAGAGAGCGCCCCGCGACCCGCACCGTCGCCGCGTCGAGCGGGAACCGCCCCGCCTCGCCGCGCATCCCGTCCGTCCCGAAAAGTCTCTTCATCTGTTGACCGTGAACTCCGAAGGGCTGGTGTTGACTAATTCTACTCTGCCCTGCGCGCCGGGCGGGAGCGCGAGGCGTGTGGTCGTCGTCTTGCCGTCCCCGGCCGGCGCGACGATGAGGTGCAGGTCGTCGGGGCGGAGCGCCTCGACCACAGAGCGCGGGCCGCGCAGCGTGACGGCGGCCGTCGGCGGTGAGACCGCGCCGCCCGGCTCGGAGCGGACGGCGACATTGGTGAAGCGCCGCTCCGCCTGCTCCTCTCCGATCTCGACGCGCACCGAGACGGTCGGATCGAGGGGCACGACCTTGTGGTCGGGGATGTCCACGGCCACCTGCGGGAGCGCGAGCGGCTCGCGCCGGCCCGCGAGCGAGATGGTCTCGGTGAAGGCGCGCTCGACGGCGGCGACGTGGCTCTGCGGCCCGCGCACGCGTATGCGGTCGGGCGTGACCGCGGCCGCGGCGCGTGTGAAGCCTTCGGGCAACTCACCCTCGAAGCGCGCCTCGACGGGCACCTCGCGCTCGACGACGGGCTCCAGGTGGAGCGTCAGGCTGCGCGGCGTGATCTCAAGGATGCGGACGCCGTCGGGCAGTTCCATCGAGACGTTCTTGTCCGTGAGCCGCGGGTTGCGGTCGCCAGGAAGCAGAGACATTACGTCCACCTGCGCGACGAGGTCGCGCGCGGTCAGGACGGCCAACTTGTCCTGGCTGCCTTCGAGCATCACGTCCACCTTGTCGAGAGGGTCGTTGCCGATGTCCACGTTGTCGGGGAGGAGGAATTCGAGCGGCACGTCGTGCAGGCGCTTGGTCGCCGGCGCGCGCTGCGTCGTCACGGCGTACCAGAGGCCGAGCGTGATGAGCAGCGCCAGCGCCTTCAGCG
>JBJMGP010000199.1:0-3026 GCA_045807865.1 Pyrinomonadaceae bacterium
CGGCGGCGGCTCTTCGAGCGGCTCGGGCGGCGGCGGCAGCTCGTCCGGTGGCGGTGGTGGCAGCTCTTCGGGCGGCAGCACCTCCGGTGGTGGCGGCGGCGGCAGCTCGTCCGGCGGTAGCTCCGGCGGCTCGTCCGGCGGTTCGGGCGGCGGCTCTTCGAGCGGCAGCGGCGGCGGCGGCGGCAGCACCGGCGGCGGCTCGGGTAGCGGCGGCGGCTCTTCGAGCGGCTCGGGCGGCGGCGGCAGCTCGTCCGGTGGCGGTGGTGGCAGCTCTTCGGGCGGCAGCTCGGGCGGCGGACGTTAACGTCACAACGGATCGCTAAAGCAAGAGGCGCGCGAGCATGGACTCGCGCGCCTCAGTTCTTATCAACCGCATCCCCTTCGGGGATCACCGCGGCCTCGCTTTCGACTCACTTCGCGGGCGCGTTGAGACGGCGGAGGCTGCCTTCGCCGCTAATCTTGCGCCGCTCGACGCCCGCGACGCGCTCCGCCTCCGCGAAGACCCGCATGAAGTTGCCGCCGAGTATCTTCAACACCTCCTCGTCCGAGTGGCCGCGCCGCAGCAGCTCGTAGGTGATGTTCGGCAGGCCGGCCACGTCGTCGATGCCCTCGGGCAGGTTGGGCACGCCGTCGAAGTCGGAGCCGAGGCCGACGTGGTCTATCCCGGCGACCTTCGCGATGTGCTCGATGTGATCGACGAGCATCGAGAGCGTCGTGTTGGGGATGGGGTTGACTTCGTTGAGTTTCCGCAACTCCTCTTCAAGTCGCTTCGGGTCGTTCTTGAACCGCTCGTTCAGTTCGGCGCGCTGCCCCTTCAGCTTCTCATCGCGTTCGAGTCCGGCCACCCGCACCTTCTCGTCGAGGAAGGCCGGGTAGAAGTTGACCATCACGACGCCGCCGTTCTGCGCGATGCGCTTCAAGAGTTCGTCCGAGACGTTCCGCTTGTGGTTCGAGTAGACGCGCGCCGAAGAGTGCGAGGCGATGACCGGCGCCTTCGACACGTCGAGCACGTCCGACATCGTCTCGTCCGAGACGTGCGACACGTCCACGAGCATCCCCAGACGGTTCATCTCGGCGACGACCTCCTTGCCGAAGTCCGAGAGCCCGCCGTGGCGCGCCGCGTCGCAGCAGGCATCGGCCCACTCGTTCGTGTTGTTGTGCGTCAGCGTCATGTAGCGCACGCCCAGGCGGTAGAACTCGCGCAGCGCCGGCAGAGAGTTCTCGATGGCGTGCCCGCCCTCGATGCCCATCAGCACGCCGACCTTCCCCTCCTTCTTCGCGCGTCTGATGTCCGCGGTCGAGGTGGCCAGCATCAGGTCGCGCGGGTACTTCTCGATCATCCTGTAACTGACATCAATCAGATCCAGCGCGCGCCGCGCCGACCCGCCCTGCGTCGCGTAGTTCTTCGACACCCAGTCCGGCGTCGCGTACTGCCTGTCGACGTAGATGGAAAAGAACTCCCCCGTCATCCCCCCCTGCTTCAAACGCGCGATGTCCGTGTGATACTTCCCGACGGAAGAGACCCCGATGTCGTAATCCTCATCCGCCATGATCGTCGGAATGTCATTATGCCCGTCCACCACAATCGCCCGCTTCTGCAACGCCACCGCCCTCTTCCACAACCTCTCATCCCTCACCGGCGTCGGGCTCGCATGCGCCGCCGCACTCGTCCCCGCCGGCGCCCCAATCTTCCCAACACCTAAAGCCCACACCGACGCCGCTAATGCACAACCAACGACGCCAACGAACATACCAACGCTAAAAGTCCTCTTCATCTACTCACCCCAACTTTTCGCCGGAAATTCCACCACGGAGAGCGCGCAGGATTATAAAGTCTTAGCCCAGTTTTGTCGCCTGAGTACAGTCATGCTCCTCTCCGGGCGCGGCTCGTCCATGAAGAGCCCGTAGAAGAAGACGTTGACCCTTCTCACGAACCCCTTCGTCAACCTACCCCCGGCGGCGCCGGGGTGTTCTGACAGAGCACCAGCCAGTCCCAGGGGTACGGCTCTCCCATCCAACGGGGAGGCCGTTCGAACATCGAGGCCCAGGGGTATTCGACTTTAGCCAGGGCACTGACTTTAAAGCCTACCTGCTCCAACAGTGTGACCAACTCTTCTTTCAGGTAGAGCTTTGTCAGAGTCCCGTCAAGATTGACCACCCCTTCAGACGCAAAGGCCGCCCGTGCTTTCGAGCCGGTCGGTTTGATGGAGAACGCCTCGTCGTGTCTCGATTTCGATTTGGCGTTCCAGTCCGACAGCCTGTCCTTTGAGTGGAGGGCCGACTCTAAAGACGGCACGACTAATAACAGGTAGCCGTTCTTAGCGATGAATGCCGGCAGATTGCGGAAGATAGCCATCCGCGTTTCGGGGGAGGGCATGATGAGCACGTTGACGCTGATCCCGAAACGGCACCTCCCGAGTCGTAAGGGGGCGGCCGACAGGTCGGCCTTGAAGTAAGTCACGTTGTCGAGTTGACGGCAGCTCTCCTGCGCCACCTCTAGACACTTCGCGGAGATGTCTATGGCGCTGACGGTCTTGAATCTCTCCGCCAGGGTCGGCAGGTATTTTCCGGTTCCGCAGCCGATGTCGCACGCCGTCGATTGCAGAGAACGGAAGCGGTCGATGTAGCTGAGGATGACCTGATGCCGGTCGTGTCTGAGGGTGTCGAATATCTCCTCGTCGAAGTCGTTCGCGATGTTGTCCCAATAGTCTTCGTCCATCGGCCCTCCCTCCGACCTTGAACCGGACGCCGCAGAAGACCCCGTGCTGCTCATGGCGTATCCTCCTTACCGTTTTCGTCGCATTGCCGGAATGCGCGCAGGCCGCACGTTAGAGTTCACGAAAGGGCGCAAGCGAGGACAATGACGAGGCGCCGCCGGTTGTATGAAGCGCATGTGCCGGACGCCGCTTAGGGGCGGATCTGTCTACGGACTTCAGTTATATCACCTGCGCGCGGCCGGTTGGATGATAAAGTTTGCGCCCCGTGCGGCGGGTCGAGCTTGCCGCGCGGGGCGGTTTCTGGTACAC
>JBJMGP010000200.1:0-86196 GCA_045807865.1 Pyrinomonadaceae bacterium
CGCGCCACGCGCTCAGGCCGTAGAGCCTCTGCTCGGTCTCGCCCGCGGCGCGCGCCTCCTTCGTGTGCATGTCGATGCAGTAGGCGCAGCCGTTGATCTGCGAGACGCGCGTCCTTATGAGTTCGAGCAGCGGGCGCTCGAGCCCCGACTCCTCCACGTACTTCTCTAGTTTGTACATCGCCTGCACCGAGCCCGGCGCGGCCTTCCCGTAGTCCAACCGTGGCTGCATCTCTTCACCTCACGTCCTGCTGTTGATTCGAGTTGGTTGCCGTCACCGCACGCCGCTCGACTTCCTATCCGAGCCCCTAATCCTGCTCGCCGGTGCTCTGGGCGTACGTTTTGCCGTACGGGTAGAAGAGTACCTTGCGGCCTTCGCCCCACGCCGCTTTGAGTTCGGGCGTGGTGATGTCCCAGTCCGGCCGGCATTTCCTGAGAACTGCGCGTAAGTCCTGGCGGAGTTCTTCCAGCGTGGGCCGCCCGAAGAACCAGTAGCCCATGTAGATTTTGTAAACGACCAGACCGGGCTCCAACACGAGCACGTGCGGGATCATGGGGTTGTGGAGCGGGTCGGTGTACTCGGCGATGTCGAGGTCTTTTTGCACCTTACGCCCCGCGTCGGAGAGGAAGGGCCAGTGTGCGCCGACGCCGCTGCGGTACTCGTTCGTCTCGGTGATGTTGTCGGTGCTGACCGTGACCAGACGGCAGTATCCGACCTCAAGCTCACGGTGGAGTGCGACGAGCCCCTCGGCCTGCCGTCGTTCCTTAGGGCAGAAGCCTCCGCGGCTGAGGACGAGCACCATCGGGTCTTGCCCTTGCAGCTCGGAGAGTCTGCGGCGTTTCGTGGCGTGGTCGGGCAGCTCGTAGTCGGGGAAGACCGCCCCCGGAACAATGTCGGCTCGCATCCGTAACTCCCTTCTTCACATCGTCAGAACGACTCGGAACTGCGCGTCGCCGCTCAGCATGCGCGCGTAAGCCTCCGCCGCCCGTTCGAGCGGGTACGTTTCGATCATGGGGCGCACGCCCGATAGTTCGGCGAAGCGCAGCGTTTCCTCGCTGTCGGTCGGTATTCCGGAGGCCCAGCCCTGAATCGTGTGACTCCCGAAAATGAGCTGCGTCGGCGTGACCTCGATGGGGGCAAAATCCGCCCCGACGACGATGAGCTTGCCGTGCGGCCCCAGCCCGTCAATCAACCCGGAGATCGCTTTCGAACTAGGGGCCGTCGCCAGAATCACCCGCGCGCCGCCCAGCTTTTGCAGCTCCTTCGCCGCGTTCGTCGCCCGGCTGTCGATGTAGACGGCCGCCCCGAGCCCCTTTGCGAGCGCCTCGTTCTCGGGGCCGCGCCCGACGGCCACCACCCTGTAGCCGAACCTGTTCGCGAACTGGATTCCGAGGTGGCCGAGGCCGCCGACGCCCTGCACCGCGACGAGGTCGCCGGGGGAGGCGCCGCTGTGCCGCAGCGCGTTGAAGGTCGTCACGCCGGCGCAGAGCAGCGGCGCGGCCTCGGCGTCGCTCAGACTTTCCGGCACCGCCGCCAGCGCCTCCGCAGGGGCCAACATGTACTGCTGGTACCCCCCGTCGTAGCTGATGCCCGCGATCTTATAATTCCGGCAGTTCCCGAAATCTCCGCGGCGGCACCGGTCGCACGTGCCGTCGTGGCCGCCGTGCCAGCCGACGCCGACGCGCTGCCCCTTCGCCCACCCGGAGACGCCCGCGCCGACCTCGTCGATACGGCCGACGACCTCGTGTCCGGGAACGCGCGGGTACTCGATGCCGGGCAGCGCGCCCTCTTTCGTGAGCACGTCGCTGTGGCAGACGCCGCACGCCTGCACCCTGATGCGCACGTGCCCCGCACCCGGCTTCGGTATCTCGCGCTCGACAATTTGGAAATCCGCCCCCGGCGCAGGAATCTGCGCCACCTTCATCGGTTCTACTGCTGCTTCTGTCGTCGCCATAACGTCTCCCATGCTGCCGACGCGGTGAATGTTGCCGCGTTCCTCCTAACGAAATCCTGCACGCTCAGCGGCTCTCGCCCCGTCAGCGTGCGCACGTCCTCCGACCTCCGGTCGTAGCGACCCGCGCGGTGCAGGTCGGCCATAGTCGCGAGGTGGTTCACCAGGTGAACCGGCAGGCCCCGTTCGAGCAGGCCGTCCCGCCACGGCCCGACAGGGATGTCCTGATAGGTGATCGCGCGGCCGAGCGCCTTCGCATATTCCCGCGCGTAGAAATGCATGTTCTCGGACTGCGGGCCGGTCAGGTGATAGACCTGGCCGATGTGCGGCCGCGGGTCGGCGAGCAGCGAGGCCAGCACACCCGCAACGTCTTCGACCGCGACCGGCGAAGTCTTGCCCTCGCCGAACGGTAGTCTGATCTGGTTCGATTCCCTGACCGACTCGGCAGTGAAAATCAGGAAGAAGCCGTCAAGAAGTACCGTCGGCCGCACGTGCACGACCGGCAGACCCGACCAGTCCAGCGCCTGCTCGGCGAGCCAGTGCAGCTTGTGTTGGGGGCTCGGAGTGGTTTCGGTAATGCTCATCTGCGCGAGCGTCATCTGCGACATGTTGATGAACGCCTTCACGCCGTGATGCTTCGCCACCGCCGCCGCGTTGACCGTCGCTGCCAGGTAGGCGTCCGAAACCGACATGCCGAAGTACATCGTCTCGCAGCCGGCAATCGCCCTGTGCATCGAATCGAGGTCGAGCAGGTCGCCGACCACGACCTCCGCGCCCATGTCGCGTAGCGCCCGTGCGCGTTCGTCTTCACTTCGCACCATCGCGCGCACGGCTCTGCCTTGCTTCAACAACAGTTCGGTGACCGTGCGGCCTATCCCGCCGACGCGGCCCGCCGCTCCGGTGACCAGAATGGGATTTTTCATTTGTCACTCCCCGCACGCTCTTCTCTGTCACCGCGCCGCCGTCTCAAGCAGGCCCTCTACCTTCGCGTCGAGTCCCTCGGCGACCGCCAGTGCCGCCCGGCTTCCGTAGGGGGCGAGCAGGCTCGCCATCAAGTCGTAGGACATGTGCACCCCGTCGGCACGCTCGTCCACGCCGATGGAGACGACGACCCCCGCCTGACGCGCGGCTTCGCCGATGGCGTCCGTGGCGGGCGAAGGCACGGTCACGGACTGGTCGATGAGCTTCCGCTGCTCCGGCCCGGCGATGTTCTGCAAGGGGGACTGGACGAAGGAAAAGTAGAGGTAGTAAGGGATCACGGTCTCCGGGAACGTGGCGAACTCTACGCCCTGCCGGCCGAGTTCGTGAATCTTCCGCACGACCCTCTCGACCGTTCCTTCGCAGCTATAGAGCACGGGACTCAGCTGGACTGCGGCGGCTTTAACGACTCTCATTGGAACCTCCTTTCGCCTGACGGCGCACTCACTACCTTAACGACCTGAACGCCGCGCGTAGCTCCGCCGCGAAAAGCCCCGGCTGCTCCCAGGCGGCGAAGTGACCGCCCTTGTCGAGCCTGTTGTAGTAGATGAGTTTGGGATAGGCCCGCTCCGCCCAACTCCGCGGGGCTTCGTACTGCTCGCCGGGAAAGACGCTCACGGCCACAGGAATGGAGACCCCCTTGGTGTTGAAAAACCCGCCCTTATATTCCCAGTAGAGGCGGGACGCGGAGACCCCCGTGTTCGTCAGCCAGTAGAGCGTGATGTTGTCGAGAATTTCGTCGCGCGTCAGCTCGCCCGTGGCGCTCGCGGGCCGGTTCAGGGCCGAGGCGACCGCAGCGGCCGGCTGGCCGTCGGCGTCGTTGTGGTCGAGGAGCCAGGAGGCCAGCCCTACGGGTGAATCCGCGATGCCGTACAAGGTTTGCGGCCGCGACGCCATCAACCTGGCGTAGTCAACCTGCTTGAAAGTTCTGACCAACTGCTCGTAGGCGCGCCGTTCCTCAGCCGAGAGGCCGGGCGGCGGCGGGGCGCCGCCCTGTAGGGCCTTGTCTACCTCGGCCGGAACGGTGGCGGGCATGTTGGTGTGGATGGCGAGCAACCCGGCGGGCGCCTGCAACCCCATCTGGTCAACGACGAACGCGCCCCAGTCACCGCCCTGCGCGACGTAGCGGGTGTAGCCCAGCCGCTTCATCAACACGTCCCAGGCCCGCGCCATGCGTTCGACGCCCCAGCCGGTGCCCGCCGGCTTGCCGGAGAACCCGTAGCCCGGCATCGAGGGGATCACCACGTCGAATGAGTCTTCGGCGCGCCCGCCGTGCGCCGTGGGATTTACGAGCGGGTCGATGATCTTCAACTGCTCGATGACCGAGCCGGGCCAGCCGTGCGTGACGATGAGCGGCAGCGCATTCGGGTGCCTGGAGCGGACGTGGATGAAGTGTATATCGAGCCCGTCGATGTTGGTCACGAACTGCGGCAGGGCGTTCAGTCTCGCCTCGCACTTACGCCAGTCGTAATCCGTCGCCCAGTAGCGCGCGAGCTTCTGCATCGTCGCCAACGGCACGCCCTGCGACGCATCCGCGACGGTCTCCTTTTCAGGCCATTGCGTGGCGGCGATGCGGCGGCGGAGGTCGTCGAGCGCCTCCTGCGGAGCCTTGTAGTGGAAGGGGCGGATCGCGTCCGCGTAGCCGGCGAGTGTCTTAGCCCCGCTCTGAGCCTGCGCGTCGGTCGGGGCGGGCCGCTGCGCGTGCGCGGCAGCGGGCGCCGTCAGAGTGAACACCGCCGCCAGTAACGCCAACGGCAGCCGCGAGAGCAGGCCGAAGCTAAAGGCGGCTCCTGCTCCAGCCGTGTGCTGCACTTTTTCGAGTCGCATGGTCTATCCTCCTGGCCGAACGACTATCCGTTGCGCGTCTCCGTTTCAAATCGGACGCGATAACTTGCGGGAGTAAACCACGTGCTTGAAGGCGCGTCTATTAGACGAAGGTATCGGTCAGAATCTTGGTACCGGTCGGGGTGCTGAGTGACGGCGACTCTTACGTTTTTCTCAAAGGCATGCACGTCCTCGCGGCAAGAGCGGCGGGCGCTCTATACCGCGTCTGAGCCCGGACTGTATGTCGCGGTGACCGGGCCAAGGCGACGGGGCGACCGCCGGCGGCGGTCGCCCATGCTGCCTGCCCTCATCCTTTGGGGCTGACGTTTGTGAGGACGTCAGTTTCGGGGCTTTTCAGCGAGGAAGTGCTCGGCAATCGGGGTGCCGGCGAACTTCTCGTGCATCAGGCTGGAGAAGAGCAGCAGCGAGTTGCGCGGCCGGTGATTCACCACGACGTGCTGAGCCTTCCCGGCGGCGTTGAGGGTGACTGTGACGATGACGTTGAGGGGTTCGCCTTGGACCTGAGAGGTGTAGTCTTCGAGGAAGCCATTGTCGCCGTAGGGGCCGGTGAAGTGGAAGTCCTGGAACTCATACAGCTTTCGGGCCTGGGTTACGATGGAATGGACTGCCCCCACGCCCTGCACGGAGCCGTTCATCGCCGGTGCCTCCAGGGTGACGTCGTCGGCCAGGTTGTCCAGCCACTTCGGGTAGTAGTCGGTGTGCTTGCGAGCGGGCTCGCTGTTCCCTGTTGATGTCATGTCGCGTGCCTCCTTCGTCATCCGGCAGTGGGCCGGATACCATGTGTGTTTACGTTCCGCCGGCTGCTGACGGGCCTGGCGAACAAATACTACTTCACGCGCGGGAGTAGACCATGGGCGCGGAGGCGCGTCTATTAGACGAAGGTATCGGGTAATACCCTGGTATCAATCCGGCTCATCCGAGGAGTCTCCGCTATGCGGCTGAGAAGAACAGGCCGCGCTCCAATGCTGAATTCTTCCACCGATCTTTGACACCTGCGGCACGAGCGAGTAGGTGCCGACGAGTGACTCTTCCGAAGGCCGCAGGAATGAGCGGCGGTGGCCCCCCGCTTCGAAACCCGAAGCGACGACTACATCCGCGCCGGCCTCTTCGAGCGTGACAGCCCCGTCCACGGTCGTCGCCGTCCCGATGAGCGCGATGCCGCGACGACGGCACTCGTCCAGGACCTCTCGGGGAGGGCTTCCGTAGATGAAGCTGAAGGCCGGAACATTCTCCTCAAGCAGGACGCTGACTTGACTCGCCTTCCCATGATTAACCTCCGTGCGTGATGCGGGTGACGTAGTGACTGCGCCGTAGAGTCGTTACACTGGACAAATGCAGTTATTAAGCCAGAAGCGGGACGTGGAATCTATTGGACGAAGGTATCGGTCTGCATCGTCGCGACGTGTCGGGGGAACGGGCGTGTGATTGTTGCCGGCGCGGCGCGCGGCCGCCGTCGTGGGCAGACCGATACCAAAGGATTATAGACATTCACACACGAGCGGCGGTAGGATGCGCCATTTAGGGCTGCCCGGAAGGCGCCCGGGTGCAGGATTAGTCGAGGCGCGTCGCCGGTACGGCTCCCGGTTTGGTGTGACCCGAGGCTTTGTATAGAGCGGCGTCGCCGAAATGACTGGAAGGAGCACCCCATGAAGAGCGTCGCGCCCACCATTCACTTCGCCGGCTCCCGGCTCAGCCAACCACGCCACGTCTGCGCCTTCTTCCACAATGCGGTCATCTGCGTCTACGACTTGGCGAAATTCGGAGGGGAGACGGTGATCGACATCATGCGCACGCACCCCTTGGTCGTCATCGGCGGCAGCCTCCATCAGAACCCGTTCTTCGTCCCGCCGGAGGAGTTTCTGAGCGAGCTTCGCGAGCGGCGGGCCGCGCCGCAGGCGTTGTAAGTATGGAAGCACAACTCGAACACACGGCCGAAGAGATCAAACGCCTTCGGCGCTGCATCAACGACATGAACGGCGTCATCGCCCTGCCCGACATCTGGAGCGGCGGCGGGCCGGCCGTGATCGTGCGCACCTTACTCGACGTGCTACTCGACATGCTCAGGCTTGACCTCGTTTACGTGCGTTCGGACGTTGGAAGCGGCGACGCGCCCATCGAGATGGCCCGGGTCGCCCGCCCGCGAAGTACAGGGGCCGCGCCGCGAGAGTTTGGAGAGTTGTTCAGACGCCGGTTGGGAGATGACTCGCAAGACTGGCCTCCGCTTGCACGGATCACCGACGAAGACGGGGAAATGACGGTCGTGCCCATGCGGCTGGGGCTTCAGGGCGAGATCGGCGTAATCGTAGCCGGGTCGCGGCGTGCCGATTTCCCGCGGCAGACCGAGAGGCTCGTTCTGAGCGTGGCGGCCAATCAGGCGGCAATCGGTCTACAGCAGGCACGCCTCCTGAGCGAGCAGACGCGAGTCGCCGACGAACTCGACGAACGCGTAGCGCAAAGAACGAGTGAGCTGGCCGCCGCCAACCAGGCTTTGAAGAAGGAGGTTGCCGAACGTAAACGAGCGGAAGAGGCCCTGCGGCGGAATGAAAACGACTCGCGCATGATCGTGGACAGCATTCCGGGGTTGGTCGCGGTCTTCAGCCCGGGCGGTGAGGTCGAGTTCGTGAACCGCCAGGTCTTCGAGTACTTCGGCGGCACTCTTGAGGAGCATCAGCGGTGGGCGGCCGGCGGCACCACACACCCCGAAGACCTTCCGCGCGTCGTGGAGTCCTTCAACCAGGCGATAGCGTCAGGCGAACCCTTCGAGTTGGAGACACGTGCTCTACGCTCTGACGGAGTCTACCGCTGGGTTCAGTCTCGCGGCGCCCCGCTTCGGGATGCGGACGGGCAGATCGCCCGCTGGTACAACCTGCTCATCGACATCGACGAGCGCAAACGCGCCGAGGAGGCTCTCGCGGCGAGCGAGCGTAAACTCAAGCTCACCATCGACACGATTCCCGCGCTGGCCTGGTCGGCGCGTCCGGATGGAAGCGCCGAGTTCTTCAACCAGCACTACTTGGAATACGTGGGCCTCTCGACGGAACAGGCCGGTGGTTGGGGCTGGACGGCCGCGGTTCACCCCGACGACTCGAACAGTCTGTCTGCGACTTGGCAACGCATCCTGGCCTCTGGAGCGCCCGGAGAAGCCGAGGCCCGACTTCGCAGGCATGACGGCGAGTATCGGTGGTTTCTCTTCCGCGCGAGCCCGCTGCGCGATGAACTCGGCAAAATCGTTAAGTGGTACGGGACGAATACTGACATTGACGACCGCAAGCGGGCCGAAGCTCAGCGTGACCGCACCATCGAAGCACTGCAAGCCCAGCAGGCAATGCTCCGCGAAAGCGAGCAGCGTTTCAGGGCGATCTTTGACGAGGCGGGCGCCGGCATCACCCTCGTCGATCTTCAGCGGCCCGGTACGCCGATCCAGAACAACCGCGCCCTCCAAACTATGCTCCGCGTCACCCAGGAAGAGCTCGGCGTCTTTGAGACGTACGACGAGCTGACCGCCGGGGAGGACCGCGAGACGGACGCCGCCGCGTTCCGAGAGCTGTGCGAAGGCAGACGTGACAGCCTCCGCCGGGAAAAACATTTCGTCCTGCGGGACGGCGGCTCCGCGTGGGCGAACGTCATCTTCACACTGTTGAGGGACTCCGCCGGCCTCCCCCGATTTATCATCGCCATCCACGAGGACATCACCGGGCGTAAGCGCGCGGTCGAGAGGTTGCAGGCCAAGCAGGAGCTCCTCGACCTCGCGCAGAAGTCCGCCCGCGCGATGGCTTTCGACTGGTACGTTCAGCAGGACGTGAACGTCTGGTCGCCCGAGCAGGAAGCCCTGTACGGCATGCCGCCCGGCAGCTTCGACGGGACGTACCGGGGCTGGAAGAAGCTCATCTACCCGCCGGACTGGCCACTACTCCTCAAGGCCATCGAGCACGCCCACGAGACCGGGGAGGTGGCGGTGGAGTTTCGCGTCAAATGGCCCGACGGCAGCCTCCACTGGCTTTCGACGAACGGCCAGATGTTCTTCGACGAGCAGGGCAAGCCGTTTCGCATGGTCGGGTTCACGTCCGACGTCACGCCCCGCAAACTCGCCGAGGAGGAGTTGCGTCGCAGCGAGGCATTCCTCGCCGAAGCCCAGCGCCTCAGTTCGACCGGCAGCTTTTCGTGGCGCCCGTCGACAAACGCGGTCATCTGGTCGGGCGAAGTCTATCGTATTTTTGAGTTTGACCAGGGCGTCACCCTCACGCATGACCTGATCGGCACCCGAATTCACCCCGACGACTTCATGATGTGGGCTGAGGCCGTAAACCGGACGCGGGAAGGGGGCGGCTTTGAGCTTGATTACCGCCTGCTGATGCCGGACGGAAGGGTGAAACACCTGCACGCCCTCGCCCACGCCGCCCGAGACGGTGCCGGCGAACTGGAATACATCGGCGCGGTTCAGGATGTCACGGCACAGAGAGTGTCGGAAGAGGCGCTCGGCAGGCTGCGGTCGGAACTCGCGCACGTGTCCAAGGTGGCGACGCTGGGGGCCTTGACGGCGTCGATCGCCCACGAAGTCAACCAGCCGCTCTCGGGCATCATCACCAACGCCAGCACCTGCCTCCGGATGCTGGCCGCCGACCCGCCGAACGTGGACGGCGCGCGCGAGACGGCCCGGCGCACGATTCGCGACGGCCACCGCGCGTCCGACGTGGTCACGCGGCTGCGCGCGCTCTTCGGGAAGCAGGGCGCCACCACTGAACCGGTGGACTTGAACGAGGCGACGCGAGAGGTGATAGCGCTGTCGTTGAGCGAGCTTCGGAGAAATCGGGTAATCCCACGGCTGGAACTCGCCGACGACCTCCCGCCCGTTAAGGGCGACCGGGTTCAGCTTCAGCAGGTCATCATGAACCTGCTCTTGAACGCCCTGGACGCGATGAGCGGCGTCGAGGACTGTCCGACGCCGCTGGTGATCCGGACCGCACGAGACGAAGACGACCGCGTGCGCCTGAGCGTGCGGGACGCCGGGGTCGGCTTCGACCCACAGGCGGCGGACAGACTCTTCCAGCCGTTCTACACGACCAAGGATGACGGCATGGGCATCGGCCTCTCCGTCAGTCGCTCCATCATCGAGAGTCATCACGGCCGCCTGTGGGCGACGCTCAATGAGGGCCCCGGGGCCACATTATCGTTCTCTCTTCCTCAGGCATCCGAGGCGGCGACCGGCGTCGACGAAGTCCCGGCGACTGCCGCGCCGGATGCGGAGCGCGACGGGGGGGATTCATGACGGCCATGCGCCCGCTCATCTCCGTCGTTGACGACGACGAGTCCGTGCGCGAGTCGCTGCCCGACCTGCTGCGGGAGTTCGGCTTTGCGGCGGAGGCGTTCTCTTCGGCAGAAGAGTTCCTCGCGTCCGACTGCCTCGGCCGGACCAGGTGTCTGGTCCTGGATGTCACCATGCAGGGCATGTCCGGCCCCGACCTCCAACAGGAATTAACTCGCCGCCGGCAGGAGATTCCCATCGTCTTCATCACCGCGCACAGGGGCGAGGGCGTGCGCCCGCGCCTGCTCGAACGCGGCGCCGTGGAGTGCCTGTTCAAGCCGTTCAGCGATACCGCCCTGCTCGACGCGCTCAACGCGGCGCTTAGCGTCGGCCGACCTACTTCGCCGCCGGGGGCGTGAGGCTCGGCCGGATGGCAGCGGTAGTACAGGTCCCGAACAGAGGGGATAGAATGAGCAATCAATCACGCATCCGCATCCTGAGCGCCGACGACCACCCGCTGATGCGCGAGGGCATCGCCGCCATCGTCAACAGCCAGCCGGACATGACGATTGTGGCGCAGGCGGCCACCGGCTCGGAGGCCGCCGAAATGTATCGCCTGCACCTTCCGGACGTGACCCTCATGGACCTAAGACTCCCCGACATGAGCGGCATTGACGCGCTCGTCCAGATCCGCGCCGAGTTCGCGGGCGCGCGCGTCATCATGCTGACCACGTTCGAGGGGGACGTTGAAATCCACCGGGCGCTCAGGGCGGGCGCGCGTGGCTACCTCCTCAAGAGTACCCCGCCCAGAGAACTCGTCGAGACGATCCGCCACGTGCACGCGGGGCAGAAAGGCATCCCGCCGCACATCGCGGCGCACCTCGCGGAGCACCTCGGCGACGAGGCCCTGACCGAACGCGAGGTGGAAGTCCTCCGGCACATCGCGGAAGGACACCGGAACCGCGACATCGGCGAGAAGCTCTTCATCTCGGAGGAGACCGTCAAGGTCCACGTCAAGCACATCATGGAAAAGCTCGGCGCCTCGGACCGGACGCAGGCGGTCTCCATCGCCGTCCGCCGCGGCATCATCCAGTTCTAAAAGCCCGACGCCCGCCCGAACGCCTCCCGTACCACGATAGTGGTATTTCCGCATAGCATCTACAGAGGTAGGGAAAATACATCCTATCTCGTGATGCGTCCCGCGGCCCCGTTAGCGCATAGTGTGTCCCACTGGAGATGGACCGGGGCGGCAGCTCCCGACTGTCAACACATAACACTGCCGAGTCGAGAAGTGGCCTCGTCTTTCGGTCTTGCCCATTGAATAAGGAGATTCGCAAATGCCGTACATCACCGTCGGGCGCGAGAACTCGGGGAACATAGACATCTACTACAAGGACTGGGGCGCGGGCCGTCCCGTCGTCTTCAGCCACGGGTGGCCACTCTCCGCCGATGCCTTCGAGGACCAGATGTTCTTCCTCTCCTCGCGCGGCTACCGCTGCATCGCCCACGACCGCCGCGGCCACGGCCGCTCGACGCAGACCTGGGAGGGCAACGACCTCGACACCTACGCCGACGACCTGGCGAAGCTCGTCGAGGCGCTCGACCTGCGCGACGCCGTCCTCGTCGGCCACTCGACGGGCGGCGGCGAGGTCACGCGCTACATCGGCCGCCACGGGACGGGCCGCGTCGCCAAGGCCGTGCTCGTCAGCGCCATCCCCCCGCTGATGCTGAAGACCGAGGCGAATCCCGGCGGGTTGCCGATAGAAGTCTTCGACGGGATACGCGCGGGCGTCCTCGCCGACCGTTCGAGCTACTGGAAGGAGCTCGCCATGCCCTTCTACGGGTTCAACCGTCCCGGCGCGAAAATCTCCGAAGGGCTGCGCGAGTCCTTCTGGCTTCAGGGGATGATGTGCGGCCTGCCCGGCGCTTACGACTGCGTCAAAGCCTTCTCCGAGACCGACCTCACCGAAGACCTGAAGAAGATCGACGTGCCGACGCTCATCCTCCACGGCGACGACGACCAGATCGTGCCCATCGCCGACTCGGCGCTGCTCTCGGCGAAGCTGGTCGGAGGGGCCGTGCTGAAGGTCATCCCCGGCGCGCCTCACGGGATGTGCTCCACCTTGAAGGAGCAGATCAACGAGGAACTGCTGGCCTTCATTCGGCAAAGCAAGGGGGCCGCCGCGTAGCGGAAGCGGTTATCAACGGTGTGACAGCGCCCGGACGGGTGCTCTGACATTGCTCGGGAGTGTACGGGAGGGTCGTCATGTCGCAAGTTTTTTCGGATGCCGGCCGCACGAGCGGTGCGAGTCGACACGTCGCCGAAGCCTTCTCCCCGCCGGGCAGGCCCCTCGCCCGGATGGAGCGCGGCGGGCGGGATGATATATTCAGGTACCGCCAACAAGGGCTCCGGGCCGATTCGGTAATGTCTTCATCCACGCCGCAAGCCACCTCGACCGTGTTCGTCGTTGACGACGACGTCTCGGTGCGCGAATCGCTGGAACTGCTGATCGGCTTCTCCGGCTGGAGGCCGGAGACGTTCGCGTCGGCGCGGGAATTCCTCGCCCGCCCGCGGTCACTTACGCCCTCCTGCCTCGTGCTCGACGTTTCACTCCCCGACGTGGGCGGCCTCGATCTGCAGAAGCTCGTCGCCGACCGGACGGATATGCCCATCATCTTCATCACCGGTTACGGCGACATCCCCGCGGCGGTGCGGGCCATGAAGGCGGGTGCCGTCGAGTTCCTGACGAAGCCGTTCGACGATGAGGTGCTGCTCGGCGCCATCCGGCAGGGTCTGGAGCGCAGCCGGGCCGCACTCGGCAGCGAGGCGGAGATGCAGGCGCTCCGCGAATGTTACGCGTCACTCACCCCACGCGAACGTGAGGTGATGACGTTGGTGGCCTCCGGCCTTCTGAACAAGCAGGTCGGTCTCAAACTCGGTATCAGCGAGATCACGGTGAAGGCGCACCGGGGCCGGGTCATGCAAAAGATGAAGGCCGACTCGCTCGCCGACCTGGTGAAGGCGGCCGAGAGACTCCGCCTCGCGCGCGGCTGATACGTCCCGACCTCGGGGCGGAAGGCGATTGAGAGGCGGTTCCAGCCGTTGATCTGCGAGACGCGGGTCTTGACCGGTTTCAGCAGCGAGTGCTCCGGCCGCGACTCGTCCGCGTACTTCTGTCGTTTGTACATCGCCTGCACCGAGCCCGGCGCGGCCTTCCCGTAGCCCGAGCGCGTCTCCATCGATTCACCTCGCATCTTTCGGGCATGGATCATCAGAAGCGTTCTCATCAACGGCATGTCTTTCCCTTCAACCCACCGCTTAGAGCCGGCTCATGCCGCCGTCGATGACTATCTCCTCGCCGAGGATGAAGGAAGAGTCGGACGAGGCCAGGAAGAGCGCGGCGTGGGCCACCTCTTCGGGGCGGCCGAACCTGCCCAGAGGGATTTGCCCCTTCACGCCCTCGGAGAACGACGCGGCCTGCTCGGGCGTCAGGCCGAGTTTGTCGTACATCGGGGTTTGGATGGGGCCGGGGCTGATCGCGTTCACGCGGATGCCGCGCCCGACCAGCTCACCGGAGAGCGTCCGCGCGAGCGAGAGCACGGCCGCCTTACTCGCCGCGTAGATGCTTGAGTTCGGCATGCCGAGGTGCGCGTTGATGGATGTCAGGAGGATGATTGAGGCGTCGTTGTTCAGGAGCGGCGCGGCCTTCTGGACGGTGAAGTACGAGCCCTTCAGATTCACGCCCATCTGGAGATCGAAGTCCTCTTCCGTGACTTCTGCGAAAGGCTTGAAGATTCCGAGGCCCGCGTTGACGAAGAGCACGTCGATGCGGCCGAACCGCGCCGCCACGGCCTCGTAGAGCTTATCGATGTCGGCCAGCCTGCCCACGTCGGCCCGGACGGACAGGATTTCGCCGCCGATCTCACGTTCGGCCGCCGCGAGGGTCTGCGGGTCGCGCCCCGTGATGGCGACCCTCGCGCCTTCGCGCGCGAACTCCTTTGCCGTCGCCAGCCCGATGCCGCTGTTGCCGCCCGTTATGACCGCCACCTTCCCATTTAGCTTACCCATCAGAATTTCTCCTTGTGTTCAGTTCGAAATGCCACGTCGGCGGGGACGGACAGCTCCAACTCGGTACCCGTCGCAGCGCGGCCGCGAACTTTGAGACGCCCGCCCATCCTTGCGGCCCGCTCCTTCAGTTCTTCGAACCCGCCGCGCCCGGGCACCGACGTGTGTTTGACGCCGGCCTCGCCTTCAGACCTGACCTTTACGCGCAGGCGGCGCCTGCCGTACTCCAGCCTGACTTCGACGCTTCCCGTTCCCGCGCGTTCGAACGCGCGGGCCAGCGCGTCGCGGCCGATGCGATATACGTCGTCGCCGATGAGCGGGTGCAAAGGGCGCGGGCGGCCTTCGACCGTGACGCGGTAGTCAACCCGCCCGTCCGGGCCGAACTCTCTCACCACCCGCGAGAACGCCTCGGCCAGTTCGGGCGTGGCGCCTTCGTCGGAGCGGAGCCCTTTGAGCGTGTTCCGGCCTTCTTCGATGACGCGGCCCACCAAACTCTGGATGTGGCCGAGCGGCGCGCGGGCGGGCGACTCTTCGGGCAGGCCGTCCACGACGACGTGCAACTGCATCGAGACGCTGAGAACGTCCTGTAAGAAAGTGTCGTGAATCTCCTGCGCGATACGCGTTCGCTCCGCGAGTCGCTCCTCGAAGCGGAGGTTGAGCTGCCGGGTCAGTCGCCGCAGCCTGAACCGGTACAGGGCCAACAGCGCTAGTGCGAGGGCCAGCCCGACCGACGCGCGGAACCAGCCCTTCTTCCAGAAGACTACGTCGCCCGGCACGGAGGCCACCGCGACCACCCCGCCTCCCGCCTTCGGCAGTTCGTCAATTTGTGCCGGCGGGTCGTAGCCCTCCTCCACGAGCAGGGCCGCGTACTCCGTCCCGAGGTGCGTCGGGTTCTTCCAGGTCGAGTCCGGACTAATGACGGTGAAGGGGCGGTCTGCGTACGGCTGGACGTACCAGGCGCCGCTCCGCGCGTACAGGACGATGCGCCGGTCGCCGCGCTCGCCGACCACACGCCCTTCGATCCCGTCGAGCTTCTCCGTCCCGCCCTGCTCCGCCAGCGGAACTCTGGTGAACTCGACGGACGGCGCGCCGCCCGCCTGACGGCCGCGGCAACCGCCCAACGGAAGGAGGCATGCGACGAGCAGGAGAAGTATCTTCGGCATCAGGCCGCGGCGCCGCGCGCGCGCCGGACGCAATTTGGGCGTAGTCCCGGTCACAGGTTGTGACTATGCGCGACTCCGGCCCGGGGCACATCACGAGATGGGAGTTTTTTTGACTACCACTAATGTGTTAGTTGGTTGGATGGTTATCCAACCGACGGCACGCGCAAGCCGTGTCGGCAACGCACAACCGGGCGTTCTGAATGCCGCTATGCCGGGCGAGACGTTTGAGGGAAGTTCACTTCGCGGCGCGCAAAACCGGCTCGGGCATCGAGGGGAAGGTTTGTAACCTTTTTCATAACACCGCTTTCATTATGCTGCGGCGCCGTGTCATCTGTCAGTCGGTTGTGACGAGTAACGGCTGGGTGACGGCATCTTCACTTATTCCCCCGCCTCGCCCGCGCCCCTCCGCCGCCATCTGCGGGGAACAAACTTACTGAGCCGTCCCGCGCCGTCATGCGCGACGTAAGACTCGAAAGCGACATCGCCCGGGATAGAGAGCCGCACCTCCGTCCCCTCGCCCGCGCGGCTCCTGATTTCGAGTTCGGCGCCGAAATCTTCTGCGCGCTCGCGCATGCCGGAAAGGCCCCAGTGACCCGAGCGGCCCGAGCTGAGCACCTCCGGGGCGATGCCGGAGCCGTCGTCGCGGACAATCAGGCGCAGACCTCTGGGCCCGTAATCGACCTCCACCTGCACCGTCCGCGCGCGCGCGTGGCGGAAAGCGTTTATCAGCGCCTCGCGCCCGACGCGGTAAACCCCGTCACGTACCAGAGGGTGTAGAGGGCGCGGCTTGCCCCTAACGATGAGACGGTAACCAGCCCCTGCCTGCGAGGCGAAATCGTGCCGAATGGCGGAGAGCGCCTCCGCGAGGTCTGTGGAATCACCGGCGCGCGACCGCAGCCCCTGAACCGCCGCCCGCCCCTCTTCGACCACCTGCGTCATCAGTTGAAGCACCCTGCTCAACAGAGGTTTCGCGGGCGACGCCTCGGGCAGTTGGTCGGCGGCGACATGGAGTTGCATCGAGGCGCTCAGGACGCCTTGCAGCAGCGTGTCGTGAAGGTCCTGGGCGATGCGCGTCCGCTCCGCCAGCCGCTCCTCGAAGCGCACGCTCAGGAGCCTCGTCAGCCGCCGCACCCTCAGGCGGTGGAAGGCGAACACCGAGAGCCCGGCGGCCAGCATGCATGACAGTCGGAACCACCACGTCTGCCAGAAGGCGGGCTCAATCTCGAACTGGACGAACGACTCCCGCCCGTTCCAGACGCCTTCGCTGTTACTCGCCATGACGCGGAAGCGGTACGAGCCGGGCCCGAGGTTCGTGTAGACGGCCTCGCGCGCCGCGACGGGCTCGCCCCAATCCTGATCGAAGCCTTCGAGCCTGTACCTGTACCTGACCCGTTCGGGGGCGTTGAGGCTCAGACCCACGAAGCCGAACGTGATTCTTCGCGTGGCGCCGGGTACGCGAACCGCCCCCCGCACGTCTATGTCGTTGCCGTCGGCCGTCATGCCTTCGACGTGAGCTATCGCGGGGGGCGAGTCGTTCGCGACCCGTGCCGGGGCGACGACCGACAGCCCGCGACTCGTGTAGAACCAGACCCGCCCGAGCGCGTCCGCGGCTACGGACTTGTGCCGCTTCACGCCCTCCGCGCTGCGCAGCCCGTCGGCCGCCCCGAACTCGCGCACGTCGGACGCGTCCAGCGCGCCGCCCTCCAACTTGTTGCGGCGGACGCGCAGGACGTGCTTCGAGGTTGCGACCCAGAGCCACCCGTTTCCGTCCGCGGCGAGCCCGAGCACCGGCCCGCGCAGGGCTTCGGGCACTTCGCGGGGAACATTCACCTGCCCGGCGCGGACGACCGCGACCCCTTCGTCGGTCCCGACCCAGAGCGCGCCCGTCGAATCTTCCGCGAGGCAGTTCACGGCGCCCGGCGGCAGCCCGTCGGCGCTGCCGTAAGTCCTCCAACGGCCTTCCGAGAGCGAACTCAGGCCGCTCGCCGTCCCGAACCACACCGCGCCGTCGGAGCCGCCGAGGATGGCGAGCACCGAGTTAGACGCCAGCCCATTGGCGCTCGTGTACGTGGTGAAGGCGCCGTCTTTGAACCTGCTGACGCCGCCGCTCAGGGTCCCCGCCCACACGGCCCCGTCACGACCGAGCGCCACCGCGTAGACGCTATTTTGCGCGAGCCCTTCGGCCTGCGTGTAGGTCTCGGAGGCGAAAGCCCCGCCGTCATACTTGAGGCGGGTGAGCCCTCCGCCCCTCCTCCCGACCCACAACCCTCCCGGGTTGCCGGTCACCGAATAGACTACGTCGCGGTCGAGCCCCCCCTCCTTCACGTTCACGAACCGCCCGCCCTTGCCCCAATATAGTCCGCCGCTCATGGGGGCGAGCCACGCGCGACCCTCCGCGTCTACGTATACGGCGCCGCCCTCCGGCGGCAGGCCGTCGGGAGGCGGGTAGGTCATGAAGGCGCTGTCGCGCAGGCGCTCTAAGCCCCCCGTCCTTCCCACCCACAAACTACCTTCGCGGTCTTCGAAAATGGCGTTCACCGCCGCCGCGTCTGTAACGCCCCCGTCAAGCGCGGTGGACCCGGCGTCGTTCAAACGGAACAGGCCCCGGCTGCTGCCCGCCCACACGTTTGAATCGCGGTCGGCGAGTAAGGCGAGTGATTGAATGCGGTCGAGCGGCGCGGGCGCGCCGGTCGGGTCTGTCCTGTCGCCGTCGAGCCTCACGACTCCGGCGTCGCTGCCGACCCAGATCTTGCCGTCCGCTGCGGCCAAGAGACTGTTAACCTTCCTGTCGGGTAAACCCTGCACTTCGGAGACATGACCCGCGCTCATGACGAGGATGCCCGCGTCCCTCGTCCCCATCCAGATTTTGCCGTCGCCGGTCGCGATCATTGCGATGACCAGCCAGTTGGGGCGCTCCGCCGTCGAAAAGAGTTTCGTGAACCTCCCGCCGGTGTAAGCGAAAACGCCTTCGCTCCGGACGGCGAGCAGCACCACGCCGTCCGCACTCCTGCACATGGCCGTGACGCCGGAGTGGCCGGGGTCCAGCTCTGGCGTCACGTCTTGAAGCACCCCGTCGCGGTATCGGAGCAGGCTCCTTGTCTGCGGGCGTATCCAGAGATTCCCGTCCGCGTCCGTCATCAGTTCTTGAACGGGTCCGGTCGGAAACAGGGGCGAGTCCTCGTGGCCGTACAGGTGAAAGTTGACGCCGTCATAGCGCACCAAGCCCCTCTCCGTGCCGAGCCACAGGTATCCGTCCGGAGTCTGCTTGATGGAGTAGACGGCCGCGCCGGGGAAGCCCTGCTCCGCGCCCCAGCGGTCGCGCGTGTAGTCGGACGGCCCGCGGTTCGGGTCCAGGGCCCGCGCCGTGTTGAAGCAACAGAGGAGCGTCAGGCCGGCGACCAGCAGGCCGAAGCGTGGGCGACGACGTGCGACCCGCTCAGGGGAGGAACTCGAACTTCTCAACGACGACCTCGGCGCCATTCTGAAGGGGCTGGCCGGTCTTGCCGTAGACGTAGAAGGCCATGCGCACCGTCTCCGCCCCCGGCATGGGGACGCCGGACGTGAAGACGTGCTCGCTGACGACTTCGGGGCGCACGTCCGAAGCGGCCCCGCGGGCCGTCCTGAAGGTAATGCGCCCCGGCTCCCAGCGGAACGAGTGCGTGAGTACGCCGGAAGGCGAGTCGAACCGGGCGACGTTCGCCGGGACGTGGAAGGGCTGAACCACGTACTGCGTGTTCTTACTCTCGGGGTCGCCCCACCGGCTGACCTCCACGTCCATCTCACGGTTATTATCGTCGCCGCCCGCGTAGTCCCAGGTGAACATGGCCAGCACGGCGGCCGGTTCGAGGTTCGACGTGTCGCGCACGACGAAAGAGTAAGTCCCGTACCCGAAGCTGCGCGTCAGGGCGACCTCCGCGCACGTCCACTTCCCCGGCTGCCCGGCTATCCGCAGGTGCAGCGCGCCGTCCGCGTCCGTCCAGGCGTTCGCGGGGTCGTAAAGGTTCATCGTGTCGCCGCGGCTGCTCGGCGCTGTGCGTAGCCTCCACTCGTAGCCGCCGAACTGAAGCGTGGGCGAGGGCGACTCCGCCGCGCCCTTCGCGGTGGCGACCGCGACCACCTCGCCGCCGGGGCTCGGCAACTCGTCCAGCGTCGGGCGCGGGCGGTAGCCGGGCTCGACGAGCAGGGCCGCGTACTCCGTCCCGAGGTGCGTCGAGTTCACCCACTTCGAGTCCTGAATCTTTGTGAACGGCGCGTTCGGGAGGGGCTGTAGCCACCAAGCACCCGCCCTCGCGTAGAGGATAATCTGCTGCCCCGGCTTGGCGCCGGACACGCTACCCTGAATCACGTCGAGAGTGTCCGTGCGGTTCGCCTCGGCCCGGGGGATCCTCGTGAACGCGACGGCCGGCCCGTCCACGCCGGTGCGCGAACGGCAACCGCCGAAAAGAATGGAGACGAAAGCCGCCGCCAGAGCCACGACCCGGACGCGGGCGCGAGCCTTAACATACTTGTGTCCTGGGTGTGCTCTTCGCGCCGTCGGCTGCGAATGGCGGAGGGGCCCGAACGTTGGGTGATTATTTGCCAATGGATGCCCGACGCGTTGACGCGACCCGACCGGATTCGAGAATCTCTACGAAGCGGCAGCAGCGGTGATTATACTTGAATTTACGAAGGCACGCCTGGAGAGTTTTCAGCATGGAGTTTCCGCCGCCTCTAGCGAGAACGTGCGTCGCTGTTATGAAACCATAGCCATGTTTCTTCTGTCTTAACGGGTACGACACATTATCGTTCTTTACCCCGTCCGCTCTCATCCCCCGCGCCGAAAGCCCACTTAGCGATTATCCTTCGTTGTAGCCCAAGAACTTGACGGCCGATTGCTCCATATTCTCCCGACCGTCGTCGTACCTCATCACGGTCTTCGGACGCGATGCTTAATCATCAAAACTTCCGCATCCATACGCATCTCACCTACTTCATTGCGATACCAACCTGAGACTAAAGAAGTGGATCATTCTCGGCAAGATGCAGAGCGTGCGACCGAGATGATGCATACCGGACGTGGTAATGGCCGTGCCAGGTTGCGACTCAGTTGTTGACGCTAGGGCCTTCCAATCAAGCGCATTTTCGTTTTAACATTCACTCATATACCAGCAAAGGGTCGCTTCCAAAGGTTCCAGATTGCCTACGACGATGCGGGAACGAATGAAGCCGCGGGGTTTATGTTACTCGCGGGGAAAGAGGCCATTCCGATGGATGACGATAAACCTATACGCATCCTGAGCGTCGAGGATCATCCGGTTTTCCGCGAAGGACTGGCTACGATCATCGGGTCGCAGTCGGACATGCTACTGGTCGCGCAGGCGGCCGACGCGGCGGGAGCGAGCGCAGAATTTCGTCGCCACCGGCCGGACGTCACGCTGATGGACCTCCTGCTTCCCGGCACAAACGGCACCGACGCTTTGACCGCAATCCGGGGTGAGTTTCCCCAAGCCCGCGTGATCATGCTGACCACCTCTGACAGCGACGGCGAGATTCGGCGGGCGCTGCAAGCGGGGGCCGCCGCTTACATGCTAAAGAGCATGCCGAAGAATGAATTGCTGGCCGTGATCAGGTCGGTCCATGCCGGCAAACGGCACGTCCCCCCGGAAGTGGCGGCGCGCCTCGCCGAGCACATGGGCGAGGAGGACTTGACGGCCCGCGAGCTGGAGGTGCTCCGGCTCATCCGAGACGGCTACCGCAACAAACAGATCGCCGACCGACTGGCGATTGCCGAGACGACCGTCAATTTCCACATCAAGAACCTGATGGGCAAACTCGGCGCCAACGACCGGACGCACGCGGTGACCATCGCGCTCCGGCGCGGGTTGCTTCAAATCTGAACCCCGCGCCGACGTCCTGTAGATAACTACAAGATCGTTATTGGAGAAATTGAGATTCCCGTGCGGCGGTAAAACCTATATGGCCGGTGTCCGGGACGCTGCCGGCGCATGCTCTCGCGGTTTCGGCCGGACTTGCGAGATGAAGAAGTTATCAAACGTTTCCATCAGCTCGGCGCGGCTCTTCTTCGTCGTGAATTCGCCGAATAAACCCAACCGGGGCGGCCCCCTCCGGCGAGTCCGTTGGGTCTGCCTGATGTTCGCGCTGCTGTGTTCCCCGGCGGCGGCGCTCGAACGCGACCAGCCGCTGGCGCAGCTCTACCACACCACCTGGAGCGAAAGGGACGGACTGAGCGGCGCCGTCATGGCCCTCGCACAGACGCCGGACGGCTTCCTGTGGGTCGGGACCACCGGCGGCCTCTTCCGTTTCGACGGGCTGCGCTTCGAGCCGTATGTGCCGGAGAACGGCCCCCTGCCGTCCGCCTCCGTCTCGGCCCTCATGGCCGTCCCGGACGGCGGCCTCTGGGTCGGCTATGCGCGCGGCGGCGCGAGCCTTCTGAAGGACGGGCGGAGCACCAACTACTCCGAACGCGAAGGCTTCCCCGTCGGGCGCGTCCGCAGCTTCGCGAGGGACTTCGACGGCACCATCTGGGCCGGGGTCGTGGGCAGCTTCACGCGGCTTGAGGGCTCCCGCTGGGAGAAGGTCCAGGCGGAGTGGAATTACCCGGGAAAGACTGCCTGGACGCTCCTCGTCGATGCGCAGGGGACGCTTTGGGCTCCTACCGGAAATAGGATCATGTTCCTGCCGAGGGGGGAAAGGAGCTTCCGCGACGCAGGGCTTGAGACCGGCCATGTCTTAGGGTTCGCGCAGGCGCCCGACGGCACGCTGCTGTTTCAGGACAACGCCCCGCCGGGGCAGTTGCGCGCCTTCCGCGCCCCGAACGACCCCCGCAGTGACCCGCTGCCCCGGTTTAAGATAGAGGCGAGGAACATTCTGTTCGACCGCCACGGGGCCCTGTGGACGGTCGGGGTCGGGCTCGCCCGGCTACCTTTCCCGGAGCGCCTGGGCGGGCGGACGATAACGGACTCCAGTCCCGACGTGGAGCAGTTCACCAAGAAGCAGGGCCTGAGTGATGACGTGGTCTGGGCCGTTCTGGAGGACCGGGAGGGTAGCATCTGGGTCGGCACCAACGGCGGGCTCGACCGCTTTCGTTATCGCAACCTGACGTGGTTCCCGTTCCCGGAGGGCACGGCCGGCTTCACCCTCGTCGCGGGCGACCGCGGCGAGGTCTGGACCGGGGTGAATGGCGATAAGGACTGGCCCCTGTCGCGGGTCCCGGGCGGCCAGCCCGTGGCAGGGGCGCCGACTACCGTCTTCATGACGTATCGAGGCCCCGACGGCGTAATCTGGGTCAGCGCGCGCGACGCACTTCTGAGGTGGGAGGGCGGGAAATTTACGAGCGTCCCTCCGCCAGAAGAGATGCTGAAGCTGACGCGCTTGTCGCCGACCAAAGACCCGTTGACGGTCTCCGCTATCACGAAGGACGGCTCGGGGGTGCTGTGGGTCGGCATCGGTGGCGGGGGCGTCTTTCAACTGAAGGACGGCGCCTGGAAGTTTACGCCGGTACTAAAAGACCACCCCGACTGGGCTCCGAACGCGGCCTTCACGGACGCCGCGGATCGCGTCTGGCTGGCATACGGCGACAGGATCGCCGTAGTGGAGCACGGCGGCGTCAGGACTTTTTCTGCGCAGGAGGGCCTCACCGTCGGACCCGTCATCACTTTCGCGGGCCGCGACCAGCAGGTCTGGGTGGGCGGCGAGTCGGGGCTGGCCTTCCTCCGCGGCGAGCGCTTCCACGTCCTGAAAGGCTTCGACGGCAGCGGCTTCGGCCCGGTCACCGGGATCGTCTCGGCGGACGGCGACGGCCTCTGGCTGAGCGCCGGCCCGGGCATCGTGCACATCCCGGAGGGTGAGGCCCAGCGCGCCCTCGGCCAGCCTGACTACAGGGTGAGCTACGAGGTCTTCGACCTCTTGAGCGACCTGCCCGAACAACTCCAGAGAGGGAGCTCCTACGCTGTCTATTCCCCGAGCGTCGTGCGGGGCAGCGACGGCATACTCTGGTTCGCCACCCGTAACGGCGTCGCCCGCGTAGACCCGCGACGCATCTTCAGGAACCCGGCCCCGCCGTCCGTCGTGATTCGGTCCGCGGTCGCGGACGAGAAGTCTTACCCGACGGCCGACGCCACGCTCCCCCCGCTCACCAAGAACCTCCGGATCGACTACACGGCCCTGAGCCTGGCGATTCCGGAGCGGGTGCGCTTCCGCTACAAACTGGAAGGCTGGGACCGGGAGTGGCAGGACGCAGGCACCCGCCGGCAGGCGTTCTACACGAACCTGGGGCCGGGCAGGTACACCTTCCACGTCATCGCCTGCAATAACGACGGCGTCTGGAACGAGGAGGGGGCCGTCTGGGCCTTCTCCGTCGCGCCCGCCTGGTACCAGACCGGCTTGTTCCTCCTCCTCCTGGTCATCGCCGGCCTCTTCGCCGCGTGGTCACTCTACCGCCTGCGCGTACGTCAGATCGCGCGCGCCATCAACGCGCGCTTCGACGCGAGATTGGACGAGCGCACCCGCCTGGCGCGAGAACTCCATGACACCTTCCTCCAGACCGTCCAGGGCAGCAAGCTGGTCGCCGACGACGCGCTTGAGCAATCCGGCGACCCCGTTCGCACGCGCCGAGCCCTGGAGAAGTTATCCGCCTGGCTCGGGCAGGCGACGGAAGAGGGGAGGGCTGCGCTGGATTCCCTGCGCACCTCAACCACGGAGACGAACAATCTTGCCGAAGCCTTCCGGCGGGCGACGGAAGACTGCCGGGGCCAGGGCTCGACGGAGGTTGCTTTCTCTGTGGTCGGCGAGGCCCGTGACATGCACCCGATCATCCGTGATGAAATCTATCGCATCGGGTATGAAGCGATCCGCAACGCCTGCGTACACTCGGGGGCGAGCCGGTTGGAGGTGGAACTCAGGTACGCGCAGGACCTCGTCGTGCGCGTGAGCGACGACGGCCGGGGGATTGACCCGGCCGTCGCCGAAAACGGCAAGCCCGGACATTTCGGCTTACAGGGGATGCGCGAGCGTGCCGCCCGCATCGGCGCCTGGCTCAGTCTTGCCAGCTCCGCGAACTCAGGGACTCAAGTTACTGTCGTCGTCCCCGGCAGCGTCATCTACCGTGGGGCGGGCGCCGCTCCGTCTAAAAGGATCAAAGATATCCTGAGCCGATAAGTCGCCGAAGGCCCATTCTTCATTAAATCAGAACACGCCGCCTCTTCCCACCTGACCACACTTACCTGCAGAAAAATATAGGGCGAATTCTACCCTTTCTAAGGATTCGCGAAATTCGAAAAGGGCTTACCTTCGCAGCACGCCTTTGGTCCTCGGCCTCCGGAGCAAGAAGCCGGGCACGGTTGAATAAATTCGTTCTGGATTCACAGTCGGAGTGAGAGGAGTGTCATGGATAGGAACACTTCGGACAGACACAGCGCTGAGATAGAAAAACTGGCCTACCGATTCTGGGAGGAGAGGGGCCGCCCCTTCGGCTCGCCCGAGGAGGACTGGTTCAAGGCCGAGCGCGAAGTCCAACGCGAGTTTTACGAGCTGCCGGAGCGGCTGCCCTTCTCTTCGCTGAGCATGGGACACGTCACGAGTTGAGGCCCGCGGCCCGGCGGGCGCGGTGGGCTAGCTATACGAGTTACGAACGACCGGCGGCTACGAATGCGCCGGCCTAAAGGGAAGGTTCAGAAAGGAAGACACAGCATGAAGATCGTTGTTATCGGCGGCAGCGGGCTCATCGGGTCGAAGGTCGTAAAGAAGCTCGGCGAGCACGGACACGAGGCAGTGGCGGCCTCTCCCGATTCGGGCGTGAACACCATCACCGGCGAGGGACTGGCCGAAGTGCTCAAGGGGGCCCAGGTCGTCGTGGACGTGTCGAATTCACCGTCGTTCGCGGACGAGCCGGTGATGGAGTTTTTCAAAACGTCAACCCGCAACCTGCTCACCTATGAGGCGGCCGCCGGCGTGGGGCATCACGTCGCCTTGTCCGTCGTCGGCAGTGACCGCCTGCCCGACAGCGGATACCTCCGCGCGAAGGTCGCCCAGGAGAAGCTGATTAAGGAATCCCCGATCCCTTACTCAATCGTGCGCGCGACGCAGTTCTTCGAGTTCGTCAACCGCATCGCCGACGAAGCCACGGACGGCAACACGGTTCGCCTGCCGCCCGTGCGCTTCCAGCCCATGGCGGCAGACGACGTCGCCGCCGCAGTGGCCGGGGTGGCTATGGGCGCGCCGCTGAACGGAATCGTCGAGGTGGCGGGGCCCGAGCAGTTCCGCTTCGACGAACTCATTCGCCTCGGCCTCAACACCCGCAAGGATGCGCGCGAGGTCATCGCCGACCCGCACGCGCGCTACTTCGGCACGGAGCTCGGCGAGCGCTCACTCGTCACCGACGACGGCGCGCAACTCGGCGAGACGCGCTTCGAAGACTGGCTCAACAGCTCCGCGAGTCAGGCCCCGCCCGCGAAACCGCAGCCCACGGCCGTCGCGGCTGCTCCGGGTCAATACGCCCAAAAGCAGTAAGAGTGGCGGCACAGCCGCCCGCAGCCACGCTGCTAGTGCAAGTTCAGGAGCTTGAGGTTACGAACGGCATAACGCCGGAAGGAGAGTGTTTCATGAGTACTATCACCACGAAAGACGGGACGCAGATTTACTACAAGGATTGGGGCACCGGCCCGGCCGTTACGTTCTCACACGGGTGGCCGCTGAACGCAGACATGTGGGACGGGCAGATGCTCTTCCTCGCGCAGAACGGCTTCCGCGTGGTCGCACACGACCGCCGCGGGCACGGCCGGTCCAGCCAGGCCCCCTCCGGCAACGACATGGACGGCTACGCCGACGACCTCGCGGCCGTGATCGAAGCCCTCGACCTCAAGCAGGTCACGCTGGTGGGCCACTCCACCGGGGGCGGAGAAGTCGCCCGCTACATCGGCCGCCACGGGACGAGCCGGGTCGCCAGGGCCGTCCTGATCGCCGCCGTGCCGCCGCTCATGCTGAAGAGCGCCGCCAACCCCGAAGGGTTGCCCATCGAGGTGTTCGACGCCCTGCGTGCGAAGCTCGCCAAGGACCGCTCGCAGACGTACAGGGAGTTCGCGGGCCCGTTCTACGGCGCCAACCGGCCCGGGGCCGCGGTCTCGCAGGGGGTGCTCGACCAGTTCTGGCTCTGGAGCATGCAGTCCGGGCTCAAGAACGCTTACGAGAGTATCAAAGCCTTCTCCGAGACCGACTTCACCGAAGACCTCAAGAAGTTCGACGTGCCGACCTTGGTACTCCACGGCGAGGACGACCAGATCGTCCCGGTGAAGAATTCCGCCGTGAAGTCGGCACGACTCATCAAGGGCGCGAAGGAGATCTACTACCCGGGCGCGCCGCACGGCATCACCGCCACGCATCAGGATCAGATCAACGCGGCCCTGCTCGAGTTCATACAACAGGCCCAACGAAGCTCAAGACAAGTAGCCTGAGTTGTAGACGCCGCAGCGGTTCGCCGGACGTGGGCAAGCGCACGCCGCCCGCTTCCCGAATTCCGAGGTCGCTTGGGCCACCTGACCCAAGCGACCGTGCGGGAGGTTAATCATGAGGAACACGAAACTAACGTTGGCTCTGCTGGTACTCATGACGGGCACGCCGACGGCTCAACAGCCCGCGGGCGCACCGCGGCCCCCGGAGGCCAAGGTCACGCCGCTCATGTCGAAAGACCTGCCGGAGCTTCCCGGCAAAGAAGTCTCGATGATCACGGTCGAGTATCCGCCGGGCAGCGTTGACCCCGTCCACCGCCACTACGCACACGCGTTCGTCTACGTGCTTGAGGGCTCAATCGTGATGCAGTTGAAAGGCGGGAAGGAAGTGACGCTGACGCCGGGACAGACCTTTTACGAAGGCCCCGACGACGTTCATCTCGTGGGGCGGAACGCAAGCGGCACCACGCCGGCAAAGTTCGTGGTGTTGCTCATCAAGGATAAGGGTGCTCCGGTGCTGGTGCCTGTGCAGAAATGAATCAACCAAAACTGCGATAAGGAGGTTTGGAGAAATGAAGGAATCAACTTTCGAAGGGGTCGGCGGGCTGAAAATTTTTACCCGCTCGTGGCAGCCCGAAGGGAAAGCGCGCGGCGTGGTCGTCATCGTCCACGGGCTCAATTCGCACAGCGGGCAATACCTGTGGGTCGGCGAGCAGTTCGCGGCGAAAGGTCTGGCGGCTTACGCGCTCGATCTGCGCGGGCGCGGGCGTTCCGAAGGCGAACGTTACTACGTCGAAAAGATGGAGGATTACACCGACGACGTGGCGGCGCTTGTCAGAATCGCGAAGTCGGAAAATCCGGGCTTGCCGGCGTTCGCCCTCGGCCACAGCGTGGGCGGCGTCATCTCGTGCGTTTACACGCTCGACCACCAGTCAGAGATCGACGGCCTTATCTGCGAGAGCTTCGCATACGACCTGCCGGTGCCCGAGATCGCTCTTCTGTTTCTCAAGGGGTTAAGTTACATCACGCCGCACACCCACGTCTTCAGCCTGAAGAACGAAGACTTCTCGCGCGACCCCGCGGTCGTCGATTCGATGAACAACGACCCGCTGATTAAGGGCGAGTCCCAACCGGCGCAGACCGCGAAGGTGATCATAGACGCCGCCGGTCGGCTGAACGAAGAGTTCCCCCTCATCAAACTGCCCGTACTCATTCTGCACGGCACGGCCGACAAGGCGACGAACCCGAGCGGCAGCCGGTTCTTTTACGACAACGCCGGCTCGACAGACAAGACTCTGAAACTCTACGAGGGGCACTATCACGACCTGCTGAATGATGTCGGTAAAGAGGTCGTGATGGCGGACATCAACGACTAGATCGACGCGCGCGTTCCCGCAACACGAATCGAATCCGTGGGGGCGGCAAACGCGGTCGCTCAGGTGTAACCGGAACGGGCCCCGTCTCTGAAAACACGGCGCACACGTCAGAGGAGAGCGTGAAATGAGTGCAACCGAACTGAAGCCGCGACCCGCCGTCGCGACGCGCTTACTGGCCGGCGTCACCGTGCCCGACACGCCGGCGATTTCAAGGGCCACGGAGCTCGCCCGCGAGCGCTCCGAGCCGTACCTGTTCAATCACGCCATGCGCTCCTGGCTCTTCGCGGCGACCCTCGCGCAGCTCAAACAGACCGCGCATGACGGCGAGGTTCTCGCCGTGACCACCATCCTGCACGACCTGGGTCTGGCGCAAGGGTTCGACGGGCCGCTGCGCTTCGAAGTGGAGGGGGCGAATGCCGCGCGCGCCTTCGCCCGCGACGAGGGCATCGACGAGCGTCGGGCCCAGTTGATCTGGGACGGGGTCGCGCTCAACTCGACGCCTTCCATCAGCCTCTACAAGGAGGTCGAGGTCGCTTTGTGCACGGCGGGCATCGGGCTCGACTGGGGCGGGTGGGGTTACGAGGCGATGCCGGAGGCCCGTGTGGCTGAGATCGTCGAAGCGTTTCCCCGGCTGGAGATGAAGCAACGATTTACGCGCGCGGTCTGCCGCATTGTCGAGACGCGACCCGCCACGACCTACGACAACTTCGCGGGCGATTTCGGCGAGCGCTTCGTGCCGGGCTACAAGCGGACTTCGACGGTGGACTATTTGCTGAACTCCCCGTTCGAGGAGTAAACGCACGTCCGGCGAAGGGAGAATGTAAATGAGTAACCCCGTCCGCATCCTCGGCATCGCCGGAAGCCTCAACCGTCAGTCCTACAACCGCGCTCTCCTGCGCGCGGCAACCCAAATCGCGCCCGAAGGAGCGGCCATAGACATCTTCGAGATCGACGGCATCCCACCCTTCAGCGAGGACGACGAGCAGGACCCGCCGGAGGTGATGGTCGGCGCCGCCGACGAGCGCTTCGACACCGTAGGGAACCTGACCGACGAGGAGACGAGGGAGTACGTCCGACTGCTGGTTCAGAGCCTCGTGGATTGGATGCGCCGCATCGGGCATTAGCTTAGCCCCACTGACAGTAGGAGGTTCACATGAGCGAAGAAGACCTGGAGTTGCTGGTGACACTCGACGACCCGGGGGAGGAAGAGGATGCCCTCAACCATCTTCAGGCCGAAAGTACGGTTATCGTTAACGGCCCCTACCCGGTGGTGTTCGGTCAGGGCGATTGGACGTGTGCCGTATCAAGATTGACGGTCACGACGAATGAGTCGACGGGGGGCCTGAATGGGACCATGTTCCAGCCGGCAAATCAGGGATTTGAAATCGAGGTTTGCGTAGTCACCTGCTCGAAGCAGGGGGAGGTTGTCGAGCAGAAGGTGTTCTATGACCTGGTCGGAATGCAGAGGCAGATTGGAGTCGGGTGAGCGTTCTTGACGGTCGTTCCTGCTTCGCTTTCCGCCGACACCAGGAGGATGACAATCATGAGCTGCTGTTCGCATTTATTTGAGATTGGCAACGACGTTACCCCGAAAACGCCGAACGGTTGTGAAGAGTGTTTGAAGACGGGCGACCGGTGGGTTCATTTACGACTCTGCGTCACGTGCGGCCACGTCGGCTGCTGCGACGATTCGAAGAATAAACACGCGACAAAGCACTTTCATTCGACCAATCATCCCATCATCGAATCTTTCGAGCCGGGCGAGGACTGGGGCTGGTGTTACGTCGATGAACTGTTCTTCGAGTCGTTTCCGGGGTCGCTGATGACAGAGTGGTGCGGCGCGCCCGGCGTCACGCTCGGGCGTGACGAATGAGTCTCGGCGGCCGAAGACACGGCGGGGCCCTCGGCGGCGCTCCGGCACGGGCCACTACGTGCGACGACTTCACGCGCGATCTCCGAGAGGAACGAACTCATTCTTCGAAGTGGAGGGTTTACTGTGGAGGATTTTGAACAGCCGATACCGAAATCACACGGCGTCAACTGGGCGGGAGGGACAGATTTGCGCGCCGCTTTTGAAGCCCGGCGCCGGGCGTTCCGCGCGCTACACGAGGAGGGCTGTTTCGTCATGCCTAATCCGTGGGACGTCGGCTCCGCGCGGTATCTTCAGAGTCTGGGTTTTCCGGCACTGGCAACGACCAGCGCCGGGTTCGCGTTTTCGCAAGGCCTGCCGGACGCGGACGCCGTGGTCGGTCGCGAGCGGAGCCTAGCTCACATCGCCGAGATAGCCGCGGCGGTTGAGTTGCCGGTCAATGCCGACTTCGGATCGGGGTACGGGACTGACCCGCAGGGGGTGGGGGACAGCATAGCGCGGTGTGTGGCGACCGGAGTCGCGGGGCTGTCGGTGGAGGACGCCACCGGCGACCCGTCGGCGCCGCTCTATGAGCTGCCGCTTGCGGTCGAGCGCGTCCGTGCGGCGCGGCAAGCAATCGATCAGTCGGGCGGCGGCGTGCTGCTGACCGCGAGGGCCGAGTGCTACCTGGTCGGCCACAGGGACGCCTTCCGCGAATCGGTCCGCAGACTCCAGGCGTATGCGGAGGCGGGCGCCGACGTACTCTTCGCGCCAGGCGCCCGCGAGCCTGTAGAAATTAAGGCCCTCGTGGAAGCGGCCCAGCCCAAACCGTTTAACCTCCTGGTCGCTCGCGACATCGGACTGAGCGTCGGCGACATCGCGACGCTCGGCGTCCGGCGAATCAGCGTCGGCCCCGCGCTTGCCCTCGCGGCGTGGACGGGCTTCATGCGCGCGGCGCAAGCCTTGAGGTCGGACGGCGGTTTCGCCGGTCTCGCCGGTCTGACGCCGTACGCCGACGTCAACGAGTTTCTCGCGGCGGATCTTCGGACGCGCGGCGCGTGACCGCGTTCGAGTCCACAGGAAGTGGGTAGAAGATGAAGATCCTTATCGGCTACGACGGCTCGGAAGGCGCGCGCCCACTGTTCCGTCGAGGTCGTCCGCAGTTAGAATCAAGTGTAAACGCGCAAACGGAGGTTGTGGATGGGCAAGGGGCGGTTGGAGGCGTTCAGCGACGGCGTGCTCGCCATCATCATCACCATCATGGTGCTGGAACTGAAGGTGCCGCACGGGGTCGGCCTGTCCGACCTGCGTCCGCTGCTCCCCGTGTTCCTGAGCTACATCCTCAGTTTCATTTACGTCGGCATCTACTGGAGCAACCACCATCACCTGCTGCACGCCGTCACTCAGGTCAACGGTCGCACCCTGTGGGCGAACCTGCACCTGCTCTTCTGGCTTTCACTGATTCCTTTCGCCACCGGCTGGATGGGCGAGAACAACTTCGCCGCCTGGCCCGTCGCTGTTTACGGCGGGGTGCTGCTGTCGGCCGCCATCGCCTACTTCATCCTGGCCCACGTCCTCGTTTCGCATCAGGGCAGGGATTCCGCCCTCGCGAAGGCGCTCGGTAAAGACGTTAAAGGCAAGGCGTCCGTGGTGTGTTACGCGGCGGCGATCCCGCTCTCCTTCGTGAGCCCTTTGCTCGCCTGCGCGCTCTACGTTCTGGTGGCCGTCATGTGGCTCATCCCCGACCGCCGCATCGAGCGGGCGCTCGCGGAGGCGGAGCCGTGAGTGGAGGGGCTCCCGACAACCAGATACATGACGACCGCAGACCATGAGTAAGGGCTGACGCCGCGGCTCGTGCAACCCTCAAACATCAAAACTATGAACGACTCAGAAACATGAGGCGCGGGCGCCGCCGGGGCGGTGGTATTCGCGCCGGGAGGAGACAGAGATGATCAGGGTACGGCCCGCCGGGGAGCGCGGGCGGACGCGCACGGGCTGGCTCGACAGCAGCCACACCTTCTCGTTCGGCAACTACTACGACCCGCGGCACATGGGCTTCCGCGATTTGCGGGTCATCAACGAGGACTACGTCGCGCCCGGCACGGGCTTCGGCACACACTCGCACCGCGACATGGAGATCGTCTCCGTCGCACTCTCGGGCGGGCTCACGCACCGCGACTCGACCGGGGCGGCGGGGTCATACGCCCCGGCGAGGTGCAGGTGATGACGGCCGGCACCGGCGTCAGCCACAGCGAGATGAACGGCTCGAAGTCGGAGCAGGTTCACTTCCTGCAGATTTGGATAACGCCCGAGCGCGAGGGGCTCCGGCCCGGCTACAGGCAGAAGTCCTTCGCCGTCGAGGGGCGGCGCGGGCGGCTCAGGCCGCTCGCCTCGCGCGGCGGCGACGAGGGCTCGCTCGTCATCCACCAGGACGTGCGGCTCTACGACGCGCACCTCTCGCCGGGGCAGGAGGTCTCCTACACGCTCGGGGAGGGGGAGGTTTTGCAGCGTGCGCCGGACGCCGTGCTCGCGCACACCGGCCTGTCACGACTGCTGCCGCTGCCCGAGGCCGGGCCGACGAGCGCGCCCGAGATAGACGAGAACCTCGCGGAGACTTTCCCGGCGAGCGACCCTTCTTCGTGAACGCTCGGGGCCGACCACGCGCCGTCGGGACCGACCGAGGGGGGCCGAAGGAAGCCCGCCGAGCGCGCCCCTGATAAAGAAACGCGGTGACCCCGCGGCCGCACCGTTTCCGGAGTCCGGCTCGGAAGTGGATTTAGCTTAAGACAGTCGCCTCCGTCAACAAGAGTGCTTGGCGCTGTAGCTTCGTGTTAACGTCGTGGAAGAAGAGTATAGGCATGCGCCGGACACAGAGCATTGTGACCGTGAGGGCTCGTCCCGCTGCCGCTTCGAAATAGGCGGTTAAATTCTTTCGGTCTGCCGCAGTCCGCACCCTATCCGATACCCGACCAGAGGTCGCGCGCGGGGGCGCCCTCACGGTCGTAGCCCGGCGCGCAGCGGAAGGCTTCGAGGCTCAGGCGCTGCTCGGTGTCGGGCGGATCGAAGAAGAGGCGCGCGGTGTTATTGATCTGGCTGCGATGGGCGCGGAGCGCAGCCTCTTTCGTCTTCCACCAGGGACCGACGTCAATGAGGAAATCGACGCCCGGCTCTTCGCCCGGTCGCTCCTTTAGCGCGAGTTCCCAGCACGGAGACGGCGTCGTCCACAGCAGACGTATGATCTGGTGCGCCGCGCCCGCTTCCGGGAAGAACCTTGCGTCGGCCGCCGCCTGCACTGCGTCGGAGGTGAAGCGGCTGATGGCCACGTGATCGGTGTGTGCGTTGGAGCCGTTCGGGTCGAAGGTGATGACGACCTGCGGCCGGTGCCGGCGCAGGAGCCGGACGAGCTTTTCGCGAATCTCATCGACTGGAGCCGACGCGAGCTGCTTGTCCCTGTAGCCGAGCAGGTCTAACGAACCGATCCCGAGTATCTCGACGGCGCGCCGCAGCTCCGCCTCGCGCACGGCCGGCAGCTCCTCCTTCGTACAGACGGGCGGGTCGCCCGCCCCGCCTTCCTCGCCGAGCGTCGCCGTCACGAGCGCGACGCGCGCGCCCTCCTCGGCGTACTTGCAGGCGACGCCCGCGGCCATGAAGCTCTCGTCGTCCGGGTGCGCGAAGACGCAGAGGATGACTCTCGCGTCAGCCACGTTCCTTCTCCTTCGTCACGCCCGCCTTCTCCTTTCAACTCATGAAGAGCGCGCCACAACGTCGCGGGCCACAGCGCCCTTACAGCAGCGTCAGGGCGCTCTCCCAAATCTCGCGCACCAGGTCTGCGGCCGGCACGGCTCTGGCCATCGCCGCCGACTGCCCCGCCCACGTCTGCATCCGGTGGTAGTCGCCCGCGGCCGCGCCCGCCCGCTTCATCGGCGCGGTCAGGCCCCGCTGCACGGGGTAAGGCGCCGGGTGCGGCGCGTCAGTCCCGGCCGCGGCTTTGACGAACTCCGTGGCGATGGCCCTCCCGAGCCGGCCCGTGAAGGCGCGCGTCAGGGTCGTCTCCTGCGGCTCAAGGCCGTTGAGTGCGCCCGCCCAAGCCGGATGGGTCGACGCCTCCGGGCAGCGCAGGAAGGCCGTGCCGATCATCGCGGCGCTCGCGCCTAAGGTCAGCGCGGCCGCGACTCCGCGCCCGTCGCCGATCCCGCCGGCGGCGATGACGGGCACGTCGAGGTGATCAACTAATCGGGGCAGCAGCGCGAAGAGCCCTACGGACTGCCGCTCGGCCGCCGCGGCGTCGAACGAGCCGCGGTGCCCTCCGGCCTCGAATCCCTGCGCGATGACGGCGTCGGCGCCGGCGGCCTGGGCTTCGAGCGCCTCGGCCAGCGTCGTGGCGGTGGCGAACCAGCGGACGCCCTGCTCCTTCAGCCTCCGGACGAACTCCGGCGGGAAGAGGCCCATGATGGAGGAGACGACGGGCGGCCCGAGTTCGAGGAACGTCTCGCACTGCCCGTTGAAATCCGGCGGCACGGCGTCGCCCGCCCCAGGAGGCACCTCCGGCCCCCACGACGCGAGGAACTCTCGAACGCGCGCCTCTGCTTCTTCATCTCGGGGCAGGGGCGGGTCGGGCACCCACGTGTTGAGTTGGAAGGGGCCTTGGCTTGCGGCGCGGAACTCGGCGACCCACTCGCGGATGCCCTCTGGCGCGGTCATTAAAGCGCCCATCGCGCCCATGCCGCCCGCGTCCGCCACCGCGACGGAAAGGCCCGGCGGGCAGGCCCCGGCCATCGGCGCCAGCAGAATGGGAAGCCCGAGCCCGTACTCCTCGCAGAACCTTCTCGCACGTTCACGCGGCTTTTCGCTTTTGTCGGATGATTCCGTCACACTCATAAAAATTACGAGGGGTGGCCCGGCAAGCGAGAGTTGAAACCGGGTCTTGGTTGTCTGCTGACGACAACCGCCGCCCGGTTATGATGAACTGCCTCACGATAACCCCTGCGCGGATGGCTAATCAAATGATTTATCTTAGCGTCACGGGCTTGGGGATCTAATAAGGGTAATATGGGGCGAGATGTGTAGGTCGCGCGTTGAGACCTAACCGCGGTAGGAGAGCTTACCGTCTACGACCTTCGCGGCCGAAGTGTAAGGGTGCGTCTTGGCGGCCGACTCGCCCATGATGTGGCGGACGTTCACGCCCGCCGCCTTCAGGTAGTCTGCGACGAGCGCCCTGTGGCACCTCCACCACACGGCCTCCGAGCACATCAAGGCGACCCTGCCTTCCGCGGCGTAATCGAGCAGTAAGTCGATGCCCCGCCGGAACTCGTCCGTCTCCATGTGGTCGGCGTAGGCCCGGAACGACCTGTTCCTCCACGCCGTATTCCCCGACTCTTTTTTCTGCGACCGCCGGCCGCCCAACTCCTGCAAAAACACGTAGCGGATGCCCGCGCGGGCGAGCGCGTCGGACAACTCGTCCCGGTTGAAGTGTGGGTACTTGTTCGAGCCCGGCAGCTTCCGGATGTCGACCAGCGTCCCTACTCCGTGCGCCTTCAGCAGATTGACGAACTCGTCCAGGGCTCGGTTCGAGTGGCCGACGGTGTAGACGGTCACCCCGCCTCGCTCTTTGCCTTCTCCAACGTCTGTCGTCGTCACTTTGGTATGACCTGCGTGTGCGGCGCGCGGTGACCGAACGTGGGCGGAATACGCTCAGCCTTCACGAAGGTTGCGGAAAGTTATCGAGTAGCGGAGCGCGTCCACCGGCGGGATGCTGTGCTCCCAATCCGCCCGCGCCGGTCCGCTCAGTAAGTAGGCCGAGCGCGGCTCCGCCGTTAAGTTCGTCCGCTCCCACTTCCTCTCGCCGACCTTACGCCGTAGTCGTAGCACGCACGGCGAGAGCAGTGAGACGCCGACCGTCTCGCCGAAGACCGACTTGTCTCGATGCCAGCCTATCCCCGCGCCGGGGCCGTACTCGGTGACGAGCACGTGTCGGAGTGCCTCAGGCTCCATGCCGCCGAAGGCAGCGGCAGCCGGCCGGAGGGTGAGGAGGAAGTCGGGGATGTCGTCGGCCTTCAGGAGTTGACGGCCTGAGAAGTCGTAGCGCCAGCCGAAGGAGACGACGCGGCGCCTGCCCGTGTAGCCGTGGAACTCGAACTCGCGGAATGGCAGCTCTTGTACGCGCGCGAGGAGCGCCTGCTCGTCGGCAGGGCCAATCAGATTGGGCCGGTAACGGAAGCCCTCAGGGAGGCCGGCCGCCGTTTTGAGCGTGTCGCCGGCCATGCCGAAGATGTCTAACTGCGAGGCCATCACCCCTTGTCCGTGGAAATATCGGGCCGCCGGGTCGTCACGGTTGAACGACCGCTTTGACCCTGCCGACCTCGCCCGTCTCCAGCCTGACCTTGATGCCGTGCGGGTGGTGGGAGGATTTCGTCAGCACGTCTTTGACGACGCCGCGCGTCAGCCTCCCCGTGCGCTGATCCTGCTTCAGCACGATCTCTACCGTGAGCCCCGGCCTCACGTCTTTCCGCTCCCTGCCGTCCATGAGTCATAGCCCCTCATTCCTCATCATACACGAGGAAATTGACGGCGTTCTGGTCGAGATTCTCCCGCCCATGGTCGTAGCGCATGACGGTCTTCGGGTCCCTGTGCTTACTCATCATCTGCACCCGGCGATAGCTGAGCCCCGCCTCCAGCGCACTGGTGATAGCAGTCCTCCGCAGGTCATGCGGCGAGAGGTCTCCGAGCCGGGAGTAGTCGGCCCATTTCTTGACGATCTTCTGCGCCATCCGCGTCGAGAGCGACTTGTCGAAGTCGAGGGTACGGTAGTTCGTGTGCGGCCGGGAGAGCGGGGCGCCGCGACCAGACTAAAAGCGTCGAATTCCGACGGCTACACTGCACCGGTCGTTGGTGACCGGTGCACTCTCTCTGACCAGATGCTACCAGGCGGGATTTCTTGATACTTCGGCTATTCCGCGGCCCTTAAAGCTCGCTGGTCATAGCGTCTCCTATCACGTACTACGCCAACTGGCAAAACCGAAGTGGCGGAGAGGTAAGGAATTTGGCCTGCGGTTGAGGGCCTAAGGGGTTGGTTTGGAAAGAAATATGGCGGAGAGGGTGGGATTCGAACCCACGGTGGCCTTTCGACCACTCCGGTTTTCGAGACCGGTGCACTAAACCACTATGCGACCTCTCCGCAGAGACTTCAGGGCTGAGTAGTCAGCCCTTTTCTTCTCTCCCGGAAGAACTCCTGCATCAGCGCGCGGCAGTCCGCTTCGAGGACGCCGGCCGAGAGTTCCATCCGGTGATTCAAAGAGCTTGCGTCACAGACGCGGAAGACCGATTCGACGGCCCCCGCCTTCTCGTCGCGCGCGCCGTAGACGAGCCGCGCGACCCTCGCCTGGACGAGCGCCCCGGCGCACATCGCGCACGGCTCGACGGTCGAATAGACGACCGCGCCCGTCAGACGGTAGTTGCCAACTTGCCGCGCCGCCTCGCGCAGCGCCAGCACCTCTGCGTGCGCCGTCGGGTCACAGTCGGTGCGCGTCCGGTTGCCCGCGACCGCGAGCAGCGTGGCGCCGTCCGGGCCCACGACGCAGGCGCCGACCGGCACCTCGCCGGCCCGCGCGGCCGCGCGCGCCGCGCCGAGCGCCTCGCGCATCCAGCGCGCGTCCGCGTCATCCGCGGCCGGCTCAAAGTCCTCTCGCGCCTGCATGGTCAAACAAAGACGCTTTCAAGAAGCGGCGGACAAAAAACGAATATAGGGGCGCCTCCGCGGACTGTCAAGCAGGCCCGCCGGGGAGGCAAAAGTAAAAAGGCAAAAGGCAAAAGCGACGAATCGGCCGGGAACGGAGAGCTGTTCCGAGCGCGGCAGGCGGCCGGCCTTCCGCCTTATTACTTTTGCCTTTTTACTTCCGCCGACGGCCGCGGCGCGTGCTATCATCCAGGGCAGTCGGGCAGAAGCGGCGCCCTCCTCCCGCCACCCCGGCAGGCTTTTCCAGGCGACCGAGAGGAAGATGAAGACAGACCTGCGTCCCAGAACGAGCGAGCCGCTCGCATCCCAGAAGACAGCACAGCCCTCGCGCACGTCAACCCCGGACGCGCCCGAGACGGCCCCCATCCACCAGACCATCACGCCCGAACAGGCTCTGCACGCCACGCAGCTCCCGCGCGCGGCGGCCGCCGCCACGCCCCAGCGCAAGCCCACGCCCGCCGAGTTCAACATGGCGATGGTGCACTTCTACCGCGGCGAGGTGACGCGCGCCAACACCTGGCGCAACCGGCTCGACACGACGACCAACTGGGCCGTCGTCACCACCGGCGCGACGCTCTCGTTCGCCTTCTCGCTCCCGACCAACCCGCACTTCGTCATCCTCATCAACACGGTGCTCGTCGGCTTCTTCCTCTTCATGGAGGCGCGGCGCTACCGCTACTACGAAATCTGGTCGGGGCGCGTGCGGCTGCTGGAGACGGGCTTCTTCATGCAGATGCTCTCGCCCGAAGTGGTCGGCGACGACAGCACGTGGGCGCAGTTGCTCGTCGCGGACTTGCAGGAGCCGCGCTTCAACGTGAGCGAGGCCGAGGCGCTCGGCCGGCGCCTGCGCCGCAACTACCTTTGGATGTTCATGCTGCTGGCGGCCTCCTGGAACCTGAAGGTCTACATGCACCCGTACCCGTCGCCCGACTTCTCGGACTTCCTGCGCAAGGCCGACATCGGCATCGTCCCCGGCGAGGTCGTCTTCATGGTCGGCATCTTCTTCAACGTCGGGCTGCTGCTCTTCGCCTACTTCACGATGCGCCTGCGCGAGGCGACGGGCGAAGTCCTGACCGAGCGCGACTTCCACCCCTTCCAGCGCGTGGGCGAGTGGACGCGCGCCGCCGCCGACAAGCGCCGCACCGCCACCGCCACCGTCCGCCGCGCCAAGCGCGCCCGCGAGCGCACGCGCTCGACGCCCCGCGCCGGCTCGACCACCGGCGAGTGGCGCCGCTCCGACATCCACCGCTCCCAATCGCCCGAGGACGTCCACCGCACGCAGCTCCCGAACCGAGACCCGGTGATAAAGTAGTAGGCAGATGGCAGTTAAGAACCTCTCTGTCGAAACCTACGAATTACTCCTGCAACAGACATGGCGCGGAGCGACTGCCTACTGCCATCTGCCTACTGCCTACTGATTCCCATGCTTGAACTCGACGGAGAACAGTTAACCCTCGAAGAGGTGGCGCGCGTGGCGCGCGCGGAGGTCGGGGTGCGTCTCGCCGGCGCCGCACGCGAGCGGATGGAGGCGGCGCGCGCGTTGGTGGAGCGGATCGTGGCGGAGTCGCGCGTCGTCTACGGCGTGAACACGGGGTTCGGGAAGCTTTCGGACGTGACGGTGCCGGCGGACGAGCTGCGCGAGTTGCAGATCAACCTCGTGCGCAGCCACTCGTGCGGCCTCGGCGCGCCGCTCTCCGCGGAAGAGACGCGGGCGATGATGCTGCTGCGCGCGAACGTGCTCGCGAAGGGCTTTAGCGGGGCGCGGCCCGTCGTGGCCGAGACGCTGCTGCTGCTGCTTGAGCGCGGCCTCCACCCCGTCGTGCCGGAGTTGGGCTCGGTGGGTGCGAGCGGGGACCTCGCGCCGCTCGCGCACCTCGCGCTCTGCTGCGCGGGCGAGGGCGAAGCCGTCTATCAGGGCGAGCGGATGCCGGGCGGCGAGGCTTTAAAGCGCGCGGGCATCGAGCCTCTAAGGCTTGAAGCCAAAGAGGGGCTCGCGCTCCTCAACGGCACGCAGGCGTTGACGGCCGTCGGCGCGCTCGCACTCGCCCGCGCCGAGCGCGTGGCGCGCACGGCCGACGTGTCGGGCGCGATGTCGCTCGAAGCCCTGAAGGGCACGCCGGCCGCCTTCGACGAGCGCATCCACCTCGCGCGCCCGCACCGGGGTCAGGTCGAGTCGGCCGCGCACCTGCGCGAGTTAATGGCCGAGAGTGAGATACGCGCCTCGCACCTCGAAGGCGACCCGCGCGTGCAGGACGCATACTCCCTGCGCTGCATGCCGCAGGTACACGGCGCCGCGCGCGACGCGCTCGCGCACGCGCGCGGCGCGGTCGAGGTCGAGACCGGCGGCGCCACCGACAACCCGCTCGTCTTCGCCGAGACGGGCGAGGTCATCTCGGGCGGCAACTTCCACGGCGCGCCGCTCGCCCTCGCCTTCGACTACTCCGCCATCGCGCTCGTGCACCTCGGCAACATCGTCGAGCGGCGCATCGACCGGCTCGTCAACCCGGACAAGAACGAGGGGCTGCCCGCCTTCCTGACGGCGCGCGCGGGCGTCGAGTCGGGCTACATGGTGCCGCAGATCGTGGCCGTCGCGCTGCTCAACGAATGCAAGGTGCTGGCGCACCCCGCGAGCACGGACAACCTGCCGACCGACGGCGGCAAGGAGGATCACGTCTCGATGGGCATGACGGCCGCGCTCAAACTCCGCCGCGTGGTCGAGAACGTGGAGCGCGTCGTCGCCATCGAGCTGCTCGCCGCCGCCGAGGGGCTCGAACATCGCGCCCCGCTCAAGCCCGGCCGCGGCGCACGCGCGGCTTACGAGCGCGTCCGCGCCCACGCCGCGCGCCTCACGCGCGACCGCCCCCTCGCCGACGACATTGAAAGGGTCGCGTCGGCCCTCCGCCGCGGCGAGTTCGACGTGTGAGGGTCTCGTCTGTTCTGACCTTGAAAGTCTAGTTAAGCGCCCGTATCTCCGACCGAACGGGAGAGGTAGATGTCACAAGTGACGACGACGGTCACGCCCGTCCCCGAAGCGTTGTCGCAGGCGGGGACGAACCTGCTCGGCGAGCGAATGGACGGGCGAGCGCGCCTCGACTCGGTGGACTTCGTGCGCGGCTTCGTGATGGTCGTCATGGCGCTCGACCACGTGCGCGACTTCTTCCACTCCTACGCGAAGTCCTTCGACCCGCTCGACCCCTCGAAGACCTGGACGCTGCTCTTCTTCACGCGCTGGGTGACGCACTTCTGTGCGCCCACCTTCGTCTTCCTCGCCGGCACGGGAGCGTTCCTCTCGACCCGCCGGGGCAAGACGAAGCCGGAGCTGGCGCGCTTCCTCCTCACGCGCGGGCTGTGGCTGGTCTTGCTTGAGCTGACGCTCGTGCGCTTCGGCTGGTTCTTCAACTTCGACTACCACGTCGTGATTGCGCAGGTCATCTGGGCCATCGGCTGGTCGATGGTCGCGCTGGCCGGGCTCGTCTTTCTCCCCACCCGCGCCGTCGCGGCCTTCGGCCTCGCGCTCATCTTCCTGCACAACCTGCTCGACGGCGTGGGCGCCGACTCCTTCGGCCCCTTCCGCTGGCTGTGGGTCGTGCTCCACGAGCAGAACATACTGATGCCGTGGCCCGGCTACGCCACCTTCGTCGCCTACCCACTCGTCCCCTGGGTCGGGGTGATGGCAGTCGGGTATGCCTTCGGCTCACTGCTCACGCTGGAGAGGGAGAGACGCAGGCGTCTGCTCTTCTTAAGCGGCGGGGCGGCCGTGCTGCTGTTCGTCCTGCTGCGCGCCGCCAATGTCTACGGCGACCCGACGCCCTGGGCCTCGCAGGCCCGCGGCGCGTGGTACACGTTCCTCTCGTTCCTCAACACGCAGAAGTACCCGCCGTCGCTCCTCTTCCTTTTGATGACGCTCGGGCCCGCGGTCATCGCCGTCGCGCTCTTCGACCGCGGGGGCGGGCCGGGTTGGCTCGCGCGCCCCTTCGTCGTCTTCGGGCGCGTGCCCCTCTTCTACTACCTCCTGCACGTGCCGCTGATGCACCTCGTCGCGGTGCTGTTCGCCTACGTGAAGTACGGCCGCGCCGAGTGGCTCTTCATGAACTGGCCGCCGCCCGGCCAGCCGCAGCTTGAGCCGCCCGGCTACGGCTACGACCTCTGGGTCGTCTATCTCGTCTGGCTCGGCGTGGTCGCCGCCCTCTACCCGCTCTGCCGCTGGTTCGCAGGCGTCAAGCGCCGCCGCCGCGATGCGTGGCTGAGTTATCTGTAAGACGTGAACCGTAAACCGTAAACCGTGACCAGAAGAAAGCCTTTGCTTCTTCTGGTCACGGTTTACGGTTTACGCCTTGCTACGCCTTCTTCTTCGCCGGCTGCTTCGGCTGCGGGGCGCCGCCGGTGTCGAGGTTGACGGGGGCGGGGTAGCCCTTGCCGCGCAGGGCGGCGATGTCGATGACGACCTCCTTCTGCCCCTTGATGGTGTAGGTGATGCGGTCGCTCTTCTCCTTCTCCTTGCCCTTGGCGGGCGTCGGCGTCGGGCTCGCGTCACCGGCCGGGTTGCCGTGCGCGTCGCGCGCCATCTGTTGGAGTGCCTGCGTCACCTGCGCGCGCTCCTGCTCGCTCAAGTCTTCCGGCTTGACGCCGAACGCTTCGAGCACGCGCCGGAGGTTCTCCTCCGTGTTCGTGCCCTTGTCGTACACGTCGCGGTAGATGTGGAGCTTGCCGTCTTCGACCACGATGGTCTCGTAGCGCAGCTCGACGGGGACGGGCGAGCCCAGCTTGACCTGCTTCGTCTCCTCCTTGTTCTTCGCGTAGCCGGCCACGTCCTCGGGCGTGAGCTGCCCGCCGCCTAAGGACGCGAGCATGATCGAGAAGTCCTGCACCTGCGGGTTGGTCAGGCCGACGCAGCCGTGCGAGGCGAAGCCGCCGAGCTTGGCCGGCGCCTTGCCGCCGTGGATGAGCGAGGGCAGGCCGATGGGAATCTTGATGGGGCCGAGCGGGTTGTCGCGGCTGCCCGCTTCGACCTTCTTGCCCGGCGCGAACTTGCCCTTGACCCAGGGCTCGTCGGGCGGCGTCCACGTCGGGTTGAAGATGATGGTGTCGGCCTTCCTCAAGCCCTGCGGCAGAGGGAACTCGGGGTAGCCGATGCCGACCTTGTAGGTCTTCCTCAGCTTGCCGTTCTCGAACACGTCCATGCGGTAGGCGGGCGCGTTGACGACGATGCGCGTGTCGGACGGCACAGAGTTCGGCCTGGCGTCGAGCGCCGCGGCGGCGCCGCCCGCCCAGCGCTCGCTGACGAAGGAGTTGAAGGCGGCCGCCTTCTCGGCCCCGATGACGGACTGTATCTTCTCCGCGGCGCGCCTGGTCGCCGCGGGCGTCGAGCCCTGGCCCCCTTCGTCGAGGTTCGCGCGCTCCTCGCCCGCGACCTTGCGCAGACCCTCGACCTGCTCGTCCGTCAGTTGCAGCTTCGACTTCAGCTCGCCCGCGAACGCCTCGTCGGCAAACATCGCGTCGAGCACGGGCAGCGTCACCGGCAGGTTGGCCGCCGCCGTCGTCGGCGCCGGACTGTTCGGCGACGGCGAAGCCTTGGCCGCGGGCGAAGCAGAGGTCGTAGGTGCGGACGGCGCGGCCGTGTTCGTTGGCGCGGTCGTCGTGCAGCCCGAGGCCGTCAGCAACAACGCCGCGGCGACGAGCGCCAGCGGCGACTTCCAAATCGTCTTCAACACTTCGATACCCATCTATTTTTAAGACTCCTCGAAACGAAACTTTCACACGCCTTTGCAAGGGAGAGTATAGGCGCAGACACTTCCGCAGACACGTGGCAACTACCGTTCCCGCACGCGACTCTCCACACTTTCCCCCGAAAAACCGCGCGCAGACGCGCCCGCGCGCACCATTTACGGACGGCGGTCGTACAGAAAGGCTCTGGGTTTATTGAGGCTTACGGCGCGGCGTGCAGCAGCGGATAGGGGTTGAGGTTCTCGCCATTCCAGAAGTGCTTCGGGTCTGCGACGCGGTAGATCTGGAAGTGGAGGTGCGTGTTGCCGGGCGTGGCGTTGCCCGTATCGCCGACGTAGGCGAGGGTCTCGCCGCGGCGCGCGACGTGACCCTCCGCGAGGCCGTCGGCGTAGCGTTCGAGGTGCGCGTAGTAGAGGACGTAGTGCTCGTCGGCCGCGGCGAGCTGATAGAAGGTGATGCCGCCCTTCGCGCTGTTGAAGAGCTTGACGACGCGGCCGTCGGTCGCCGCCAGCACGGGCGTCCCGCGCGGCGCGATGATGTCGATGGCGTCGTGGACGCGCCCCTCGCTGCGCGCGTCCTTGAAGGTGTCCTGCAACCTGTCGGGCGTGACGCCCTCGACGGGGATGAGGAGACGCATCGACGCGAGCGCCGCCCCGGGGTCACCCGAAGGTGCCTGCGCCGGCGGCGAAGCTTCAGCCGCGGGCGACGGCGTGGGCGAGGCCGCGGGCTCCGGGCTCGGGGTCAAGCCCGGGGTCGGGGTTGCCGCGGGCGTCGGCAGGCGCTCCGCGTCCTGCGCGGGCGGGCGCAGGGGCGTCGCGGGCTGCGACCAGTAGTGATAACTCAGATACCAGACGAGCGCCGCGACCGCGCCGAAGATGACGGCCGCGATCAGGAGCACGCGCGTGCGCGGGCCGAGTGTCATCGTGTGCCTTCCATTCCGTACGGAGTTCTGCCTGCGCCGGAAGCTTATTGAAGAGGGTGGCGGGCGCGCAAGTGTCGCGGCGCAAGGGGTGGCGCGCGGGCGCGGTTTTCTGCTATTACATTTCTGCAATTACGTAGTTCAGTCAATCCACAAGAGCAGCCGGAGCCGAGCCGCGCGCCCCGCCAGGGAGGTCGCGAGCTTTCGGACGGCCGCGGGAGGAACAAGCCGGTGCCAGACATTTTCGACGAACGCCGAAGGGGGCTTGAGCAGGAGTACTTCAACCGCCGGGACAAGGAGACGCTCGAACGCCTGCGCGAGCATATCCGCGAGGAGGCACGGAAGCACAGCAACGAGCCGCCCACGATGGACTGCCCGCGCTGCACGGGCAAGCTCCACGTCGAGAGCTACAACGATGTCCATCTCGACCGCTGCGACACCTGCGGCGGCGTCTGGGTTGACGCGGGCGAGCTTCAGGAGCTTCTCACCCAGGACAGCCCCGCCAGCCGTTGGTTCCACGCCTTCTGGCCCGGCCGGGCGAATGAGTAGCCGTAAACCGTGAACCGTAAACCGTGACAAGTAAGAACTGCTTTTCTCTGGTCACGGTTGACGGCTCACGGTTTACGCTCCGCGAGCTATGAGCAAACAGAAGATGATGGCGCTCGTGACGGGCGCGTCGGGCGGCATCGGCGAGGAGTTGGCGCGACTGTTCGCGGCCGACGGGCACGACCTCGTCCTCGTCGCGCGCGGCCGGGACAAACTCGCGCGGCTCTCCGAAGAGTTGGCGGCGAAGCACGGCGTCAACGCGCGCGTGCTCGCCTCAGACCTCGCGCGCGCCGAGGCGCCGCGGGAGATCTTCGACGAGTTGCAGGGGGCGGGGGTCTCGGTCGATGCGCTCGTCAACAACGCGGGCGTCGGCAGCTACGGCCTCTTCGCCGAGACGGGCTTGCAGTCCGAGCTTGAGCTGCTCCAGATCAACGTCGTCGCGCTCACGCACCTCTCGAAACTCTTCCTGCCCGGCATGATCGCACGCGGCCGCGGCTACCTGATGAACGTCGCCTCGACCGCGGCGTTCCAGCCGGGCCCTTTGATGGCCGTCTACTATGCTTCAAAGGCTTACGTGCTCTCGCTCTCCGAGGCGCTGGCGAACGAGTGCGAGGGGACGGGCGTCCGCATCTCTGCGCTCTGCCCCGGCCCCACCGAGACGGGCTTCGTCGCCGCCGCCGGCATGGGCGACTCCAAGCTCTTCGACCGCGCCGTGATGGACGCGCGCGCCGTCGCCGAAGCGGGCTACCGCGGCCTCCTCGCCGGCAAGACCATCGTCATCCCCGGCCTGCGCAACAACCTCCTCGCGCGCTCCATCGGTCTCTTCCCGCGCGGCCTCGTCACCAAAGTCGTCCGCGGCATTCAAGAGAAGCGAGATCACTAAAGCGTCATGTCACAGTCGAGAGTCGTCCGGGCGCCGCGCGGGGCGCGTCTGAACTGTAAGGGCTGGCACCAGGAGGCGGCGCTGCGCTGCCTGATGAACAACCTCGACCCGGAGGTGGCCGAGCGCCCCGAGGAGCTGGTCGTCTACGGCGGGACGGGTAAGGCCGCGCGCGACTGGCGCTCGTTCGAGGCTATTGTGCGCGAGCTGACCCGCCTGGAGAACGACGAGACGCTGCTCGTCCAGTCGGGCAAGCCCGTCGCCGTCTTCCGCACGCACGAGCACGCGCCGCGCGTGCTCATCGCCAACTCGAACCTCGTCGGCGCGTGGGCCAACTGGGAGCACTTCCACGAACTCGAACGCAAGGGGCTGATGATGTACGGGCAGATGACCGCGGGCTCCTGGATTTACATCGGCTCGCAGGGCATCGTGCAGGGCACGTTCGAGACCTTCGCCGCGATGGCCGACCGACACTTCGGCGGCAGTCTCTCGGGCCGGCTCATCCTTTCGGGCGGCATGGGCGGCATGGGCGGCGCGCAGCCCCTGGCGGCGACTCTGAACGGCGCCGTCTTCCTCTGCGTCGAGGTCGAGCGCGCACGCATCGAGCGCCGTGTGCGCACAGGCTATTGCGACCGGCTCGCGCTCGATTTGGACGAGGCGCTGCGCATCTGTGAGGACGCCGTCGAGCAGCGGCGCGCCGTCTCGGTCGGCCTCGTCGGCAACTGCGCCGAAGTCCTGCCCGAGATCGTCCGCCGCGGCGTGAAGGTTGACGCCGTCACAGACCAGACGAGCGCGCACGACCCTCTGAACGGCTACGTGCCCGCTGGCCTTTCTCTCGAAGAAGCCGATCAGTTGAGACGCACAGACCCGAAGGCTTACGTCGAGCGCTCGACGGGGTCGATGGCGCGGCACGTCGAGGCGATGCTCGCCTTGCAGCGCGGAGGGGCGGTCGCCTTCGACTACGGCAACAACATCCGCAAGCAGGCGTTCGACGCCGGCGTCCGCGAAGCCTTCGAGATACCCGGCTTCGTCCCGGAGTATATACGCCCGCTCTTCTGCGAGGGCAAAGGCCCCTTCCGCTGGGTCGCGCTCTCGGGCGAGGCCGGCGACATACGGCGCACCGACGACCTCGCGCTCGAACTCTTCCCCGAAGACCAGACGCTGGAGCGCTGGATGCGGCTCGCGCGCGACCGCGTGCAGTTTCAAGGACTGCCGGCGCGCATCTGCTGGCTGGGGCTAGGCGAGCGCGCGTTGATGGGCGAGGCCATCAACGACCTCGTCCGCCGCGGGGAGTTGCAAGCCCCCGTCGCCATCGGCCGCGACCACCTGGACACGGGGAGTGTCGCCTCGCCCTTCCGCGAGACCGAGGGCATGCGCGACGGCACCGACGCCGTCGCCGACTGGCCGATACTGAACGCGCTGCTCAACACGGCGAGCGGCGCAAGTTGGGTCTCCTTCCACCACGGCGGCGGGGTCGGCATCGGCTACTCGCTCCACGCCGGCCAGGTCTCGGTCGCCGACGGCACACACGAGGCCGCCGTGCGCCTCAACCGCGTCCTCACCAACGACCCCGGCCTCGGCGTCGCGCGCCACGTGGACGCGGGCTACGAGGCGGCCGAAGAGACGGCGCGCGCTAAGGGTCTGCAGATTCCTCTGCTCGGTGAGGGCGAAGAGTGAGATAAATGAAGGCCGTGCGTCAATCCGCCGCGGAGCGGCGCTTGAGTTTAGCCCGGCCTTTCAAGGCCGGGTTGAGTTGCGCGAGATTCCGCCGCGTCGCGTCAGCGACGCTCGAACGGTTCAGGCGTCGCTGACGCGACGCGGTATCTTTTAACGTTCGTCTTACCCGGCCTTGAAAGGCCGGGCTAAACTCGGACGCCGCTCCGCGGCGAATCGAACGGGGGCGTCAGAGCCTTGGCCGAAGCGGAACATTACGTGCCGAAGCCGCGGACGGTGACGGAGATCGCGGCGGGCGTGCGGGTCGTCGCGCTGTTCGAGGCTTTGAAGGGGACGCTGGTGCTGCTGGCGGGCTTCGGCCTGCTGGCGCTCGTCCACCGCGACCTCGAAGACCTGGCCGAGCGGCTCGTGCGCCACTCGCACCTCAACCCGGCGAGCCACTACCCGCGCGTCTTCGTCGAGGCCGCGGCGCACATGAACGACTCGCGGCTGCGCTGGCTGGCGGCGCTCGCCTTCGCCTACTCGGTCGTGCGCTTCGTCGAGGCTTACGGACTCTGGCACATGCGCGCGTGGGCCGAGTGGTTCGCCATCCTCTCGGGCTGCATCTACCTCCCCGTCGAACTCTACGAACTCATCGAGCAGCCGACGCACCTGCGCGGCCTCGTGCTCTTCTTCAACGCCCTGATCGTCGCGTACCTGCTCTACGTCCGTCTCTCGCGCACGGGCCACGCCGCCGAGGAGGCCATCCACCGCACCGAGGCCGAGAAGAAGGCCGAGAAGAGGGCGCGCAAGCAGAGCCGGCGCGCCTCACACTAAAGGGTGAATATGGAGTTAGCTTTCAACACAGAGACACAGAGACACAGAGACACGGCTCGTTGAGCTATACGTTCCAAGCTGTGTCTCTGTGTCTCCGTGTCTCTGTGTCAAATCGCTCTCGCTGACACTCAACCGTGGAAGAGCCCACACAGCCTTCGACTCACCTGACGCCCGACCCCGGGGAGGCGTCGGCGGGGCGCGCGCAGAAGGCGGCGCGCTCGCTGGCGCTCGACCTGACGCCGCTCCGCGAGTCGCGCGAGTTCCGGCTGCTCTACGCGGGGCAGGCCGTCTCTCTCTTCGGGTCGATGATGACGTTCGTGGCGCTGCCGTGGCAGGTCTACCGGCTGACGGGCTCGACGCTCGCCTCGGGGATGCTCGGCGTGGTGGAGTTCGTGCCCATCTTCCTGATGGCCTTCGTCGGCGGCGCGCTGGCCGATTCGATAGACCGCAGGCGGATGGTGCGACTCACGGAGGCCCTGCTCGCGCTGGGGACGCTCCTGCTCGTCGCCAATTCGCTCCTGGCGACGCCGCGCGTCTGGGTGCTCTTCTTCTGCGCGGCGCTCTTCGCGGCGCTGAACGGTCTGCAAAGGCCGTCGCTCGAAGCGCTCCTGCCGCGCGTCGTCACGCCGGAGCAGTTGCCGGCGGCGCTCGCTCTGAGAAGCTTGAGCGGGACGGTCTCGATGATCGTCGGCCCCGCGCTCGGCGGGCTGCTCGTCGCGACCGCGGGGCCGGCGCTCACCTACTCGATAGACTTCGTCTCCTTCGCCGCCTCGCTCGCGGCGCTCTGGGCGATGCGCGCGGTGCCGCCGCCCGCGGGCGCCGAGCGACCTTCCCTGCGCTCGATGTCCGAGGGGCTCCGCTACGCGCGGAGCCGGCCGGAACTTCTGGGGACGTACCTCATCGACATCAACGCGATGTTCTTCGGGATGCCGATGGCACTCTTCCCGGCGGTCGCGGAAGGCTTCGGCGGCTCGACGGTCGGGCTGCTCTACGCGGCGCCCGCGGCCGGGGCGCTCTGCGTGACCCTCACCTCGGGCTGGACGAAGCGCGTCAACCGGCACGGCCTGTGCGTCGTGCTGGCGGCGGCCGTCTGGGGGCTGGCCATCGTCGGCTTCGGGCTGGCGCCGGCGCTGTGGGCGGCGCTCCTCTGCCTCGCACTGGCGGGCGCGGCCGACATGGTCTCGGGGCTCTTCCGCATGACCATCTGGAACCAGACCATCCCCGACCACCTGCGCGGCCGTCTCGCGGGGATCGAGATGATTAGCTACACGACGGGGCCTCTGTTGGGTAACGCCGAGTCGGGCGCGGTCGCGCGCCTCTTCGGCGTGCGCGCGTCCGTCGTCTCGGGCGGCGTGCTCTGCGTCGCGGGGACGGCGCTGCTCTCGCTCCTGCTCCCGCAGTTAATCCGCTACGACGGTCGCGCCGGCCTCGCGCGCAAACGCGCAGAGGAGGAGGCGCGCTCTTCGGCAGAATAGCCGCCCCACATTCGTCCCGCCGCGATCTGTATCGACATCGAAGCAGTGTCAATCGACATCGTCTTGATGCGCATCGACATTGCCGCCGTGTCGATTGACACCGGCGTGATGTGAGTCTGCATCGTGACAATGTTAATCGACATCGCCGCGATGCAGACTCATATCGTCCTAATGTCAATCGACATTGCCTTGATGCAGACTTACATTGCCGCGATGTGAATCGACATTGCCGCGATGTGAATCGACATTGCCGCGATGTCAATCGACATTACGGTAATGTCGATTGACATTGACTCGATGTCAGTTCGTCTTGTCGTGATTTCGGCGGGAATAAAGGCCGTCTTTGCAATACTTTACGCAAATTGCCGAGCGGGCGCGGCCTCACGCTCAAAAAAATGTTGCTCCGTCGCGGCTTCGGCGCTATTCTGTCGTCGCCTTAGCCAGCAGGGGCCCTCAAACCTCACCGTTCCGGCGCTTCCAACCCCGAAAGGAGAAGACCTCAGAATGCCTAAAATCAAACTCAATTTCGGCCGCCTGACCATCCCGGAAAAGATCGCTCGTACGCGTCAAGTCGTCGCGGCCTTGACCGGCAACGCCAACTTCCCGACGCCGCACCCGACGCTCGCCGAGGTGTCGGCCGCCGCCGACGCGCTCGAAGCGGCGGCCAACACCGCGCAGGCCGCACGGTTTGAGGCGAGGCGTCACACGGTCGCGCAGGGCATCAAGGAGGACGAGCTTCAGCAGCTTATGACGCAGGTCGGCGCTTACGTCGAATCGGTCGCCGGTGCCGACGAGGCGTTGATTATGAGTGCCGGGCTCGAAATGCGCTCCGCCGCCACGGCCGACAGCACCGCGCCCGCCGCGCCCGAGACACTGTCGGCGACGACCGGCAACCACGAGGGCGAGGTCGAACTCTCCTGGGACACCGTCCGCGGCGCCCGCTCCTACGTCGTCGAGCGCAGCACCGACCCGCAGGCCGGCCCCTGGACGCAGGCCGGAGTCTCGCCGCGCTCCTCGCTCATCATCGAGGGACTTGAGAGCGGCAAGCGCTACTACTTCCGCGTCGCCGCCGTCACCCTCAACGGCCAGAGCCCGTGGAGCAACCACGCCGTCAAGGTCGCCCCCTAACCCGAGGAGTCCACTCCGGGGGCGTGCGACGCGCCTTTGCACGCCACGCCCCCGTGCCTTCCCCGCGCGGTTCGGCCTGTGCACCCTCTTCCGGCGCCAGGCCGAACGCTCGGGTCTCGTCCCGCAGCGCCCGCATTATTCGGCTTTTGCGACCCTCCTATAGCGGCTTGCGCATGAGTGCGACCGCGGATGAGTCAGTACCGCCTGCGGTAGCGGGCGGGTAGCGCGCACGAGACCCGCCCGCTACCGCAGGCGGTACTGACTTGCCGCCTTCCGCACCAGTCGCATCCAAGTGCAAATCGCTATACGTAGTTCGACCGCATCATCCGGCTTTTCATGCCCTATTATGTAGTTCGACCGAATCATTCGGCAGAATAGTAATTAGACGGCTGATACCCGCTCGCAAATAAATATATGGCGGACATTGTTGTTCACACAATTGAAGCTCGCGGGAATGTCATGCTTGAAGTGTTACAGGACTACTTCAGGTTGGACGACGAGCATCTGCGCCGCGAGATCGTCACCGCAGTTGAGTATATAACTGCGGTGCTCCTCAAACGCGGAGTGAAATATCTTGACTTAAGGTCGGTACTTACTCCACAAACTGACCGCCATGAAATCGCTCTATTATTTGATACTCTCGGAATAGATGAGGGATGGTATGGCCTACCCGTTCAGCAGCATCTCCTTCCCCTACTCGCGCCAACGGGTTCACATAGTATTCTTCTTGGTGACCTTCTCGGTTCAAACGAACAACAGCCTTGGATTCGTTCACAACTCGTAACACACTTACAGCCGAGCGGCTCGCCTCTCCAGTTTCGGCATAGCACGCAGTTCTACTGCGTTTACATTAACAACTGCTCCGTTGATATGGTACGCACACTAAATGAAGGGTTTCGCTCGTTTGCGCCCTATATCGGATATGCCAATGTGACTTATTCATCAATGTTCAAAACCTATCTCAGTCTCGGTCTAGTTAACGGATACATCAAGCACCGGAGCACAATTATCCAACCGCATGAGGATGACCTACCAGATGATGCTAATCAGAATACTCTCGGTTATCCGTTTGAAGAGGCGGGATTGCAGTGCCGCAGCATTCCAGACATGTATTTCGGGTTATTACTCTCCTACAAAATTGAACGCCCTGTTCTGGCTGGGTTTGAGAGTGACCAAGTTCTTACACTTAACGCAGTGAGTTCTTCTCCTAAAGATATCGCCAACTGCGCCATAGAGATTGATGAGCGTAAGCTAGAATATCTAAATGTGGCTAAGAGCGGAACCTTGAAGCGTCTTGGAGTACTAGGTCAGCCAAAGGCTACGCTTGAAGACCTAATTCGCGCAAAACTCCGCTCAAACTATCTATATAACTTGCGTTTCCGGCCTGATTACAGTGTTGCCACCTTCAATATTCTTCTGGAACTTAAAGCAGTTGATACAGGATTTCCCGTGCGGGTCGTAGCCGCCTTTGCATACGAGCAGGAAAGGAATGCTATCCGCCTTGTCACACTATATTAGGCTATGGCTAAATTCCAATGGATTGTTAATTACCCGCGCCGTCTAACAACGGCATGCACCCGACCGCCGGCACGGCGGCTTTCATGCTCCGCGAGAGGCTCGTGGCGGCGGGTGATGCCGGGCGTTAGATGACTGATAATTCCTTCCGCGGATATAATCGGGGCTCGGAGGTGGCGTGATGAATTACAAAGTGCGTATACATGAATCGGAAGAGGGCTTCAGCGTTTCCTGCCCTGGCCTGCCGGGGTGCTGGTCTCAGGGGGAGACGGAAGCAGAGGCACTGGAGAACATCCGCATCGCCATCGAAGAGTACCTTTCGGCCGTGGACGAACTGGTGGAAGACGGCGAAGTCCGTGAGGTCGAGGTGACGGTTTAGCCGTGCCGAAGATTCCCGGCGTCAATCATCTGGACGCGGTCAGGGCTTTAGAGAAGGCCGGCTTCTGGATTGTTCGGCAGGGCAAGCACATCGTTATGTCCGACGGCGCCCGCATCCTCACTATCCCGCGCCATAACCCGGTGAACGCGTTTACGATGGGCGGCATCGTGCGAGATGCCGGGCTGACGGCCGATGAATTCAAGAAGCTCCTCTAAAGAAGACGAGTGAATCCGACAGGAGACGCGGCGCAAGTCAGGGGAGGCGCGAGGCCAAAGGCGCGGCGCTGGCTGTTCGTTGTGTTGTTGTGCGCGGCGTTCCTCTTCCGTCTGGGGTTCGGGCTGTGCGGGCAGTTCCAGGACTCGGATACGAAGCAGGTCTATCTGCTCGGGCTCAAGTTCTACGCGACGGGCGCGTGGCCGTACTTCGGGCCGGACGTGGTGTGGGGCGAGATACAGATACCGGGCGCGTTGCAGGCGCTCCTCGTCGGCCTGCCTTTTCATCTGCTCCCGCTGGCCGAGGCGCCCTACCTCCTGCTCAACCTCCTCTCCTTCGCAAGCCTCTCTCTCTTCGCCTGGTACTGCTGCAAGCGACTGCCCCGGCTTCCCCGCTGGTTCGTGTGGGGCTGGCTGCTCACCTCGCCCTGGACGCTCAACCTCTCGACCGTCGTCTACAACCCTTCGTATGTGCTGACCGGCGGCGTCCTCTTCTTCGTCGGCGCGCTCGAACTCTACCCGCCCACGCGCCGCGGGCTCGTCCCCGCCCGGCTCGCCAACGCCATGACGGGCTTCGGCCTCTGCTGGGTGATGCAGTTGCACATGTCCTGGGTCGTGCTCGTCCCCTACGCGCTCGCGGCGCTGGCGTTTCAATTTAGAGAGGGACTCGGGCGCGGTCTCTCGGCGCTCGCATGGTGTGCGGCGGGCGCGGCGCCGTTAGCCGCGCTGCTGGTTCCGACCTACCTGAAGTACGGCGTCTCGGCGGGCTCGGGCGGGACGGCCGGGGCGTTGAGGCTCAACGCGGAGAACGCGACGGCGCTGTGGGGCATCGTCAACCGCACGCTCTCGTTCGCGAGCTTCGAGGTGGCGCGCTTCGTCGGCGGCCACACGCGCGAGCGCGTCGAGTTCCTGCGCGCGGAGCCCTGGCTCGCGCCCCTCTTCCTCTTCCTCTTCGCGGTCGGCGTCGCGCAGGTGGCGGCGCTCCTCGGCTCCTGGTTCCTGCGCAGCCACACTCAGGCGGACTGGCGCGCGATCAAATACCTCGCGCTCTTCAACGTCGTGCTGCTCTACTGCTGCTTCCTCTTCTCCCTCAAGCCGCCGCAGTCGAACCACCTCTACGTCACGCTCCCCCTCCCCGTGCTCTACGCCTTCTACTGCTGGGAGAGGCTCTTGACGCGGCCACGCTGGCGCAGGCTCGCCGCGGCCGTGCTCGTCTGCGGCCTCCTCTTCCACGTCGGCCTGGCGATTCACAACCTCCCGCGCGTCTCGCTCTACGTAGACCGCGGCGCCGCGCAGAGGGCACTGGACGCGCGCGACTATCGTATACTCGGCGAGCGCCGGCCCGGCACGCGCTACTGAAACCCCTGATGCCCGAGTTCGTCAAAGGTCTTGAGCTGAGCAGGCTCTTCTTCGAGGAGGCGGTCAGGCCCGCCCTCGCGGCGGAGTTCCCCGCCCTGCGCTACGCGGCGGCGCTCCTCGGCACGGGCTCCGAGGTGCTCGGCTTCGACACCGAGATGAGCGCCGACCACGGCTGGGGGCCGCGTGTCGATCTCTTCCTGGAAGAGAGAGAGTTCGACGCACGTCAATCAATCCGCGAGGCCCTGCGCCATAAACTTCCCCGACGCTTCCGCGGCTACCCGACGAATTTTACGGAGCCCGACCCGTCCGACAACAACGTGCGGCACCTGGCCGCGCGTGAAGAGGGGCCGGTCAATCACGGGGTCGAGTTGCTGACGCCGCGCGGCTTCTTCCTCGACTACCTCGCCTTCGACATCGACGAAGAGATAGAGCCGGCCGACTGGCTCACCTTCCCCGAGCAGAAGCTCCGCACCGTCAGTTCGGGCGGCGTCTTCCATGACGAGATCGGGCTCGAAGAGGTGAGACGCAGGTTCTCTTACTACCCGCGCGACGTATGGCTCTACCAGCTCGCCTCCGCCTGGGCGCGCGTCGGGCAGGAGGAGCACTTGATGGGGCGCGCCGGGCTCGCCGGCGACGAGATCGGGTCGGCGCTCATCGGCGCGCGCCTCGTGCGCGACCTGATGCGCCTCTGCTTCCTCCTGGAGCGGACTTACGCGCCCTACCCGAAGTGGTTCGGCACGGCCTTCAAGCAGTTGTCACGCGCCGGGGCACTCTCGCCGCATCTGAGCGCGGCGCTCGCGGCCGCGACGTGGCAGGAGCGCGAGCGGCATCTGGTCGCGGCCTACCGGCTCGTCGCGCAGGCGCACAACGAGTCGGGCATCACAGACCCTCTCCCGACCGAGCCGCGCGACTTCTTCGGCCGCCCCTTCCGCGTCATCGAGCTGCACGGTTTCGCCGCACGGATCACCGAGAAGATCAGGGACGAGCGCGTGCGCCGCATCGCCGCCCGCCGCCCCATCGGCGGCCTCGACCTCTTCAGCGACAGCACCGACCTCGTCTCGCACGCCGCGTGGCGCGCGACGCTGCGCAAGCTTTATGAGTAAGAGACGGACTAACGCCTTTTGATTTATAAGAGCCCTATGAGACGAACAAACTACACGCTCGCGGCGCTCGCGCTCGCGCTCCTCCTCTCCAACGCGGCGCGGGCGCAGGATGCACAACCCGGCGACGAGCAGGTCAAGCGCGTCGCGGAGATACAGGCGGCGCTGCGCGAGGCGAACCTCGACGGCTGGCTCTTCTACGACTTCCGCCACAGCGACCCGCTCGCCTACCGTATTCTGAAACTGCCGACCAACGGCGTCACCACGCGCCGCTGGTTCTACTACGTGCCGGTCGTCGGCCAACCCGTCCGCGTCGTCCACTCCATCGAGCGCTACCGGCTCGACGCGCTCCCGGGCCGCAAAATAATCTACGCGAGCTGGCAGGACTTGCACGCGGCCCTCCGCGACGCGCTCGCCTCCGGCGGCCTCCGGAGCAAACGCGTGGTGCTCAAGAAGGTCGCCATGCAGTACTCGCCCATGGGCGACATCCCCTACGTCGCGCGCGTGGACGCCGGCACCATCGAGCTCGTCCGCTCGATGAGCGGCGTCTCGCTCGTGACCAGCGCCGACCTCGTCCAGCAGTTCGAGGCCACGCTCACCCCCGAGCAGCTCGACATGCACCGCGGGGCGGCCGAGCGTGTTCACAAGGTCATCATGGAGGGCTTCGCCGAGATCGCGCGCCGCGTCCGTGCGAACGAGACGCCGACCGAGTACGACATCCAACAGTTCATCGCCCGCCGCCTCGCCGCCGAGGGGATGACCTCGGGCGGCGGCGACGTTTCGGTCGGCGCGAACACGGCCAACCCGCACTACTTCCCGACCGCAGAGCGCAGCTCGCCCATCCGCCGCGGCGACTTCGTCCTCTTCGACATCTCCGAGAAGCTCGACCGGCCCGGCGCCATCGTCGCCGACCAGACCTGGGTCGGCTACGTCGGCGAGTCCGTGCCCGACGAGTACGTCAAGGTCTTTAACATCGTGAAGGAGGCGCGCGACTCCGCCACCGACTTCGTCCGCGCGGCCTTCCGCGCGGGGCGCACCATCCGCGCCGCCGAAGTGGACGACGTGTCGCGCGGGGTCATTAAGCGCGCCGGCTACGGCGCGCAGTTCACACACCGCACCGGCCACTCCATCGGCGAAGAGGGCCACGGCAACGGCGCCAACATCGACGACTTCGAGACGAGGGATTCGCGCCGCGTCATCCCGCGCACCTGCTTCTCCATCGAGCCCGGCATCTACCTCGAAGGCCGCTTCGGTGTCCGCTCCGAGATCAACGTCTACGTCTCCGACAGAGAGATCGAAGTGACGGGGCAGCCCATCCAGACGGAGATCGTGGCGATCTTAAAAGGCAGGTAGGCCGCGGGCGGAAGACGAGCCGGCCGACCGTCTTCGAGATTATTATTGACTTACCCCGCGTTTAGCATTACAAGTTGCCCATCACCTCCAGCCTTCAGCCTTCCGAAGGCGTCAGCTGATAGAGCGGCACGATTAACAAGTCTTTACCCTCAATCTCCACCAGAGGTTACTGACTGCGGCGCACTTCGACAGACAACCATTCTTCCCGCTCACTTTATTAGGTTCTAACGAGCAACGGGCTTGTGATTCGGCTCTAACCTTCAGGAGATGCTGCCCGGCTCTCTGGCTGCCCCAGGAAGCCGAATTTCCTCGAAGGCTTTTTATGCCCGAAGGGTTAAAGACCCTCACGGGCACGACCTCTCGCCAACACGAACAAGCGTTCCCGACAAACATGCACGGCGCAGAGCCGGGCCTCATCGTCAGCACCGACGCGCCTCGGCTGAAGCGAAGTCGCGCCGGGTTGACCTCTCCCAGGATGCCCTAGCGAAAGGATAATCGAATGCCCGCGAAGAAAACCGCCACCACGAAGAAGGCTGCCCCCGCGAAGAAAGCCGCCGCCGCCAAGAAAGTCGCCCCCGTGAAGAAAGCCGCCGCGAAGAGCGCCGCCGCCGTCGGCCCCATCGTCGCGCTGCCCGCAGCCCAGCAGCAGCACATGCTTTTCCTCTTCTTCCCGCTCCAGAAGGGCGCTCTCAAGAAAGTCCTCGGGCACGTGCAGAATATAACCGGCCCGCAGCCGGCCGCAGCCCGCGCGGGGGAAGGGGGTGACCCGCGCGTCACCACCGGCGTGCACTTCTTCATGTTCTACGGGCTGCCCGCCGACCAGACGCCCACACCGGCCCTCCCAGTTCCCAGCTTCCAGACGGCCAAGGGGAAAGACCTGCTCGTCGTGCTCTCGATCTACGACCGCGATTTCGGGCCTTACATCTCCGCCTTCACGTCGCAGCCGATCATCGCCGCGGGCCTCGACGGAATTCTCGGCGCGATGGACGAGACCGGGATCATCCCAAATACCGACCCGACCTCCGCCTACTTCATCACCCATAACGGCGGCGTGGCCCAGAACACCACGGCCTTCTTCAAGCTCCTCATGCGCTACAACTTCGCCGACCCGACGATTCCGGCCGCGAATAATTTCCCGGTCAACACCCCGACGAACCCCAAGTACCTGTTGGGTGCCACGTTCCCCGGCCTCACGGTGGGATGGCTCCTGCAAAACTACCCGGACGCCGGGACGCTCTGGCCCTTGCCGGCGCCCAAGATCAAGTTTGCGCCCTCGGCCCCCCCGTCGAGAAAGGCTTGATCGAGCAGAGGGGAGCACGGCTTCGCGCCGTGCTCCCCTTCAACCCCACCCGCTTCCGTTCAACTCGCCCAAAAGGAAAACCTCCATGAAGAAGAAACATTCCTCGCCCCCCGCCGCCGACAGTTCGACCCTCGCGCTCGACGACATCCAGGGGCTCATCCTGCGCGGCTACAGTTACTTCAACATCCGCTACTTCATCTTCAAGATTCAGGATGTCGCCGGCGCCCGCGCCTTCTGCGCGGCGCTCCGCCCCGGGAGCGGAGCGCCCATGACGCTCACCACCGCCCAGCCTTGGGACGAAGACCCCCCTTACTGCCTCAACCTCGGGGTCACGAACACGGGTCTGGCGCAACTGCTCGGCGGGAACAATTATCTGGCGGTGAGGAATGCCTCGTACACCATCTTCAATTCCTTCGACGAGGGCGCGGTGGCTCAGGCCGGCACCGTCGGCGACACGGGCACGAGCGCCCCGCAGAACTGGTGGCCCGCGGAGAACTGTCAACTCCCCGCGCCGCTCTCGCCCAAAGACCTTAACCTGCTGGTCTGCCTCTACACGCGGAGCACGCAGGAGAGGGAGCTTTTTTCCTGCCGGTTGCTCGACATGATCCCGAAGGGCGCCGACCAGCAACCCTCCCTCGTGCCGGCCTTCACACAGGACGCCGACCCGCTGCCCCCGCCCCCGGGCGCCTTCAACAGCGGCATCCAGATTCACTTCGGTTACGCGGACGGCTTTTCGCAGCCGCGCATCCAGGGCACACCCTGGGACGACCCCGGCTCTCCCGACGACGATTCGCCCATGGTTCCTTCGTGGCACTTCGCCATTGCACAGAAGGCCCCCCTCTATAACGCGCACCCGCTGCTCGTCAACGGCAGCTTCGGGGCGTTCCGGGTGCTGTACCAGGACGTGGAAGGCTTCAACAATTTTCTCGCGAAATCCCCGACCCCCGACCTTTTGGCCGCCAAGATGTGCGGACGCTGGCTGGACGGCACGCCACTCGAAGTGTCGCCGGACGAGCCCGACCCCAGCCTCTCGGAATACGACCTCATCAACTTCAACTTCCTCAACCCCACGCCGCACCAGAAAGGCCCGCGGGAGTCCGACAACCTGGGACAGTCCTGCCCGTACGCGTCGCACACGCGGCGGACTAACCCGCGCGACGACACGGCGGTCGTCGGCGACACGTCGATTGACGGCACCGGCTATCCCTTCGCCGAGCAGCACCGGATCAGGCGCTTCGCCACGCCCTACGGGCCGCCCTACACCCCTCAGACCGGCGGCGAGCCGCGCGGCCTGGTCGGACTCTTCATGGGGGCCAACCTGACGGATCAGTTTGAATTCCTCATGGGGCAGTGGATTAACGAGGGCGGCTTTCGCACCCCGGACGTCAGCCCGAACAGCAGCGGCGTAGACCCGCTCTTCGGGCCGCACGAGGACGACGTGGTCCCGACCAATTTCGATTTCGATTACCTGCCCTCAGGGTCTGCCAACTACGAGACGGTCACCCCCATGCAGCGCTTCATCGTCACCAAGGGCGGGCTCTACGTCTTCCTGCCGAGCGTCGCCGCGCTGTATTATCTGTCGAAGGGGACGGTGCCTCCTTCGTCGTAAGTAGGCGGCGCACTGTCCGCCGCCTACTTTTATGCTCAACTTCGCGATTCAGACGGCCAGAGAGGCCGGGAAGATTCTGGCCGACAAGTTCGGGCGGGCTTTGCAGGTCTCGAACAAGGGGGACATCGACCTCGTGACCGAGGCCGACCTCGCGGCCGAGCGCCTCATCGTCGAGCGCATCCGCAGCTACCACCCGCGCCACCGCATCCTGACCGAGGAGTCGGGCGACGTGGCCGAGGCGGGCGCCCGCGACGACGCACACAAGTGGATCATCGATCCGCTCGACGGCACGACCAACTACGCGCACGGCTACCCCGTCTTCTGCGTCTCCATCGCGCTCGAACACGAAGGGCGAGTGGTCGTCGGCGTCGTCTACGACCCGACGCGCGACGAGCTGTTCGCGGCCGAGCGCGGCGAGGGCGCCACCCTCAACGGCCGGCGCGTGCGCGCCTCCGAGACCGACGAGTTGAACCGCGCGCTCATCTGCACCGGCTTCCCCTACGACGTGCGGACGCGCACCGACTTCGTGCGCCACTTCCGCGACTTCATCATGCAGGCGCAGTCCGTCCGCCGCGACGGCGCGGCCGCGCTCGACCTGGCCTACGTCGCCGCCGGGCGCTTCGACGGCTTCTACGAGGAGGGGCTGCGCCCCTGGGACGTGGCCGCGGGGGTGCTCCTCGTCGAGGAGGCCGGCGGCCGCGTCACGCACTACGACGGCTCGCCCTTCCACATCTACCAGCCGCCCATCGCCGCCAGCAACGGACTCGTCCATCACGCGATGCTCGGCGTCTTACAGGGATGATTTTCTATTTACGGTTGACGGTTCACGGTTTACGATTGCGCGGATGATAGCCCCCGGCACAGTCTTGCAGAACCGCTACGCCGTCGAGCGGCAGATCGGCGCGGGCGGCATGGGCGCCGTCTACGTCGCCACCGACCGGCGCTTCGGCTCGACGGTCGCGCTCAAGGAGACCTTCTTCGACGACCCCGCCCTGCGCAAAGCCTTCGAGCGCGAGGCGCGACTCCTCAACCGCCTGCGCCACCCCGCGCTGCCGCGCGTCAGCGACCACTTCGAGGAGTCGGAAGGGCAGTTCCTCGTCATGGAGTACATCGCGGGCGAAGACCTCTCGCAGATGTTGAAGGCGCGCAATGGTCTGGGCTTCCCCGCGCGGCAGGTGCTGGCCTGGGCCGACCAGTTGCTCGACGCGCTCGACTACCTGCACACGCAGGAGCCTTCGGTCGTTCACCGTGACATCAAGCCGCAGAACCTCAAGCTGACCTCGCGCGACCAGGTCGTGCTGCTCGACTTCGGCCTCGCCAAAGGCACCCCGCTTCAGACGCGCGTCACGCAGACGGGCAGCCTCTTCGGCTACTCCTTCAACTACGCCCCCATCGAGCAGATGCAGGGCACCGGCACCGACCCGCGCAGCGACCTCTACTCTTTAGGCGCGACCCTCTACCACCTGCTCACGGGCATGACGCCGCCCGACGCCCTGACGCGCGCGACCGCAGTCCTCAACGGCGACCCGGACCCCCTGCGCCCCGCCGGCGAGACGGCCGCGCACGTCCCCGCCGAAGTCTCCGAAGTCCTCGCGCGCGCGATGGCGCTGAGCGCCGCGCGCCGCTACGCCTCGGCCGAAGAGATGCGCGCCGCACTGCGCGAGGCCGCGCGCGCCGTCGCGGAGACCCCACACGCCGGAACCGCGCCGACGCTCATCAACGGCGTCGCGTCGGAGCAGAAGACGCGCCTCCTGGACTCGGCCGGCGCCGCGCGCACTTCGGCGCACGAGCCGCGTGCGGCCGAGACGCGACCCGCCGTCGGGCAGGAGGCGGCGACATTACTTGGCGATGGCCCTTCGGCCGCGCGCACCAACGCGCGCGGCGCCGAACAGACCTCGGTCGAAGCGTCGGACGGGAAGTCCGTCGTCACGCGCGTGAGGGGCGCGGACGCGCCGCCCCGCGAGAGTTCGCGCCGCACGCTCTACGTCGTGCTCGGCCTCGTCTGCCTCGCGCTCGCGGGCGCGTTCGGCTACTCGTACATGCGGAGTGCCTCGACGGTCGAGCCGGCCGCGCTGCCCACGCCGCAGCCGAGCGCGCAGTCCACCCCACCCGAGTCCATCCCCCCTTCCACGCAGCAGGCAGCCGAAGCGACGCCGACGCCCGCGGCCACGCCCGCCGCCGCGCAGAAGCGCGCGACCTCCGCCCCCACGCCCAGGAGCGCACAGCCCGAAGCCGAACGCCCCGCGCCGCCCGAGCCGCGCAAGCCTCCACCCGGCACTCCGCCGCTGCCGCCCGAGGCCGCCAACGATCCCAGCCTCCGCGGCCGCGACCTCGAAGCCAACCCGCTCACGCGCGAAGAGTGGCGCGCCATCTTCCAACGCGCCGCCGAGGAGAGGCGCAGGGCGATGCAGGAGCGCGACCGAATCCTCCGGGAGGAGCGCCGCCAGCGCCGGCTCGAACAGCAGCAGCGCCGCAACGCCAACGCCTACCCGCCCGCGCCACCGCCACCATAAAGCAAGGCAAAAGTAAAAAGACAAAAGGCAAAAGTTAAGAAGCAATAACAGCGCGGCTCTCATCAACGATTGATGAGAGCCGCGCTCTTCTTATTCTACTTTTGCCTTCACTCAGTTCCTCTCCCCGAGCCCGTGCCTCTGTTTGCAGATCTTGCAGAAGGTCGGCTGCTCCGTGTTGTCCACGCGGTGCGCGACCGGCTGGAGCGTGCGCAGGTAGGCGTAGATGGCTTTGAGGTCTTCGTCCGTCACGTTTCTGTAGACCCACCATGGCATGTGCGGGCTCAGCTCGCGCGCGCCGACGTGGCCGGTGCGCATCGCCTTGGCGAAGAGCGCCTCGTCGTAGTAAGAGATGCCGGTCGCGTCCGGCGTCAGGTTCGTCGGCGTGACGGCGCCCCCCTTGCCGTCGTCGAACGGGTTGCCGCCGGCGTAGGCCATCCCCGCGAGCGGCTCGCCCCTGTCGCCGCGCGGCGTGTGGCAGCCGGCACAGTCCGCGACCTTGCTCATGTACTCGCCGCGCTGGACGACGTTCGAGGTGTCCGGCTCGGGCATGGATTCCGTCAGAGGCTCCGGCACCGTGTTGATGAGCCTTGAGACCGGGAACGGTATCTCCGACTGCGGCAGTCTGTTCTTCACCGCGGGGATCGAGCGCAGGTAGACGACGATGGCGGCCACGTCCTCGTCCGAGTAGTTGCGGTAGTTCTGATACGGCATCGCGGGGAAGAGCGCGCGGCCGTCGTGGCCGACGCCCTCGCGGATGGCGCGCGCGAACATGTCGTCCGTCCAGGTGCCGGCGCCCGTCTCCGCGTCGGGCGTGATGTTCGGCGCGATGAGCCACGGCGCGCCGTCGGCGTCGAGCGCGCCGCCGCCCCCCTTGTTCCGGGCCGCGGCGTAGGATTTAGCAGGGTCTTTCTGGTCATAGGTCGTGTGGCAGGCGAAGCAGGCCGACACGCTCTCGACGAGGTAGCGCCCGCGCTCAAGCCTCGCGGGCGTCGCCTCGAACCGCCGCGCCGTGAGCGGTCGCGCCTTCGGCCCCACGAACGGCCGCCACCCGACCGTCACCGTGATGCCGACGCACACGACGACCAGAAGGACGGCCGCCCCGTACCCGGCCGCCTTCAACAGACGCCTCCGCCACTTCCCTGCCATGCCCCACCTCCGCGGCCAAAATTTTCAGCCCCCTCTGCTCGCACGGGCCAACACCCCGCCCGACCATTAACGCGACAAAAAATCCGAACTCGGTTCAAACTCCCTCCAACTTTTTTCTCTGTATCGCGCCCGACCTGTCTCGTAAAGTCGCCTAACCGAGACAATTTGCCCTGTTAGGTGATACCTTGACCGTGTGGCAGAGAAACACAACCGTTACAGGGCGACGGAGAAAGGCAGCCAGAAACACCGCGAGTACATGCGGGAGTACATGACCGCCTACCGCGAGCGGAGGCGGCAGAACGCCGATTACGATATTGAGGAAGAAAGGCGTAGGTGGCGAGAGCAGCACCGGCGCGTGCGCGAGAGTGCGATGGACGTGTTAGGCGGAAAGCAGTGCGCTAACTGCGGGTGTGACGAATTAAGTCTGCTGGAAATCAATCACATCAACGGCGGCGGCAGGGCTATGGCAAAGACGCGGCAGAACAGACAACTCTACCGTGACATCGCCAAAGGCAGGGTCGAGTTGAGTGACTACAACGTGCTGTGCCGGGTCTGTAACGCTCTCCATTACATCCGAGACATTCTTGGCGTTAAGGGACACCAAGTTATCTGGAAGCGCTCTCGGGTATGAAGGCAGTCGCCTTGAAGTGATCGGTAAAGTCGCGTATTTTGGTTGGCGGAACGGAGGGTTGGCAGAACGGCTATTGCAACGGTCTTGAAAACCGTCGCCCGAAAGGGCTTGGGGGTTCGAGTCCCTCACCCTCCGTCAAGACAATTTTTTTCCTGAAGTAGAAGCCGCCCGCCCCCTGCAACGAGGCGCGGGCGGCTTCGTCTTTTGGCGGGGTTCAAGGACGAGGAGGGTTTTGAGTCTTGATGTCTGAGGTACTCGGGCCGGGCGTGTGGGCGGCGTGGCTGTGGCAGGAGGTGGCGGCGACGGCGGAGCAGCAACGGGTGACGTTGTTGGAGCAGCTCTGGGGCTACGTCAACCACACTTGGACGGTCGGCAACTTCCCCTTCTCCATCGCGACGCTGACGCTCGGGCTCCTCTTGCTAATCGTCGCCGTCGTCATCTCGCGCTACCTGCGCCGCTTCATCGAGCGGCGGATGGCGAGCCACAAGCACCTCGACCCGGGCGTGCAGTTCACCATCCTCCGGCTCGTCCACTACTTCGTCATCACGGTCGGAGTCATCGTCGCGCTGCGCATCGCGGTCTCGGCCGACTTCACTTCGCTCGCCGTCGCCTTCACCGCGCTCTCCATCGGCATCGGCTTCGGCCTCCAGTTCATCGCGGGCGACATCGCCTCCGGCTTCATCATCCTCTTCGAGCGCCCCGTCCGCGTCGGCGACTTCGTGACCATCCCCGGCCCCGACGGCAAACTGACCGAGGGGATGGTGCGCAGCATCAACCTGCGCACGACCGTCGTCATGACGAACAACAACATCGCCTCCATCGTCCCCAACTCGAAGATCGTCAACCAGAACTTCCTCAACTGGACGCACAACCGCGAGCGGCGCGTCCGCATCGATGTCCCCGTCGGCGTCTCAACGGACGCCGACCCCGAGCACGTCACCCGGACCCTTCTGCGCGCGACCGAGGGCGTCCAGTTCGTCCTCGAAGAGCCGAAGCCGACCGTGCAGTTCATGGAGTTCGGCGACTCCTCGCTCAACTTCCGCCTCCTCTGCTGGTCGGACAAGCCGCGCCGCCACCTCGTCATCAAGAGCGCCCTCCGCTACCGGATCCACCGCCTCTTCAAAGAGGAGGGCATCGAGATCCCCAACCCGCAGCGCGACATCCACATCCGCAGCGGCTCACTCCGCCTCGCCGGGGACGGCGCCGCCGAGAGTCCTGTTGCAGAAAACGCGCGCGGACGTTAGGCTAGGGGCGCGACTGAATGAATAGCCATTCAGCAAGACTGCCGCGAGAGCGGCGCGGAGGCCCTTGAGCCGGATGCGTACCGCACGTTCCCTTTCCGCCGCCCCGGTGGGCGACAAGCGCGAGGCCATCATGCGCGCCGCGACGAAGGTCTTCGCGCGCTCGGGCTACTTCAACTCGAAGGTGGCCGACGTGGCGCGCGAGGCCGGCGTCGCCGACGGCACCGTCTACCTCTACTTCAAGAGCAAGGAAGAGATTCTGCGCTCCATCTTCGAGCGCAACACCAGTGAAGCCGTCAGCGCCGGCCGCGAGGAGCTGGCCAAGATCGAAGACCCGCGCGAGAAGTTGCGCCGCATCGCGCGCCACCACCTCGAACGGCTCGGCGCCGACCGCGACCTGGCCGTCGTCTTCCAGGTCGAGCTGCGCGGCACGACCAAGTTCATGGAGGAGTTCTCGGCCGCGGGGCTCGCCGAGTACCTCGGCCTCATCCGCGAGGTCTTCGAGGAGGGGCAGGCGGCGGGCGTCTTCCGGAGGGGACTCAAGGCGAAGCTCGTCGCGAAAGTCCTCTTCGGCGCGCTGGACGAGATGGCGACCAACTGGATTCTGTCGAAGCGCCGCTACAAGCTCGCGCCTCTGGCCGACGAGGTGCTGGACATCTTCCTCGGGGGTGTGAGCGCTTGACGACACAGACCGAGGGGCAGGTCACGGCGGGCGCGCCCCCGGGCGAGCGGATGCGCACGCCCGCGCCCGAGACGATCAACGACCTCTTGCTGCGCGCGCTCACGCTCAGGTCGCGGCCCGACGCGCTCAACTACAAGCGCGGGGGCGAGTGGCGGCCCATCTCCTCGGATGAGCTTCTGCGCCGCGTCCGTCGCGTCGCGCTCGGCCTCCACGCCCTTGGGCTGCGGCGCGGCGAACGCGCCGGCATCCTCTCCGAGAGTTCGCCCGAGTGGGTCGTCGCAGACCTCGGGTGCCTGTTCGTCGGTGTCGTCAACGTCCCGCTCTACCCGACGCTCGCGCCGCAGCAGGTCTGCTACATCACGGAGGACTCGGGCGCGCGACTCCTCCTCATCCAGAACCGCGCGGCTTACGAGCGCGTGCGCGAAGTACTCTCGTCTTGCGCGTTGCTCTCGACGGTCGTGCTGCTCTCCGGCGAGGCGTCCGAAGACGTGCTCACGCTCGCGGAGCTTGAGGAGCGCGGCGCGCGCCTCGAAGCGGAGCAGCCGCACCTGCTCGAAGAACTCTCCGGGGCGGTCGGCACGGAAGACCTCGCGACGATCATCTACACGTCGGGGACGACCGGCGAGCCGAAGGGCGTGATGCTCACGCACTCGAACGTCGTCTCGAACCTCACGGGCACGTCGGAACGCCTGGCCTTCACGCCCGAGGACGTGGCGCTCTCGGTGCTGCCGCTCTCGCACGTCTTCGAGCGCGGCGCGATGTACATGTACCTGCACCACGGCGCAAAGGTCTACTTCGCCGAGTCCATCGACCGCGTTGGCGCCAACATGCGCGAGGTGCACCCGACCGTCGTCGTCGCCGTCCCGCGCCTCTTCGAAAAAATCTACGCGCGCATCAAGGAGAAGGCGGCCGAGGGCGGGCGCCTGAAGACGGCAATGCTGTTGTGGGCCGTGGGCATCGGCAAGCGCTGGGCGCGCGCGACCGTCTGGAAGAAGCCCGCCGGCCCACTCCTCCAGTTACAACAGGCGGTCGCCTCGCGGCTCGTCTTCTCGAAGTGGCGCGAGGCGACCGGCGGGCGCATCCGCCTCTTCTGCTCGGGCGGGGCGGCGCTGCCCGAGGAGTTGGGGCTCGTCTTCTACGGCGCGGGCCTGCCCATCGTCCAGGGCTACGGGCTCACCGAGACCTCGCCCGTCATCTGCGTCAACGGCCCCGACGACAACCGCATCGGCACGGTCGGCCACCCCATCCGCCACGTCGAGGTGCGCATCGCCGCGGACGGCGAGATCGAGACGCGCGGCCCCAACGTCATGCGCGGCTACTACAACAAGCCCGAGGCGACGCGCGAGGTCTTCACCGAAGACGGCTGGTTCAAGACCGGCGACATCGGCGCGCTCGACGCCGAAGGCTACCTCCGCATCACCGACCGCAAGAAGGAGCTGTTCAAGACCTCGGGCGGCAAGTACGTCGCGCCGCAGCCCGTCGAGCAGCTCATCAAGCAGTCGCGCTTCGTCGGCCAGGTCGTGCTCGTCGGCAACGGGCGCAAGTTCCCCGCCGCGCTCATCGTCCCCGACTGGGAGATGCTCCGCTCCTACGCCCAGCACAAGGGGCTCGACTGCAAGACGGCGGCCGAGTTCTGCCGCCACCCGCGCATCATCGACCTCTTCCAGCGCCAGGTGGACTCTCTGACCGCAGTCCTCTCCCGCTTCGAGCGCGTCAAGCGCGTCGCCCTGCTTGAAAAAGAGCTCACCATCGACGGCGGCGAGCTCACCCCCACCCTCAAGGTCAAACGCCGCGTCATCGACGAGAAGTACAGGGACGTGATTGACCGCATCTACGAAGAGGCGGAAGCCAGACCGTAAAAACCCGTGAACCGTGAACCGTGACAAGAGGAAGCCTGCCTTCACTTGTCACGGTTCACGGTTCACGGGTTTCAAGCATCTCGGTCGCCCAGTCGGCGACGGCACGTCTTAAATCTTCCAACTGCTCGTCGAAGAAGTGGCCGGCGCCGGGGATGATTTTGATTTGGACGCGGGCCTCTGCGGGGAGGCGTGCGGCGAGGGCGCGAAGGTCCGGGACGGAGCCGAACTCGTCGCGTTCGCCGTGGACGAGGAGGAGGGGCTTGCGGCATTCGGAGATGAAAGAGAAGTCGTACTCGCGCTCGGGGATGCTGACGGGCGTGCCGACGCCGATGAGGTAATTGACGCGCGCATCCAGCGCCCCCACCTCCAACCCCACGCGCGCGCCGAAGGAGAAGCCGGCGAGGAAGACTGGAAGGTCGGGGTAGTTCTCCGTCAAGTAATCTAGAGCGATGCGCGCGTCCTCCTGCTCGCCGCCGCGCGCGCCCGTGTGCTCGCCGGTGGAGTGTCCGACGCCGCGGAAGTTGATGCGTAAACTGACGGCGCCCGCGTCTTCGAGCCCGCGCGCCGTGCGGAAGACGACCTTGTTGTGCATCGTCCCGCCGTGCAAGGGGTGCGGGTGGAGCACGAGCGCGGCGGCGCGCGGCGCCTCTCCGCGCGGCTCCTTCCAGATCGCCTCCAGACGCCCGTGCGGCGCCGGGATGTGTAGGTTGCCTGCCGGATACATAGAGGTCAGAGGTTAGAGGTTAGAGGTCTGTAAAAGCAAATGGCAGCGGGGGTGTTGGGTGCCGGGTGTTAGGTGTTGGGGAAGAACCAGTTTTTAACCAGCACCCGACACCCTTTTCTTGACTTGCCGCGGCGAAAAGCAGTAGGTTGTCGGCGCAAGCAACAGACCCGCAGCGACAAAGACTTCGTTGGCAGTTCGGGCGCGTCCCCGCCGCCCGGGAACGAGCTAAGGTAGAGGAGATGTCTGACCCATGCCCCCACGGCGCGCAGCGTCCGAAACCGCTCTGGAGTGAGTCAGCGCCCGCCCGCTACGCACTCGCCGTCGCGGCCACCGCCGCGGCCACGCTGCTGATGTTCGCGCTCTACGCCGCCTCCGGCATCGAGCGCGGCTCCGTCCCCTTCATCTTCTACTTCGTCGCCGTCATCGTCGTCGCGTTCTACGCGGGGCGCGGGCCGGTGCTGCTGACCGTCGCGCTCTCGGCGCTCGCCGCCAACTACTTCTTCCTCGGCGCGCCCTACTCGCTCTCCTTAGACTTCGACGAAGTGCTCCAGACCGGCGTCTTCTTCGCCGTCTCACTCTTCATCTCGGCGCTCGCCGACCGCAGCGCCCGCGCCGAGTCGCGCGCGCTCGCCGACCGCGAGTCCTTGCAGACGACGCTGCGCAGCATCGGCGATGCCGTCATCGCCACCGACAACACGGGGCGCGTCCGCTTCATGAACCCTGTGGCCGAGCGCCTGACGGGCTGGCCACTCGCCGAAGCCGAAGGGAGACCGCTGGGCGAAGTCTTCAAGATCGTCAACGAGGTCACGCGACGGGAGGTGGAGAGCCCGGCCGAAAAGGTTCTGCGCGAGGGGCAGATCGTCGGGCTGGCGAATCACACGGTGCTCATCGCGCGCGACGGCCGGGAGGTGCCCATCGAAGACAGCGGCGCCCCCATCCGCGACGAGCGCGGCCGCACCTCGGGCGTCGTCCTCGTCTTCCACGACGTGACCGAGCAGCGCAAGGTCGAGCGCGTGCGCGCGCTTCAGGCAGCCATCGTCGAGTCTTCGAGCGAGGCGGTCATCGGCAAGACGCTCGAAGGCGTGGTGACGAGCTGGAACGCGGCGGCCGAGCGGATGTACGGCCACACGGCCGAGGAGGCGGTCGGCCGACACATCTCCTTCATCTTCCCGGAGGAGCTGCAAGCCGATGTCGTAGAGATCCTCGCGCGGCTCGGGCGCGGCGAGCGGGTCGAGCGCGCCGAGACCGTGCGCATCGCGAAGGACGGCTCGCGCCTCGACGTGTCGCTCATCGTCTCGCCCATCCGCGACCAGTCGGGCCGCCTGGTCGGCGCCTCGACCGTCGCGCGCGACATCTCGGCGCAGAAGCGCGCCGACGAGGAGCACGCGCGGCTCGCGCGCCTCGTCGAGCACGAGCGCGGCCGTCTGAAGAACCTCGTGGCCGACGTGCCCGGCGTCGTGTGGGAGGCGTGGGGCGAGCCCGACGAGGCGTCGCAGCGCATCGACTTCGTCAGCGACTACGTCGAGCAGATGCTCGGCTACACCGTCGGAGAGTGGCTCTCGACGCCGAACTTCTGGCTCACGATAGTTCACCCGGAGGACCACGACCGCGCGGCCTCGGAGGCGCGCGCCATCTTCGAGGGGCGCGAGGGCGGCACGAGCCACTTCCGCTGGGTGCGCAAGGACGGCCGCGCCGTCCACGTCGAGTCGCAGTCGCGTGTCATCCTCGACGAGCGCGGCGAGCCGGCCGGCATGCGCGGCGTGACGATGGACATCACCGAGCGTAAGGCCGCCGAGGAGCGCCTGCGCCTCCTCTATGCGCGCGAGCAGGAGGTCAACCGCGCCAAGGACGAGTTCCTCGCCACGCTCTCGCACGAACTGCGCACGCCCCTGACGCCCATCCTCGGCTGGACGCACATGATCCGCTCCGGAAAACTCGGCGAGGCGGAGATCGCGCAGGGCGTCCGCGTCATCGAGAAGAACTCGCAGTCGCTCGCGCGCCTCATCAACGACCTGCTCGACATGTCATCCATCCTCTCGGGCAAGATGCGCATCGAGCGCGCGCCGGTCGAACTCGGGTCGGTCGTGCGCGAGGCGGCCGAGACCGTCCGGCCGCAGGCCGGCGCCCGCTCCATCTCGGTCGAGGTGCAGGCCGCGGGCTCACGGCCCGCGTTCGTCAGCGGCGACCGCACGCGCCTCGTGCAGGTCTTCTGGAACCTTCTGCACAACGCCGTCAAGTTCTCGCGCGAGGGCGGGCGCGTGCGCGTCCGCGTCGGCGCGCTCAACGGCGCGGCGCGGGTCGAGGTCGAGGACGAGGGCGCCGGCATCGAGCCGGAGTTCCTGCCGCACGTCTTCGAGCGCTTCCGGCAGGCGGACATGGCGACGACGCGCGCGCACGGAGGCTTAGGGCTGGGGCTCGCGCTCGTCAAGAGCTTCGTCGAGGCGCACGGCGGCAGCGTCCGTGCCGAGAGCGCGGGGACTGGTCGCGGCAGCCGCTTCACGGTCGCGCTGCCGGCCGTTGGGCCGGACGGCGTGCGGCGCGATTCCGGCGACCTCGACGCGGGCGCGGGCGAGCCCTGCGCCGAGAGGACTTGCCACGTCCTGCTCGTCGATGACGCGCCGGACACTCTGGAGATGCTGAAGGTCGCCTTCGAATCGCGCGGCTACGCCACGACGGCCTGCGCGACGCCCGAGGAGGCACTCAGCGTTGCCGAGTCGGGGCGGTTTGATATAATCGTCTCCGACATTGGCCTCCCACGCATAGACGGATACGAGTTGATCGCGCGCCTGCACGAGATGCCGCACCTGCGAGAGGTGCCGGCGCTGGCGCTGACGGGCTACGCCGCGCAGAGGGACGCCGAGGCCGCGCTCGCCGCCGGCTTCGACGCACACGTCCCCAAGCCCGTCGACCCGGCCGAGTTGGTCGGGCGGATGGATCAACTCACGCGGCGCGAGCCGGGGCAGGAACAATAAGCAGTAGTCAGTAAACGGTAGGCTCCGCCCTAAGAAGGTTGACACTGAGATGTTGACCGTCCGAGTCGCAAATGTTCTTCTACTGTCTACTGACTACTGATTTAAAGACGCAGGGGGAAGTGTGGCGCACGCCTTGGGACGCGCGCCGCGAGAAGAAGATGTACGAACCCTATGGGCATCCCGACCGCGAGGGTAATGGGGGAGCAGTGCGCCTGCGCGTGCTCGTCGTGGACGACGCGCCCGACGTGACCGAGTTGCTGGCGCTCCTGATGAGCCACGCGGGTTACGAGGTGGCGATGGCCTTCTCGGCCCCGGAAGCTTTCGATGTCGCCCGCGCGGGCCACTTCGACGCGGTCATCTCCGACATCGGCATGCCCGGGATGAACGGCTACCAGTTGGCCGAGGCGTTGCGCGCGCTGCCCGGCTACGAGAGCACGCCGCTCATCGCCGTCACCGGCTTCACACACTTCGAAGACCGCGAGCGCGCCCGCCGCGCCGGCTTCGACGACTTCCTCCACAAGCCCATCAACCCCTCCGACCTCCTCGACGCCGTCAGAAAGCTCTGCGGCTGAAAAGCTGTGTGTCAGGTTCTGGGTGCCGGGTGTTGGTATGGAAACCCTAAAACCCGGCACCCGGAACCCTGCACCCTCCCTTCGTGCCCGCGCGCGTTCGTGTTATTTTCGTTGACTTGTTCGGGTTCGTGAAATCTTACGGGGCACGCCTGTGCAGGTGGACGAAGAAAAGATGGAGAACATTCAGGGCGGGACCCTCCCCGCGGAGACCCTTGAGCCCGCGGGGCAGGATGAGGCCGCGGCCCCCGCGCCGGTGGTCGAGGCCGTCGAAGCGCCGGCGCGGCGCGCGGGTCTGGTCGGCCTGCTGAACAGCCGCGCGGCGTTGCTCGTGGCGGGCGCGCTCCTCATCGGCGGGGTCTTCTGGTACTTGCAGTTCTCGACGGGCTCGCTCTGCTGCGGCGACTACGACGCCTACTACCACTTCCGCTGGAGCCGCATGCTCTGGGAGGGGATGCGCACGGGCCACTTCCCGCCCTCGTTCGACGCGCTGCCGCTCACCACCCTCAACCCGCGCGACTACGTCGATCACCACTTCCTCTTCCACGTCCTGCAGATTCCTTTCACCTTCTTCTCGGACTTCCAGACGGGCGCGAAGATCGGGACGTGGCTCTTCGCGTGCCTCGCGATCTTCTCCTGCTACTGGCTGCTGGTGCGCAACCGCGTGAGCTACCCGCTGGTGTGGCTGGTCGCCATCATCGGCAGCTCCGCCCCCTTCCTCTACCGCATGAACATGGGCAAGGCGATGAGCGTCTCCATCGTCCTGTTCGTCGCCGGCCTCCACCTGCTCTTCGAGCGGAAGTACCGCTGGCTCCTGCCGCTCGCCTTCGTCTTCGCGCTCACCTACGACATGTTCGTGCTGCTCGGCGTGCTCGCCGCGATGTGGACTTTCGTCATCCTCTGGAGCGAAAGGCGTCTGGAGTGGAGGCCGCTCGCGTTCGTCATCGCGGGCTCGATCCTCGGCTTCGTCATCAACCCCTACTTCCCGCACAACATCCAACTCTTCTACGAGCACCTCATCATCAAAGTCACGCCCGGCGACTTCACAACGAAGGTTGGGTCGGAGTGGTACGCGTACACCACCTGGGAGTTCTTAGGGAACTGCGGCGTGGCGCTGGGGGCGATGGTCGTCGGGTACGTCTCGTTCAAGGACTCGGCGAGCGAGGGGAGGCAGCGGGCCTTCCTGCTCATGCTCTTCGCGACGCTGTTGATGCTGGCCAACATGCGCTGGCGCCGCTTCGCGGAGTACTTCCCGCCCTTCGCCGTCCTCTTCGCGGCCTTCGCCGCCGAGCCGCTCATCCGGCTCGCGCGCGAGCGGTACACCTCGCGCGAGCCGTCCGCGGAGGCACAGGAGGCCGAAGGCGAGCCGCGCCCGCCCGAACCCGCGCGGGTCGAGAACGCGCGCGCGTGGGAGATGATCTTCGTCTCGACGGCCTTCGTGCTGCTCGCGGCGCCGATGGTCTGGTACGCGCGCGTCACCGCGCAGGACATCGCCGGGATGGCGGGGCCGGACTTGTACAAGGGCGGCGTGGAGTGGCTCTCGAAGAACACGGAGCCCGGCGAGCTGATCGTCAACACGGACTGGGACGACTTCCCCAAGCTCTTCTTCTACAACCCGCACCTCGCCTGGGTCTCCGGGCTCGACCCGACCTACCTGCTCGACAAGGATCGCAAGCTCGCCGAGTTGCACGGCCGCATCACCATCGGCCACGACATCTCGAAGGAGGAGGCCGCGAACCTCGGGCCGCTCATCCGCGACAACTTCTGCGTCGGCGAGGGCGACCAGCGGCGCTGCGCGCGCTACGTCTTCACCGACCACGAGCACGAAGACTTCTTCAACCAGGCCCTCGACAGCGGCTGGTTCGACGAGGTCTATGTGGACGACGACTGCTCCATCCTCCGCGTACGCGAACAGAAGGGCGAGCCCCCGCCCGACAACGTTCCCCCCGGCGACGCCGACGACGAGACGGACGAAGACACGCCGGACAACTAGCCGAGTGTGACAGACGCGCACGCGCCTTCAATGCTTATGACGCTGTCGGTCGAAAAGATGCTCCCCGAGCACTGGTCGGAGGTGCGCGCCGTCTACGTGGAGGGACTTGTGACCGGCGACGCGACGTTCGAGACGGAGGCGCCGGAGTGGGAGCGCTGGGACGCCACACACCTGCGCGCCTGCCGGCTGGTCGTGCTCGCCGAAGGCAATGGCGTGGCGGGCTGGGCGGCCCTCAGCCCCGTCTCGGCGCGGAAGGTCTACGCGGGCGTGGCCGAGGTGAGCGTCTACGTCGGGGGCGCGTTCAGGGGCCGGGGCATCGGCCGCATGCTCCTCGAAGCGCTCGTGCGCGAGTCGGAGTCGGAAGGCATCTGGACTCTACAGGCGGGCATCTTCCCGGAGAACGTCGCGAGCGTCGAGCTGCACAGGTCGTGCGGCTTCCGCCTGGTCGGGCGGCGCGAGCGCGTCGGCCGGCTCGCGGGGCGCTGGCGCGACACGGTGCTGCTTGAGCGTCGGAGTCGGACCGTGGGGACGAATTGAAGTTGAAGAAGAGTCTCGACCGGAAAAGAATTAACATGGATGGACAGGATGAGCAGGATAGGGATTTGAGATATCAAATTTCCAAGCTCTATAGCGGCTTGCGCTTGAGTGCGACCGCGGATGAGTCAGTACCGCCTGCGGTAGCGGGCGGGTAGCGCGCACGAGACCCGCCCGCTACCGCAGGCGGTACTGACTTGCCGCCTTCCGCACCAGTCGCATCCAAGTGCAAATCGCTATAATTCTGCTCATCCTGTCCATCCATGTTAATTCATCCTCACGTCGCTCAAGCCCTTTGCAGGCGGATGACGGCGACCTCCGGGGGCGCGCCGAGGCGGATGGGCACGCCGATGACGCCCGTCCCGCGCGAGACGTAGAGCTGCGTCCCGTCGCTCTCGTACTTCCCGCGCAGATACTTCAGATGCTCCCAGACGTAGGCCGCCGGCGCGCCGACCAGAGGGAGATTGATCTGCCCGCCGTGCGTGTGCCCGCTCAGGATGAGCGAGACGCCGCGCGTCTCCGGCACGTCGAGCGCCATCGGCTCGTGCGAGAGCAGCAGCGATGGCCGCGAGGTGTCCACGCCCTGCATCGCGCGCGCGAAGTCTGCCTTCCCCCAACCCCAGTCGTCCACGCCCGCCAGCTGCAACACGTCCGCCCCGCGCCGCAACTCCGTGTTCTGGTTCGTCAGCACTTCAATGCCGTGCCGCCTGAGTGATGCCCGCGTCAGAGGCCCGTCCGTCCGGTGGTCGTGGTTCCCTAAGACAGCAAACACGCCCTCCGGCGCCTTCAACTCGCTCAAGACCTCCGCGCAGGGCTCCACGTACTTCGGCAGGTCGGTCGTGTAATCACCTGTCAGCGCGATCATGTCCGCGCGGGTTTCGTTGGCCAGAGCCACCACCCGCCGCACCTCTTCAATCGACACCAGACGGCTGTGGTGCACGTCCGACACCTGCGCGATCCGAAACCCCTCGAACCGCTCCGGCAAATCCTTGATCCTGATGACCGTCTCCGTCACCTCATACGCCCAAGCCTCAAACAGATTTCCATACGCCGCGGGCACACCGACGCCCGCGGCCCCCGCCGCCCCCGCCCACTTTAAGAACTGTCTTCTCGTCAGACTCAAACGGGTCTCACCTCACCGCCGCACTTTAACACTAAAAAGCCACGATACTCATACACTCCGGCGCGGCCGAAACGGCGGAGGCGCGGCTTGACAAAAGGGGGGCGCGGGCTAGAATAGGTTTTCGCCGTTGCGGAGATGTGGCCGAGTGGCTGAAGGCGGCGGTTTGCTAAACCGTTATAGGTCAAAAGCCTATCGCAGGTTCGAATCCTGCCATCTCCGCCAGAAATTTTAAGTAGTCAGTAGACAGTAGCCAGTAGTCAGTAGCACTCACAGAGCTGCTACTGACTACTGGCTACTGTCTACTGACTACTTTTTTAACTTATGACCGTTCGCGTTCGCTTCGCACCTTCCCCGACCGGCTACCTGCACATCGGCTCGGCGCGCACAGCCCTCTTCAACTGGCTCTACGCGCGCGCGCGGGGCGGACGCTTCCTCCTGCGCGTCGAGGACACAGACCTCCAGCGCTCGACCGAGGAGTCCACGCGCTCCATCCTCGAAGGACTGGAGTGGCTCGGCATCAGCGACTACGACGAGGAGATCGTCTTCCAGTCGCGCAACGCCGATAAGCACCGCAACGCCGCGCTCAAACTCATCCAGGCGGGCAAGGCTTACCGCGACTTCACGCCGAAGGCCGAGCGGGCGGACGCCAACGTCAAGCAGGAGATCGCCGAGCGCGCGCGCACGGCCTCCGAGGGCGCCGGCACAGACCACCGCGCGAACCCTTTTAGAGAACTGCCGCTCGAAGAGTCCGAAGCACGGGCCGCGGAGGGCGAGCCCTTCGCCGTCCGCCTCAAGGTCTCGCCCTCCGGCGAGACACGCTTCGCGGACGCCGTCTACGGCGAGCAGACCCGCGCGCACTCCGAGATCGAAGACCTGGTGCTCCTGCGCTCGGGCGACCTCTCGCCGCTCTACAACCTCTCGGTCGTCGTGGACGACATCGAGATGGGCATCACGCACGTCATCCGCGGCCAGGATCACCTGACGAACACGCACAAGCAGGTGCTCATCTACGAGGCGCTCGGCGCGCCTATTCCCACGTTCGCGCACCTGCCCCTCATCCTCGCGCCGAACAAGGCGAAGCTCTCGAAGCGCAAGCACGGCGAGGTCGTAAGTCTTACGACCTACCGCGACCGCGGCTTCGTGCCCGCGGCCTTCCGCAACTACCTCGCGCTCTTGGGCTGGTCACCCGGCGAGGAGAACAAAGAGATCATGTCGCTCGAAGAGTTGGTCAGGCTCTTCTCGCTCGAAGGCGTGCACCGCTCGAACGCCGTCTTCAACTTCAGCGACACAGACCCGCGCCAGTGGACAGACCAGAAGGCGCTCTGGATGAACGCCGAGTACGTCCGGACGATGCCTCTGGCAGAGCTGCTGCCGATGGTCAGGCGCGAACTCGAAGCGGCCGGGCTCTGGCGCGCGGAGTACGAGGGCGAGCGGGCCGAATGGCTCGGGCGCACGGTCGAACTCATCCGGCAGCGCTTCATCACGCTCAAGGACTTCTCGGGTCAGGGGCGGGCTTACTTCGCCGACGAGTTCGAGTACGACCCGGCCGCCGTCGCGAAGAACCTGAAGAAGGACTCGGCGCTGCGCGAGCTGCTGCCCGGGCTGGCCGAACGCATCGAGGCGGCCGAGCCGTGGACTCTGGAGGCGACGGAGAAGGCGCTCCGCGACTTCGCGGACGAGAAAGGGGTCAAGGCCGGCCTCCTCATCAACGCCTCGCGCACGGCTTTGACGGGGCAGTCAGTCGGCCCCTCGATGTTCGAGGTCTTCGACGTGGTCGGCCGCGAGCGCTCGGCCCGCCGCCTGCGCGCCGCCGCCGAACTCGTCTGAGGCCCTGGCGTTCGGATCGGGAATTTATGAGAGGTGGTTACGGAATGATTAAGCGACTGCTCTTTAACACGACTCTCGTCTTCGCGCTCGCGGCGACGGCGCTCGCGCAGAACTCGAACACGAGCACGGCCCCTGCCGCACGCCGCACGCTCCCCGCGCGGACGAACACGACGCAGCCGGCCCAGGAGGCCGCGCCCGCACAGGGGCAGTCGGCCGCGACCGCGCGCACACGCCGCGCCGCGCAGACGCCGGTCGAGGCGGCGCAGGCCCGCGCCGTCCGCGACGCCTTCGACTCGCTCGTGGACGGCCTGCGCCGCGCAGACGCCGCGGCCGTCTCGAAGCTCTACTGGAACTCCACGCAGCTCACGCTCTTCAACAACAACGGCACGGTCACGAAATCCTGGGAGCAGGCGCGCAGCAACCGCGAGAGCCTCTACTCGAAGGTCTCGGACGTGAAGCTCGACGTGCGCGACGTGCGCGTCAAAACCCTCGGCCCTTCGGGCGCGCTCGTCACCTGCCTCTGGGAGCAGACGCAGACGGCCGACGGCCAGCCCGAGCACGCCACGGGCCGCCTGACCCTCGTCTACCAGAAGGTCGGCGCCGAGTGGAAGATCGTCCACACGCACACCTCTCCCGACCGACCCGACCCCTCGCGCCTCCTCCCTTCGGAGCGCACCACCCCCGCCGACGCGAGGCAGACGCCCGCGAAGCCCTGACGCGCCGGGATGAAAAACCTACGAAAACGCGGAGAAGGCGTGACCCGTTTCGCCATAACGGATCACGCCTTCTCACTTTTAGCACTTCCGGCAGTATGTCAGTGGGCCTCAGCAACCTACACAGGAGAGTCAGCCATCGCTGAGATGCGGCCAGCGTCAACGCCACGACAACGTGCGGTATTATACATAAGCCGGGGCGAAAAGGCGAAAAAAAATTTATGCGGCGGCTAGACAGTACAGGCCGTTTTAAGTATAGTTTCCCCGCTTGAGGTACCTCAATTTCAAAGTAATTCAGGAGAACGATCCATGCGCAAGACTTTAGCACTTCTGGCGTTGGCCGGCGTTGCAAGCCTCTCGGCCTGTGGCGGTGGTGACAACACCAACAACACCAACAGCGCGAATGCCAACAACGCCAATGTTACCGTTGGCAACGCCAACATCACTGTCGGCAACTCGAACGCCGGCAACGCGAACACGTCGAACACGAACATGTCGAACTCGAACGCTGGCAACACCAACACCAGCAACATGAACGGTTCGAACATGAACATGACGAACAGGAACAGCAATGCTGGCGGCAACTCCAACATGAGCAACGCCAACAAGGCTAACACGAACAACCACAACTAAGGTTTCGCCAGTTCGTGTAAAAGTTCGAAGGCGCGTTGTCGCGACAACGCGCCTTCGAACTTTTTTATGCGTTTCAGCCCTCGCCACCCGCTTTTTAAAATCGCCTTAATAAAGCCAGAAGCCCTGTCCCGGCGCTCCCCCAAACGCCTAGGACAAGGCTCTTAGCTTACCGATGCGCGGCGAGCGTTCCCCCGAAACCCACCGCGCAACCCCTTGATTTGGAGGATAGTAAGAGGAAACGTTGGCGCGCGTTTTCCCGAACTATCACTTTTTTGTTGCCCGCTCAGACGCCGGAGAGGGAGCCCAGAGCCCACGCGCCGGCAAGCTGCTGCGGCTTCTGCCCCGCCTCCGAGAAGGTGCAGGCGACCAGCACGCGCCGCTTCTCGACCATAACGACCATGTGGCCCGTGACCTTGCCGGCCACGAAGTCGCACTCGCGCTGGTTCTCCTTCTTCTGCGGCAACATCGCGACTTTCAGCGTCGTGCCCGGCGTTGACTCGTCCAACCCGAGCACGTCCGTGGCGAAGTGCTCGAAGAACTCGCGCCTGAGAAACTCCTGCCCCGCCTCGTTCAAATCCTCCGGGAACTCGCCGATGGTGGCGACGACGCCCGGCCCGTCCGGCGTCTCGAAGCGCTTGACGCTGATCGGGATTTTCGCCTCGACGGCCGGCGCGGCGGCGGGCGGTGCGGCGGGCGCGGCATGCCTCTTCTGTGGCCGGTGCCGCGGCGCGCCGTCCGCGACCGCGTGTGCGACGAGTAAGACCGTCAGCAGCGCGACGGCCTCTAACGCGCGGCGACAGAGGAACAAATCAGAGCGTCGTGTACTACCCGCTGCATGTTTCCGAAACGACTTCATCGGCTTTCCCCCTTGTGCCACGCCGGGTTTGCAACGGGAGTGCCGCGGGGCGGCGCGCAACCATCCCGCAATAAAAACTTAACCGAGCAAAGATAGAGAGGCGACGCCGGGAGTCTGGGTGAAGAGATGAAGAGATGCGGAGAAGGGAGAAGGGGTTGTGCCGCAAAGCCTCACAACCCCTCCGAGACTACACATCCAAGTCAGGCGGCTCGACCTACGCCTTGCCCCAGAACCAAACCTTCTTGGGCTTCGGGCGGCTGCACCTGACGCCCGCCCTGTTCGTGTCGCAGTCCTGCCCATCCCTGGGCTTCGGTTTCGCAGCCTTATCCGTCGTCTGCACGCTCTCCTTCCGGGCCCTGGTCGCGCCGGAGTCCTGGGCAGGAGCCGGAACGGCGAAAGCGAAGGCGAGTAAGGCCATGCACGCTAATCTCTTCATAGACTCTTCCCTCCCACGGAACGGTCTGTTGGGTTCGGACGGGCACCATTCTAGCAGAAGGCGCCGCGAAGCATTCGGTCTACCCAATCGTATGCACTTCAGTCCACCTGAGTGGTGCTGATAATCCGCCAGCGCCCGTCGTGCTTAACGAACAGATCGACCCAGCGCCAACGCGGACTGTACGAGTTATGGTTATCCGTACAGGTCGCCGTCATGCTCCCGCTCACGACGGCCACGTTACCGTAGAACTGCACCTGCACGTCGTCGGTAGTGTAGGTAACGTCCCCCGTCGAAGCCATCATGGCCGCGATGTCCTCAGCCCGCGTCATCGTTCTGCCGTCGCTCAGTGTCAGCACGAAGTCGTCTGACTCCACCCACTCAAAGAAGGAGGCGTCGTGCCGCGTTTGAGCTATGTCGTACCGGCGGAGGAGTTCCCGAATCTCCTGCTCGGCAATCTCGTTTGTGAAGGCGGGATGGGCTTCCCGCCGAACGACGGGGGCGACCGCCGGGGCACGGCTCAACCCGGCTCCCCTGTGCCCAAGGCTCGCGGCCGAAACGCCTAACAGGCAGGTGATCAGAGCGACGGCGACACGCGGGGCGAGACGAAGCATGACAGTCTCCTTTCCTGTTTCCAGGTTAGACGCACAGCTTGCAGATTCGTTCCGAAAGTAGCTCTCCACCAACGGCCGAAACAGCGAAACTCCCCCACCAGAATACCGTGGCTTGCCACGTCCCCCGGTGGTTTCGGCTTAATGCCTGCGCCGAGGTGGTCGCGCAGAAGCTTACTCTTGATGCCGCGTGGTGGCTACTGTTAATCTCCGCAAAGCGTTCGACTGTCAGCAACGGAGGATTCGGCGAATGGGGCGACGCGAAGGCAATGGCTGGCGGCCGTCAGTGTCGGCGGCACGGCCTTGATACTGAGTGGTTGCGCCAACGGGAACAAGGCACAATCAGGAGAGCAGTCAGGGAAACAATCATCCGAGGGCGACGATGATTCGGCGACATTGAAGGCTTGCTCGGGTTAGCTGACCTTTCGCAGTTCACCGCACCGCCCCCGCCGAAAGTGGCAGGTTCATGAACATGCGTCACCATCCCACCCAAAGCAGAGAGGATAAAAGATGAAAAGGGTGGCAACGGCTCTCGTGCTTTTACTCTTCTGCTTAGCCGCAGCGTGTAACCGCCCGCAGCAAGGCTCGACCGTGGTTCTCATTGTGCGTCATGCGGAGAAGGCTTCGGACGCCGACGACAGCCCACTGACGGAAGCCGGGGCGCAACGGGCACAGGCCCTCGCGGGCGCGGCGCAGGACGCAGGGGTGAGCGCCATCTACACCACGCAGTTCAAGCGTAACCGCGACACCGCACAGCCCCTTGCCAAGCGTTTAGGAGTCGCCCCGACGGAAGTGCCTGTAAATTTACAGAGTCCGGGCGATTACGGGCAGAGGCTCGCCAGAGAGATAGTCGAGAAACACCGGGGGCAGACCGTGCTGGTCATTGGGCACGGCAACACCATCACTTCCATCGTGGAAGGGTTGACGGGGCACAACCCCGAACTCGGTGACGTGCAGTACAGCGATTTGCTGGTAGTCACCGTTCCCCCTTCCGGAACAGCAAGTCTGATACGGGCGCAGTACGGGGCGGGCGCGGCGGGCAACAGTATGATGAAGTAGCGTGAATCAGCCGACACTTAATCGTTCATCAGTTCTGGCGTGTCGCCGGTGTGCCGCTAAATGGAAAGAGGCCGGCGAGAGCCGGCCTCTTCTGCCTACGACTCGGTGGACTGTGTGGATTAGCCTCTCTGAACTTCGTCTGCCTGCGGAGTCGCGCTCCGTAAACTTTCGCTTCAGGGATTGACAGTCGTAGGCTCGCTACTGCGGTGTGGTGCTAATCCCTGTTCAGGAGACTCCAGCCACCTCACTGTGATTTGAATTCATATATTTTCGGATCACCTCCTTTCCAGTGTTGAGGCGATGATAGACGAGGCCCCGCCGAGCGTCAACGATTTTTTTTCGGAGCCCTCTAAGCACTTCGCGCGTAGGCCAAACGTCCGCCGACGTACACGGCGTGCGCGTGCTCGACGCCGAAATAGTAGGCCAGCTCGCGGTAGTCGGCGCAGTCGTGTGCGACGAAGTCGGCGCGCTTGCCCGGCTCCAGCGTGCCCGTCTGCTCCCCGCGGTTCAGGCTGTAGGCGGCGTTGACGGTCGCGGCCGAGAGACCTTCGGCGGGCGTCATCTTCATGTGCGTGGAGGCGAGCGAGAGGATCATCGTCAGCGAGGGCGTCGGCGAAGAGCCGGGGTTGAAGTCGGTGGCAAGGACGACCGCGAGCCCCTCGTCGATCATCGTGCGCGCCGCCGGGTAGCGCGTCGAGCCGAGCGCGTAGACGGAGCCGGGCAGCAGGACGGGCTGCACGCCCGCCGCCTTGAGCGCCGCGATCCCTTCCGCATCCGTGTGTTCGAGGTGGTCGGCCGTCTTCGCCTTCAGCTCCGCGGCGAGCAGCGCGCCGCCGCCGCGCGTGAGTTGGTCGGCGTGGACGCGCAGGCCCAACCCTCGCGCACGTGCCGCCTGCAAGACGCGCCGCGAGTCTTCGACCGTGAAGACTCGCTCCTCGCAGAAGACGTCGCAGAACTCCGCCAGGCCCTCGGCCGCGACGCGCGGCAGCATCTCGTCCGCGACGACTGCAACATACTCTTCGCGCCGGCCGCGGTACTCGTCCGGCACCTCGTGCGCGCCGAGGAAGGTCGGAACGTAGTTGAGAGCGCCTTCCGCGTTCAGGCGGCGCACGACGCGCAGCATCTTCAACTCGTCTTCGACCGAGAGGCCGTAGCCGGACTTCGCCTCGACGGTCGTGGTGCCCGTGCGCAGGAACCACTGCTCGCGCCGTCGCGCGACGGCGAACAGCTCCTCTTCGGTCGCCGCGCGCGTCCGCCGCACGGTCGAGCGGATGCCGCCGCCGGCCGCGGCGATCTCCTGGTAGCTCACGCCGGCGGCGCGCTGCTCGAACTCGTCGGCGCGCCCGCCCGCGAAGACAGGGTGCGCGTGCGCGTCCACGAAGCCCGGCGTCAGGATGCGCCCGCCCGCGTCGAAGACCTCGCAGTCCCCTTCAATTAAAGACTCGACCTCCGCCCGCCGGCCGACTCTTTCAATCAAGCCGTTTCGGACGAGCATCGCGCCGTCTTCGACGACGGCCAGCTCGCGCAGCTCGGCGCCCACGCGCGGGCGGCGCGGCCCCGCGAGCGTGACGACCTGCGAGCAGTTGCGGACGAAGAGCGCGCGGCCCGACTCGTCCGGCCTGTCCTCTTCAACCCTCCCCTTCATCTACTCGCCCCCGTGCGCGCGCGGCGGCGGCCGAGGAGATAGAGGGCGGCACCGAGGGCGTTCGAGAGGACGATGACGGCCGACACCTTGAACGTGAAGGCCGCGCGGTTCTGCACCTCGATGATGGGGAAGACCGAGAGCACGACGAAGAGCAGCGTCATCAGAAAGCCGGAGACGGACGCCACCCGCAGCCAGAGGGGCGGGCGCGGCTCGACCCCGCGCAGGCCGACGATGGGGATGGCGAACATGACGAGGTAGGTGAGGCCGTAGATGATGCCGTTCGAGCTGAAGAGCAGTTGGAACGCCTCCTGCTGCCCGGCGCCGACGAGGCTCAGGAGCCCGAGCGCGAGCGAGACGCCGCCGACCAGCAGGATCGAGTTGACCGGCGTGCGGTAGCGCGGGTGGACACGCGAGAACCACTCGGGCAGGAGATGATCCCAGCCCGCCACCATCGGCAGGCGCGTGACCGGCGTGAAGATGACACTCGCCTGCGCCAGCCTGAGCAGAAGCGTCAGCAGGATTGCGGCCGAGACGACGTAGGCGACCGCGCCGAACGAGCGGAAGCCGATGCTCAAGACCTGCGGGATGGGGCCGATGAGGTCTATCTCTTCCGGGCGCACGAAGGCCAGCACCGAACTCGTCCCGAGGATGAACATCAGCGCGATGAGCGGCGCGGCGATGAGCACCGAGCGGCCGATGGCGCGCGCCGGGCTGCGGCACTCGCCGGCGAGGATGGCGACATACTCGAACCCGCCCATCGCGCCGAAGCCCATCTTGCCGAGGATGTTCAGGCTGAAGAGCGAGACGACGGGGAGCGCCGTCGCGAGCGGGCGGTAGGAAGGAATCGTCCCTCCGGCGAGATGCACCAGCGGGAGCGCGAGCAGCGTCGCGAAGATGCAGAGCATGACGACGGCGCCCGCGTTGTGCACCCACTTGCCCACGCGCAGGCCGACCGAAGAGACCAGCACCAGCAGCCCGACGACCGCCACGTCCGAGGCGGCGGCGAACCACTTGCTCTCGGGCATCCACGCGAAGCGCTCGCCCAGCGCGTAGTGGACGAAGGTGCCGACGAGCAGCCCCAGCTCCGACGTGTTGATGATGACGAAGAGCCAGAGGTTCCACGCGACCATGAAGCCCGTGAACTCGTTGAAGCTGAGCTTGGCCCACTGGTAGAGCCCGCCTTCGAGCGGCATCCGCCCGCTGAGGTGGATGACGACCGCCGCCGAGGGGACGTAGAAGAGTGTGATCGCCAGCAGCCAGAAGACGACGTGCGGCGGCCCCAGCTTGCCCGCCACCCCGACCCACGTCAGGCCGACGACGTAGAGAATCTGCGTCAGCACGAGGCTCCCGAGCCCCAGCTCCTTCTTCAGGACTCCGCTGCGCTCCTCGACGCGGCGCTCGGCGCTCTCGAACTGGACGGCCGCGTCGGCGTGTGTGCTGTCGGGCATGTGGCGTCTCCGTTTGTCTCCGCGTCGGGTCTCCCGCTGGTTCTCAAGCGAAGGCGCGCCGTTCAGGAATTCGCGCGCGCGGTTCTCTGCTGTCTGCGCCGCCCGGCGTGGTAGAGCAGCACGCCCACGAGGTTGAAGGCGAGCGTGACGGCGACGAGCTTCAAGGCGAAGGCGACCGGGCTCTCCACCTCCACGATGGGCACCACCGTCAGCGCGATGCCGAGCAGAGAGACGAGCAGCCCCGAGAGCGAAGCGACCTTCAGCCACAGCGGCGCGCGCAGCCCGATGCGCGCCGCGGCGAAGAGCGGGATGGAGAAGAGCACGACGTACGAGGTCGCGTAGAAGATGGTGGCGGCGTTCTCCAACAACTGATACGCCTCCTGCATCCCGACGCCGACGAGCCCGAGCAGCCCGAGCCCGAGGGCGAGCGCGCCGACCAGGACGATGGAGTTGACCGGCGTCCGGTGGCGCGCGTGCAGGCGCGTGAACCATTCGGGCAGGAGGTTGTCCCAGCCCGCCACCAGCGGGAGCCGCGCGTTCGCCGTCAGGTAGATGCTCATCAAAGCGACCTGCCGGCCGACGACCGCGAGGATGACGAGCGAGACGACGTTCGCCACCCCCGCGCCGAGCAGCCCGAACCCGCGCGTCAAGACCTGCGCGATGGGGCTGATGAGGTCGATCTCGTCGGGCTTGAAGAAGGCGAGCACCGAGCCCGTGCCGAGGATGAACATCACGGCGATGACGGGCGCGGCGATGAGCACCGAGCGACCGATGTTGCGCGCGGGCGTCTTGCACTCACCGGCCAGTATCGCCACGTACTCGAAGCCGGTGAGCGCGCCGAGCGCGAGCTTGCTGTAGATGTTGATGCTCTTCCTTATTAGGTCAGGGTTCGACAGCGAGAGGGAGGGCACGGCGAAGGCGAACGGGTGGTACGCGTTGATCCTCCCCGTCGCGAGGCAGACGAAGGGCAGGGCGATGAGCGCGAGGAACGTCGTCAACAGCAGCACGCCGCCCGCGTTGTGCACCCACTTGCCCAGGGAGAGGCCGCGCGTCGAGACGTAGACCATCCCGCCGACGAGCGCGCAGCTGAAGAGCGTGATGAACCAGCGGCTTCCGGCCGTCCAGCGCAAGCCCTCGAACGCGTACGAGAGGTTCGTCACCACCGTCAGCCCGATGCCCGACATCACGAGGATGGCGAAGACCCAGAGGTTCCACGCGACCATGAAGCCGACGAACTCGCCCAACGAAAGCTTGGCCCACTGGTAGAGCCCGCCTTCGAGCGGCATCAGGCGGTTGAGGTGGATGACGACCGCGGCCAGCGGCAGGTAGAAGGTCGCAATCGCCAGCAGCCAGA
>JBJMGP010000201.1:0-3703 GCA_045807865.1 Pyrinomonadaceae bacterium
CCACCAGACGGGCGGCGGCACGGGCTTCACCTTCGAGAAGCTCAGGCCCGCGGGCGCGATGGTGCGCTCGACGCACGGCGTGGCCTCCGGCCCCGTGTCGTTCATGAACATCTTCAACACGACGACCGACACGGTGAAGCAGGGCGGCGTCCGCCGCGGCGCGAACATGGGCATCATGCGGGTCGATCACCCGGACGTGCTCCGCTTCATCCACGCGAAGAACGACCAGCACTCCCTGACGAACTTCAACATCTCCGTGACGGTCACGGACCGCTTCTTCGAGGCGGTCGAAAGGCGCGAATGGTTCCAGCTCTCCTTCGACGGCAAACCGTGGGAATACCCCGTCTTCGACCCGGTCAGCGGCAAGGATTACGCGCTCTATTACGCGCCGGATAGCATCGGCTCCAGCAACGAGGACACGCTCTCCAGCGACCCTGTAACATTCCGCGAGCGCCGATTCATTCAGAGAGACGAACGTCGAAGAATTGGTCGCCGTCGCAGCCCCGCCGGGCCACGTCTTCGCCCCCGACATCTGGAACCGCATCGTCGCGTCGGCGCACCGCTACGCGGAGCCGGGCGTCATCTTCATCGACGAGGTGAACCGCCACAACCACATGATGAAGAGCATGGGGCCGATCTACGCGACGAACCCGTGCGCGGAGCAGGCGCTCCACTTCAACAACTCGTGCAACCTCGGCTCGATTGACCTCGCCAAGTTCTACGACGAGGCGGAGCGCGTGGACTGGGAGCGACTCGCGGAGACGACGCGCTGGTGCGTGCGCTTCCTCGACAACGTCATCGACACCTGCGCGTGGCCGCTCGAAGAGATTGACGACGTGGTCAAGCGCACCCGACCCGTGGGCCTCGGCGTGATGGGCTTCGCAGACCTGTGTATCCAGTTAAAAGTTAAGTACGGCTCGCCGGCCTCGATTGACCTGATGGACGAGCTGATGCGCTTCGTCCGCCGAGAGGCGTGGGTCGAGAGCTGCCGCCTCGGCACGGAGAAGGGCGTCTTCGCCGAGTACCACCCGAACAAGGAGGCTTACGACCGCTTCCTGCGCGAAGAGATCGGCCTGCCCGCGGGCGTGCCCCTGACGCCGCGCAACTACGAGACGACGACGATTGCGCCCACGGGCACCATCTCGCTCGTCGCGGAGACTTCGTCGGGCGTCGAGCCGAACTTCTCGTGGGCCTACGCCCGGCAGGACACGCTCGGCAAGCGCACCTACGTCCACACGCTCGCCGCCGAGGCGCTCGGCATCACGGTTGACCAATCCAACCAAGAGTCCATCGACCGCGCCGCCGCCTATGTCTTCGAGCACGAGTCGGAGCTGCCCGACTACTTCATCTCGGCCATGTCCATCACAGCCGAGCAGCACGTTCATGTCCTCTCCGCCGCGCAGCGCCACGTGGACAACGGAGTGTCAAAGACCTGCAACGGCTCGCGCGACGATTCGGTCGAGAGCGTGGATCGTCTCTACCGGCTCGCGCGCGAGTTGGGCTGCAAGGCCGTCAGCTACTACCGCGACGGCTCAAGGGAGTCACAAGTCCTGTCGGCGGTCAAGACCACTCAGGACGAGCCGCCCGCCTTCGACGAGCGCCCGCCCGCCGAAACGCCCACCGCCCTCGACCGCTCTCCCGACCGCGTTGACCGCCCCAAAGAGTTGAAGGGCTCGACATGGCAGATCCCGTTCGACGGCCAGAACCTCTACGTGACAGTGAACCATGACGACCGGGACATCCTTGAAGTCTTCGTCACCGGCCCGATCAGCTCCAGCGTCGGCAAGCTGGCGTCGAAAATGCTGAGAGGCGGGTTCAACGTCAGGGAGGTCGTCCGCGTCTTCGACACCACTACGGGGACGCACTCGGCGTGGTTCAACGAGCGCCTCCTGACCAGCCCCGAACAGGCCATCGCGGAGTGCCTGATGATTCAGCAGCGGCGGCTCGAAAACAAGCCGGACACGGCCAAGGCGTCGGAAGACTTCCCCGCCCCGCGCGACTCCGCCGGCGCAGCACCCGCCGCTCGCCACGCCGGCGTCTGCCCCGACTGCTCCGGCGACCTGAAGCGCGCTTCGGGGTGCAGCTACTGCGAATCATGCGGCTGGAGTAAATGCTGACCGCCGGCCCGCGAACTGCACACGTATGATCGCGACTCGCGGCCGTCGCCGAAAAGAAAAGGCGGCGCGCACGCGAGGAGCCTACCGGCGAATGGAGCCCGACCCGTAATGTCTTCAGCCCTGGCGGAGAGAAAGGAGCGCGCGGGAAGGCCCCGGTTTGAATCATTCGACGGGCCCCGCATCTACAAGCACGTCAAAAGGGGACGCCCCTGCCGCGTCTGCGGGAAGACCGACTGGTGCAGCTACAGCCTCAACGAAGAAGTCTCGTGCTGCGCCCGCGAGAACAAAGGCGCGGACTACGTCAGCAGGCAGGGGTGGGGCATCGACGACGCGGCCTTCCTCGACCTCCCGCTCAGATCACTCGCCGTCGCCGAGTGGTACGCCACGCTCTCCGGCCCAACGCTCGAAGAGGTGACGAAGGTCCGGCGCGAGATGCGCTACCGGGTCGGATCCTGACACGAGTGAGACGGAGGGATTGGTTAACCACCGAAGGTGATTTCCGAGTATGGACTACTCGCACGTCAGAGCGAGCACGGTCTGCCCCCTGTGTCGGGGGCGTAAAGAGATGGACCTTGTGGCCTGCCGGCCCTGTTACCGGGCGCGGGGCCTGCGCGACGGGAACGCGGAGGCGGAATCAATGATCGAACGGGCCGAAGCCAGGCTCCGTGAGGCTGGCACGCCGGCCATACTCTAATTCCCGGGGCCGCCCCGGCCATAGCCGGCCGGAGCGGTACTACCTCTGGCGGGCGGCGGAGACAGTGTTATCAGGCGCTCCCCCGGCTAAGCGGTTTGGGAGTTCAAGTAACCCGGCGCTTCCCCGTCGTAGTAGGCGAGCACGGCCCGCCCCTTATCCGTCAACCCGCCGCTCAGCCGCGCCCTGTCGACCCGGCTCTCGCCGCCGCTGGCGGCCAGTACGTTGAGGCTGCAGATCGCCTCGACGTAACGCCGGCTCTCCATCATCCTGAGCAGCCTGACGGACTGCTCGAAGTCTGCGAGCGCCTCGGGCGTCTCGCCGGACGGCGTGAAGACCCGCACGCCCTGGTCGACGGCCCGGAGCAGGGCGATCGCGGCCTCGTCGAGCGACAAATCTTTCGACGCCAGTTTCGCGGATCGAGACTTGGTGATCATGTTTCCCCTCACACCAGCGCGGCGAGCCTGCGCCGGTAATCCTCGCCCTCGATGATAACCGTTCTGCACATCTCGTAGAGGCGGCTGCGGAGTCGCACCCCGACGCGGTCCTCCAGCGTCTCCTCCGAAGGCCGCCGGCGCGCGTCCGTGTAGTTGGTGGTAAAGATCGTGAGCTTCCGCTCATTATAGCGCGTGCCGATGACCTGCCGTATCGTATCACGAACCCAGTCGGTCGGCTTCGACGCGCCGAGCTCGTCTAAGACCAGCACCTCAGTCTCGTAGACGGGCGCGAGCACTCCCGACTCCGACGCCTGCGAGACGGGGTTGTAGGAATTTTGGATCTCCTTGAGCAGCGCACCGAACTCGTAGAAGAGGCAGGGCACGCCCTTCTCCGCAAGGCCGCGGAGAATCGCCGCCGCGAGGTGCGTCTTCCCCACCCCGACGGGGCCCGTGAAGAG
>JBJMGP010000202.1:0-8526 GCA_045807865.1 Pyrinomonadaceae bacterium
GGGGGGCGCCGCAACGACGTATCGTCGCCTTGCGACGGCGTTGCGTCGCCCCGCAACGGCGCTGCTGCATCGCGCGGCGGGAGGTAGTAGACGAGCGCCCACATCGTCAGCGCCGCCACCATCATGTCGAGGTGTGCGAGCGTGCTCTGTGCGAAGAAGACTGGATAGAGTGCGGTGCAGACGGCGGTCGCCAGCGCCACGCGCCGGTTCGCCACGCGCTCGGCGAGGGCGTAGACGCCCGTCAGCGTCAGCGCCGCCACCCCCGCCATCGCCGCGCGCGCGACCCAGATGTGAAAGCCGAGCAGCTTCCACGCGAGCGCGATCCAGGTCATCACGAGCGGCGGGTGCGCGTTCGAGAGCGTCGAGTGCGGGATGAAAGAGCCGTCGGCGTAAATGTCGCGTGCGGCCGGGATGAAGTAGCCGGCCTCATCCCAGTAGTAGGGCAGGTCCAGCAGCGTCAGGTGGAGCAGCAGGAGCGCGGCGAAGGCGGCGAGGAAGAAGAGCGGCGTGCGGAGCTTGCGTGTCAAGGCGTGTGTCGGGTCGTGCGGTCGGCGTCCTGGGTCTGTTCGGGCACGGGGCGTCAGTTCTTCTCGGCGGGTTTCTCGTCCGGCGTCAAAGACTCGATGAGGTCGTGTTCGAGCGAGGAGTCGGGGCGCTTGACCATCGTCAGGCGGTTGCCGCGCTCGTTGTAGGCGACCTCGTCCATGATGTTGTAGATGAGGAGCACGCCGCGCCCCGACGCCTTGAAGAGGTTCTCCGGGTCGCGCGGGTCGGGGATGTCCGCGACGCTGAAGCCCTCGCCCTCGTCCTCGATGGTGAAGCGCGCCTCCTTGGGCGAGAGGTCGGCGGTAATGCGGACGAGCTTGCCGAGGTCATGCTTGTTGCCGTGCTTGACGGCGTTGACGAACGCCTCGTCCAAAGCGATGAGGAGGTTCGAGCGGTCGGGCTTAATCACCCCGAGCGCGGCGACGCGCTCCAGGAGGTAGTGGAGCACGCCGTTCATCAAAGAGATGTCGCTCGGCAGCTCGAACTCGATGTGCTCGCGGACGTAGGGCAGGACCTTCAGGTCTTCGACGAAGCGGAGCTTGTAGCCGAGCGTCTTCTCGACGATCTGCGAGAGCTCGTCCTTGTCGTAGGGCTTGCGCAGGAAGTTGGCCGCGCCGAGCTTGAAGGCCTTGACGATGCCCGCGTGCTGCGTCTCTTCGGAGGAGACGACGACGGGGACGAAGAGGCGCTTGCGCTTCAGCTCGGAGACGATCTGGACGCCGGAGTCGGAGTACTCGGCGAGGTCGGAGATGATGAGGTCGAAGTCTTCGAGGTCGTCGCGCTCGACGGCCTCGGCGCGGTCGGCGGCCGTCACGACCTCGTGGCCGAGACTCGAAAGCGCTTCGGCCAGGACGGTGCGGAGTTCGGCGTTCCCTTCAACGATGAGAATCCGTCGTCTGTCCATCCGAGACTGTGTTTCCGCGAGCTGACTAACCGGGGAGGGCGCGGAACAGCTCCGGCTTCCCTCTTTTTCCGCGAGCTTTCCGCCAACGCTGTACGACGCCGGGGCGGGCGCCGGTTTCAAAATATATCAGTAGTCAGTAGTCAGTAGCCAGTAGTCAGTAGGCTCCGCTTGTCGGACGTTGAAGGAGGAACGGCATGGTTCGCCTGACGAACGCCTTTCTACTGGCTACTTCTTTTCATTAGGAATGACCTTGCAGCGGGACGCCGTGCGCGAGCAGGTCTACGAGTTCGGGGCCGGTCGGCAGCGCCGTGCGCGCGCCCAGCGCGCGGCACTTGAGCGCGGCGACGGCACAGCCCGTGCGCAGGCAGCCTTCGATCTCCTCGCCGCGCAGCATGCCGTAGATGAAGCCGGCGTGGAAGGCGTCGCCCGCGCCGGTCGTGTCGTGGCAGCCGCCGGGCACGGCGAAGGCCGGCGACTCGACGAAGACGCCGCCGTGGTAGACGACCGCGCCGCGCTCGCCCAGAGTCATCCCGACGACCGCCTCGGGTCTCAGTCTCGATTTCATCTCGACGAGCGCGGCGTGCCCGTCGTCGATGCCCGTGAGCCGGCGCGGGAACTCGTGCGAGGAGACGAGCACGTCCACGTGCGGCAGGAGTTCTGCGAGCCCCTCGTAGACGTTGTCGATGTCGAGCGAGACGACGGTGCCGGCCGCGCGCGCCTCCCGCGCGACGCGGGCGCGGGCGCGCGTGTCGTGCCCGTCCATGTGGAGCACGCGCCCCCTCGCGCCGAAGCCGGGCGGCGCCTCCTCCTCCCTGTAGGAGAGGCGCGCGTCCCTGTCCCAGATGACCGTGCGCTCGCCGGTGCGCTCGTCGATGAGGATGTAGGCGATCTGGTTGGCGGCGCCTTCGACGACCTCCGCGAACTCCACGTCCACGCCCTCCGCGCGCAGCGCCTCGAAGCCGAAGCGTCCGGCGTCGTCCGAGCCGAAGCGCCCGGCGTAGGCCGTCCGCATCCCGAGCCTCCGCAACCCCGTCATCGCGCTCGCCGTCTCGCCGCCCGCGCCGCGCTCGTGCTCGACTAAACGAACTTTCGTGTCATAAGCAGGATAGTGCGGGACGACGACGAGGTAGTCCACGGCGTTCAGTCCGAAGCCGACGGCGTCGAACTCTCTGGCGGGCGGGGGCTCGAAGGGGAATCGCACGGGGCGTGATTATAAACACCGTGAACCGTAAACCGTAAACCGTGACCGGAAGGAATTGACTTCCTCCGGTCACGGTTTCCGGTTCACGGTTTACGCCCTCGTCACGGTTTACGGTTCACGCGCCCGCAGGGCGTGCGCTAAACTGTCGGCAAACATTCAACGTCGACGTGCGAGCCAGCGGGTGATGCCCTTGACCCTGGAAGAGAAACTGAAGAACCTGCCCACCGCCCCGGGCGTCTACCTGCACAAGGACGCCGGGGGGAAGATCATCTACGTCGGCAAGGCGAAGAACCTGCGCAACCGCGTCCGCTCCTACTTCCAGTCGGGGCGCGGGCACGACCTCAAGACGCGCGAGCTGGTCAAGCGCATCCGCGACCTCGAATTCATCGTGACCGACACGGAGGTCGAGGCGCTCGTCCTGGAGTCGAACCTCATCAAGCAGCACAAGCCGCGCTACAACGTGCTCCTCAAAGACGACAAGCAGTACCCGCACCTCAAGCTCACCATCAACGAGCCCTTCCCGCGCGTGATGATTACGCGGCGCATCCAGCGCGACGGCTCGCTCTACTTCGGGCCGTACCTGCCGGCCGCGCTCGCGCGCCGCACCATCGACCTCATCAACCGCACCTTCCAGCTCCGCACCTGCGACATCGAGATCGACGGCCGCCTCCCGCGCCCCTGCCTCGAATACCACATCAAGCGCTGCCTCGGCCCCTGCGTCAAAGACCTCTGCAAGCCCGACGAGTACGCCGAGGCCGTGCGCGACGTGCGGATGTTCCTCGAAGGCAAGAACCGCGAGCTGGCCGACGAGTACGAGCGGCGGATGACGCAGGCCTCCGACGAGATGCGCTTCGAGATGGCGGCGAAGTACCGCGACCTGCGCAAGACCGTGCTCGCCGTCTCCGAGCAGCAGAAGATGGCGCACACGCAGGACCTCGACGTGGACATCTTCGGCTTCCACCGCGAGGGGCCGCGGCTCGCCCTCCAGCTCTTCACCATGCGCGAGGGCAAGATCGTCGGCCGCCGCGAGTTCTTCTGGGAAGACCTGGTCGAAGACGACACGTTCGACGCGGCCTCGTTCCTCTCCGACGTGCTCACGCAGTACTACTCGACCGACTACGTGCCGCGCGAGATCCACGTCCCCGTCGATTTCGAAGACCGCGAGCTTCTGGAGAAGGCCCTGACCGAGCGCAAGGGAAGGCGCGTGCGCATCCTCGACCCGCAGCGCGGACAGAAGCGCGAGATGATCGAGCTGGTCGAGAAGAACGCGCTCATCGCCTTCGAGCAGAGGTTCCGCGTCCTGAAGCCCGACATGGAGCGCGTGCTCGAAGAGTTGCAGGAGGTGCTTGAGCTGCCGCGCTTCCCCGCGCGCATCGAGTCGTTCGACGTGTCGAACATCTCGGGCTCCGAGAATGTCGCCGCGATGGTCGTCTGCGAGAACGGGAAGATGAACCGGCAGGAGTACCGCAAGTTCAGGATCAAGACCGTGGAGGGCTCGAACGACCCGGCCTCGATGCGCGAGGCCGTCTTCCGAAGGTATCGACGGCAACTCGACGAAGGGAACCCTCTGCCCGACCTCGTCATGATCGACGGCGGCAAGGGGCAGCTCTCGGCGGCCGCCTCGGCGATGCGCGAGCTCGACCTCGAAGCCCTCCCGATGATCGGCGTCGTCAAGCCGCCGCGCCGCCACAACGAGGTCTCGCACCTTTTGATGAAGGGGCGCGAGGATGCGCCCATCTACCTCGACTCGCACTCGCCCGTCCTGCGCCTCATCCAATTGATCCGCGACGAGACGCACCGCACGGCCGTCACCTACCACCGCAAGCGCAGAGAGCTGCGCGACTTCACCTCGGAGCTGACGGCCATCCCCGGCGTCGGCGAGAAGCGGAAGAACCGCCTGCTGCGCAACCTCGGCTCCATCCAGAAGGTCGCCGAGGCCACGGTCGAACAGCTCTCGCCCTTCGTCGGCGGCAAGACCGCCGGGGACATCTTCGAGCACTTCCGCCGCCAGCGCGCCCTCGCCGGGGTCACCGAAGCGGCCGGCACACACCACCCCGACGACCCGACGGTGATGACCGACGAGACCATCGCCGACGAGCACATCGAGACGCGCCTCGTAGACCCCGACGGCGACGCCGAAGACCTCCAACCCGTCCGCTCCGTAGACCACGCGGGCGAAGTCAGACAGCGCCGCAAGTCCACCCGCAAACGCGGCGAGCGCTCCGCCAACCCCCACGCCGTCAAACGCGAAAAGCCATAACGCGAGAGCTTTCAACACGGAGACACTGAGACACGCTATAAGCCTGAAGCCGTGTCTCTGTGTTGAACTTGCTTCCCTGTAGTCACATGTGCGGCCTTAAGGAGCGTGCGACGAGGCCGATGCCGCCGGCGAGAAGGACGAGCATGACGAGGGTGTTGAAGAGGCTGGTCGGCTGGAAGTAGACGCCGAGGTTACTGATGATGCCGACGAAGATGATGACGACGCCGGCGAAGGTGAGCAGCCAGCCCGCGACGGAACGGCCGTTGAAGAAGAGGAGGCCGATGCCGAAGAGGAGCGGCAGCAGAGAGAGGCCGAAGGCGTTGTAGCCCCACAGCGTCCAGTAGCCGCTCGTCACCGTCACGCGCTGCGTCAGCAGGTAAGCCCCGGCGACGCTCATCCCCAGGCCCAGCAGGAACTCGCCGACGCCCCCGCTCGTCCCGCCCGCGCCGCGCGCAACCCTCTCGTCGTCATCTTCCATCAAGGTCCTCCCTGGATCGCTTTATACTTCTTCAGTATCTTGATTGTTTCATCAATCGGCAGGGCTTCGACGCGCGCGCCGCCGCGGCCCGTGACGGTCGTGGCGCGCAGCAGGGAGTTGTAGGCGGCCTCCTCGGTCGCCTCGACGCAGGCGAGGAAGAGCGGAGACATCGAGTCGTTGGGGAGCAGCTCGACGCGGCGGAGGGAGGTGTCGCCGTGTCTGATTCGGTTCTGCGGCGCGGTGCTGAAGGCGATACAGTAGTCGCCGCTGCCGTTCGTCGAAGGAGACCCGGTGCGCGCCAGCCCCAGCATTGCGCGCGCGGCGAGGCGCCGCAGGTTGCGCGCGTCGAGCGGCGCGTCGGTGGCGATGACGACGATGCAGGAGCCGTCGGCGCGGTCGTCGTCTAAAGAGGAGGACGGCCGCGCGCCCTTCTGTCCACTCCTGCGCGCGGGCTCAAGCTCTTCTTTGAGGTAGTAACGCCCCAGCTCGCGCCCGACCGGCGCGCCGTTCATCGTGAGGACGCCGCCGTAGTTCGTCTGGACGAGCACGCCGACCGTGTAGCCGCCGTACTTAACGGGGACGACGCGCGAGGCCGTGCCGATGCCCCCCTTGAAGCCGAAGGCGACGGTGCCCGTGCCCGCCCCGACCGAGCCCTCCTCGACCTCGCCGCCCTTCGCCGACTTCAAAGCCGCGTAGACCTCCTCGCGCCCGACGTGGCGTCCGCGGATGTCGTTGAGCTGCCCGTCGTTCGTCTCGGCGACCAAAGGGTTGACGCTGCGGACATCCTCGTTGCCCGGCAGCCCGAGCATCCACTCGACCAGCGCGTCGGCCACGCGCGGAACGTTGAGTGTGTTCGTCAGAAGGATCGGCGTCTCAAGCTCGCCCAACTCCTCGACCTGCGTCGAGCCCGACAGCTTCCCGAACCCGTTGCCGACGAAGACCGCCGCCGGCACCTTCTCCCGAAACAGATTCCCCGCGTGAGGAAGAATCGCCGTCACGCCCGTCCGCACGTCCTCGCCTTTAATCAAAGTCGAGTGCCCGACCCGCACGCCTTCAACGTCCGTGATGGCGTCGAGCCTGCCCGCGGGCAGCACGCCGACGCGCAGGCCGATGTCGCGCGCGCGGGGCCGCGGGGCTTCTCTGGCGTTCTGCGCCATGACGTGATCGCACGCGGGCCGCGCGTGTGCGCAGACGGCCCACGCGACACAGACTGCCAACAGCGCCCGCCTCATCCGCCTCAGCCTTTGCGCCCCTTCCTGCCCGAAGACTTCTTGCTCGAAGACTTTTTGCTTGAAGACTTCTTGCCCGAACTCTTCCCGGCAGCGGAACGTCCGGGGGAACCCTTCGACGCCTTGCGCGCGACCCTGGCCGCGGCCTTCGAAGCCTGACGTGCGACCTTGCGGGCAGACTTCTTCGCACTCCGCGCCGCCGCGCCGGCAGACTTCGAAGCGCCGCGGACGGCCTTGCCCGCAGACTTCCGCGCGCGGCGTGCGGCGTCGGAGGCGGCTTCGCCCAACTCTTCGGCGGCGTCTGCGACGGCCCCGCCCGCTTCCTGCGCGGCTTCGGCCTGCGTGCGCGCGCGCCGCGTGTTCCGGCGCGCGGTCTCTTCTATGGCGCGTTTAGTCGAGGGCTCCGGGCGCACAAGCTCGCCGGCGGTCGGGCTGACGTTCGCGACCGCGTCGGCGGCCGTGTCCATCGCGGAGTTCGCCAGACCCGCCGCCGTCTCGCCGGCCTGCCCGACGACACGCGCCGCCGTGTCCACCACCTCGCTCACGACCCGGCGCGCGGTGTCGAGCACGCCTCTGCCCTTCTTAGTTGCCATCCCCACCTCCTTTAGAGCTGTTAGCTTTTAGCTGTTAGCTGTTAGCTTTTAGCCGAACGTGCTGCGGTGGAACCCTGAAGCCGACAGCCAACAGCTAACAGGCTAACAGCTAACAGCTACCAATCACATCACTCCGCTTTCGCGGAAGCGTTCGAGCTGTGTGTCGTTGAAGCGGCGCGCGCGTGCGTCGAGCAGGAGCTTGGCGGCCGCGGCGCCGAGGAGTGCGCCGACGCCCGCGAGCGCGAAGAGGCCGCGGTGCGTCGTCGCCCAGAGCTGCGCGCTCGTGTCCGAGGCGCGTGCGTCGAAGCGGCCGTGCGCGCCGTGGTCGCCGGGCAAGGGCTCCCAGAGGTTGTCGCGGCGGCCGGGTGCGACGGGCTCATCCGTCTGCTGCTCTTCGTAGGCGTTGCGCGCGACGTACCAGTCGGCGAACTCGGGCGCGAGCTTGTCGCCGGCGATGGCCTTGACCGTCGGCCAGCCGACGTACAGTTCGCGCCGCTCGTTGTGCGCGGCCCAGTAGACGGCGCGCGCCGCGACCTCCGGCTGGAAGATCGGCCCCACGGGCTGCGGCTCGTTCGGCAGGCGCGACTTGACCCAGTCGAACTGCGGCGTGTTGACCGCCGGGAGTTGCACCATCGTCACGCGCACGTTCGACTTGTCGTGGATCAGTTCGGCGTGCAGAGAGTCCATGAACCCCTGGACGGCGTGCTTCGCCGCGCAGTAGGCCGACTGCAAGGGAATGCCGCGATAGGCGAGGGCCGAGCCGACCTGCACGATGCAGCCGCGGTCGCGCGGCTGCATTCTTTTCAAAGCCGCCAGCGTCCCGTAGACGTAGCCGAGGTAGGTCACCTCGGTCACGCGCTTGTACTCCTCGGGCCTCATCTTCAACACCGGCGAGAAGACCGAGAGCATCGCGTTGTTGACCCACACGTCTATCGGCCCCAGCTCCCGCTCGGTCGCTTCGGCCGCCTGCTCGACGGCGCCGGCGTCCGCCACGTCGAGCGGCAGTACGAGCGCGCGCCCGCCCATCTGCTCGACCTCGCGCCGCGCGCCTTCGAGCCCGTCAAGGCCGCGGGCGATGAGCGCCACGTGCGCGCCGCGCCGCGCGAACTCCCGGACGGTCGCGCGCCCCACGCCCGCGCCCGCGCCCGTGATGACGACCACCTCGGGCCGCTTCGTCGGGTTGGACATCGAAGACCTCAAGTATTCAGGAGTCGGGAGTCAGAAGTCAGAAGAAGAACTTTTGTCGCACGAACCGTCCGCTTGTCATCCTCAACCAGCTCAAGCGGAGCCTTATGACTTATGACTCCCGACACCC
>JBJMGP010000203.1:0-17972 GCA_045807865.1 Pyrinomonadaceae bacterium
AAGCGTTGGGACAGGGTGACGGTGGTCGGGTGCGGGCTGGTCGGCGCGTCGTTCGCGCTCGCGCTCAGGGAGGCGGGCGCCTGTGCGTCCGTCGCGGGTTGGGACGCAGACCCCTCCGTGCTCGAAGAGGCCCTGAGCCTCCGCGTCATTGACGAGCCGGACGAAGCCTTCAAAGGAGGCGGCGTCTCCAGTTCAGACCTCGTCTACGTGGCGACGCCCGTCGGGCAGATCGTGGAGTTCCTCCGCGCGGGCGCGCCGCACGTGAAGCCGGGCGCGGTCGTGACCGACGCCGGGAGCACGAAGACGGAAGTCTGCCGCGCGGCGCGTTCGCAGACAGAGAAAGCGTGGCGCTTCGTCGGCGGGCACCCGGTCGCCGGCAGCCACCTCCGCGGCCCTGCGCACGCGCGCGCAGACCTCTTCGAGGGCGCGCCCTACGTCCTGACGCCGCCCGAAGACGGGAGCGACCCTTCGGCGCTCGCCGCGCTCGTAGAGACGCTCGGCGCTTTAGGCGCGCGCGTGCGGGTGATGCCGGCACAGGAGCACGACCGCGCACTGGCGCGTTTGAGCCACCTGCCTCAGCTCGTCTCGTGCGCGCTGGCGGCGACCGCCGACGAAGGCGTGGATGAGCTTGAACTCTCCGCGCTCGCAGGCCCCGGCTACCGCGACATGACGCGGCTGGCGGCGAGCCCCTGGGGCATCTGGCAGGACATCCTCGCCACGAACCCCTCGGAAGTCGCCGACGCACTCGACTCTCTCATCACGAAACTCGCGGCCGCGCGCGACGGCCTGCGCGGGCACTCAAGACAAACGTGTGTAGACCCTGAAGGCGCGCGCCGGGGCGAAGGACTCGCCGCGGCGCGCGCTCTGTTCGGCCGGGTCAGGCCGAGTTAACCCACATGCTGAAGGCGGTCAAAGACATGATTCTAATCCTCGACCCGAAAGTCGCCGCGGGCGGCGAGAGGTACCAACAGTTGATGGCTCACCTCTCGCGCCTCCCCAACATCGAGCTGCGCGTGCACCACGAGCAGGGCGCGGAGAAGTCTCTGACCGAGGTCTATCTCATCGGCAACACGGCCGCGCTCTCGCTCGAAGACATGCGGGCGCTGCCCGGCGTAGACCACGTCGTCCGCGTCTCGGAGGAGTACCGCGTCGTCGGCCGGCACAAGGACGACGACCGCCCGACCTTCTTCGAGTACAACGGCGTCCGCTTCGGCCAGGACACGCTCAACGTCTTCGCGGGCCTCTGCGCCGTGGACACGCGCGAGCACGTCGAGCAGATGATGAAGGCGCTCAGAGAGCACGGGCAGGTCTGCACGCGGATGGGCGCGTACAAGCCGCGCACCTCGCCCTACTCGTTCCAGGGCCACGGGCGCGCGTGCCTCCCTTACGTCTTCGAGCTGGCGGGCAAGTACGGCATCAAGGTCATCGCGATGGAGGTGACGCACGAGTCGCACATCGACGAGATCCGCGGGGCGCTCGAAGAGACGGCGAGCCCGGCCGGCGTCATGCTTCAGATCGGCACGCGCAACACGCAGAACTTCGAGCTCTTGAAGTTCGTCGGCCGCCAGCGCGACTTTCCCGTCCTCATCAAGCGCGGCTTCGGCATCACGCTCGACGAGTCGCTGAACGCGGCCGAGTACCTGGCGAGCGAGGGCAACCGCAAGGTCGTCTTCGGCCTGCGCGGGATGAAGACGAGCATCGGCGACCCGCACCGCAACTTCGTGGACTTCGCGCACGTGCCCGTCGTCAAGCGCCTGACGCGGATGCCGGTCTGCATCGACCCCTCGCACTCGGTCGGCGCGCGCACCCACGCGCCCGACCGCCTGCTCGACATCCTCCACGTCACCGCGCAGGGCGTCATCGCCGGCGCCAACATGATCCTCGTGGACTTCCACCCCGACCCCGCCCGCGCGCTCGTGGACGGGCCGCAGGCGCTCACGCTGAGGGAATTGCCGCACTTCCTCGAAGACGTGGCGCTCGTCCGCGAGACCTACGAGAAGCGCGTCGCGCTCGCCGCCCGCGCGTTGGAGAAAAGTGAGGAGCCGTTGGAGGTGAAGGTCTAATCAATCTCACTTGAGCGCTGCGTCAGAGGCGCTAGACACAGAGACACGGAGACACGGAGACACGGCCGGTTGAGTAATCCTCTTCAAGCTGTGTCTCTGTGTCTCCGTGTCTCTGTGTTGAATTGCTCCTGCTAACCGAACGCCGCGCTGACGAGCGATTCGAGCGACGGCTCGATCTCCTCACACGCCGACTCCTTGTCGAGCAGTTCAGCCAACGCGGGCGGCGTCTCCACTTCCCTCCCCACCAGCGGCTCGACTATCGACTCGAACTTGGCCGGGTGCGCCGTCGCGACGACGACCCAGTGCGGCGTCGCGAGCAGTGCGCGCACGCGGACGGCCGCCGCGGTGTGCGGATCGAAGACGTGGCCGCGCGCCGCGCCCTCGGAGATGGTGCGCTCGATCTCTGCGTCGGAGACGGTGAAGGCGTGCGCGAAGCTTCTGAGTTCGTCAAAGTCCGGGTGGAGGTGAAAGAGCCGCTCGACGTTGCTCGGGTTCCCCACGTCCATCGCGTTGGCGAGCGTGCGCACCGTCGGGCGCGCGGCCCACGAGCCCGAAGAGAAATAGTCGGGCACGGCGCGGTTAGCGTTCGTCGCGAGCGCGATCTCGCGCACGGGCAGCCCCGCCGCACGCGCCCAGAAGGCCGCGACGGCGTTGCCGAGGTTCCCGGTCGGGACGACGAACCCGGCGCTCACCCCGCGGCGGCGCTGGTACCACAGGCTCGCCGCAGCGTGGTACGCGGCCTGCGGCAGCAGACGCCCGAGGTTGATGCTGTTGGCCGAGAGCAGCGCGCGCGCGCGATTCAGCTCGCGGTCGGCGAAGGCCGCCTTGACGATGCGCTGGCAGTCGTCGAAGTCGCCGCGCACGGCGAAGGCGCGCACGCCCGCGCCCCAGCAGGTCAACTGCTTCTCCTGCCGCGGCGAGACGAGACCTTTGGGGTAGAGGATGACGACCTCGACGTTCGCGCGCCCGGCAAAGGCCGCCGCGACCGCGCCGCCCGTGTCGCCCGAGGTCGCGACTAAGACAGTCTTGCGGCCGGGCAGGCGCGAGACGCACGCGGCGAGAAAGCGCGCGCCCACGTCCTTAAAGGCCGCGGTCGGGCCGTGGAAGAGTTCGAGCAGGGCGGTCGTCTCGTCCAGCTCGACGAGCGGGACGGGAAAGTTGAAAGCCTCGCGGCAGATGTCGGGCAGGTGCGTTGACAGCCCGTCACCTTCAAAGAAGGGAGCAAGGAACTTCTCGGCGATGTCTGAGAGCGAGTCGAGCCCGTCGAAGTCTTCAACCTCAAACGCGGGGAAACGCTCGGGCACGTAGAGCCCGCCGTCGGGCGCGAGGCCGGTCTGTATCGCCTCGGACAGACCGAGCGGCGGCGCCGCCGCGCGCGTGCTGACGTACTTCATCGGATGACCCTCGCGCCCTCACGGCTGACGGGCGAGACCCACGAGTCAACCTCTGCGACACCGCTCGAACGGAACTCTTTGACCATCGCGTCGCGCGTGCGTTGCGCAATCTCCTCATCATCTACCAGCGCGAAGACGCTCGGGCCGGAGCCGGAGATGGAGGCGCCGAGTGCGCCCGCTTCGAGCGCGGCCGCCTTCACGCGCGCGAAGCCGGGGATGAGCGCGGCGCGCTGCGGCTCGATGACGATGTCTTCGAGACAAGTCCGCATCAACTCGATGTCTCCGGTGAAGCAGGCGGAGACGAGGCCGGCGAGGCGGGCCGACTGGCGGACGTGGTCTGCGAGCGGGACGCTCGGCCCGAGGACGGCGCGTGAGTCGCGCGTGTCCACACGCACGTGCGGGTGGACGAGCACGGCGAGGAGCCCGCGCGGCACGGGGAGGCGCACGCAACGCAGCGGGTCGGTCGAGACGATGAGCGTGAGCCCGCCGAACAGAGAGGGCGCGGCGTTGTCCGGGTGCGAAGCGCCGCACGCCACGACCTCGGCCGCGAGCGCGTACGCGAGCAGAGACTCTTTCGGGAGCGGCCGTTCGAGCAGCGAGTTCGCCGCGACGAGCGCCGCCACGGCCGAGGCCGCCGAGCCGCCCATCCCCGACCCGAGCGCGATGCCCTTGCGCACGCCCACGTCGAAGCCGAAGCCGGGGCGCAGGTCTTCGAGCAGTCGGAGGAGGCCGACGGTCGCGGTGTTCTGCTGTGGGTCGAGCGGGACGGCGCCGTCGGGCAGAGTGCCGGTCGTGTCAGAGACCTCGACGACGCGGACGGTGTGACCTTCGGTCAACGTCACGGTCACCTCGTCGCCCGCGGCCTCGACGGCGAAGCCGAGGGCGTCGAAGCCGACGGCGACGTTCGAGACGGTCGCGGGCGCGAAGGCCGTGGCGCTCTTCATAAAGGCGCCCCCAGGAAGGTCGCCAGGCGCAGAAGGTCTGCGAAGACGCCGGCGGCCGTGACCGCCGGCCCCGCGCCGGGGCCGCGCACGATCATCGGCTGCACGTTGTAGCGCGCCGTGCGGTAGCTGACGACGTTGTCGCTCTCGCTCAAGCCCGCGAATGGGTGCGCGAAGGGGAACGGGCGGAGCGAGGCCGACACGCGCCCGTCCTGCTCAATCGTCCCGACGTAGCGCAGCACCTCGCCGCGCGCGCGCGCCGCGTCCAGACGCTCGCCCGCCGCCGCGTCGTGTCTGCTCAGGTTGTCGAAGTACTCCTCGACGGAAGCGGCGCGCAGGTCTTCGGGGACGAGACTCTCGACCAACACGTCCTCCAGCTCGATCTCCATCCCCATCTCGCGCGCGAGGATGACGAGCTTGCGCGCCACGTCCATGCCCGAGAGGTCGTCGCGCGGGTCGGGCTCGGTGTAGCCGCGCGCGTGGGCCTCGCGGACGACCTGCGAGAAGGGCTTCGCGCCGTCGAAGGTGTTGAAGATGTAGGAGAGCGTGCCCGAGAGCACGCCCTCGATTCTTAAGATTTCGTCGCCCGTGTCGAGCAGGTCGCGCAGCGTGTGGATGACGGGCAGGCCCGCGCCGACGTTCGTCTCGTAGAGGAAGTAGCGGCCGCGGCGGCGCGCGGCCTCGCGGACGGCGCGGTACTGCGCGAGCGTGCCAGTGTTCCCTTTCTTGTTCGGCGTGACGACGTTGATGCCGCGGTCGAGCCACTCCGCGTAGCGCGCGGCGACGCCCGCGTCCGAGGTGGCGTCGATGAGCACGGCGTGCGGGAGGTGCTCGGCCAGGACGTGCTCGGCGAAGCGCTCGATGTCGGCGTCCGTGCCCTTGCCGTTCAAGTCCTCCTTCCAGCTGCTCAGGTCTACCGCGCGGTCGTCAAGTAACATCCGCCGGCTGCGCATCACGCCGCGCACGCGCACGTCTATCGAGCGCCGCTCGCACAGCTCCGCGAGCCGCGCGCCGAGCTGGTCGAGGAACGTCCCGCCGATGAGGCCCGTGCCGACGACGCCGACCGAGAGCGTCTGGTGCGAGAGGTAGAAGGCCGAGTGGACGTTGCGCAGCGCGCGGGTCGCCTCGCGCTCGTCGATGACGGCCGAGATGTTCCGCTCCGAAGAGCCTTGGGCGATGGCGCGCACGCTCACGCCCGCGCGCCCGAGGGCGGTGAAGAACTTGCCCGCCACGCCCGGCGCGTCCACCATGCCGTCGCCGACCGCGGCGAGGATGCAGCAGCCCTCCGTCAAACCCACGGTCTGTATCTGCCCGCGCTGCATCTCGGACATGAAGGCATCTTCGACGGTTCTTTTGGCCAGCGCCCCTTGCGCGCCGGGGACGGCGAAGCAGATCGAGTGTTCGCTCGAACCTTGCGAGATGAGGACGACCGAGACGCCTTCGGCGCGCAGCGCCCCGAAGAGCTTGTTGGCGATGCCGGGCACGCCGACCATCCCCGTCCCCTCGACGTTGACGAGCGTCATGCCCTCGACGGTGGCGAAGCCCTTGACGGTAAGGCCCGCGCGCGACTCCGCCGAGATGGTCGTCCCTTCGGCCGAAGGGTTGAAGGTGTTCTTGATGTGGACGGGGATACGGTCGGCGATGACCGGCGACATCGTGTTCGGGTGGATGACCTTCGCGCCGAAGTAGGCCAGCTCGGCCGCCTCGGCGTAGGAGAGCGCGGGGACGACGAGCGCGTCGGGGACGCGGCGCGGGTCTGCGCTCAAGACGCCGTCCACGTCCGTCCAGATGGTGACCGCCGCGGCTTCGAGGAGCGCCGCGAAGATGGAGGCCGAGTAGTCGCTGCCGTTGCGCTTGAGCGTCGTGGCCACGCCCTCGCGCGTCGAGGCGACGTAGCCGGTGATGACGAGCGGGTCGGGCTCGCGCCCTTCGAGCCAGCGGCCGAGCTTCGCGCGCGAGACCTCCCAATCGACGGCGACGCCGCGCGCATCCGACTCGACGACGAGCACCTCGCGCGCGTCGAGCCACTGTGAAGGGCAGCCGAGTTGTTCCAGCAGCGCGTTCAGGAACCGCGCCGACCACAGCTCGCCGTGGCCCGAGACGAACTCCGCGATGTGCTCGGACTGGAGCCGCGCGATCCAGACGCCGCGTAAGACCTCTTCCAGCTCGCGGAAGTCCGCCCCGATTGTCTCGGCCAGAGCCCGCTCGCGCGCGGCGTCGAGCCCGAGCGCGGCGGCCGTCTCAAGGTGGCGCGCCCGTAAGGCCCGAAGCCTTTCCGCGTAACCCACGTCGCGCGCGGCGGCGCGCACGACGAGCGCGAGCAGCGCGTCGGTCACGCCCGACATCGCCGAGACGACGACGGCCGCGCGCTCACCCTGCTCCCGGCGCGCGAGCAGGATGTCGGCGACGGCTCGGTACCGAGCGGCGTCGGCGACGCTCGTCCCGCCGAACTTGTGGACGACCCAGTTAGCCATAAAGACCTCACACGGACGCGCGACCTTAGCCCACGACTACGCCCGCGCGCAACCGCCGCGGAGCGGCGTTTGAATTTAGCCCGGCCTTTCAAGGCCGGGTAAGGTTGAGGCAAACGCGGTCGCGTCGCGTGAGCGACGCCTGAGCCGGCCCGCGGCATTCAGGCGTCGCTCACGCGACGCGCTCATTTTAATTGTCGGTGGCCCCGGCCTTGAAAGGCCGGGCTAAACTCAGACGCCGCTGACGCGGCCGACTCATACGGGCGGGCGTAGTCAAATATATTGTCTGGTCGCGTACAGCCCGCGCGCGGCGCGCGACAAACAGACTTGCAAGAAATGCGGGGGTCGGAACTATAATGCCCGCGCCGCTTCACCGAGATGAAAGCCCTCGTCATAGACGACAACGAACTGGTACGTGACAACGTCGCCGAAGTCCTGCGCGGCGAAGGGTGGGAGGTCTGCGAAGCCGACTCGGCCGGGCGCGCCTTCGAGCTGCTCGGCGAAGGCGAGAGCTGGCAGCTCGTCTTCTGCGACGTGAAACTCTCCGACTCGCACGAGGCCGAAGGGTACGCCGTCCTGCGCCGCTTCGTCGAGGAGCAGCCCGACGCGCAGATCGTGCTGATGACCGGCCACGGCTCGGCGGCGGGGGCGCTCGACGCCGTCAGCTCCGGCGCCTACGACTACCTCATGAAGCCCTTCGAGGTCGCCGACGTACTGCGCATCGCGCAGGACGTGCGGCGCGACTTCGAGAAGCGCGAGCAGCCGGGCACCACCGGGGAACTTCCGCCCACGCCCGTCTACACCTCCGACATCAATCTGGTCGGCGTCAGCTCCGGCTTCGTCGAGGTGATGAAGATGGTGGGCCGCGTCGCCGCGACGAACCTGCCCGTGTTGGTTACGGGCGAGTCGGGCACGGGCAAGGAGGTCGTCGCGCGCGCCATCCACCAGCGCAGCACGCGCGCCGAGGGGCCGTTCGTCGCCGTCAACTGCGGGGCGGTGCCGTCCGAGCTGATCGAGTCGGAGATGTTCGGCCACGTCCGCGGGGCCTTCACCGGCGCCGAGCGCGACCGGCGCGGGCTGCTGCAAGAGGCCGACGGCGGCACCATCCTCCTCGACGAGATCACGGAGACGACGCCCGCCTTTCAGGTCAAACTCCTGCGCGCGTTGCAGGAGTCCGAGATTCGGCGGGTCGGGTCGAACCACACCATCCGCGTGAACTCGCGCGTCATCGCCGCGACCAACCGCGACGTGGAGGGTGAGATGAAAGCGGGGCGCTTCCGGCAAGACCTCTTCTACCGCCTGAACGCGGTGACGCTCCACCTGCCCCCTCTGCGCGAGCGGCGCGAGGACATCATGCCGCTGGCGCGCCACTTCGCCGCGCGCGCCTGCCCCCGGGGCGAGATCGTCAGCTTCTCGCGCGACGCCGTGCGCTCGCTCGTCTCGTACGACTGGCCGGGTAACATCCGCGAGCTTGAGAACGCCATCATCCGCGCCGTCGCGCTCTGCGACCGGCTCGTGCGGCCCGAGGATTTGCCCGAGCGCGTGCGCGAGGCGGCCGCGGCGCACGAGAGAGAGCTGCAAGCATACGAACCCGCGCGACAGGAAGAGGCCGCCCCCGCCGCCGCCGCAGAGCCGCTCCTCTCGCTCTCCGAACTTGAGGGGCGACACATCGCGCGCGTGCTCGCGCACACGGGCGGCAACAAGCAGGCCGCCGCGCGTCTGCTCGGCATCGACCGCACAACCCTCCAGCGCATGATTAAGCGCCACGGCCTCGACACGGGCGCCGCCCGCGCGAACGGCGACGGCAACAAGCCCGACGCCGACGGCGACGCCCCGGCCCCGAACGCCTAAAATCTCCCACCCGAAAGCGCGCACGGTCGTACAGACGCCGCGGGGAACGATTCCGGCGCGGCGGGAAACGTTTTTGGTGCCGCCGGAAATGTTTCTGGTCAGGTCGGAAACCGCTCCGATGAGGTCGGAAACGTTTTTGACGTGGTCGGAAACTGTTTTGGTCGGGTCGGAAACCGTTTCGATGAGGTCGGAAACGTTTTCGGTCAAGTCGGAAATGGTTTCGATGAGGTCGGAAACGGTTTTAGCGTAGTCGGAAACGTTTTCGGTCGGGTCGGAAATGATTTTGGTGAGGTCGGAAACCGTTTCGGTGAGGTCGGAAGTCGTGCAGGTCAGGCCGGAAGTTGTGCAGGTGAGGGGGACTTTTAGAGCGATTTGCACTTGGATGCGACTGGTGCGGAAGGCGGCAAGTCAGTACCGCCTGCGGTAGCGGGCGGGTCTCGTGCGCGCTACCCGCCCGCTCCCGCAGGCGGTACTGACTCATCCGCGGTCGCACTCAAGCGCAAGCCGCTATAGTGAGCCTTTAACACAGAGACACAGCTTGAGGTCTATAACTCAAGAAGCTGTGTCTCTGTGTTAAATCTCCCGGCACTTCAGGCGGCGACTATCCCCTGGCGGCCGGCCTCGCCGCGGCGCGCGACCTCGCGGGCGATGGCGAGAATCTGCGCGGTGTCGAAGGGCTTGGCGATGACCCAATCGACCCGCGCGGCGAGCCGCTCGCTCGAACCGACGGCCTCGCCCCAGCCCGTGATGACGGCGACAGGAATCTTCTCGTCCAGCTCGCGCACGGCGTGCGCCAGCTCCCACCCGCTCATGCCCTGCATCCCGAGGTCTGTGAAGAGCGCGTCGAAGGCTGCGCCGTCGCCGAACTTGTCCAGCGCCTCGCGCCCGCCCGCGGCCAGCTCGACCTGATAGCCCTCGCTCTCAAGTATGTCCGCGAGCAGCTCGCGCACGTTCTCCTCGTCGTCCACGACGAGGATGCGCGTCGAGCCCGGCCGCTGCGGGACGAGCGCGATGGCCGGCGCCTCGGCGGCCGGCTCCTGCCTCGCGTCGGTTCTGGCCGCGGGCAGCTTGATGCGGAAGGCCGTCCCGCGCCCCGGCTCGGACTCGGCCTCGATGCTGCCCTCGTGGCGGCGGACGATGCCGTACGAGACGGCGAGCCCGAGCCCCATCCCGGCCTTCCCCTTCGTCGTGAAGAACGGGTCGAAGACGCGCGAGCGCACCTCCTCGGCCATGCCCGTCCCCGTGTCGGCCACGGCGATCTCGACCGCGCCCGCCGACTCGCGCGACGAGAGCGTCAGCGTTCCGCCCTGCGGCATCGCGTCCACGGCGTTGAAGACGAGGTTGACCAACACCTCGCGCAGCTCCGACTCGTCGCCCATCACGCGCGCCTCGTCCGAGCCGAGCTGGAGTTCCAGACTGATGTGGACGCCCTCGCTCTCGGCGCGGCTCTTCCAGCGCGGCCGCGTGATCTCGCGCACGTCGAGCAGCAACTGATCGACGGAGACGGGCTGGAAGTCGTGGTCGCGCCGCTGGCGTGCGAAGTCCTGAATCCGCTTGATCGTCTTGGCGCCGTCCTTCGCCGTCTTGATGATGAGCTTGAGCCCGGCCTCTATCCGTTCCGAGTCCTGTGTGCCGAGCAGGAGCTGCGCGCGGCCGAGGATGCCGGCCAGGGTGTTGTTGAAGTCGTGCGCCACGCCCGAGGCCAGCTCGCCCAGCGCGGACAGCTTTTCGATCTGCGCGTACTGCTCGCGGATGCGCTCCTGCTCACTGATGTAGTGCGAAAGCTCCTCGACGTGGCGGCGCGCCTGCTCGGCCTGTTGGGCGGCGGCCTCGGCGCGCGCCTCGGCGGCGGCCTCGGCCTTGGCTGCGGCCGACATCGCCTCGATGTTGTCGAGGTAGGTGCGGTAGGTCAGGTAGATGATGACGATGATGGGCCCGCCGGCGACGAGCGCGTAGAAGCCGGCGGTCGAGACCAGCTTGACGGTGATGCCGGCGGCCGAGGCGCCGCCGAAGTAGGTGATCGAAGTCCAGAGGTAACGGTTGCGCCAGGTCACCCAGACCGGCTCGTTCGCCTTGAGCGCGGTGTGCGTCGCCACGATGGCGGTGTTGGCGACGTACTGCACCAGCCCCATCACGCAGAGCGCGCTGGCGAAGGCGGCCGAGAACTCGCCCCGCGCGAGCGCCGTCACGTCGCCGTAGAGGAGCCGCACCGTCGTGTAGGTCAGAAGCGTCGAGACGGCCATCATCGCCGCGTTGAAGGTGCTGGTGATGATGCTGATCGGCTTCCGGCCGGAGCGCGAACTCCGGTAACTCTCCGCCGCGCCGAGGAGGACGGCCACCTCGCCGCCGTAGAGCAGCATCGCGATGAAGATGAGGCCGTCGGAGAAAGAGACCTTGCCGGTCGTGCGCGGGATGGTGATGCAGAAGCGCGAGGTGACGAAGAGCGTGAAGGCCGCGAGCGCCAACAGTTGCAGGTCGAGCCGTCGGAGCGGAAGGTTAACCGCCGAGTAGGCGACGACGCCCGCGCCGAGGGCGATGAAAGTCCACATGTACGGTTTGACGTAACGCTGCGTCGTCATGGGCGGACGGCCTCCGGGAAGAGTTTTGCAAAAGTCGTCGCGGGCCGGTACGGACCTGCCCGCACTTCTGCAAAAGGTCTAATGACGCTGTGCGAGGTAGATCGTATCGTAGATGCCGCGCAGCTTGTAGCCGGCCTTCTGGAAGAGTGCCTGCGCCGCGAGGTTCTGCTCGTTGACGAGCGCACTGACCACCTTCGCGCGTTCGAGCAGGTTGCGGTTGAGCTGCGACAGGCAGCGCAGCCCGTAGCCCTGCTGCCGCACGGCCGGGTCTACGTAGACGCCTTCGAGGTAGACGCACTCGGGCGTGTCCGAGGCGATGTCGGCCTTGAAGAGGAGGTTTCCGTCCTCGACCAGAACCCACACGCGCCCGTGCTCGATGCGGCGCGCGCAGCGCATGCGGAAGCCGTGCAGGTCTACGTCGATGGGGTTGACGCCGCTCTCCTCGTAGGCCATCGCGGCGTGGACGGGCATCACCAGCATCAGGTCTTCGAGCGTGGCGAGACGCAGCCCCGCGACGGGCTCGCGCGCCGGGACGGGCCAGCGCTGCTCGAAGAGCAGCTCGCGGCAGAAGACGCGCGGCGCCTGCCCCGCGGGCGCGTAGTGCTCCCAGAAGTTACTGACCAGCTCCCGCTCGCCGAGGATGACGTGTGCGTTGTGCTCCCCCTGCGCGACCCTTGCGAACTCCCTGAGCGCCGCCGGCGTCTCGGCCGCGACGTAGACGGCGTGGCCGACGAGCGCGACCCCTTCGAGCCTCCCCGCCGTGTCGCGGCACGCGTGGAAGGTGCCGCGGTTGAACGGGCTCTCGAAGCCGTTGTCGCGGATGAGCCCGCTCATGATGACCGCCTGCGCGGGACGGCCCGCAAGGAAATCCAGCACCTCCGACTCCGGGTGGCTCTCGGTCAGCGGGTGAATCATAAGGGCCGGCTCAAAAGGTTCCGGGCGGCCGACCGACCTGCCGGCCTGCTTCAACTCCCTCTGCTGGGACATCTCGCCTTCTCCTAACGTTGGCGTTTACTCCCGGCGCGCGGCGGTTTGGGGGCCGCCCTGGTGCGCGCGTCTTATCGGCAGTCCAGACAATCCACGCCCGTCTCGGGCGCGGGCGGCTTGCCGCGCGTGGCGTCGCCGCTGGTGGCCGCCGACAAAGCCTGCACCCCCGCGTCGGCGTCGAGGATGCCGTCGGTGGCGATGACCCCGTCGGCAAAGGCCGTGTGGTCGGAGGCGATGACGCCCGAGCTGAAGACGAAGCGGTCGGTGGCAATGACGCCGGAGCCGAGGAAGACCGTCCCGTCGCCGAGCACCTTCCCGCTGCTCACGAGGATGTTGTCGGAGGCGATCACGCCCAGGGTCAGGAACGTGCGGTCGGTGGAGATCACCCCGTCGGCGACTATCAAGGCGTCGGAGGCGATGACGCCGAGCCCGTAAATCCTCTGGTACTTCGTAATCAGCTCGACGCCGTTCGCGTAGCCCTGCCTGATGATGATGCCCTGCGACCAGGGGAAGGCTTCGCCCGCGATGGTCGTCTGCGGGACGGGCGCGCTCCCGTTGAGCAAGGGCGCGCCGAGCGGCGTCAGAGCCGAGAGGTCGCGGCGGACGAGCTTCGCCAGGCGGACGGCGCCCTCGACGTTCAGCTCGCCCGCGCCCTGTTCGAGCAGGTTCGCGCCCTGTAGCTGCTGCGACGTGTACATCAAGATCGTCTTGACGAGGTTCGGCGTGAGCGTCGGGTTGGCCTGCAAGATCAGCGCCGCCGCGCCCGCCACCGCGGGCGTCGCCATCGACGTGCCGTTCAGGTACATCATCCGGCGCGCGTCCGCGCGGCTCACGCCCGCGTCCAGCTCCGGGTGGTTCGTGATGAGGTAGTTATCTTCAGCCGCCGCGTCCACGATCTTGTTGCCGGGGGCGACGAGGTCGGGCTTGAGCAGGTTGTCGTGGTGGCGCACGCCCGCTTCGTCCGTCCACCCGCCGCGCGTCGGGCCGCGCGAGCTGTAGGAGGCGACGCCGTCGTCCGAACGCTCGTCGGTGCCGAAGGTGTTGGCCGCGCCGACCGTGATGGCCGAGGGCTCGCTGCCGGGCGAGTGGATGGCGCCGTAGACCTTCTGGCCGGCGGCGTCCTTGCCGTTGTTGCCCGCGGCGGCGACGACGACGACGCCCGCGTCCACCAGCTTACGCACGGCCTTGCAGACGGGGTCGTTCTTGTAGGACTCGACGGCCGCCGTGCCCAGGCTCATGTTGACGACGCGGATGTTGAAGGCCGCGCGGTTCTGATAGACCCATTCGAGTCCCGCGAGGATGTAGGAGACGCGCCCCATGCCCTGCGAGTTCAGGACGCGCAGGTTGATGACGTTCGCGTTCGGCGCGACGCCGATGTACTCGGCGCGCGAGATGCGCCCGTTGCCGGCGACGATTCCCGCGACGTGCGTCCCGTGCCCGTAGGGGTCGTCGGTGCGACCCTCGCCCGTGAAGTCCTTGCTGTAGACGACGCGCACGTCGTTCTTATTGTTGAGGAAGGCCGTGTGGCTGGCGTCGATGCCCGAGTCGAGGACGGCGATGCCGACGCCCGTGCCGTCGAGGCCGGTGACGTTCGTGCCCGCCGTCTCGCGCACGTCGTCCGCCCCCGTGGTGCGCGAGACGTGGCCGAAGCCCGTCGTCTCGCGGTCGAGTGAGATGAAGCGCACGCCCTTCTGCTCGGACAGGCGCTCGACGAGCCGCGCCGGGAGTTCGACGACGCGAGCGCCCAGAGTGTCGAAGTGCCCCCGCGTCTTGACCTCGCGGCCGAGCCGTGCGGCGAGCAGCGCGTCGAGCCCCGCGCGCTCCTGCACGATGACGCGGACGCGCCGTCCCGCCGCCTCCGGGTCGCGCGCCAACTCCAAAAGGTCTGGAGAGACTCGGTCGGTGGGCTCGTCCTCCTTGGAGGTTTCGGCCGCGGCGGGAGAGACCGCGCGCATGACCTTCAGCCCGGCGCGGCTCTTGCCACCGGGCGCAAGCCCCGGGCCGGAGAGGCACAGCAGCGCGAGCAGAGAGACGAGCGCCGCCGCCGTGTATGTTCTAACCTGTTTCACCTTGATCACCCTCCAGTCGGTGCGTGCCGGGATGCGACAGACGGGAACCGGCAAGCCCGCGGGCCTCTTCGGTGCGAGGGATAGTTAGACCGCACCTGTCACTACCTGTCGGGGGTTTAAGCGCCGGACAAGTCCGGCGGGGCTTACTTTGATAGAGATATTTCCAGACAACCTTAGGGAGAGATTCATCCCTCGTGAGAAGGGCTCACAAAGTATCCGGTTATCCGATACCTTCGTCAACCCGTTAGCGCTCACTTCATGCACGGCGTCTCGTCCCCTTCCGTCAGAGTTGACTGCGCCCGTATGTCCGCGTCGCCGGCCAGCACGCCATCGCCCGCCAGCGTCCCATCGCCGGCCAGCGTCCCATCACCGGCCAGCACGCCGTCGCCGCCCAACGTCCCGTCGAGCAGCGCGTCCGCGTCCATGAAGGGCGTGCCGCCCGCCAGCGTCGAGCCGTCGCTCGACAGAAGCCAGCGCCCGAGCGTGACGCCGCCCGTCATCATCGTCGTGTTCAAAGCCTGCGCCCCACCCGCACTCTCTGCGACGCCCGAGCCCAACTGCGCGCCCGGCGCGTAGACCTTCTGGTAGAGCGTGTAGAGGTCAGACCCCGCCGCGTACGTGTGGTTGAGCAGGAGCCCCTGCGACCACCAGAACGTCTCGCCCGCCACGGTGCTCTGCGGGACGGGCGCGCCCGAGGTGAGCAGAGGTGCACCGAGCGGCGTCGAAGACGAGAGGTCCGTGCGGACGAGATGCGCCAGCCGCAGCGCCCCGTCCACGTTCAGGAGACCCGCGCCCTGCTCCAGCGTGTTGTAGCCGTAGACGGGCTGCGCCGTCAGCATCAGGAGCGCCTTGACCAGACTCGGGGTCAGGTTGGGGTTGGCCTGCAACATCAACGCGGCCGCGCCCGCCGCGACCGGCGCCGACATCGACGTGCCCGACAGGTACATCATCCGGCGCGAGGAGGGCTGGCTCGCGTCCGCGTTCAGCTCCGGGTGCCCCGCCAGCAGCGCGTTGTTCAAAGCCGCCGCGCCGACGATCTTGTTGCCCGGCGCGACGAGGTCGGGCTTAATCAGATTGTCGTAGTGACGCGCGCCCGCCTCGTCCGTCCAGAAGCCGCGCGTCGGGCCGCGCGAGCTGTAGCTCGTCAGCCGGTCGTCCGAACGGCCGTCCGTCCCGAAGGTGTTGGCCGCGCCCACGGTGACGGCCGAGGGCTCGTCACCCGGCGAGTGGATGGCGCCGTAGACCTTCTGCCCCGTCGCGTCCTTGCCGTCGTTGCCCGCGGCCGCGACGACCACTATTCCGGCGGCGGCCAGCCTGCGCACGGCCTCGCACGCCGGGTCGTTGCCGTACGTGTCCACGGCCGGCGCGCCCAGAGAGAGGTTGACGACGCGAATCTTGTAGAGGGCGCGATTCTGCAAGACCCAGTCGAGCGCCGCGAGCAGAGAGGAGGTCGTCCCCTTCCCTTCAGAGTTGAGCACGCGCAGGTTGATGATCTTTGCCGCCGGCGCCACGCCGCCGTAAGCGTCGTTCGAGGGCTTCCCCGATCCCGCGGCGATGGAGGCGACGTGCGTCCCGTGCCCGTAGGGGTCGTCGGTGCGACCCTCGCCCGTGAAGTCCACACTTGCCGCGACGCGGCTGAAGCCCGCCGAGTCGCGGAAGACCTCGTGCCCCGCGTCCAGTCCCGAATCGACGACCGCGATGCCGACGCCCGCGCCGTCGAGCGTGGTCGTCGTCTGAATCAGCCCGAGCAGCGAGTAGTTCGTCTGCGTGCGGACGCCCGCCGTGCCCGTCGTCGTCTCGACGTGACCGGCCGCGCCGAGCGCGCGGTCGGGCGAGATGTAACGGACGCCCGGGCGCGCCGCCAGGTCGAGCAGAGACTTCGCCGGCACGCGCGCCGAGACCGCACCGAGCCCCACCAGATTTCGCGTCACCCGCCCGCCGACCTCTTTGACGAGGTCGACCAGGCCGAGGAGGTTGAGGACGGAGCCGAGCACCGTCTTCCGCCCCGAATCCTCCTGCCTGACGATGACGTTGACCGAGCCGGACTGCGAGCCTTCGGCGAGCGCGAGCAGGTCGGGCGAGAGCTTCGCCCTCGACATCTCCTCGTGCGCGCCATGCGCCCTGCCCACGGGCGCCGCAGCAGACACGCAGAGCGCCGCCGTCACACAGGCCGTGTAGACCCACCCGCGCAGACGGCAGTGCTTTCCAGAACTCACCTCACCCTCCTCGGTTATCTGGCACAAGGGGACTCCAAGAAATGCTTGTTGGGGCTTTCCAACGGGGCACGCAGACTATTCTGGCTGCGCACGGATTTGAGCAAGCCCCGTTCCACCCTCATCTGCCCCGAACCGCCCCGGCCGCCGCCCACTCTTAAACGGCGGAGACAGCCGTTTCGCGCGCCTTGCCCGAGGGCAAAGCACAGCCGCCCGCCCGGCGAAAGTCGTTGATTACAAAGGGAGATTTTCCGATCCGGACGGCGACAGCCGCCGCGACCCGGAGCGATGGCAGAAGCTCGCCATCGCTCCGAGCAGTTTAAAAAGCCGCACCCACATGCACCCTCCGTACGGTGCCGGACGCGGTATTGTGCAGCAGGGCTGTGAATCCCGCCGCTGCAATTTACACGGCAACTCTTTTCAGAAAGGCAGAAGTAAGAAGGCAAAAGGCAGAAGTGTAGACGGATAACCGCGCGGTTTTCATCAACGTCCGTTGATGAAAACCGCGCGGCCTTTATCGGATATCTTTCGCCTTCTGCCTTCTTACTTCTGCCTTCCCGGAGGGGTTGGCACGGCCGTTGCCGGAAGGACTACGCCCTAAAAAAGCCCCCTGACAGTTTGAGGCTGTAGCTCAGGCGTCGCGGCGTGCGGGCCGGCGACCGCGGGCGGGTTGCGCCCCGGCCGAAGTGTTTCGCCTGAGCCCGCCGATGAGAGGGATGCAAATGTCTCCGCCGATGAGTCGGATGTCGATGAGAATGAGTTGCGCGCCTTTGCAGGCGTGCCCGGCGCGTCTGCTCGTCGCCGACGACGACGTGGCGGTGCGGAGCGTGCTGGCGGATCTGCTGTGCGCGGAATACGAGTGCGAAGCCGTCGGCTCGGGCGAGGAGGCGGTCGGGCTCCTGGAATCGGGCGGGTTCCAGCTCGTCCTGAGCGACCTCGCGATGCCCGGGATGAGCGGGCTGGAGCTGATCCAGCGCGTGCGCGAGCTTTCACCCGACACGCTCGTCGTCGTGGTGAGCGGCTCACAGGAGCTTGAGAGCGCCGTCGATGCCCTGCGCGCCGGCGCCTTCGACTACGTCGTCAAGCCCTTCGACCTCGAACACATCCAGTTCGCCGTCAGGCGCGCGCTCGAACACCAGCGCCTGCTCGCGGCCAAGCGCGACTACGAGACCTACCTCGAACAAATGATCGAGCAGCGGACCGAAGAGCTGGACGGCGCGCTGCGCTCCTGCGAGAGCGCCTACCGCATGACGCTCAAGGCGCTCGTCACGGCCCTTGAGACGCGCGACTCGGAGACGCACGGCCACTCGGAGCGGGTCGTCAACTTCAGCTTGCGACTGGGCCGAGAGTTAGGACTGGACGCCGAGCAGCTCCGGTCGCTGGAGTTCGGCTCGCTGCTGCACG
>JBJMGP010000204.1:0-6775 GCA_045807865.1 Pyrinomonadaceae bacterium
CCGCGATGATCAGGATGTCCACCAACCTGTGGAGTTTAGTGCGCTCCCGGCGCGGGTCAGGAACTTCTCCTAAGCTGTCAAACAACGAGAGGGAGACCGGCTCACTCATCGGGCGTTCTCCTTTCCATCGAGTCGAAACTCTCAGGAGAATGCCACAACTCCCTTACTTGAGAAATTTAAGATGCGTTCGCCCTACCGCACCCACCTTTTGTTGCCCCCCGACCCGCCGCCCGGTGCTATAATGCCGACTCTTTTTAGCCGGTCGTCTCCATTCCCGAAGCATTCGTTTCAGAAGCCTTTGTAGAGGCCCATGCCCAAAGAGATCAAGAAGCACCAGACCGTCCTGGAAGCCATCCGCAGCGTTGACATCATCTCCGACCTGCTCGAACGCCACGACGGCCACTTTCGGCACGAGCTGGACCTTGAAGTCATCGCCTTCGGGCGGAACTACAACGGCAAGAAGGTCGGCCCGTACGTCCACCTCTACGAGTTCGACTCGGGCGAGGAGGTCATCCGCGAGGGCGACTGGGGCGGCAACACCTTCTACATCACGGTCGAGGGGAGCCTCGACGTGTACGTGCGCGACCGCGAGACCGGGGCGGACAAGAAGGTCGCCGCGATCCCGCCGGGCGTCAGCTTCGGCGAGATGTCGATCCTCGCGGGCGTCCCGCGCAACGCGACGGTGCGCGTCCCCGAGGGCGCGAAGGCGCGCGTGCTTGAGGTGACGCGCCCCGCCCTCCGGCTCTTGCGCAAGCTTCCGAAGTTCGGGCAGGTGCTCGACTCCAACTACCGCAAGCACGGGCTGAGCCGCACGCTCATCGACATCGGGCAGGCGGCGGGCGACGAGTTCCCGCCCCGAATCCTCGACAAGCTCGGCAAGTCGGCGCGCTTCATGGTCTACGCCAAGCACCACGTCCTCTTCCGCGAGGGCGACCCCATCGACCGCACCTTCTTCATCAAGAACGGCTGGGTGCGGCGCGTGCGTGGACTGGGCTACGGCGGCACGGTGGGCGAGTTGAACGTCGAGGGGCTGACGGAGGACGTGGGCGTGGACTTCCTCGGCGCCGGCAACTGCCTCGGACTCGAAGGCATCGAGCGCGACCAGAAGTGGGCCTACACGGCCGTCGTCTTGCAGCGCACGGAGGTGCTCGAAGTGGCGATGCCGCCGCTCCGCGCCGACCCCGAGCTACGCGACACGGTGCTCATCGCCTTCGCAGACTTCTCGCTGGCGGACGACGATGTGACCGTCACGTCGCGTCTGAACAAGCCGCTCGTCGCCGCCACCGAGCGCGAGATCGCGACGGGCGTCGTGGACGGCACGAACCTGCTCGTGATGGACATGGACAAGTGCGTGCGCTGCGGCAACTGCTCGATGGCCTGCCACCAGGTGCACGGCCAGTCGCGCCTGCTGCGCCGCGGCATACAGATCGGGCGGCCGAAGAACTACGGCGGCGTCTCGGGCGAGAAGGTGCTCGTACCCTCGGTCTGCATGCACTGTCAAGACCCCGAATGTTTGACCGGCTGCCCGACGGGCGCCATCGGGCGCTTCGCCAACGGCCAGATCGACATCGACCCCAAGACCTGCATCGGCTGCGGCGACTGCGCGACGCAGTGCCCCTACAACGCCATCACGATGATCCCGAGCCGGCCCGAGGCGGTGAAGCCCCCGACCTTTGCCGGGAGGCTTAAGGGCTGGCTGAGCCTCGCGCCCGCGACCCCGCCGCAGCCGGTGACGGCAATCGACAACCTGCTCGCCACCAAGTGCAACCTCTGCGCCGGCACCGGGCTCAACCCGCCGGGCGCCAGCCGCGAGACATTCTCCTGTCAGGAGAACTGCCCGACGGGCGCGCTCGTGCGCGTCAACCCGCGCGAGTACTTCGCGGAGGTCAACGGAAGAATCGGCCTCGTCTTCCGCGACCAGACGCACGCCATCGGCCGCAACATACATAAGCGCGACCCGCTCGCGACCGCCTGGCACGTCGCGGGCGTGCTGCTCGTACTCGCCCTGACCGGCGCCGTCGTCTGGGGGCTCGAACGCTTCGGCATCGACGCGCGTCTGGGCGGGACGTGGCTGACGGTGCGCTGGATCACGGGCCTCGTGGGCCTCGTCGGCATCGCGGCCGTGATGACCTACCCCTTGCGCCGGCAGGTCTACCGCAGGCGCGCCGGGGCTCTGCGCTACTGGATGCTGATGCACGTCTACCTGGGCGTGGCGGCGGGGCTCGTCCTGCTGCTCCACGGCGGGAAGACGACGGGGGGCCTGCTCACTTCCCTCCTCATGGTCGCGTTCGACGCGGTCATCGTCACGGGCCTCTTCGGCACGATCGTCTACCTCGTCGCGCCGCGCATCATGACCAGTATCGAGGGCGAGCCGTTGCTCGTCGAAGACCTCCGCGCGCGCCGCGACGAGTTGCGCGAGACGCTCGCGGAGATCGGCCAGCGCAGTAACGAGCACCTGCGCAACTTCATCAAGAAGAAGGTGCGCGGCCACGTCTTCTCGTTCGGCTACCTCGTCCGCCAGTACCTCAAGCGCGAGGAGCTGACGGCGCTCCTCGCCGCGGCGCGCGAGACCTACGAGGCGGAGGCCCGCAGCCTCGACTCTGAGTCGCGCCAGCTCCTCCTCGAAGCCGTCGAGGCGACGGTGACGCTGCGCCGCGTGGACTCGCTCATCTACCTGCACCAGCTGCTCAAGCTCTGGCTCGCGCCGCACGTGGTCGCGACCTCCCTGATGCTGGCGCTGATGCTCGTCCACATCGTCCAGGTCGTACTCTTCGTCGTTCGGTGAGCGATTTCAAATTCCTAATTTGAAATTTCAAAGCGTATATGGAGACACAGTCCAGCCGTTTCATCATTGAGCGCGACGACCTGAACGTAGACCCGGTGATTCTCGTCACCGACGGTTTGAAGATCGGGCGCCTGCCGAGTTGCGAAGTGGTGCTCAACCACCCTGCGGTCTCGCGCCTGCACGCCGGTATCACGATGTCGGGCGGGCACCACTTCCTCTACAACTTCAGCAGCTCCAGCGGCACGACCTTGAACGGACGCATCGTCGCGACCGAGTCCGGCGAGGTGCTCGCCGACGGCGACCTCATCCAGATCGGCCCCTTCTTCCTCGAAGTCAAACGCGCGGGCGACGCGCTGCGCCTCAACGTCACGCTCGAAGTCACGACCAACGTCTCGGACTCCATCTACCGCGTCGAGACGCCGACCGGCCCCACCCCTTTCAAGAAGAGGCCGACGGGCACGTCCGAGCTGTCGCAGGCGCTCAACGTCTTCTGGGAGAAGCGCAAGCGCGAGGCCGGCAAGATGCAGCGCGTCTCGCCCCTGCGCCCGCAGAAGCCGATGCGCGTGCTCGGCAAGGCGCGCTTCAACTGGACGCCGACGCGCGACCTCGTCCGCCCCTGGCCCCTCGCGGTCTTCGTCTGGGGCTTCGCGGTCATCCTCGCCCTCTCGGCCGTCGCGGCCTACGTCTACGCCGAAGCCTACGCGCCCGCGCCCATCTCGGCCGCGCACGCCGCCACCTCGATACGCTCGCAGCCGCCCATCGCCGCGCGGGCCAACGCCAGCCGTTGCACCACGTGCCACTCCGTGACCGCGAAGATCGAGACCAACTGCTCCTCGTGCCATCAGGCGGCGGGCTTCAAGGCGACCGTCACCGAGCCGCACTTGAAGGCCGGCATCGGCTGTAACGACTGCCACGTCGAGCACCAGGGCACCGAGTTCCGCCCCAACGTCGCGAGCCTCCAGACCTGCACGACCTGCCATAGTGACTCGAACAAGAAGACCTATCAGGGTCGCGCGGTGCACACGCCGCACGGCGGCACTTACGGTTACCCCGTCGTGAACGGCAAGTGGAGCTGGATGGGTCTGCCGGATGAGGAGTGGGCGCAGAAGTCGGCCTCGTTGCGGAAGCTTCAGCTGACCGTACGCACTTCGCTCCTCGTCGGGCCGGAGTCTGTGAACCGCGACCCGGACGACCTGCGCCGGAGCGCCGAGTTCCACGCGCTGCACATCCACCGCGTCAAGGCCGTCGGCGGCCTGCCGGGCAACAAGGACGGCGAGATGTCCTGCTCCTCCTGCCACAAGGGGTTCACGCCGCTCGACCGCGAGACGCCGCACCAGACCTGCGCCACGTGCCATAACGGCGACCGCGGCGGCAAGTTCGAGAAGGTGCTTGCGGCCGACCGGCCGAACTGCATCTCCTGCCATGTCCAGCACCCGCAGGCGCGGCGCGAGTGGGGGCTCTCGCTTTTGAACGACCTCTCGGCCGCACAGCCCGGCCTCCAACTGAGCGGACAATGAAGAGATCACAGCTACTCGTCATACTCGCGCTGCTGTCGATGCTGGCGGCCGTGAACCTCTTCACGGCCGACCCGAGCAAGAGCTTCTTCGGCGGGCTGCCGTGGTGGGGCTGGGCCGCCACCACCCTGTTCCTCCTGCTCATCGCCGTCTGGTTCGCGCTGAGCGACTCGCGCCGCGCGCGGCTGCTGCTGGAGAACCCACTGCCGCCGCAGCCCGCGGAGGAGGACGGCCGCATCAGGCTCACCGAAGAGCAGCTCGAACAGTACGACCCGGACGCCCCGTCCTACCCGCACCCCGTCATCATCACCGAGCGCTGCATCGGCTGCCACGCCTGCGTGGACGCGTGCCCGCACGACGTGCTCGCCATCGTGGGCGGCGTCGCCACCCCCGTCGCGCGCGACCAGTGCATGGAGGACACGGCCTGCCAGGTCGAGTGCCCGGTCAACCCCAAGGCGTGCATCGTCGTCAACACGACGAAGAAGATTCCGCCGCGCAAGGTTCCCAACCGCGACGCGCGCTTTATGACGGACGTGCCCGGCTGCTTCATCATCGGCGACGTGTCCGGCACGCCGCTCATCAAGAACGCGACGAACGAGGGCTCCGACTGCGTCAAGTTCATCCACGACGAGTTGAGGAACGGGGCGCCCCGGGAGGCCGGGGCGGACGTGGAGGTCGTCATCGTCGGCGTCGGCCCCGCCGGCCTCTCCGCCGCCATCACCGCGCAGAAGCTCGGCCTCTCCTACGCGGCCATCGAGCAGGACAAGGTGCTCGCCACCATCGAAGCCTACCCGGCGAACAAGTACGTCTTCTTCAAGCCCGAGACGATGGAGCCGCGCGGCGGCATCCGCCCCGAGGGCGCGGGTTTGCAGCGCGAGGAGATTCTCACGGGGTGGGTGCGCTCGATGCAGGCGGCGGGCGTGAAAGTCTCGGAGCAGGAGAGCTGCAAGTCCGTGAGGCGCGCGGAGGACGGCGACTACTTCGTCGTCCAGACCGAGCGCGGCGTCGAGAAGCAGCAGGTGACCTACAGGACGCGCCGGGTCGTCCTCGCGCTCGGTAACCGCGGGACGCCGATGAAGCTCAAGGTGCCGGGCGAGGAGTTGAAGGTTTCGCGCGACGGGCGCCTGGAGGACAAGGTCAAGTACAAGCTGACCGACCCCGAGGCTTACAAGCGCCAGCGCGTCATCGTGGTCGGCGCGGGCAACTCGGCCATCGAGGCGGCCGTCGATCTGGTGGCGACGCGGCAGGGCGACCGGATTAAGTTCCGCCCCGAGTCGGAGATCAACGACGTGACGCTCGTCATCCGCTCGGACATGAAGAACGACTTGAAGTTCGGCAACAAGCTCCAGGTCTACGACTGCATCGACGAGGGCAAGATCAAGGTCTACTTCGGCACCTCGATCAAGGAGGTACGCCAGGACGAGGTCGTCCTTCAGAACGCGCGCTCGGGCGAGGTCAAGACGACCGTCCCGAACGACTTCATCTTCGCCATGATCGGCGGCGACCGCCCGACCAAGTTCCTCGAATCCATCGGCATCAAGATCGGATAGAAGAAGAGCGTAAACCGTGAACCGTGACCAGAGAAAGGCGGCTTGCCTTCTTCCTGTCACGGTTCACGGTTTACGGTTCACGGCTTTTTACGGCTCGTCGGGCACCTCGGGGACGGGCCTGCCCATCTGCTGGTAGATGCCGACGATGGTGTCGATCTTCTCCTTGGCCTCGGCGTTGTCGGGGTCGTACGTCAGCACTTTCCGAAAGTCGGCCAGCGCGTACTTGTAGAGTTTCGGATTCCCGCCGCTCCAGTAGACGTTGCCGCGCGCGAGGTAGGCGTCGGCGGCCGCCTTCTTGTCGGCGGCGACACCCGACGCCTGGGCCTTCACGGCCGCGGCCTTGATGCGCGCGTCGAGTTCCTTCGTGTCCGCGAGGGCGCGCTCGGAGGCCGCGTCCGCGCCGGACGGGGCCGACGCGGCGCCGCCGTGCGAGGAGGTGACGCCGGGGTTTGAGGAGCTGGGGCCGTGTTGGATGCTGGTCTGCGCGTTGGCGGTCGGCGCGTTCGCGTTGCGCGCCGCGGAGGGGGCCGGCGCGTTGCCGCCGCACGAGGCCAGGAGGGCCGCGGCCGTCAGCAGTGTCGGCGCAACGAATTGCTTTTGCATCGTAGGAGACTCCACGTTCAGGAAGTTGATTGCCGTCCGATGATACACAGAAACGCCCGCCGAAGTCACACGACTAGGGCGGGCGTCTTCCTCTTAGATTTTAACGTGCGCTCACTTGGCGCCGGTGTGGCACTTGGCGCACTCGTTGGTGGTCGGCGCGGTCTTGATCTTGCGCTTCTCGACGGCCTGGTCGTGACAGCCGTTGCAGTTGCGGTGGTACGCCTCCTCGTTGGTCAGGACGATGGGGTCGGTGTCGCCCTCGTAGGTGACCTCGGGGATGGCGGCCAGCAGCTTCGGCTTGTCCCCCTCCTGCGCGTGGCAGG
>JBJMGP010000205.1:0-49164 GCA_045807865.1 Pyrinomonadaceae bacterium
CGAGACCAGCTTCGGTCGCACCACGGAGCGGCGCATCATGCTCGTCCGCGTCGTGGACGCGGACGGCGCCGAAGGGTGGGGCGAGTGCACGGCGGGCGAGGGGCCTTTCTACAGCGAGGAGTGGATCGACTCGGCGTGGGAGGTGACGCGCCTCTTCCTCGCGCCGATGGTGCTGGGGCAGGAGGTCGAAGGCGCGGCCGGCGTCGGCCATCTCATGCGGCGGCCGAGGGGCAACCGGATGGCGAAGGCTTCGGTCGAGACGGCCTGCTGGGATTTGGAGTCGAAGCGCCTGCGCGTCCCGCTCTGGCGTCACCTCGGCGGCGTGCGGCCCGAGATTCCCTGCGGCGTCTCCATCGGCATCCAGGACACGCCCGAACAGCTCTTCGAGAAGATCGAGAAGGAGCTGGCCGCCGGCTACCAGCGCATCAAGATCAAGATCAAGCCCGGCTGGGACAGGGAAGTGGTCGAGAAGGTGCGCGCACGCTTCCCCGAGATCCGTCTGATGGTTGACGCCAACTCGGCCTACACGCTCGCGGACGCGCCGCTCCTGCGCGCGCTCGACGAATTCGGGCTGATGATGATCGAGCAGCCGCTCGCCTACGACGACCGCGAAGACCACGCCACGTTGCAAAGGCAGATCAAGACGCCCGTCTGTCTCGACGAGTCGGTGCGCTCGGCCGAGGACGCGCGCAAGGCGATAGAGATGGGCGCGTGCCGCATCGTCAACGTGAAGCTCGGCCGCGTCGGCGGACACTCCGAGGCCGCACGCGTCGAAGCCGTGTGCGGCGCGGCGAACGTCCCCGTCTGGTGCGGCGGGATGCTCGAAGCGGGCATCGGCCGCGCGCACAACATCGCGATGGCGACGCTGCGCGGCTTCACACTGCCCGGCGACGTGTCCGCGAGTTCGCGTTACTGGACTGAGGACATCATCGACCCGCCGGTCACCGTGACGGCGCAAGGCACCATCGTCGCGCCCGAAGGCCCCGGCATCGGCTTTGAGATCAAACGCGAACTCATCGACCGTCTGACCGTGCGCACCGAGACGCTGACTGCGGATTGAGCAACCCGGATGACCTTCGAGCTGAACAGTTCCGACGCCGCACGCCTGCGCCGACACTTCGAGGCGCGGCGTGACGAGATTCTGTCGTATGCGCGCCGGCTCTGCGAGATTGAGTCGCCGTCGGGCGACGGTGAGGGGAGCGCGGCTGTCGTTAATCTTCTCGTGAAGGCGGCGGAGTCCGTCGAAGGCGTCGCATCAATCGAGCGCGTCAAAGCGCCGGGCGGATACGGCGAGCACTTCATCCTCCGCGCCTTCGACGACCCTTCGTCCGACGAGCGGCCGCTCCTGCTGCTCGGCCACACGGACACCGTCCACCCGCGCGGGACGCTCGCGGCGCGGCCCTGGCGCGAGACGGACGGGCTGATCTACGCGCCCGGCGTCTACGACATGAAGGCCGCCTGCGCCGTCGCGCTCGAAGCCGTCCGGGCGTGCGGAGCGACCGGGCTTCGGCCCCGTCGTCCCGTCGTGCTGTTGCTGACGTGTGACGAAGAGTCGGGGAGCTTTAGCGGGCGCGAGCTGGTCGAGCGTGAGGCGTCGCGCGCGGAGTATGTGCTGGTGCTCGAACCGCCCGCGCCGGGCGGGAAGGCCAAGACGGCGCGGAAGGGGACGGGGCTCTTCACGCTCGAAGTGGAGGGACGTGCCGCGCACGCGGGGCTCGAACCGGAGAAGGGCGTCAACGCCGTCCTCGAAATCGCGCGGCAGATCGAGCGCGTCTCCGCCCTCGCGCGGCCGGAGCTGGGGACGACCGTTAACGCCGGCACCGTCTCGGGCGGCACGCACGCCAACGTCGTCCCCGCCGAGGCGCGGGCCGAAGTGGACGTGCGCTTCAGCACCGCCGCCGAGGCGCGCCGCCTCGAAGGGGCGTTGAAAGGTCTTGAGCCGTTCGACGAACGCGCGCGGCTCAAAGTCTCGGGCGGCATCAACCGCCCGCCGATGGAGCGCACCGCGGCCACGGCCTCGCTCTTTGAGAAGGTCAGGCAGGTGGGGGCGGCGCTCGACATCGAACTGGGTGAGGCGAGCGTCGGCGGAGCCTCGGACGGAAACTTTGCCGCGGCCTGCGGCGCGACCGTGCTCGACGGGCTCGGCGTGGACGGCGACGGCGCGCACGCCGAGCACGAGCACATACAGAGGGACGCGGTCGTGCTCCGCGGCGCCCTCCTCGCCGCGCTCGGCGCGAGCCTCTGAGGTGCTTGCGTGAGGCTGACCCACGCGGAAACGGACGAACAGGTCGGGCAGGCGCGCACACTCTTTGCAGAGTACGCCGACGCGATTGGCGTAGACCTCTGCTTCCAGAACTTCGGGCACGAGCTGGCGACGCTGCCCGGCGACTACGCGCCGCCGGCGGGCCGTCTGATGTTGGCTTACGACGACGAGGAGCCCGCGGGCTGCGTCGCTCTGCGTAAGGTTAGCGACGGGGCCTGCGAGATGAAGCGCCTGTACGTGCGTGCGGCCTTCCGCGGAACAGGGCTCGGACGCACGCTCGCCGAGCGCATCATCGAAGAGGCGCGAGAGATCGGCTACGAGCGCATACGTCTCGACACGCTCCCCGCGATGCGCTCGGCCATCGCGCTCTACCGTTCGCTCGGCTTTAGAGAGATCGACCCCTACCGGTTCAACCCATTGGAGGGGGCGCTGTACATGGAACTTGAGCTGAGGTAACAGACAACTATCCCGACTGCGAGACTCCGACCATGACCGCCAGAAACATTCTCGTCCGACTGCTGCTCGTCCTCCTCTTCTTCGTCTCGCCCGCGGCGCCTCTGCTCGGCGTCGGGGACGGGGGCGTCGCCCGCGCGGCGTCGCGCGAGCCGGTGCGCGCGCCGCACGGCATGGTCGCTTCGACCAGCAGGCTCGCTTCGCAGGCGGGCGTGGACGTGCTCAAGCGCGGCGGCAACGCCGTGGACGCGGCCGTCGCGGTCGCGTTGGCGCTGACCGTGACCTACCCGGCGGCGGGGAACATCGGCGGCGGCGGCTTCATGATGATCCGCCTGCGCGACGGGCGCACGACCGCCATCGACTACCGCGAGATGGCGCCGGCCGCCGCGCACCGCAACGTCTACCTCGACGAGCGCGGCGAGCTGAAGAAGGGCGAGGGCGGCTCGCTCGTCGGCTACCGCGCCTCGGGCGTGCCCGGCACGGTCGCGGGGATGGAGCTGGCTTTGAAGAAGTACGGCTCGGGCAAGTTCACCTGGGCGCAGCTCGTCGAGCCCGCGCGCCGCCTCGCCGCCGAAGGCTTCCCGCTCTCGTACGGCCTCGCGCGCAGTCTGAAGGCCAACGCGAAGGAGTTCGCTCCCTACCCGGAATCGAAGAAGGTTTATAACAACAACGGACGTTTCTTCGGGGAGGGCGAAATCTGGCGGCAGCCCGAGCTGGCCGCGACCTTCGCGCGCCTACAGCGCTTCGGCCCGCGCGAGTTCTACGAGGGGCGCACCGCGCGCCTCATCGCCGACGACATGCGCGCGCACGACGGCCTCGTCACGCTCGAAGACCTGAAGAACTACGTCGCGAAGGAGCGCGTGCCTTTGCGCACGACCTATCGCGGCTACGGAGTCGTCTCGATGCCGCCGCCCTCCTCGGGCGGGGCCGTGCTCATCGAGATGCTCAACATCCTCGAAGGCTTCGACCTGCGCCACATGGGCGCCGCCAGCTCCGAGCGTTACCACGTCGAGACCGAGGCCATGCGCCGCGCCTTCGCCGACCGCGCCGAGTACATGGGCGACGCGGACTTCGTCAGCGTCCCCGTCGCCGGCCTGATCGACAAGTCTTACGCCGAGAGTTTGCGCAAGGGAATCAAGATGGAGCGCGCCTCGACCAGCACGGAGGTCAAGGCCGGTAAGCCCGCCGGCTACGAGTCGGAGGAGACGACGCACTTCACCGTCGTGGACGCGGAAGGCAACTGCGTGTCGAACACCTACACGCTGAACGACAGCTACGGCTCGAAGGTGGTATTGAAGGGCACGGGCATTCTCATGAACGACGAGATGGACGACTTTGCGGCGAAGCCGGGCACGCCGAACATGTTCGGGCTCATTCAGGGCGAGCGGAACGCCGTCGCGCCGCGCAAGCGACCGCTCTCGGCCATGACGCCGACCTTCGTGCTCCGCCCGGACGGCTCGCTCTGGTTCGCCGTCGGGAGCCCGGGCGGCCCGACCATCATCAACACCGTCCTGCAAGTCATCACCAACGTCATCGACTTCGACATGAACATCCAGGAGGCCATCGACGCGCCGCGCATCCACCACCAGTGGCTCCCGGACGAGATAGCTTACGAGCCCTACGGGCTGAGCGCCGACACCTTCCGCGCGCTCGAAGCCCGCGGCCACCACCTCGTCCCCAAGCCCCGCTACATGGGCGACGCACAGGGCATCATGATCGAGGAGAAGACCGGCGTCCGCCTCGGCGCCAGCGACCCGCGCAACAACGGCGAGCCCGTCGGCTACTGAGACTCGTATGAAGTTCAGCGAACTCGTACGCCTGCTTGAGAAGAACGGCTTCAGGCTCGTGAAAGAGAAAGGGTCTATACGTTATTATGGGAAGCAGGGGCACGACAGGCTGATACGGGTCGATTACCACGGCTCGAAGGAGATTCCGACCGGGACGTGCCAGGCGATTCTCAAGGCGGCGGACATCAAAGACAGGAGCTGAGTACCCGATGCTGGAGTTGAAATACTCACTAGTCATCGAAGCGACCGAAGACCCGAACTTCTTCGGCTTCTACTCGCCCGACCTCGAAGGGTTCACGGGCGTGGGCCATTCGATTGAGGACTGCCTGTATAAGGCGCGCTGGGGGATGGAGGAGCACCTCGCGCTGCTCGCGGAACAAAATCTGCCCGTCCCCGACCCGACCTCGAACCCGACAGTCTTCGTACAGAACGAGAGGCGCCTTGAGCCGGCGGCTTAACGTGTCCGATCCCACCCGACCCGCGCGGAGGTAAGAGACAAGCTTTGAAAAGAACTAGCCTGAACGCCGGGGTGCTGACGGCCTTGGCAATGCTTCTACCCTTAATCTCCATCCCTGCGCGGCTCGCGCCGGGGGCGACCGCGGCGGCGGCGGCGGCGCCGGTGATTTGGGAGGCGCCGCCGCCGCCCGCGTTCACGGAGGAGGAGAGGCACGCGGAGCTGCGCGCGCGCCGCGAACGCGTGATGGAGAAGCTGGGGCCGAACTCTCTACTCGTCCTCTTCAGCGCCGAGCCGCGCCTCTACACGAACGATGTGGACTACGAGTTCCGGCAGGAGAATAACCTCTACTACCTGACGGCGCTCAGGCAGCAGGGCGCCACGCTCGTCATGTTGAGGGGCGCCGCGGGGCCTGCGCGTGAAATCCTCTTCCTGCCGCGGCGCAACCCCGCGGCCGAGACCTGGACGGGGCACATGTACTCCGCGGAGGAGGCGCGCGCCGCCTCCGGCCTCGGCGAAATCTGGGAGGCGAAAGAGTTCGAGCCCTTCATGCAGGCCGTCCGCTCGCGCCTCGCCTACGGGCCCGCGCCGCAGGCCGTGATGCTCACGCCGCCGGACGCGCGGCCCGTCCCTTCCGAAGACTTCCTCGCCGCGATGTCGAAGAACGAGGCCACGCTCTACCTTCTGCTCACGGGCGGCGAGCACAACCAGGAGTACGAGCGCGAGCGCGCCTACTCGGTCGCGTGGGCCGCGAACTCGGGCGGGCTGAGCGTGCGCTCGGCCTGGGATACCTTCGCCACGATGCGGCAGCGCAAATCGCCGTACGAGCTGCGGCTCATGCAGCACGCCGTTGACATCAGCATCGAAGGGCATCAGCGCGCGCAGGCCGTCGCCTCGCGCGCGAAGTGGGAGTACGAGGTCGAGGCCGAGCTGGACTACACATACAAGCGGCGCAACGCAGACAACTGGGGCTACCCTTCCATCGTCGGCTGCGGGCCGAACGCGACGACGCTGCACTACGAGGAGTCGCAGGGGCGCGTCCGGCCCGGCGACCTTTTGCTGATGGACGCCGCGGCCGAGTTCGAGCACTACAGCGCCGACGTGACGCGCACGTTCCCGGTCTCGGGCAGGTTCACGCCGGTGCAGGCGGAGGTCTACCAGATCGTGCTCGCGGCGCAGGAGGCGGCCTTCCGCGCCATCAAGCCGGGCGCGCACCTCTCAGACGTGCACAGGGCCGCGGCCGAGGTCATCAGCGACGGGCTGCTCCGCCTCGGTCTCATCACCGACAAGAGCAGCATCGCGCAGAACCGCGTCTGGTTCATGCACGGCACCTCGCACTGGCTCGGGATGAACGTCCACGACGTGAGCGTGCGCGGCGACGACAGGCTCGACGCGGGGATGGTCTTCACGGTGGAGCCGGGCATCTACGTCCGGCCCGACGCGCTCGACAACCTGGCGAAGACGCCTGAGAACGAGAAGTTCATCGCGGCCGTGCGGGCGGCGTTTGAGAAGTACAAGGGCGTCGGCGTGAGGATCGAGGACGACGTGGTCGTCACCGCGGACGGCTACCGCAACCTCTCGGCCGCGCTCCCGCGCTCCATCGCCGACATCGAAGCCTTCATGGCGCGCGCCCAGAAGGAGGTGCGCGTCGGGGAATAGAGTGGCCGGAGTAAGCGACGGCGTGCCGTCGGACACGGGAGGGTTGACGAGAGGCAGCATCTCTCTCGTCAACCCTCCTTCCATTCGGACGGGCGTCGCCAGGGGCGCGCCGGAACTCGTTCAGACGGGAGGGAAAGTCGTACAGGTGCCGCCGAAAATGGTTTCGGCGTGGCCGGAAACCGTTTTGACGAGGTCGGAAATGATTTTGACGAGGTCGGAAATCGTTTCGGTCTGGTCGGAAATGTTTTTGGCGTGCTCGGAAATGGTTTTGGTCTAGTCGGAACCGGTTTTGGTCTGGTCGGAAACCGTTTTGAGTAAGTCGGAAACGTTTTTGGTGAGGTCGGAAACTGTTTTAGTCAGGTCGGAAATGTTTTTGATGGGGTCGGAAACGGTTTAAGTCAGGCGGGAAATGGTTTTAATGATGCGGGAAGTCGTTCAGGCGGGGAGGGGAACGGTTCAGATGAGGCGGGAAACGGTTGGCAAAGGAATGATGAATGATTAATCATTATAGCGATTTGCACTTGGATGCGACTGGTGCGGAAGGCGGCAAGTCAGTACCGCCTGCGGGAGCGGGCGGGTCTCGTGCGCGCTACCCGCCCGCTACCGCAGGCGGTACTGACTCATCCGCGGTCGCACTCAAGCGCAAGCCGCTATAGAGGCAACTCGCTCTTGATTCATCATTCATCACTCATCATTCATCATTACTGTTATTCGTAACTCAAGGCGTCAACCGGGTCTTGCCGCGCGGCGCGCAGGGCCGGGTAGAGCGCGCCGACCGTGCCGCCGAGCAGGCCGATCAAGAGCGCGACGAGGAGCCAGCGCGGCTCGATGTCCACGGTGAGTGAGGTCGTCCGCATCACGACGAAGCGCGCGCCGAGCGTCAGCACCACGCCGAGCAGGACGCCGAGCACGCTCACGGCCAGCGCCTCCTGCTCGATGACCCACGCCACGCCCGCGCTCGACATCCCGAGGGACTTCAGGACGCCGATCTGGCGCGTCCGCTCGGTGACGGTGGTGTACATGGCGAGCAGGATGACGAGCATGCTGATGGCGGCGGCGACCCCGACGATCACGTCGATGAACACGTCGAGCGCGGGCACGCTCGACGCGTAGAGTTCGGGCAGGTCGCGCGTGAAGATGATCTGGTCTTCGGGGAATGCCTGGTGGATGCGCTCGGCCACGGCGTCCTGCTCGGCCGGGTCGTTGACCGAGACGAGGATGGTCGTGCAGTAGGCGCCGTCCTCGACGCCCGCGTTCTCCTGCATCGTCGAGAGCGGAATCTTGACGCGCGCGCCGCCCGGCGGCTCGTAGACGCCGACGAGCTTGAAGTCGCGGCCGAAGACTTTGAACGCGTCGCCCACCTTCGCCTTCCGCTGCTCCTTCCAGATCGTGTCCACCATGGCCTCGTCGCCGCGCCCGGGTGCGCTCCCCTCGACGACGTGCAGGCCGGAGAGGCGCGCGTAACAGTCGAAGTCGATGCCGTCGAGGACGCGCACGCCGAAGCCCGTGTCGCTGGTGTCGGTAGTCTGCGCGGCCGGGCAGGCGCCGCGGACGCCCGCGACGCGCGAGACCTCGGCCGCGCGCGCGACGGGCATCGCGAAGCGCTGCGTGCCGAAGCCGGTCGTGCCCGCGGCGCGCATCATGATCTCGGCGCCGATCTCGGACTCGCGCCGCCCGCGCTCGCGCAGGACGCCGTGCGCGAGCCCGACGGTGAAGGCCACCAGCAGCACGCCGACGGCCACGCCGAGGATGCTGACGAAGGTGCGCGCCGGCCGGTGCGTCATGTTGGAGAGAACCAGGTTGTCCATAACTTCTCGCAGTCGCGGGTGGCGCTCTATCGCCTTCCGCATCGCGTCGGGCGCGGTGTGCCGGACGAGCATCACGAGCCCGACGAGCGCCCAGACGATCATGCTCGCCTTGCGGACGATGCCGATGGTCAGACCGGTCGCCACCGCGTAGCCGAGCGTGCTCAGGATGAAGCCCGTGCCACCCTCGTAGACGCCGATGGTCGCGGGCACGAAGCTGAAGACGAGGTTAATGACCTTCGTCAGCGAGTCGATAATGTACGACACGCCGACCGAAGTCCCGAAGCCGAGCATCCAGAGGACGGCCGCCACCTCGGCCACGGTCGTCGCGTGCGAGAGGAAGTCGCACGCGAGCATGGTGAAGAACGTCCGCGGCCTGTGCTTGTAGAAGTCGTAGACGTTCTCCTCGACCTCGTGAAAGTGCTGGCGCCTGGAATTGAACCAGTTCGCCTTCCAGCCGCGGCGGATGAAGAAATCGACGGCCGCCGTGACCGGCATCACGTCCGAGATAACGGCCCAGGTGACGAGCCCGATGACGAGCGCCATCCCGGCGGCGATGCCGATGAGCGGGAGGCGCGCCCCGTACGGCAGGTCGTACATGAGCAGCATGACGAGCGAGCCGCTGGAGATGAAGACGGCGACCGAGAGGTTGTAGAGCAGGTTGTCCACCGCGAGCGCTTGCACGGCGGCCTTCGTCGGGACGCGCTTGCGGAGCAGCGCCGCCTTGGTCGCCTCGCCGAGGACGGGGCCGGTGAAGGTGAAGAAGCTGATGGTCTCGCCCGCGAGCCGTGTCGTGTAAGCCTGCCAGAAGCTGAAGCGTCGGTGTTGGCGCGCGACGGCGATGCGCATCGAGAAGGAGCGCATCGCGTGGCGCGCGCCGGCCAGCGCCAGCAGGATGAAGAAGCCGAAGTGTATCTGGCCGAGCGCCTGGAAGATGGGCTCGACGCCGACGGCGCGGACGAGCAGGACGAGGAGCGTCACGCCGAAGAGGAAGGCGAGGATGTGGACGTAGAAGAGCCAGCCGCGCCGCTTCCTGCCGGGCTCGCCAGTGTCGGCGGTGATGTGAATCTCCGCCTCGAAGAGGTCTTCGCGTCCGACCTCGCCTCTGTCGCGTGCGGCGGTCAAGGTCTGGCCCCCGGCGTCGTGGTGTCTGCGACGGGGGCGGCATTCCCCTGCGTCTCGAACAGCTCGCGGACGACGCGGCCGGGGAAGCTCCGGAAGCCGCGGCGCCAGAGGGCGGGGACGGGGAGTTCGTCGCCTCCGAGCTGGCCGGTGAGCATGAGCAGCGTCGGCATCAGGCTCAGGGAGTCGTAGGGCTCCTCGATGGCGAGGCCGCGCGGGATGTGCGTCGAGTCGCCGCCCGCAAGCATGAAGGTCGAGTGCGTCGAGATGCGGAAGAAGGAGCCGTGATTGCCGCCGGGGTTGAAGCCGCGCACGTCGAAGTTCCAGTGGTCGTTGGCGAGGATGAGGAGGTCGGTCTCGACCAAAACGCGCTGGCGCAGGCGGTAGCGGCGGATGAGCCGCTCGTCGGCCGAGAGGTTCGAGGCGTCCGTGTCCGTGCCCTCGACGCTGTGGCGCGCCAACTGCTCGTGGAGTCCGATGACCGCGTTCGAGTAGTGCGTCAGGTGCGTGGCGTGCAGCCACTCGATGTCCGTATGCCAGCCCGAGAGCCAGCGTCCACGCTCTACGCCCGCGGGCGGGGTCAGGTGCGCGTCCTCCCAGAGCTTGAGCGGCAGCCCCGCGCGCCAGCCCGCGCGCTCGAAGGTGACGCGGCCGTCCGCCGACTGCCTGAGGTTGGAGACGGGGAGATAGAGGAGCTTGATTTGACTACCCTCCCCGCGCGAGAGGATGAGCGCCTGCTGGTCGGGGCCGCCGTAGAGCCAGACGGCCTGGTCGGGCCGCTCTTCGGCGGTGAGCGTGCCGCGCAGTGCCTCCTCGGGGATGCGCGTGGCGACGAAATCGACGGGGCGGTTCTCGACGCCGGGCTGCACGTTGTTGCGGACGCTGATACCGCCGAGGAGCGAGAAGTAGTTGACGCGGCGGAAGCTCTTCTCCATGTCGAGCGTGCCGTCGGGCGCGAGCACGAGCCCGCTCTCCGCGGGGCCGACGACGTAGTTCTGCAACTCGTAGAGCGTGTTGCGGTCGCCCATCGCCCCCTTCGGGATGAGGTTTTCGATTACGACGGCCGAAGGGTTCAGGCGCGCCGGGTCGAGCGCGAGGAGGTCTGCGAGCGTTTGCAGGTAGGCCGAGTACTCGCGCTCGTCGGCCATCCAGGAGTCGAGCCGCGCGAACTCGCGCCCGGCCTCGCGGTCGCGGCCGAGGTCTGCGTCCTCCTGCGTCCACTTCTTCGGCTGCGCGGCGACGATGGCGCGTTGGCGCTCGATGAGTCGGTGCAGGGCGCCGATCTCTTCGCGCATCTCTTCGAGCGTGCGCCGCCATTCGGCGCGGCGGCGGTCGATGGTGGCGAAGAGTCCGGTCGTGGCGGCGCGGCGCACATCTTTCGGGAGGTCGTCGCGCTTGAGCTGTTGCAGGAGGATGTGGATGAGGTTGAGGTCGCTGTCGCGGAGGTGGATCGAGGCGCGCTCGTTGCCGTCGAAGTCCACAAGGGCCGTCGGGTACGAAGTGCTCTGACCCTGGAGGTAGAACGAGTCCGGGGTCGTCGTATAGATGAGCGGGATGAGCGGGTAGATTCCCTTGAGCGCGTAGTCGTTGAGGAGCCGGCGCTTGGTCACGACGTGGTGGCCGCCGCCCGCGGCCGAGCCGAGCAGCTTGACGAGGTTATAACCCTGGCTGTAGACCCTTTGGTCGGTGTTGGTGCCGTGGTCGGAGACGAGCACGAGCGCGGTGTCGGCGGCCTGTGGCGTCTTCTGGATGGCCGTCCAGAAGCGGCCGACCAGGGCGTCAAGCTCGCGCAGCGCGGCGAGCTGCGTCGCCTCGTCGCGGTTATGGTGCGCGGCGTGGTCGAAGTCGGCCGTGTAGAAGTCGAGGTAGCGCACCTTCGGGTCTTGCAGCTTCTCGACCAGCTCGCGCTCCTGCTGCGACATGACGATGTCGCGGCCGCCGATGCCGAGCTGCCACTCGTCGAACAGCTCGCCGGGCGGGCGGGCGAACTTGTGCTGGAGGCCCCTCTGCAAAGTCGTCCAGCGCGTGCCGCGCTGGTAGAGCTGGAAGCTGAGGTAGCGCTCCTCGTACGGGTAGGCGTCGGCGAGGAGCGGGACGCCGACCTCGTCGAGCAGCTCCGGCCCCGGCATGTCCACGCGCACGCCGCCGACGTTGGCGACCCAGAAGGGGATGAAGTTGAGGTAGTCGTAGGAGTGGAGCGTGAAGCGGTCGAACTCGACGTTGCCCTTGATCTGCAAGTGCTGCCCCGTGTCGAGGATCGACCACGAAGGCCCCGAGAGGCTCATCCCGCGCACGTAAAAATTGTTGAGGCGGGTGCCGCGCTCGTAGAAGACGTGCTCGAACCAGGGGAGCAGGCTCTTGCCCGTGCGCGGGTCGCGCCGGCGCACGAAGCGCTCGACCGTGTCCTGCGGCAGCCCGTCCACTTTGATGAAGACGATGCGCTTCGCCGTGGCGGCCCGTGCGGACGGGCTCAGGCAGCAGAGCAGGCCGGCGAAGGCCAACGCGAGGCCGAGACGGCGGACAAAGACCACGCCGAGAAAGTTTGTTGAAGCTGGAGGCACCCGGAGATTATCCCTGCACACTGCGCTAACTCAAAGCGGCGGCTCACTGGCCGATGGCGGCGATGATGGCGCGCGCGTCTTCGGGGGCGATGCGCTGCTCTTCGCGCAGGGCGTTACGCAGGTATTCGGCCGTGAGCTGGCGCAGCTCGGATTCGACGCCGGGCGTCTGGTAGATACGCAGCAGCGCCGTCTTCGCAGCCTCGTTGTTAATGCGATAGAGGCATTCGAGGCTGAGGCGTTGGGTCTCGGCGTCGTCGGTCTGCGCGAAGATTTTGGCGGCGGCTCGCGCCACCCCGGCGTCGCCGCGCGTGTCGGCCGCGGCCACGTAGCGCAGGCTCCGGCGCACGTCCTCGATGTTCCAGACGACCTCGATCACCGGCGTCGATTTCGCCACCTCTTGCAGAAAGCGCTTATGGTAGGCGAGCCGGCGCTCGGCGTCCAGCGTCTGGCGGACGGACTCGGGCGCGGCCGGCTCGCGGTGCTTGTAGAGGCCGAGGCTCAGGACGTTGGCGAAGCGCAGCAGCACGCGCTCGGTCTTCCCGTGTTCGAGCGGCACCATCTCCTCGCGCCGGTCGCGGTCGAGACGCGCGGCGAGCCCGTCGGGCCGACGGGCGGCGTCCGCCAGCGCGGCGTACTGCTCGCGCGCGAGCCGCGCCTCCCCTTCGAGGTCGTTCTCAAGCGGGTTGAGCGAGACGCTCTCGATGCGGCGGCCGATCTCGTCGCGCAGGCCGCGGTCGAGCGTCTTGTCGAGCGAGAGCAGGAGCTTGAGCTGTGAGTAGGCGCGCAGGCGCGTCGGCTGGTTAACGTCGATGCCGCGGCGGCTGGTGACGAAGTCGAAGACCGCGCGGCCGAGGAAGTAGTGCACGTCGCCGTAGCGGGAGAGCGAGAGGACGTTGCGCGCCACGTCTTCGATGACGCGGTGCGACATCTCGCGCCGCTTCGGGTTGAGCTTGTCGCGGAAGTCCACGAGCAGCGCGGGGATTTTGGGGAAGTCGAGCCCGTAGAGCGCGAGCGGTATCAGCTCGATCTTGCGCGCGCCTTCGGTCGGGGCGGCGACGTGGCGGCCCTCCGCGTCTACGTAGCGCGTCTCGACGTGGCCGTCCCAGTGCGCGAGCCGCGGGTCGTCCCAGGGGCTCGCGATGTTGAGGAAGCGGTTGCCGAACTTGTGCCCGCGGTTCTTCTGCAAATCCTCGCGCGAGACGTAGAGGATGGCGTGCGTGGCGCTGCCGTCGGGCATCATGAGCGGCTCGAAGTAGAGCCCCTCGGCCTCCGCGCGCTGGCGGAGCAGCTCCCAGTTGTGGCCGCGCGTGTCCTGTGTGTGCGTGTTCTGCTGGCGCAGGACTTCGTCAAGATATGAGTCGTTGATGAGGCCGCCGAAGGCCTTGCTCGACAGCATCAGGCGCGCCTGTATCTCGGCCGACTCGGCCTGCGTGAAGGCGGACCCGGCTCCGGTCTCGGCCTCGTAGAGCGAGAGGATGGCGAGCGCCCGGAGGATGTGCGCCTGACGGTAGCCCTCCGAGTTGTGGCGCAACGTCGAGGTCGGAGCCTTGGCGGCGACGCCGTAGGAGTTGAAGACGACGTTCTGGAGCGCGAGCCACATGAAGCGGTGCCAGAGGTCCTGCTTCGGGTCGGCGAGGTCGATGACGGGGGGCGGCAGCCCCTTCTTACTCGCGCTCTTCTTGTCGCCGACGCGGCCGTAGAGGAAAGGGACGGCGGAGGCGATGCGCTGGAGCGCGGAAGGGCGCGTGTAGGTGAGCATCCAGACGTAGCGCAGACGGTCGTTCTCGGGGTCGGCGTCGCCGAGCGTGTCGCGGAGGATGCTGACCAGCGGGACTTCCTGGGGCTGAGAGGCGTCGTCCCTGAGTCCGTCGAGCTTGCCGAAGACGGTCAGGAGTTGTGCGCCGCGGCCGACGGGGAGGGTCTCGATGCGGAAGGGCGAGGGACTGGCTGGCTTGCGCGGGAGCGCGTCCTCGCTCTTGAGGGCGGGGACGATCTGAACTTGCTGCGCGGCGGTGCGCGGCAACTGTCCCGCAAGGATGAAGAGTGTCAGCGCGAGCGTCAAATACTTTTTCGCCGGTCGCATAGATGGAGCAGCCCCCATGTCCTCAAAGGTTCCTTAGCTTCAACCAGAAGGCTCCTGTCGGAGCTATAAGACTGCGCGGGGCTGCTTCAGGAAGAGTCCTAATGCTGCGCCCCGCGCGCGTCTCACAAAGCCTCGCGGCTCAAGAGAGCAACCGACGTTCCGCTTGCACCATCAATCTACACGAACTCCGCCGCCGCGCGCACGCCGTTCCTCAGAGTTTGCGATGTCGCGGCAGGCCGTCGGTGTTGCCTTCTCAAATATTACGGCCTAACGTCCGACGATCTCTGCAAATACCCCCAACGTCGCGGCGTCGAGCGCATAGACGCGCGCCGAGGGCACGCGGCCGAGAGAAATGTCGGCCACGGGTCGAGACGCCGCTGCGAGCCGCGACGTTAACTCGTCGTTGCTAAAGTAGCGCCGGCCGCGGGCGACGACGACGAGGTCGCCCGGGCGGAACTCGCGCAGCGCCGCGCGGTCGGAGAGCGAGACCGAGCGCAGGTCTGCGCGCCCCGCGAGCCGCACATAATAGGTCAGCAGCTCCGGCGTCTCGCTCGCCACGCTCGCGCCCGGCGGCGCGAGGGCCGCGACGGCGTTGGCGATGTCGCGCGTGCTCGCGTCGTAGAATTCGTCGTGCGGGAAGTAGCTCCCGGCCCGCTCCGCTCCGCCGCCGATGAAGTTCGTGTAGAGCCTGTAATACGGCGCCGACCTGACCGAAGCGAAGAGAGAGAGCACGACGACGAGCCCGAGGCCGAAGCGCTCGTAACCCGCCCACACACGGCCTTCGGGCCGCTTCGACCAGAGTCGGGCGACGAGTCCGGCGAGGTAGTGGAGCCCGACGGCCGAGGTCATCAGCACGGCCGGCAGCGCGAAGGTGAAATAGCGCGTGAACTTCCCGCCGAGGAAAGTGAAGGGGAAGAACCAGAAGAAGAGCCAGAAGAGTAAGAAGTAGCGGCCGTCGCCCAAACGCCGCCGGAAGAGCAATGGGAGCCCGGCGACGCAGCCGACGAGCACGCCCGGGGGCAGCTTCACACCCATGAAGACGTAATAGAAGTACCAGGGCGAGCCGCGCAGCCAGAGCGTCAACTGGTTGCCGTAGAGGTGTCCGAGGAACTCGTACGCGTCGTGCCCGATCCGCTTCTCGCCCGCGAACGTGCGCATCTCCTGCCAGGTGCCAGGCAGCAGGATCGTCGGGTTGCAGATGACGAACGCGACGCCCAGCACCGCGAACCAGACGAGCCACTTCTTCTTGCCCATCCGCCAGCGCGTCGAAGCCACCCCCTGGAAGGCGTAGTAGTAGGCGCCGCTGATGGCGAGGAAGTGCGGCACGTACTTCGAAGCCAACATCGCGCCGAAGCAGGCGGCCGTCGCCCAGTAGAAGGGCTCCGGCTGACGCACGCCCTCCTCGGCCGCCTTCTGCCCGCGCAGCCAGAAGACGTTGCCGAGCAGGAAGAAGAAGACGAGGAAGCTGTCCTCCTTCGCGATGCGGTTGAAGCCGACGGCCGCCGGGTCGAAGGCCCACAGGGCGGCCGCGAGCAGCGCCACCTCCGCCCCGAAGAGTTCTCGCGTGACGAGGAAGATGAGGATGGAGGTCAGCGCGCCGAGGAGTGCGCCCGGCAGGCGCGCGGCCGTCTCGGTCGAGATTTGCAGCGGCCTGTTTTGGCGAGCGACCGATGAAGCGTTCCAGCCTTCCGCGGCGACGATGCTGACCGTCATCAGCGCCTTCATCAGGAAGGGGTGCTCGCCGTTGGCGGGAGTCAGGCCGCGCTCGCGGTACTCGGCCACAGCGCGCACTTTGTTCAGCTCGTCCTCGCTCAGACTCTCCGCGCCGAGGTGGTAGACGCGCAGGCCGAAGCCGGCCAGCAGGAAGAGCGTCAGCGCCGTCAAGCCGAGCGCGCGGCTCGTCGTGCCTACCAACTGCCCCGGGAAGAGTTCGGGCCTGACGGGCGCGTTCGTAGCGGATGCAGCGGGCGCGGACAAGGTTCGGCTAAATCTCCGTTGAAGACTCGCGGGGCGCGCACCGGAGGCAGCGCGGCCCTTTGCCTAAAGCACGGAGAGTAACGGAGTCGGCCGCGGCTGTCAAAACCGTCTGTGGCAGAAGGTTAAGCGTCACAATCGGCGGGGAATTTGCGGCGTTCGGAGTCGGCGCGCAAGGCGCCGGGGTCTAGCGTTTCTGCTCGGCGGTGTTCGAGTTGGCGCTCTGCTCTTCGGAGGGCTCGGCCGTCTTCCAGCCGGCGCGTTCGAGCAGTGGGAAGACGTACTTGACGGGGACGGCGTAGTTCTGCCCCTCCATCTCGGTGAAGGTGGCGAAGTTGACTCCGATGACGCGCCCCTTCGGGCCGAAGAGCGGCGAGCCCGAACCGCCGACGGCGTTGCGCGCGTCGTAGACGATGTTGCGCCCCTGCAAGTCCGAGATGTGACCCTGCGTCGTCAAAGGCTTGATGTAGTTGCGATCCGAGAGGCAGGCGAGCAGCGTCTCGGCCGAAGCGCCGCAACGCTCGCGTAAGCTACGCGCCTCGGCCTCGGGGATGGTCGCCATCAGCCGGTCTTCGCCCGAAGGGTAGCCCATCATGACGACCGTGCCGCCGATCATCGCCGTGTCGGGGTCTGTGTCGAGCGGGAGCGCGGGGAGCCCTTCGGGCAACTCCTTGGCTTCGAGCGTCCCGACGGCCACGTCGTCGCGGGTGGTCTGCCGCACGCGCACGACGAAGGGCTGGCGGATGCCGGGGAAGAAGGCGACGATGCGCGTCACGCGGAACTGCCCGCGCACGCTCTTGCCGAGCGAGTCCACGCCCTCGTCGGCCGTCCACGGCTCGATGGCGAGGTGGCGGTTGGTGACGATGTAGCCGCCGCCGACGTGGAAGCCCGTCCCGACGAAGTCGCGGATGAAGGGCGGGCCGTTGCCCTCGGCCGTCAGGAGTGGCTGCTCGCCCGCCGTCTGTGCGGCCTCGCCCTCCTCGTTCGTCTGCGTCTCGGGATAACGCATCGGGCGGCCCGTGCCCGCCTCGAAGAGCATGTAGGAGCCGGCGATGAGACAGACGCCGTTGCCGTACTGGCTGCGCAGGCGCGGCGCGAGCGAGAGGCTGTTGATGATCTCCTGATTGCGCTGATCGACCGCGCCGAACTGCGCGCCCACCAGTTCGAGCTGCTTCTGCTGCGCCGCCAGCTGCTCGTTCTGCTTGTTGATGAGTTCGCGGCTGCGGCGCATCTCCTGATAGAGCGAGTTGCCGAGGTAGAAGACGCCGCCGGCGAGGATGGCGACGCAGAGGAAGACGCCGATCTTCGTGCTCCAGTTGATCTCGCGCAGCAGCTCGCGCGTGAACTCGCGCAGGAAAACTTTGGCGTCGTCGCGGCGCGCGGTGGCCGCGGCCTCGATGGCGGCCTGCTCGATGAAGGGGGCGACGCTGGCGCGGCGTCCGGCGTTGGTGACGGCCGGGAGGTTGCCGACGGGGAAGAACTGCATGCTCACGTCGAAGGCCGCGAAGCGCAGCTCGTCGCCGTCGTCGATCTTGGCGTTGCGCGCGAGCGGGCGGCCGTTGAGGGTGATGCCGATCTCCGGGTCGAACTCCTGCACGCGGAAGTGGCCGTTCTGCCGCGTCAGTTCGAGCATGACGTTGGAGTCGGTGAGGAGGTCGGAGCCGAGGCGGATGTGGCAGCCCTCGCCCGGCCCGATGAGGACGCGCTCCTGCGAGAGCACCTCCGTGTGCCGCTCCTGCCCGTTCGAGATGTGTACGACCAGACCGCCTGCCATCGAGCGTTAACGCCTTCGCAAACCCCGCCCAAGACTAAACTGTGGCGAGCGCCTGAGGGGCCGTCTCGTCTAACACTCCGACGCCCGGGCGCGTTCGCCACCGGCGCAGATTTTATATTACATTTGAGGAACGGGCAAAGTTCCGACCTGAAATTCAAGGGCGTGGACGAAAGTGTTGTTGACGAGACATAAAAGCTCGTGGCCGGCGGGTTCCAGAGAAACCTGCGGCGCCGCGGGTGCGTAAAACCTGACCTGAACGGACAATGTGCGACAGTCCCCGCCTCGACCCGGGGCGCCGGCACGTACAACAATCTCTCGGCGGAAGGGCATCCAAGCACGCGCTGACACACTCTCCCGGCGCAGGCCGCGAAGGCGCCCGACCCGAGTACAGACGAGGAGCTTTAGAGATGCTTCGACGAACGGCAGTCTTCCTACTACTGTGCGCGCTCTTGACCGGGGGCGTGATCAACGCGTCGGCTCAGACGCGCGTGCCCCCCATCAACTTCAAGCAGCGCACGCTCGCCAACGGGCTCACGGTCATCACCGCGCAGGAGCGCTCGAACCCGACGGTCGCCATCCAGGTCTGGTACAAGGTCGGCTCGAAGGACGACCCCGACCGGCGGAGCGGCTTCGCGCACCTCTTCGAACACCTCATGTTCAAATCGTCGAAGAACATGAAGGACGAGATGATGGATCGTCTCACGGAGGACGTGGGCGGCTGGAACAACGCCTCGACCTCGGACGACGTGACGAACTACTACGAGGTCGTCCCCTCGAACTACCTGGAGACGCTGCTCTGGGCCGAGGCCGACCGCATGGGCTCGCTCAACGTCACCGACAAGAACTTCCCTTCGGAGCGCGACGTGGTCAAGGAGGAGTTCAACACGAGCGTCCTCGCGCCGCCCTACGGCCGGCTCTTCTACGCGATTGACAAGGACTCGTTCGCGGTGCACCCGTACCACCGCCCGACCATCGGCAGCAAGGAAGACCTCGACGCCGCCACCATCCAGGACGTGCGCGCCTTCCACGAGACCTTCTACCGCCCCGACAACGCCGTGCTCATCGTCGTCGGCGACTTCGAGCAGCGGCAGGTCGATGCCTGGATCGACAAGTACTTCGCTAAGATTCCGAAGCCTTCGGCGGCCATCCCGCGCGTGACCGTCAGGGAGCCCGAGCGCACGGCCGAGAAGCGCTTCGACGAGCGCGGGCCGAACGTGCCGCTGCCGGCCGTCGCCATCACGTACCTGGCGCCGCCCGTCTCAAGCCCCGACGCCGACGCGCTGCGCGTGGCCGAGTCGATACTGTCCAACGGCGAGTCGTCGCGGCTCTACCAGTCGCTGGTCTACACGCAGCAGGTGGCGGCCGAGGCTTTCGGCCAGGCGAACCTGCGGCAGGACACGGGCATCTTCGTCCTCGGCGCCATCCTCGCCGGCGGCAAGACGCCCGCCGAAGGCGAGCGCGCGCTGCTCGCGGAGCTGAAGAAGATACAGACCGAGCCGGTGACGAAGGCCGAGCTGGACAAGGCCGTCAACCAACTCGTCGCCAACGCCCTGCGCGAGCGCGAGACCAACAGCGGCAAGGCGTTCGCCATCGGCAACGCCGCCGTCCTCGTCGGCGACCCGAGCCGCGTCAACGCCGACATCGAGCGGCTCCAGTCCGTCACCGCCGCCGACGTGCAGCGCGTGATGAAGAAGTACTTTACCGACACGAACCGCGTGGTCATCACCTATCAGGCCGAGGCGCAGAAGCCGGAGGAGAAGAAGTCCGAGGGCACGCAGGGGGAGGGAAGCCGATGAGAAACGTCTTGAAGGAAGTCCGACTGGCGGCGCTCGTCGCCGCGTCCCTCCTCTTTGCAGCCTTCGCGTGGGGCTCAGGCTCAAGCGCGCAGACGGTCACCGGCACGACGGCGATGGTGCAGGAGACGCCGCCGCCGCCGGCCGCGCCGCGCTCGGTCAACGTGCCGAAGCCGGTCGAGCGCACGCTCCCGAACGGCCTGCGCGTCATCGTCATCGAGAACCATTCGACGCCGCTCGTCGGTGCGCAGGTGTTGGTGAAGAGCGGCGGCGAAGTTGACCCGCCGGCTTTGAGCGGGCTGGCCGACATGACGGCCGAGCTTTTAACGAAGGGGACGAAGACGCGCACGGCGCCGCAGATCGCGCAGGAGATCGAGGCGCTCGGCGGCGAGCTGAGCTCCGGCGCGGGCTGGGACGCGTCGCGCGCGTCGGTGAACGTCCTCTCGTCGAAGACTGAGCCGGCGCTCGCCGTCCTCGCCGACGTGGTGCGCAACCCCGTCTTCTCGGAGGAGGAGATCGAGCGGCTGCGCCAGCAGTACATCGACAACCTGAGCGTGGGCATGAACAGCCCCGGCACGCTCGCCTCGTGGGTCGCCGCGCGTGTCGTCTTCGGCGACACGCCTTACGGCCACTCGGTCTCGGGCACGACCGCCTCCATCCAGCACATCCAGCGCAAGGACATCACAGACCTGCACGGGCTCTACTACCGACCCGACAACGCGATCCTCGTCCTCGGCGGCGACATCAAAGCCGACGACGCCTTCAAGCTCGCCGGCCGCCTCTTCGGCGACTGGGCAAAGCCCTCGACCCCGATCAGAGCCGCGACCTGGGCCAACAGGGCGGACGCCGCGGCGTCGAAGCGGCGCGTGGTCGTGGTGGACATGCCGGGGGCGGGGCAAGCGGCGGTCGTCTTTACGCGCCGCGGCATCGCGCGCACAGACCCTGAGTTCTACTCGGGCCTGGTGGCAAACTCCGTGCTCTCGGGCTACTCAGGGCGTCTGAATCAGGAGATACGCATCAAGCGTGGACTAAGCTATGGTGCGCGCTCGTCGCTCGACACGCGGCGCGACGTGGGGCCGTTCGTCGCCTCGGCGCAGACCAAGAACGAGTCGGGCGCGCAGGTGGCCTCGCTGCTCGTGGGCGAGCTGACGCGCCTGTCGAGCGAGGCGGTGAGCGAGGCCGAGTTGACGCCGCGCAAGGCGGTCGTCATCGGCAACTTCGGCCGCTCGCTGGAGACGACCGAGGGGCTCGTCGGGCAGATCGCGTCTCTGGCGCTGTACGGGCTGAGCCTCGACGAGATCAACCGCTACATCGCGAGCGTGCAGGCGGTGACGCCCGCACAGATACAGAAGTTCGCCGGCTCGCGCCTCGGCGCCTCGGACGCTGCCATCGTCATCGTCGGCGACGCCAAGGACTTCATCGAACCGCTGCGCAAACAGTTTCCCAACGTCGAAGTCATCAAGCGCGATGAACTCGACCTCGACTCCGGCAAGCTCCGCAAGACCGACGGCGGCACGGCGAAGCAGTAACATTAGGAGGGCTGTTTTAACCACAGGGACACGGAGACACGGCTTGAAGCGGGTTCCTGTTGTCGCCGGGTCTCCGTGCCTCTGTGGTTAAAGGTTCTTCCGAGGTCAGGCCATGAAGAGTAAGACGATCTTGACGCTGGCGCTGCTTTCACTCCTCTTAACCTCTGCGAGGGCGCAGGACGAGCCTTCGAAGGCGCCGGGCGCGGACTCCGCCACGGTCGCCCGGAGGCTTTCGAGCAGACTCGTCTCGGAGCGCCGCGCGGCGGCGGAGGAACTGGCGCGTCTCGCCGCGGTCGAGCACCGCAGGCTGGCGGAAGGTTACCGCGCGCAGGAGAAGGACGCGCGGGTCAAGCTCGCGCTCGACTGGGCGCTCTACCGGATGGGTAAGGACGAGACGCTCTTCAATCTCGTGGGCGCGCTCGACGAGAAGGGCCGGGCCGAACAGTCGGTCGCCTACCTCAAGCAGCTCGAAGGCCCCGCGCCGCTCTACGTCTTCCTCGGCCGCGTCAACGGCCAGACGCAGGCGCGCCTCCTCGAAGTGTTCGCGACGGTCGGCGACCGCGACACGCTCGAAAAGATTCAGCCCTACACGCAGTCCCTCGACCCGCTCATCGCCGACGCCGCCAAGTTCGCCGAGCGCGAGATCACCATCCGCGTCGAAGAGACCCCCGCCGCCGAGCCCAAGCGCGAGCGCAAGGTGGGCAAGGCCGAAGAGACCCGGCCGCCTTTCTGACCTTCTTGTTTTGACATACGCCGGCGGTGTGATTTACTGGCGGCGCATGCACCGCAACCTCCGCTCGTTTCTCGAACTGCTCCATAGCTCCGGCGACCTCGTCGAAGTCGGGGCGGAAGTTGACCCCGAACTCGAACTCGCCGAAGTCCACCGCCGCGTCATCGAGCGGGGCGGGCCGGCGCTCCTCTTCACGAAGGTGAAGGGCAGCCGCTATCCCGTCGTGACCAACCTCTTCGGCACCGAGCGCCGCATCGAGCGCGCCTTCGGCCCGAAGCCCGAGGCGCTCGTCCGGCAGGCCGTGCACGTCGCCGAGTCCCTGCTTCCGCCGAAGCCCGCCGCGCTCTGGCAGCACCGCTCGCTCGCGCTCGAAGCTTTGAAGCTCGGCACGAAGAGGGTGGGCCGCGCGCCCGTCACGGAAGTCGTAGACAGACCCGCGCGGCTCGACGAGCTGCCCGTGCTCACGACGTGGCAGGAGGACGGCGGCCCTTTCTTCACGCTGCCGCTCGTCTACACGGAGCACCCTTCGACGGGCAAGCACAACCTCGGCATGTACCGCATGCAGCGCTTCGACGCGCGCACGACGGGCATGCACTGGCAGATACACAAGGGCGGCGGCTTTCACTACCACGAGGCCGAGGCGGCCGGTAAAGCGCTCCCCCTCACGATGTTCCTCGGCGGCCCGCCCGCGCTCATCCTCTCCGCCATCGCGCCGCTCCCCGAGGACGTGCCCGAGCTGGTCTTAGCTTCCGTCTTGTCCGGGGAGAAGATTCGCGTCGTCGATTCGCCGCTCGAAGGACATCCGCACCGGCTCGTCGCCGAGGCCGAGTTCGCTCTGGTCGGCCGGGTGCCGCCGCGCGAGCGTCGGCCGGAAGGCCCCTTCGGCGACCACTACGGCTACTACTCTTTGCAGCACGACTACCCCGTCTTCCACGTCGAGGCCGTCTACCACCGCCGCGACGCCGTCTACCCCGCGACGGTCGTGGGCAAGCCGCGACAGGAAGACTTCTACATCGGCGACTACCTGCAGAAACTTCTCTCGCCGCTCTTCCCGGTCGTGATGCCGAGCGTGCGCGACCTCTGGACGTACGGCGAGACCGGCTTTCACTCTCTGGCCGCCGCGGTCGTGCGCGAGCGCTACGCGCGCGAGGCGCTCGTCTCCGCCTTCCGCATCCTCGGCGAGGGGCAGCTCTCGCTCACAAAGTTCCTGCTGCTCACCGACACGCCGCAAGACCTGCGCGACTTTCCCAAACTGTTCGAGCACGTGCTCGCCCGCTTCCGGCCGGAGACGGACCTCTTCGTCTTCTCGAACCTCTCGATGGACACGCTCGACTACACCTCCGGCACGGTCAACCGCGGCAGCAAGGCTCTCCTGCTCGGCCTCGGCGAGCCGGTGCGCGAACTGCCGCGCGAGTTCCGCGGCGAGCTTCCGGGCGGGGTCACGCGCGCCGAAGTTTTTTGCGCCGGCTGCCTCGTCGTCGAAGGGAAGAGCTTCGAGGAGGAGCCCGGGCTGGCCTCTCGTCTCGCGCGCGCCGAAGTCTTTAAAGACTGGCCGCTCGTCGTCGTCCACGACGACGCGGCGGTGGCGCGCCGCGCCTCCGACTTCCTCTGGGCCACCTGGACGCGCTTCGAGCCCGCCTCGGACATCCACGCCGCCGCGACCGAGCTGCGCGGCCACCACGTCAAGTACGCCGCGCCCATCGTCATCGACGCGCGCATGAAGCCGGGTTACCCGGACGAACTCGTCGTCCGCCCGGACATCGGCGATCTGGTCACGCGCCGCTGGCGCGAATACTTCCCGCGAGGGCTGAACTCAGATAGGAAGTCTTAGGGTGAAGACCGCGCCGCCTTGCGGGGAGTTCGCGGCGGAGAGCGTGCCGCCGTGGTCTGTGGCGACGCGGTGCGCGAGGGCGAGGCCGACGCCGTGCCCTTTGGACTTGGTCGTGAAGAAGGGGATGAAGATTTTGTGCAAGTCCTCTACGGAGATGCCGCCACCCGTGTCCGCTACTTCGATGCGCGCCCATTCGCGGCCGGCCGCGTCGGTCTCGACCGAGCCCTTGACGTAGACGCGCCTCTCCAGCGCTTCGTCGGGAATCGCCTCGGCCGCGTTGCGCACGAGGTTGAGGAGCGCCTGGCGGAGCATGCGTTCGTCGGCGCGGACTTCGGGGAATTCGCCGTCGATGGTGAGCGCGACCCTCTGTGCGTTTAAGAGTGTGTCGAGGTCGGCGGCGCAGGTGTCGAGCAGTTCCCGGAGTCGTACGTCGCCGAGGTCGGGCGTCTTCGGGCGCGCGAAGTTGAGGAACGAGGTGACCATCTCGGAGAGCCCGCGCACCTCCTGCAAGAGCGCCGCCGTCGCCGAGGCCCGCGCGTCACCCGCCAGCGCCGCGTTCTGCAAGAGCTGCGCGTAGCCGTGCAGCGTCGCCAGCGCGTTCTTGAACTCGTGCGCGAGTCCGGCCGACATCTCGCCCAGACTTTCAAGGTTGCGTTTGCGCGCGACCGTCTCGCGCAGCTCTGCCACCTCCGTAATATCGGTCAGCATGCAGAGCACGCCGCGCGCACCACCATCCGGCGCCGGGTCAATCGGCGCGACCGTCACCCCGAGCCTGCGCCTGCGCGTGCCGCCGAGCGTTACCATCGCCTCCTCGCGCCGGTACAGTTCGCCGGTGCGCAGGCAGTGATCGACCAGCACGCTGAGTGCAGGCGCGCGCGCCAAAAGCATGCGATAGCTCTGGCCGCCCGCGCGCAGGTCTGCGGCGCGCTCGCGCTCGTCTAAGCCGAGCAGCGCGTAGGCGGGCGCGTTGGCGACGGTCGCGTACCCCTCGGAGTTGAAGGCGACGAGGCCCGAGGGGAGGCTCGCGACGACGCGCTCGCTGAACTGCTCGGCGGTCGCGGCGCGTTCGGCGGCGCGAGCACTCAGGCGCTCAAGCTCACGCTGCTTGGTGCGGAGCTGTGCGACGACCTCCTGAAAAGTTTCGAGCACGAACTCTGACTCGTCTCGCGCGCGGCCCCGCGCCGCAGACTCGACGGGCGCCCGCTCGGCCTCGTCCACGAGCTGCCGGTAGGGTCTCAGCAGCCAGCGCGGCAGTAAGAGGATGGAGGGCACGCTGATGACGAGCGTCAGGACGAAGACCGTGTAGAGGACGGGCGCGCGCTCGGCCCGCGTCGCGGGCGAGAGCGCCACCAGCGTCAGCGTGAACAGGTTGGCCAGGAGCAAAAGCCCCACCAACAGCGCCAGCGCCAACTGCATCCGGTTTTCGTTCCGAGGCATAAGGAGCGTCAACCGTGAATTGTGAACCGTGACAAGATAAAAGCCCTTCCTTCTTGTCGCGGTTCACGGTTTACGGCATTTCAGAATTTCCCCACGTACCAGTCGATGATGCGCGTGCCGCAGAGGAGGCTGACGAGCGAGCCGAGGCCGAGGAAGATGCCGAAGGGGAGGAGCATCTGCATGTCGCGCTCGCCGCGCCTGAGCATCGCGGCCACGCCGGCGAGAGAGGCCGTGAACACGCCGACGAAGATGGTCAGCATCGTCAGCGGCCAGCCGAGGAAGGCGCCCACCATGAACATCATCTTCACGTCGCCGAGCCCCATCGCCTCGACCCCGCGCGCGCGTTCCCAGAGCCAGCCGACCAGCCACAGGAAGCCGCCGCCCGCCAGCGCACCCAACAACGCGCCCCCGAGCGAGAGCAGCCACGCGGGCGTCTGTTCGCCCCCGAGCGAAGCCACGCCGTAGAGGTTCGGGACTATCACGCGTGCGACGAGCGCGAGCGCGACGCCCGGGTAGGTGATGACGTTCGGCAGCAGCATGTGCTCCGCGTCTATGAAGACGAGCGCGACGATGGCCGCCACAAAGGCGAGGTCGAAAGGTAAGGAGAGGGTCAGTCCGGAATGGAGCAGATACGTCAGCGCGAAGAGAACACCGGTCAGCAACTCGACCGCGGGGTAGCGCGCCGAGATGGGGGCGCGGCAGGCGCGGCAACGCCCCCGGAGGACGGCCCAGCTGACGACAGGAATGTTGTCGTACGGCCGTATCGCAGTGTCGCACGCGGGGCAATGCGAGGCGGGGAAGGCAATCGACTCTTCGCGCGGGACGCGGTGGATGACGACGTTCAAAAAACTGCCAATGATGGCCCCGAGGACGCCGACGGCTGTGGCAATAAAGTACGCCGGCAGCCCCGTCAGCCCGTCCTGTGTCACGAATCTCTGTAGAATGTCCATTCGATGTGGATGAAGAAGGAAAGAATGGTTTACGCCGGGTGCCGCTTGACGTGTGGCTCCCCATTTGCATATTAAAGGTTTATCATGCTTTGTGAAAGGCCGGGATTAATACAGTGATTGATGAGAACGTTTTGATAAGGAGGTCGGCGTTTTGAACCCTCGCAAGCCGATCTACGCGCTGATGGTGATCGGCGCGGCCGCCATCCTCGCGCTGACCTTCGCGCCCTACGCGCTGATGAAGGACGCGCGCAGGGCCGCCGCCGCGTACATACAGGTTCCGCTCAAAGCAGCCACTTCGGCCGCGCCCGCTTCGACGGCGCCGGCCCCGACGCCCGCGGCCTCGTCCGCGTCGGCCTTCGACGTGGTCGGCTGGTACTCGGGGCGGGGCGACGACCCGGGGCGCCACGCGCTGCTCGTGCAGTCGCTCGACGGCCGCGTCACGCTCGCCGAACATAACGCCGACGCGGCTTACAACCCGGCCTCGCTCGTGAAGCTCACGACCTCGCTCACGGCGCTGCACAAGCTCGGCAAGGATTTTCGTTTCGAGACGAAATTCTTCGTCGAGGGTGACGTGGACAAGTCGGGCCTCCTGCGCGGGCGTCTGGTCGTGGTCGGGAACGACCCGACGTTCGGCGACTTCCACGCGACGCTCGTGGCGAAGAAGCTGGCCGAGCGCGGCGTCAAGAAGTTCGAGGGCGAGCTGGCCGTCTCGCCCGACTTCGTCTTCAATTTCACGGACAAGCCGGACGAGTCGGCGCAGCGCCTCGCCAAGGTTCTCAAGATCAACCCGAAGACGTTCGCCGTCACAGACGCGCCGGCCGGCTCCCCGACGTTCGCCGTGCTCTCTTACCCTCTGCGCGACGTGCTGCTCTACATGAACGCGCATTCAAGCAACTTCGTCGCGGAGCGTCTGGGCGCGTTGGTGGGCGGGCCTGACGGCGTGCGTGAGTTTCTGATTAATGAAGTGAAGCTCCCGCCCGAGCAGGTGCAGCTTTCGACGACCTCCGGGCTCGAAGTCAACCGAATGACTCCGCGCGGTCTGGTGGCGGTCATCCGCGCGCTCGACGAAGAGGCGCACAGGCAGGGCTTAGAGCTGGTGGACATCATGGCGGTGGCGAGCGACGACTACGGGACGCTGCGCCGCAGGATGGTGGGGACGCCGCTGGAAGGCGCGGTCGTGGCGAAGACCGGCACGCTCGTCCACGACGACGGCGGGATGGCGAGCCTCGGCGGCGTCGTCTACACGCAGAAGTACGGCAAGGTCTACTTCGTCGTCCTCAACCAGGGCTCTGGCGTCGCCGAGTCGCGCCAGCTCACAGACCAGCTCCTCGCCGAGATCACGCTCAGCCAGGACACCCCCGTCCCCATCCCCAAAGCCGAAAAGCCACGGCACCAGTTGGAGAGTACCGACCTCGAAGTAATGGAGTAAAGATTCGTAAACCGTGAACCGTGACAAGAAGGAACTGCTTCCTCTTGTCACGGTTCACGGTTTACGGTTCACGCCTCCCTGCATTTCCCAGAGCAGAACGTGTTTGAGGAAGGCGTGGTGGGCGGCGAAGCGCGCGATGGCGAGGCCGGCGAGGCCGTCGCGGAAGCCGCCCTTGAGGACGTAGCTGCGTGCGAAGGCGGCGGGGGCGGCCATCGCGATGCGGAGTGGCGAGGTGCGTCGGCCGGCCTCGAACATCTGGCGCGCCGCGAGAGGCGCGTAGCGCTCGCCGATCATGCGGTGGTGATGCGCGGCGTCGCGGACGCTGTAGTGTCGGAGGTCGCCGGCCAGAGTCTCGACGCGGGCGCCCGCACGCATCTTGACGGACTCGTGGATGTGCGCGCCCTCCCAGCGGCCGCGCCTGCGGTCGTAGAAACGTAGCTGATAGTCAGGATACCAGCCCCCGCCCTTGATCCAACGCCCCATGTAGAAAGAACGGCGCGCGACGCGGTAGCCGTCGTCGAGTTTCGTCTGGTCGCCGTCGCGCCGGGCGAGGACGCTCGCGCGCAGCTCGCCGGTGACGCGCTCGTCGGCGTCGAGGCTGAAGACCCAGTTGTGAGCGGCCGCCTCGGCGGCGAACTGCTTCTGCGCGGCGAAGCCGGGCCAGTCGCGGACGATGACGCGCGCGCCGCAAGCCTCGGCTATCTCGACCGTGCCGTCGGTCGAGCGCGAATCGACGACGAGTGTCTCGTCGGCCCACGCGACCGACTCGCACGCCGCGCGGATGTTCTCGGCCTCGTTGAAGGCGATGATGGTGGCGGAGATCTTCAAGGCGTTAGAGGATACGCAAACCGGCGCGCGGGAGTAAAGAAGCGCCCGCGTAAGAGAGGGCGGCCGTGAGAGATGTGTCTCTCACGGCCGCCTTTCGACTGACTGAACTCCCGTCTACTTCCCGAACCTTTCGGGCGCGACCGGCGAGTCGATGATGACGTTGTTCGAGCGCAGCGTCGTCGAGGTCGCGCGCTGGAGGTCTGCGAGCGCCTTGTTGTAATCGGTCTGCGCCTGTAGCTCCTGGTTCTGCGCGTTGACGAGCGCGTTCTCACGCTGGAAGAGGAGGAACGTCGTCGAGCGGCCGACCTGGTAGAGGCGGCGCTCGCCGGCGAGCTGCTCCTCGGCGGAGCGCAGGGCCGCGCGGGCCGAGAGCACGCGGCGGCGCGCCGTCTCGACCGCCTGGACGGCGTTGCGCACCTCGACCTCGATGCCCTGCTCCTGCGAGCGCGTCGTCGCGGCGAGCTGCTCGCGCTGAATCTTCGCGTAGGCGAGGTTGGCCTCGGCCGTGCGGTTCTTCAAGGGGAGCGAGATGACGGCGCTCACGACGATCTGCCGCGTGTCGAGGCTGAAGGTGTTCTTGAGCGCTTGGCCGTAGCCGCCGACGAACTGCTGCGGGAAGGTTCCCGCTGTGGGAGTGATGATCGGCGAAGTGACAGGGGCGAATCCCTGTGCCGCGCGCACCGTGTTGATCTGCTCCAACAAGAACAAGTCCGCGCTACCCGAGAGGAGCGGCGACGGCGTCGTATCGACGAGGTCGGGGTTGACGGTGCCGGCGAGACCGTTGGTCGAGAGGGTGCCGACGAGGTCAACGCGCGGCTTCGTCTGGTTCTTGTAGAACTGCTGGTTGATGTCGTTCACGTCCTCTTCGAGCCGCAGGCGGCGCATCTCGGGGCGATTCTCGTGCGCCTCCTTGAGCGCCGTCTCAAGGTTGAGCGGCGTCTCCTCGAACGAGGGCGAGTCGGTCGGGACAAGGGCCTTCGACCAGTCAGGCGAGAGCGGGTCTTTGATGAGCAGGTTCTTGAGCGTGTTCTCCGCGAACGTCACCTGCTGGTTCGCGAGGAGGAGCGACGACTCGCGCGTCGAAAGCTCGGTCTCGATCTCGGCGCGCTGCAAGGGGGCCGAGGCGCCGGCGGCGACGCTCGCCTCCGTGCGGCGGAAGTTCTCCTGCGCGAGCTTGACGTTGGCGATCTGGTTCTGCTCGTTGCGCAGCGCGAAGACCAGATCCCAGTAGGCGCTCTGCACCTGCGAGATGACGTTGATGGTGCGGAGGCGGAAGTCGGCGTCCGTCTGCTCCAGGCGCTTGCGCTGGATGCGTATCTGCTGGCGGTTGCGGTCGATGGAGCGGTTGCGCCAGAGCGGCTGCGTGAACTGGAGGCCCTGCGCCGAGGAGTAGAACGGGTTGAGCGAGGAGTTCTGCGCCGAGGTCTTCTCGCGAGTGTTGTTGAAGAAGTAGGTGAAGTTGCCGCCGCCCTTGCCGAACTGCTTGTTGACCGAGGCGTCGTTGTTGTAGTCGGTCGTCGAGACCGTGCCGCCCGTGCCCGCGCCGGCGAAGATGTTGGCGACGGGGCGGACGCTGTAGTTGACCTCGGGCGTGTAGGTGAAGACCGGGTCGAAGACGCCGTTCAGGGCGTTCAAAGTCTGCTCGGCGAGGCGCACGTCGGCGCGCGCGATCTCGATGTCGTTGTTGTTTTCGAGCGCGCGGCGGATGGCCTCGTTCAGCGTGAGCGAGAGCGCATCGGTGCCCGTGATGCCGACGCGTGCGAGGTTGGGCAGCGGCGGCACGGGGCGGGGCTGCACGGCGGGGAAGTTCGGCTCCTGCACGGCGGCGTCCGGGTCAACTGGCGTCGTCGGCGTCGTGTCCGTCTGCGTGGCCGGGTCGGTCTGCGCGGGGTTGGGCCGCGTGGTCGCGGGCGGCTGCGTGACAGGGGCCGTCTCGATGCCCGGAGGGTTCTGCGGCGCGGGGCGCGTCGTGCCCGGGGGCGTGCGCGGGTCCTGGGGGTTCGTGCGCGCACCCGGAGGGACGGTCTGCTGCTGCTCCGTGCCCGGAGGCCGCGTCGCGTCGCGCTGCGCAGGCGTCTGCGTCGAAGACTGCTGGACCGCCGCCGTCTCGACGACGAAGGGCTCGCCGACCTTCGTGAAGACCGGCCGGCTCTTGCCTGTGGGCTGGGCCGGCTCGGGCGTACTTTCGGAGCGGCCTGCCGCCTCCTTCGTCGAGGCCGGCGCGGACTTGGCGCGCGCCTTACGACTGGCCGGCACATTCCCAAAAGCGGACACCATGTTCCCGAAAACGAGAAGGGCGCAGAGGAACGTCGAGGGGAGGAGGGCCGCGGCCCGCTTCCCGGCGTTGATAGACAGACTCTGTTTGACCATTTTCCCTACCTTAAAACTGTCCCGAAGGGGATGCGCGCTATCCTTGCGCGCGAGAGTAAAAAATTCCGAAGCGCGTACGTCGAAACGGGGTTGCAAACGGCAGGCCGCGGCGTCCTCGATACCCAACATTAAGGCCGCGTCCGAACCTGTGCCTACTACGTCCCACGCCCGCACGGGGTTTCAAAAACATACATTTAACGCGCCGCGCATGGACGTGGGGGCGGTCGGAGTGACGACCGTCACGCGCGCATGTGAGACGAAGCAGGCCGGCAGAGGGTTCGCTTGACAGTGGGCGCGTCGCGGCTTAGTCTTTCATTCTTTATGAGTCAGCCCTAAAAACTGACAGTGTTCACCAGCGCAACCCGGCGCGAGTCGCGGCGGTCGTGTGCGACGAATTTTAGAGCGAGTGAGGAGGCTTCCGTCACTATGGCAATCAAGGTTGGTATTAACGGCTTCGGCCGCATCGGCCGCAACGTCCTGCGCACCTGCCTCGGCGACGCGGAGATCGACTTCGTGGCCGTCAACGACATCACGGACACGAAGACGCTGGCGCACCTTTTAAAGTACGACTCCGTCCTCGGCAACCTCGAAGAGGAGACCCAGCCCACCGAGAACGGCATCCGCGTCGGCGCGGACGAGTTCCGCGTCTTCTCCGAGAAAGACCCGGCGCTGATCCCCTGGGACGAGGTCGGCGCCGAGGTCGTCATCGAATCGACGGGGCGCTTCACGAACAAAGCGGACGCCGCCAAGCACCTGCGCGGCTCGGTCAAGAAGGTCATCATCAGCGCGCCCGCCAAGGGCGAGGACATCACCATCGTCCTCGGCGTCAACGACGACGCCTATGACCCCGCCTCGCACCACGTCATCTCGAACGCCTCCTGCACGACGAACTGCCTCGCGCCCGTCGCCAAGGTCATCCACCAGAACTTCGGCATCAAGTCGGCGCAGATGACGACGATTCACTCGTACACGAACGACCAGCAGTTGCTCGACCTGCCGCACAAGGACTTGAGGCGCGCGCGCGCCGCGGGGCTCTCGATGATCCCGACCTCGACCGGCGCGGCCAAGGCCGTCGCGCTCGTCCTGCCGGAGCTGAAGGGCAAGTTCGACGGCATCTCGGTGCGCGTGCCGACGCCGAACGTCTCGCTCGTGGACGTGGTGATGGAGGTCGAGAGGGAGGTCACGACCGAGGAGGTCAACACGGCGTTGAAGAACGCGGCGAACGAGGAGCTGCGCGGCATCCTCGCCTTCTCGGAGGAGCCGCTCGTCTCGGTGGACTTCCGCAAGAACGACAACTCGTCCATCGTGGACGCAGAGTACACGAAGGTCATAGGCGGCAACCTCGTCAAGGTGCTCTCCTGGTACGACAATGAGTGGGGCTACTCCTGCCGCGTCCGCGACCTCGTCAAGTTCCTCGGGGAAAAGGGACTGTGAAGAGCTGTTGACCTTGAACCGTGAACCGTGACAAGTAAGAACTGGTTGTATCTCGTCACGGTTGACGGTTCACGGTTTACGATTTACGAGCATGAACAAGCTTTCCATCAAAGACCTCGACCTGAAGGGCAAGCGCGTCTTCGTGCGCGTGGACTTCAACGTGCCGGTGAAGGAGGGGAAGGTCGGCGACGACACGCGCATCCGCGCCGCCGTGCCGACCATCGAGTACGCGACGGGACAGGGCGCGCGCGTCATCCTCGCCTCGCACCTCGGGCGGCCGAAGGGCGAGCGCGTCGAGAAGTATTCCCTGCGCCCCGTGGCCGCGCACCTGTCGGAAGTGCTGGGTAAGCCCGTCGCCTTCGCCGAGGATTGCGTGGGCGAGGTGGCCGAGTCGGCGGCCGCGGCGTTGAAGGACGGCGACGTGCTGCTGCTCGAAAACCTCCGCTTCCACAAGGGGGAGGAGAAGAACGACGACGATTTCGCGGCCCGTTTGGCGAAGCTGTGCGACGGGCTCTACGTCAACGACGCGTTCGGCGCGGCGCACCGCGCGCACGCCTCGACCGCCGGCATCACGAAGCACGTCGAGAAGGCCGCCGCGGGGCTTCTGATGGAGAAGGAGCTTGAGTACCTCGGGCGGGCTTTGAATAACCCGGAGCGGCCGTTCGTCGCCATCCTCGGCGGCGCGAAGGTCTCGGACAAGATTCCCGTCATCAACTCGCTCATCAGCCGCAAGGTGGACAAGATTCTCATCGGCGGCGCGATGGCCTACACCTTCTTTAAAGCCGAGGGCTTCAACACCGGCAAGTCGCTCGTCGAGGACGACATGATGGAGACGGCGCGCGAGGTCAAACAGCGCGCCGCGGCCGAAGGCGTCCGGCTCGTGCTTCCCACAGACCATCAGGTCGTGGACAGCTACGACCCGCTCAACAGCCGCAAGACCATCCCCGTCGAGTTCACCAACCAGGGGCTCGTCGGCCTCGACATCGGCCGCGAGACGGTCGCGCTCTTCGCGCACGAGCTTGAGGGCGCGAAGACGATCATCTGGAACGGCCCGATGGGCGTCTTCGAAGAGAAGGGTTTTGAAGAGGGAACCGTCGGCGTCGCGCGCGCGGTGGCCGAAGCGGCCGAGCGGGGCGCGACCGTCATCGTCGGCGGCGGCGACTCGGTCTCGGCCATACATCAGGTCGGCGTCGCCGACAAGATCACGCACATCTCGACGGGCGGCGGCGCCACCCTCGAATTCCTCGCCGGCGACGAACTGCCCGGCGTCGCAGCACTCAACGACAAATGAGCCGAAGACCTGTCATCGCTGGAAACTGGAAGATGTATAAGTTGATCGCCGAGGCGGTGCAGACGGCGGTCGATCTGAAGCCCCTGGTGGCGAACGCGAACCACTGCGAGGTGGTCATCGCGCCGGTCTTCACGGCCTTGAAGACCGTAGCCGACCGGCTCGAAGGCTCGAACATACACGTCGCGGGCCAGGACTGCTCGACCGAGTCGAAGCAGGGCGCACACACGGGCGAGGTCGCGGCCGAGATGCTGAAGGACGCCGGCGCCTCGCACGTCATCGTCGGCCACTCCGAGCGGCGGCAGTTCTACCACGAGACCGACGACTTCGTGAACCGCAAGGCCCTGGCCGCGCTCAAGGCCGGACTGTCGGTCATCGTCTGCGTCGGCGAGACTCTGGAGCAGCGCGACGGCGGCATGGCCGAAAGAGTCGTGAAGGGGCAGGTCGAAGGGGGCCTGCGTGATTTGACAGCCTCCGACCTCGAACGTATCATTATCGCCTACGAACCGGTCTGGGCTATCGGGACGGGGCGTACAGCGACGCCGGCGCAAGCGCAAGAGATGCACGCGTTTGTCCGGCGCGTTTTCGCGGGTAGGTTCTCGCAGGAAGCGGCCGCCGCGCTCCGCATCCTCTACGGCGGCTCGGTCAAACCCGACAACATCGCGGGGCTGATGAAACAGCCGGACGTGGACGGCGCGCTCGTCGGCGGCGCGAGTCTGGAAGCCGATTCGTTCGCGAAGGTTGTGAATTACGACAGGTGAGTTTGGAATCGAGGTCATAACAGTTTTGCTCAGCTATCTACTCTACGGACTCTTTCTGCTGGCCTGCATCGTGCTGGTCGTCTCGGTGCTCTTGCAGCCGGGCAAGGCCGACGCGGGCTCGCTCTTCACCAGCTCGATCTCTTCGGCGGCCTTCGGCCCGAGAGGGACGCAGACCATTCTCGCCAAGATCACCATCGGCGCGGCCGCGACCTTCTTCATCGTGGCGCTGCTGCTCGGCTTCGGCGTCGGTGGCGGCCAGCACTCGCTGATGGAGGGCGGCGTCACCCCGCAGGCGACCCCGGCGGCGAGCCCCGCGGCCCCGGCCGAAGGCGCGGCCCCGGCCGCTTCGCCCGCGGCTTCGCCTGCCGAGGGTGCCGGCGCGGCAGCGACTCCGGCCACCACGGCCAGCCCCGCGACGAAGTAAGCTGGTCAAGGCGCGCCTGGCCCTAAGGCCACTTGAACGGCGCCCGTGTTATTTGTTAGTCTGCTTGTCAGACCCCGAGCGGAAGTGGCGGAACTGGTAGACGCGCACGTTTGAGGGGCGTGTGAGGCAACTCGTGGGGGTTCGAGTCCCCCCTTCCGCATCAAGCCACAGAAGACCCGGCCAGAGGGCGCGCCCCGGCCGGGTCTTTTTATGTCTTCCTTGAAAGTAGATTTGTTGCTTCCGCGCGGCGGCTGGTAAACTCGGCACTCCCGCAGGGCTTGTTATCATGCTGCTTAACTCCGGCCCACAGTCGCGCAGTTTAATCCTGACGGTCGCCACGTTTCTGCTGACGCTCGCGGCCGCGGCGCCACTGTGTGCGCAGTCGTCCGAGGCGAACTTCCCGACGCCGGTCTTCGCGAGCGAGGTGAGCGGGCACATCGCCCCGCGCGACGTGGGCGACCCGCGCCGGACGCGCCACTTCTACACCTTCCGCGGCACGGAGGGCGACCTCGTCGTCAACCTCGAAACGTCAGAGCTGATCGGCGACGTGGACGTGTTCCTCGCGCCCGGCTTTCGCCCGCTCGTCAAGTTCACGCTCTTCGGCGACGCGGCGCGACTCACCAAGAGTTTCTACCTGCGCAAAGAGGAGACGCTCGTCCTGCGAGTCGAGGCGCGCGCCGTCGGCGACGCCAAGGGCACGTACCACATCACCTTCGGCGGCTCATACCTGCCCGCCCCGCCCGAACTGGCCAACCAGACGACGCCCGAGGCGCCGACACTTTCACCCAACGAGTCGCGCGGCACGCGCCGCGTGACCGCCACCGGCGCGCGCATCGAGGAGCCGAGGGCCGAGCCCACACCCACCGCGGAGACGGCCAACACCGAACCGACACCGGCGCCGACTCCCACCCCCGAGCGAACAAACGGGCGCAGGGCAAGCACAACTCGGCGCGGCAGGGGCACACGGCCGGCTCCTCCGAGGGCACGCCCCAGCGAGAGCGCCGCGCAGCCGACGCCGACGCCGACCGAGAGCACAGAGGCTAAGCCCTCTGAGGATACGGCCGCGGCCACGCCTACCCCGACGCCGACACCGCGCCGGCGTAACACGCGCACGCCGAGGCGCAACACGACGCGCGATAGTGCCGCGACGAAACCAACCGAGACGCCCCCGCCACCAGCCGACACACCGCCCACGCCCACACCGGAGCCCGCGCCGGCGCAGCGTCTCGTCATCATCACCAAGGACGGCGAACTGTTCGAGCGCGACATGAACAGCGTCCGCCGCGTGACGGTCGAGAACAATCAGGTCGTCATCGTCGGCCGCGACGGGAAGGTCACTCGCCGCCCGCTCGCGAACATCCTCCGCATGTCCATCGAGCCCCGTTGAGAGCCTGAAATATTTTTCTTCAGTTCCGCCCCGAACTGTTTATAATCCCTATCGCTCCTCGGTTCTCTTTCTCGTTTCCAGTCCGCATGGCAGGTCATCCCAACAACAGGAAGGGCGGAAAACCCTCGGCCGCGCGCCCGGCCTTCCCCTTCGCGGCCATCGTCGGCCAGGAGGAGATGAAGCTCGCGCTGCTCCTGAACGTCGTCGCGCCCGCCGTCGGCGGCGTCCTCGTCACGGGGCACAGGGGGACGGGGAAGTCCACGGCCGTGCGCGCGCTCGCAGACCTGCTGCCCCAGCTCGACACCGTCAAAGGCTGCGCTTACAACTGCGAACCGTCGGACGCGAATGGCCTGTGCGAAGAGTGCGCCGCACGTCTCGACTCGGGCGAGACACACAGGCGTGAGCGGCGCGACGTGCCCGTCGTCGAACTGCCCCTGGGCGCGACCGAAGACCGCGTGTGCGGCACCATCGACCTCGGGCGCGCTTTGAAAGAGGGCGTCAAGGCGTTCGAGCCGGGTCTGCTCGCGCGCGCCAACCGGGGCTTCCTCTACATCGACGAGGTGAACTTGCTCGAAGACCATCTGGTCGATCTGCTGCTCGACGTGGCCGCGACGGGGCGCAACCGCGTCGAGCGCGAGGGCGTCTCGGCCGAGCACCCGGCGCGCTTCGTGCTCGTCGGCTCCGGCAACCCCGAAGAGGGCGAGCTGCGGCCGCAACTGCTCGACCGCTTCGGCCTCTGTGTCGAGGTCGAGACCGAGAAGGATTTAGACAGCCGCGTCCTCATCATCGAGCGTCGCGAGGCGTTCGACCGCGACCCCTCCGCCTTCCAGCTCTCAATCCAGCCGGAACAGATGCGACTCCGCCGCCGGGTCACGCGCGCGTCCAAGCTCTACGCGGAGGTCGTAGTGCCCCGCGCAGTCCTTCGACAGATCGCGGAGCTGTGCCTGCGGCTCGGCGTGGACGGCCATCGCGGCGAGATAACTTTAACGCGCGCCGCGCGCGCCCTCGCCGCGCTCGAAGGCCGGCGCGAGGTGTCGGCCGAGGACGTGCGCAGGGTGGCGCCGATGTCGCTCCGTCACCGCCTCCGCCGCGACCCGCTCGAACAGGGCGGCGGCAGCGCGCACGTCGAGAGAGCCACAGACGATCTCTTCGGCCGTGGGGGAGACGAGGCGGAGTCGCCCACCAACGGCGTCGGCGCGCGACCCTCTCCCTCATCTCTCAAAGTCAGAGACGAAGCGGCGGAAGAGGCGGGGCACGATGAGAAGGTTATTGTCTTACCTCCCGCGCAGGTCGGACTGAGGCCGGAAGCTTTAACTGAGAATGAGCGCGGACAGACGCGAGCCCCTCGGCAGGCGGGCACACAGGCCCGACGCCGTGCGGGCTCGGGCGGCTCGACCTTCTCGGCACGCGGCCGTTACGTGGGGGCGACTCCGTCGAAGACCGAGGGCGCGCGGGTCGCTCTCGACGCGACGTTGCGGGCCGCGGCCGCCCGTCAAGCGATACGTAACACGCGGTTCAGCGTCGCACCGGAGGCCCTGCGTTACAAACGATTCAAGAGCAGGTCGGGCACGCTCTACGTCTTCCTCGTGGACACGTCGGGCAGCATGGCGTTGAATCGTATCGAGCAGGCAAAGGGCGCACTCGCGCAGCTCCTGCGACGTTCGTACGTCAACCGCGACCGCGTCGCGCTCGTCGTCTTCAGGGGGGCGGGCTCGGAGCTGTTGCTTCCCCCTTCGTCATCGGTCTCAAGGGCGCGCGCTCTGCTCGACGCGCTGCCGGTCGGCGGCGCCACGCCGCTCGCCTCAGGGCTCCTGCGTGCGCTCGAAGTCGCGCGCCGCGCCGCCTCTTCGGGGGCGCGCAGAGTCCGCCTCGTCGTCTTCACGGACGGCCGCGCGAACGTGCCCCTGGCCGTTGAGAGTGTTAGGGACAGGACGGCGCGCAGGGGGCGGATTCAAAGTGAGATTATGTCCCTCGGCGCCTCGCTCGCGCGTGCGTGCGAGGCGTCCGTCGTCGTCGATACGCAGAACCGTTTCACCGCAGGCGGCGAGGGTCGCTTCCTCGCCGAGGCACTCGGCGGCAGCTACGTACAGTTGCCGCAGTTGCTAAGGACGAACACGCAGGCCAGTTACTTCGATGAGTAGACCGGGGCGCGACCAAGCAAATGATGAGCGTGACCGCCGCGTCCTCGAACTGTGGGAGCGGGTCGTGGAGGTCGAGCAGCGTCTGATCCCGACGGGGCTGCACGTCTACGGAGTCGCGCCGGCCGGACGCGAGTCCGTAGACCTTCTGCGCGCGGTCGCCTCCTTCGACCGCCCGGAGTGTGGCGCGCGTTCGCTCAACGACCTCGTCTCGGAAGGTCTCGGCCTCGGCTCTTACCAACAGCTCATCGGCGACAAGTCCGAAGTCGGCTGGCTCACACGCGCGCGCGTCGATGAAGAGGCGCGCGCCTCCGTTGAAACGTTCGTGCGCGAGGGCGCGCCGGCGGCTTGTGAGCAGCTTCAAAAAACTTCACAGGTAGACGCCGCCGAGTCGCGCAAGGTCTTCGAACTGCTCGGGCGGATAAGGGAGCAACTTCAGACGAGCGGCGAGCTGGCCGGGCTCGCGCGCGCGCTGCGCGGCGAGTACGTCGAGCCCGGCCCCGGCGCGGACATCGTGCAGAACCCTTCAGTCCTGCCGACGGGGCGGAACACGCACGCCGTCAACCCTTATGCCGTCCCTTCGCACGCCGCCTACGAGCGCGCCGGGCGGGTCGTGGACACTCTGCTCGAACGCCATCGCGCCGAGCACGGCCGTCAGCCGCGCACGATGGCGCTCGTGCTCTGGGGGCTGGACAACATCAAGACGCAGGGCGAGGGCGTGGCGCAGGCGCTCAGGCTCCTCGGCGTGCGGCCGGTGCGCGATTCGCTGAACCGCGTGACGGAGGTCGAGGCCGTCCCGCTCGTGCAACTCGGGCGCGCGCGCGTGGATGTGGTGATGACCGTCTCGGGCATCTTCCGCGATCTGTTCGGCGCGACGATGATGCTGCTCGACAAGGCCGTGCGCTGCGTGGCCGAGTTGGACGAGCCGGAAGAGCTGAACCCGGTCCGCGCCAACGTCCGGGCAAGGGTCGTAGAAGAGGGCTGTTCGGTCGAAGAGGCGCAGCTCCGCGTCTTCTCGAACGCGCCGGGCAGCTACGGCACCAACGTCAACTTCATGGTGATGGACTCGCAGTGGGAGAGCGCGGACGCCCTGGGCGACCTCTTCGTCACGCGCAAGTGCTTCGCCTACGGGCGCGACTCGCAAGGGCGCGCGCTCGAAGGGCGCGAGGCGAAAGGCGCTCTGTCCCGCGCGCTCTCAAGGGTCGAGGCGGCGTACCAGAACGTGGACTCGTTCGAGATAGGCATCACGGACGTTGACCACTACTTTGAATACCTCGGCGGCGTCTCGAAGGCCGTCGAGCGTCACGCGCAGGCGCGGCCGATTGTCTACCTTTCCGACGCGCTCTCGCGCGACGCGCGCGTGCGCACACTCCCCGAGATGGTCAGGCTTGAGACGCGCGCCAAGACTTTAAACCCGAAGTGGTACGAGGGGATGCTCGGCCACGGCTTCCGCGGCGTCGCAGAGATCGAGAGCCACGTCACGAACACCTTCGGGTGGAGCGCCACGGCCGACGCGGTTGACGGGTGGGTCTACGACGAGGTGGCGCGCACGTACGTGCTCGACGAAGAGATGTTGGGACGGCTCGCGCAGCTCAACCCGCACTCGGCGCGCGCGCTCGTCGCGCGCCTGCTCGAAGCCGAGGGGCGCGGCTTCTGGGAGGCCGAGGCCGGCATTGTCGAAAGGCTCCGCGACGCCTTCTCCGAACTCGAAGACCGCATCGAGGGCGTCGCATGAAAGTCACCGCGCTCATCGTCGGCTCAAGCCTGCTCGGCCCGCTGCGGCGCGCGGAGGAGGAGATTAAGCGCCGCCACGCGGCGGGCCTGTGCGTCCGCGCGTACAACCTCGGCGCGCCGCTGGCCGAGGCCGAGTGGGAGTCGGTCGGGCGTGACCTGTCGGAGTCTGAAGTCGTTTTCGTCATACACGTGACGGACGGCGAGAACGCCTCGCGTTTGATCCCGCTGCTCAAGCGCCAGGGCGAGTCGGGCGGGACGGTCATCGTCATCAACTGCATGCCGGAGTTGATGAGGCGAACGCGGATGGGCGCGTTGAGCTTCGGGGCGCGCGGCGAGGTCGAGGGCGCGGGCGGCGAGGGTCGCGCGCGGCGTCTGTTGAAGAGCGTCGGGTCGTGGATGGGCGAGCAGGCGCGCGCGCGCCGGAAGGGTGGCGGCCATAAACAATACCTGCGGCTCGTCGAGCGCATGCCGGCGTTGCTGCGCTTCGTGCCGAACGCGGGGCGCCTGCGCGACCTGAAGCATTACCTCTACCTCTTCTGCTACTTCCTCCAGCCGACGCCTTCGAACATCAGCGCAATGCTCCTCTATGCGTTGAAGCATTACGGGGGCGACGAACGTCTCTCGAAAGTAAAGGTGCCGCCGCCCGAGAGCGTGCCGGCCGTCGGTGTCTACCACCCGGACGCGCCTTCTCTCTTCGAGAGCTTCGAGGCGTACCGGCGCTGGCACGACGCGCGGGCGCGGTGGGGTGGAACAGGGCCGCTTGAACCGTCGAAGACAGTCGGCCTGCTGCTCATGCGCACGAACGTCGTGAGCGGAACCCGGCGGCACTACGATGCACTCATCCGCGCCGTCGAGCGCGAGGGGCTCGCCGCGCTCCCCGTCATCTCGACCTTCATGGACAACCGCGATGCCTGCGCGCAGTTCTTCGTCGAAGAAGGGAGGCCGCGCGTCAGTCAGATTGTTTCGTTGACCGGCTTCAGCTTCGTCGGGGGGCCGGCGATGAACGACAGCGAGGCAGCGGTCGAGTTCCTGAAGGAGTTGAACGTGCCTCTGCGCTCGGCCGTCAGCCTGGACGTGCAGACGATTGAGTCTTGGCGCGAGTCGCACACGGGTTTGAACCCCGTGCAAGCCGGCATGCAGGTGGCCATTCCCGAGATCGACGGCGCGACCGAGCCCTTCGTCTACGGCGGGATGCCGGCCGAGGGCTCCGAGCCGGCCGCGCTCGAAGAGCGTTGCACACGCATCGCGCGGCGACTGCGGCGCTGGAATCGCCTCCAGACCCAAGGACGAAAAGAGTTGAAGGTCGCGCTCGTCCTCTTCTGCTTCCCGCCCAACAAGGGGAACATCGGGACGGCCGCCGACCTCGACGTTTTCCCGAGCCTGCGAGAGATTCTCCTGCGGCTGCGCGCGGACGGGTACGACGTGGAGGTGCCCGCGGACGCGGACGCGCTGCGCGAGTCGGTGCTGGGTGGGAACTCCGAGAGCTTCGGCGCGGTGGCCAACGTCGCCTACCGGATGAACGTCGAGGAGTATTTGCGGCTCTGCCCTTACGCGCCCGAGATTGAGACGGAGTGGGGTGCGGCGCCCGGGCGCATCAACACGTTCGGGCGCGACCTGCTGATTCAGGGAGTGCGCCTGGGCAAAGCCTTCATCGCCGTGCAGCCGACGTTCGGTTACGAGGGCGACCCGATGCGCCTGCTGATGTCTCGCGGCGGCGCGCCGCATCACGGCTTCGCGGCCCTCTACACTTACCTTGAGAAGGTCTACGGCGCCGACGTGGTCGTGCACGTCGGCACGCACGGGTCGCTTGAGTTCATGCCGGGTAAGCAGGTGGGCCTGTCGGGCGAGTGCTGGCCCGACCGCTTGATCGGAGAGCTGCCGCACGTCTATCTTTACAGCGTCAACAACCCGTCCGAAGGTTCGATTGCCCGGCGTCGCTCGTACGCGGGGCTCGTCTCGTACCTGACTCCCCCGGTCGAGGACGCGGGCCTCTACCGAGAGCTCGCTTCGCTGAAAGAGCTCCTGCGCGCCTACCGCCAGTCGGCCGACGAGCGGGAGCGTGAGCAACTCTACTCGGCGATTGAAGAGAAGGCCGGCGCGCTGCATTTCTCCCCGGAGTGAGCGCCGGCGGTCGGGCTGTGTTCGACGAAAAAGGGGAGGGGAGTTATGCGCCGGAAGTGTTTCTTCGCGGTCGTCTTCGTGACCGCGCTCGTTCTTTGCTGTGTCGATCTTAAAACTTCGTTCGTCCCGCGCGTGGGCGCGCAGAGTGCGCTGCCTCAACTCGCGCTCGTCTCGCCCTTCGGCGGCCTCTCTTCGCCGGTCGGGATCATCAACGCGGCCGACGGCTCGAACCGTCTCTTCATCGTCGAGCAGGGCGGCCGGATTCGCGTGGTGAAGAACGGCGCGCTGCTCTCGACGCCCTTCCTGGACATCTCCACGCGCATCAGCACGGGCGGCGAGCGCGGCCTGCTCGGCCTCGCCTTCCCGCCGGGCTTCACGACCAAGCGGCACTTCTACGTCTACTACACGAACCCGTCCGGTGACCTCGTCATCGCGCGCTACCGCGTCAGCTCCGGGAACGCAGACGTGGCCGACGCCAGCAGCGAGCAGGTCGTCATCACCATCCCGCACCCGGGGCAGGCCAACCACAACGGCGGGCAGATGGTCTTCGGCCCGCAGGACGGCTACCTCTATGCGGGCACGGGCGACGGCGGCTCGGCTGGCGACCCGCCCAACAACGCGCAGAACACGAACGTGTTGCTCGGCAAGATACTCCGGCTCGACGTGGAGACCGGAGACCCGACCACGTACACCGTCCCGCCCTCGAACCCCTTCGTGGGGCGGACGGGCTTCCGCCCCGAAATCTGGGCCTACGGCGTGCGCAACCCCTGGCGCTTCTCCTTCGACCGCCAGACCGGAGACCTCTTCATTGCCGACGTGGGGCAGGGGAACTACGAGGAGATTGACTTCCAGCCGGCCGCGAGCAAAGGCGGCGAGAACTACGGCTGGCGCGTGATGGAGGGCTTCCACTGCTACCCGCCGGGGACTGCGACGTGTAACCAGACGGGGCTGACGCCGCCCGTGCTTGAGTACGACCATTCGGCGGGCGACTGCTCGGTGACGGGCGGCTACGTCTACCGCGGCTCCGCGTTCCCGCGGATGCAGGGGCTCTACTTCTACGGCGACTTTTGCACCGGCCGCATCTGGGGGCTGCGGCGTGTCTCGTCCGCATGGCAGAGCACACTCCTACTCGACACGAGCTTCAACATCACGGCCTTCGGCGAGGATGAGGGCGGCAACCTCTACGCGGCGAGCTATTCGACGGGTCAGGTCTACTCGGTCGTGGATACGACGCCGACGCCGACCCCTACACCCATACCGACTCCGACTCCGACGGGCACGCCCGAGATCAAGTTTGGCTCCACGGCCTTCGTCGTTCCCGAGCAGAGCGGCCCGGCCACGATCACGGTCTCGCGCTCCGGCGACCCTTCGCCCGAGGTCTCTGTGGAGTACGCCACGTCGGACGGGACGGCCTCTTCCCGCAGCGACTACACAGCCGCGGGCGGCACGCTCCACTTCGCCACAGGCGAGACGCAGAAGACGTTCCTCGTCCTGCTCACGAACGACGACACGCACGAGGGCGACGAGACCCTGACCGTGACCCTGAGCAACCTCGTCGGCGGGGGCGTGCTGGAGGCACAGCCCTCGCGCACGCTGACGATTACCGACGACGACGCTACGACGGCCGCGGCCAACCCCGTCGACCGCGCGGACTTCTTCGTGCGCCAGCACTACCACGACTTCCTCAACCGAGAGCCGGACGACTCCGGTTTGCAGTTCTGGATTCAGGGCATCGAGTCGTGCGGCGCGGACGCGGGCTGCCGCGAGGCGAAGCGCGTGGACACTTCGGCGGCCTTCTTCCTCTCCATCGAGTTCCAGCAGACCGGCTACCTCGTCTACCTTCTGCACAAGGCCGCCTACGGCAACGTGCCGGGGACACCTGTGCCGGTCAGGCTCTCGGACTTCCTCCGAGACACGCAGGAGATCGGCCGCGGCCTGGCGGTCGGGGCGCCGAACTGGGAGCAGACGCTTGAGGCGAACAAGCGCGACTTCGTCAACGCCTTCGTCGAGCGCACGGCGTTCACGAATGCATACCCGACGGGGCAGACGCCGACACAGTTCGTCAATGCGCTCAACGCGAACTCCGGGTTCGCGCTCACGCAGGCCGAAGTCACAGACCTCGCCGCGCGCCTCGCCGACGGCCGCGAGACGCGCGCCACCGTCCTGCGTCGCGTCGCGGAGGACGCGGATTTCCGTGCCGCGGAGTTCAACCGCGCCTTCGTGCTGATGCAGTACTTCGGCTACCTGCGGCGCGACCCGGACGCTTCGCCCGACGCAGACTTCGCCGGCTATAACTTCTGGCTTACGAAACTCAACGACAACGGCGGCGACTACCGCAAGGCGGAACTGGTCAAAGCCTTCCTCGTCTCTATCGAGTACCGCCGGCGCTTCAAGCCATAGGCACGGTTACCACTCAGGTCAGAACCACACGCGGTTTGCGTGTGGTTCTGACCCGTTTACGAAGCTCGTGTGATGGCCTTGCGGAACTCTTCGGCGGTGAGGCGGTGTTTGAAGGCGTGCGTACCGTCGATGAGGATGACGGGGATGTCCCAGCCGTAACGGCGTGTTAGTTCGGGGTCTGAAAGAATGTCCACCTCCTCGTAAGTGTAAAGTCCCTCACAACCCGAACTCACGATCTCCGCCCGCGCCTCTTCGCAGAGGTGGCAGCCCGGCTTGGTGTAGAAGAGGACGTGCGGCTTGACTGACATTTTCTGCCTCCGCGGGACTCAAGGGCGCCGGAGTTTAACAGGTTTCCGCGACCCCCTCACCCAACCCTCGTAGTAAAAAATAAATCTTGCCACGCGGGGGGCGGAAGGGGTATAAAGGCTCCCGAAGCCAAGCCATTTTAATCGGTCATGTTGGCGCGGCGCACTTCTTGTAACGCTCAAGCATTTGAATCCACGCGCGGAAAGTCGAGCCCACAGCTCTTCGGCGGTGTATTGTACTGTCCGCGCATGGCCTACGCCTGAAGCCCCGGCTTGTTGACGAGTTCTCAAGTCAAAGCTCATCGAAGGGAGGTCGCGGCGTGGATCAGAACGACAATCCAACTCCGCCCGCCGAGGGTGCATCCGGCACTCAGGGGAACGAACAAGGGGACAAGTCTGGAGCTGAAGAGAAGGCCGGGGGAGCGTCTCCCTCGGTCTGGGAGCTGCTTGCCGCCGCGCGCGGCGACGCCGACCGGCACGACCCGGAGCCCGGCGCGGGACGCACTCCCGTGACGCCGCCCGCGCGCCGCGCCTCTTCGGGGACGGTCTCTGCCGACGCGCCCCCGGGCGACACGCCCGCTAAGTCATTCCCGGCCGCGACCCCTCCGGCCGCGCGCGTCGCGCCCGCCTCCGGCGCCTCGAAGACCACTTCGACGCCCACGCCCTCCATCAACGCCGGCGTCGCCAAGGCCGTCGCGGCAAAGCCCCCCTCGAAGCCGCCCGCCGCCGGCCCCGTCGTGCAGAGCCTGCCCGACCCTTCGGTCAACCAGATGCGCCGCTACATCGTCTGGGCGAGCGTCGCCGGCTTCTTCGGCGTGCTCGGCGCCGCGATGGCGCGCTTCTTCTTCCCGCGCGGGCTGTTCGAGCCGCCGAGCAGCTTCCGCATCGGCTTCCCCGGCGACTACGCCCTGGGCGTGGACACCAAGTGGCAGCAGCAGTACCGCATCTGGGTCGTGCGCAACTCCGAGCGCCTCTTCGTCATCTTCGCGCGCTGCACGCACCTCGGCTGCACGCCCGACTGGAAGTCGAGCGAGAACAAGTTCAAGTGCCCGTGCCACGGGTCGGGGTACGACAGCGAGGGAGTCAACTTCGAAGGCCCCGCGCCGCGCCCGATGGATCGCGCCGAGGTCAAGCTCGACGCCGAGGGGCAGGTCGTCGTCAACATCGGCAAGCTCTACGACTGGCCGAAGGGCGGCACGAAACACTTCGACGATCCCGGCGCGTACATCCCGATCTAACGGACAGGGGCACAAGGCATAAAAGACAGGCCGGTGTCTGGTTTCTCGAAAACGTCAGGGCTTTGTGGAGGAACATATGGAGCCTGAACGACCCGAGGGGAACGGCGACGGGGGGCTCGCGCCGAAGGGGAGAGGCGCGGGGCTCGTGGCCAAGGCGCGCGCGCAGGGCGTGGCGCTCAAAGAGCGCGCCGAGGCCGAGGCCAAGTCCTACAAGGACCCGCAGCAGACGCAGCTCTGGAAGTCGATCTTCCGCGTCTCGCACGACCGCTCCGACCCGCGCAACCGCTCCTTAGCCATCCTCTCGAACGTCTTTTTGCACCTCCACCCGGCGAAGGTCAACCGCGACGCGACGCGCTACAACTTCACGTGGGGGATGGGCGGCATCACCTTCTACCTCTTCATCGTGCTGACCTTCACCGGCATCCTCCTCATGTTCTACTACCACCCGACGAAGGTGCAGGCGTTCCGCGACATCCTCTACCTCGAACACGACGTGCCGTTCGGCAAGCTGCTGCGCAACATGCACCGCTGGGCGGCGCACCTGATGATTATCACGACGTGGCTCCACATGTTCCGCGTCGTGCTGACCGGCTCCTACAAGCGGCCGCGCGAGTTCAACTGGTGTGTCGGGGTGGTGCTGCTCGTGCTGACGCTGCTGCTCTCGTTCACCGGGTATCTTTTGCCGGACGACCAGCTCGGCTTCTGGGCGGTGACGGTGGGGACGAACATGGCGCGCTCCACGCCGATGCTCGGCAGCGAGGGGCCGTTCGGGCCGCAGCTGGGGATGACGCCCTTCAACGACGTGCGCTTCGGCCTGCTCGGCGGTTCCATCGTGGACGCGAACGCGCTGCTGCGCTCCTACATCTGGCACTGCATCGGCATCCCCGTCGTCGCCTCGCTCTTCATGGCCGTCCACTTCTGGCGCATCCGCAAGGACGGCGGCATCTCGGGCCCCGCGCCCGTCATGCTCGAATCCGAGATGAAGGCAGTGAAGAAGTGACGCAGCCCTGAGCTTTTGGCGGTGAGCTGTGAGCCAGAAGCAAAGGTGCTTGAGTAGAGAGCTAAAAGCCAAAAGCTAATAGCCAATAGCAACTTTCGGAGAGACTGGCAATGTCAATGGCAATCGAGCGGCCGCGGAGCAACCGCTGGCTGCTGTGGCTGGTCGTCGCGGCGGTCGTGGTCGGCGTCCTCGCGCTGCTGGTCGAGGACTGGGGGCAGCTCTGGAAGATCAGCTCGGCGCCGGACAACGTCCCCATCGTGATGATGATCCCGCTCGTCGTCTTCTTCACGTGGCTGGGCCTCAAGCAGTCGAAGGAGAACGACCGGCTCGCCACGGAGCTTGAGGAAGACCCGGCGCTCGCCAAGACGCACCACCGTAAGACGCAGCCGTGGCGGCCCGGCTGGGCGCGCGAGCTGCACGTCTGGCCCTACCTCGTCCGCATCGAGTTCCTCGCCGCCATCATCGTCACCATCATCCTCTTCGTCTGGTCGATTCTCATCAACGCGCCGCTCGAAGAGCCGGCCAACCCCAACCTGACGATGAACCCGTCGAAGGCGCCGTGGTACTTCCTCGGCCTTCAGGAGATGCTCGTCTACTTCGACCCGTGGATCGCGGGCGTGGTCATGCCCGGGCTCCTCGTCGTGGGCCTGATGGTCTTCCCGTACGTGGACTCGAACCCCCTGGGGAATGGCTACTACACCTGGCGCCAGCGCCGCTTCGCCGTCTCGATGTACCTCTGGGGGTTCTTCATGTGGATCATCCTCATCATCATCGGGACGTTCATCCGGGGGCCGGGCTGGATCTGGTTCTGGCCGGGGCAGACGTGGGATCACAACGCCGTCGTCTTCGACCGCAACCGCGACCTGCACGAGATCGTCGCCGGCTGGGGGCTGCCGTTCCTCAACCTCTACCCTTGGAAGGCCGTCTTCGGCGCGCTGGTCGTCGGCGCCGTCTTCGTCTCGGGCGGGCTCTTCTTCCACTGGCTGATGCTGCGGCGAAGGTTGGAGTGGGCGGACGTGAAGTCTTTCAAGGGTCTGAAGGACTGGGCGACGCGCAACGGCGAGCTGGAGGAGAGGCTGCTGGCGCGGACGAGCATCCTCCAATACCTGACCTTCCAGTTCTTCGCCATCTCGGTGCTCTGGCTCTTCCCCGTGAAGCTGCTGCTGCGCCTGCTCTTTACCATCAAGTACATCTGGGTCACTCCCTGGTTCAACGTCTGAAGGGACAACGAGTGCGGAGGATTCATACCCGTGGCTGAGACTCCTGACACCGGCACGCTGGCGCGGCGCGACCGCGAAGCCCCGGCGCCCGACCCCATCGTGAGCCGCTCGACGAGCGCCATCCTGCTCGTCTCGGCGCTGCTCCTGACGGGCGTGCTCGCCTGGTCGCTCTACGACGAGGTCTACGGCATGCGCCCGTGGAAGTCGTACCAGCAGTCCTTCGTCAAGCGCTACGACCGCTACCTGCGCCGCCTCCAGAAGCGCGGCTTCCAGTCCGAGAAGGAGGTCAGGAAGAGCGCCGAGTACCAGCGGCTCGACGGCGAGGCCGGGGCCGCGCGCGCGCAGGCCGCGCCCAAGCAGGCCGAGATCGACAAGCGCGTCGCCGCCATCGACGACCAGCTCGGCGCCATCTCCGACGACTTCCAGGATCGCCGCGGCCGCATCACCGTCGCCAGCTACAACGTCGAGCAGGCCACCGGCGGCAAGAAGGAGAGCCTGCGCGGCGACCTCGACAAGATGAAGGCGCAGAAGAAGGCCGTCTATCTCCCGGCCGCCGACGGCGGCGGCCGGAAGGAGAAGCGCGAGCTCAACTTCAACGAGCTGGAGACGATGTACGTCTCGCTCAAGGACGAGAAGGGGCGGCTGCTCGCGGAGAAGGGCGAGCTGTTGAAACCCGCGGGCGAGTTGGAGCGCCAACGCGACGACTATCTCAAGAACAACGTCACCGAAGTCACCGCGCAGCAGGTCAGCCTCACGCGCACGTCGCTCCAGAATTTCGACTTCGGGATGAAGCAGCTCAACTACAAGGGCGACATGATCGTCGACCGGTGTGAGTCGTGCCACCTCGGCATCCGCTCGCCCATTCAGATCCGCGCCGCGGAC
>JBJMGP010000206.1:0-30282 GCA_045807865.1 Pyrinomonadaceae bacterium
GCCGGGCGGACGCGGGTCGAGTTGGAGCCGCTGATCGGGTTTTTCGTCAACACGCTGGTGCTGCGCACCGACGTGTCTGGCGACCCGAGTTTTCGGGAGCTGGTGGGGCGGGTGCGGGAGGTGACTTTGGGTGCGTACGCGCATCAGGAGGTGCCTTTCGAGCGGCTGGTGGAGGAGTTGCGGCCGGAGCGCGACCTGAGCCGCAACCCGCTCTTTCAGGTCATGTTCTCCCTCCAGAGCGCCGACGCGTCCCGCACAGCGGCGGGCGGGAACGGCCCCAGATCGGACGCGCCGACCTACGCCAGCGGCACGGCGAAGTTCGACCTCACGCTCTTTATAGCCGAGGTCGCAGACGGCCCGCGCGGCCTCTTCGAGTACAGCACGGATCTGTTCGACGAGGCGACCATCGTCCGCATGGCCGAGGTGTTCCGCATCTTCCTTCAGGGCATCACCGACTACCCGGACAGGCCGCTCTCCACACTGCCCCTCGTCGGGGAGGTGGAACGGCGCGAACTCGGGGCGAGGTGGAGCGGCCCGGAGGTGGAGCGCAGCGCGGCGCAAACCATCTGCGAGGCGGTCGCGTCACACGCGCAACGCGTGCCCGACTCGACCGCGCTCGCCTGTGACGGCGCCGAGATGCCTTACGCCGAATTGGACGGTCGCGCCAACCGGTTCGCCCGCCGCCTCCGGGCTCTCGGTGTCCGCCCCGGAGCGGTCGTCGCCGTTCTGGCGGAACGTTCGATGGAAGCGGTTGCGGCAATGCTCGGCATCCTCAAGGCCGGCGCCGCATTCGTGCCCCTCGACCCGGAGTGGCCGGCGGCGCGAACGGCGCTGGTGCTCGAAGACGCGCGCACGTCGCTGGTGGTGGCAGAAGAGCGTCTCGGCGCGGGCCTGCTGCCGGACCGGGCCCGAGTGTTCAACCTGGAGAGCGTCGGCGAGGAGTCGGCGCGGGAGAGCGCCGCGGAGCTGGAGCCGGGCGCGACGGATGACGGCCTCGCGTGCTTACTCTACCAGTCGGGCGCGTCGGGCAGGCCGGAAGGCATAATGTTGACTCACCGCGCGCTCTGTCGCACGAGCTTCGCGCCCGAGGTGAGCCTGACCGCGGCGGATCGCGTGGTTCAGACTTCCGCGTTCTCCTCTTCGGCCGCCTGTTTCGACCTCTTCGGCGCGCTCGCCGTCGGCGCCAGCGTGACACTCGTCGCTGGCCGCCAGCCGACTCCGCCGCGCAGGCTGGCGGCCCTGCTGCGCGACCGTGCCATCACGGCGATGATCGTCGCCCCGGCCATGTTCGAGCGACTCGCGCGGGAGTTCCCTTGGGCCTTGAGGACGCTGCGCCTCATCCTCTGCCATGAGAGCCCTTCCGCCTTCGTGCAGCTTCACCTGGTCTCCGACCCGGAGCTTCTCGAACGCGTCCACGCCTTCTACGGTATCGACGAAGCCGGCGGGTTCTGCGCCTCCCGACCGCTCGCGTCGACGCCGCCCCACGACGGCGTGTTGCCTGTCGGCCGCCCGGCGGCGGGCATGACACTACGCCTTCTGGACTCCGCCTCAGGGCCGGTGCCCGACGGCGTGGTCGGTGAAATCTGTGTCGCCTCCGACGGGCTGGCGTACGGTTATTACCGACAGCCCGCGCGGACGGCGAGCGTGTTCGTCCCCGACCCTTTCTCGGCGACTCCGGGCGCGCGCCTCTGCCGCTCCGGCGACTGGGGGCGCCGGAGCGGCGACGGCCTCGAACACAAGGGGCGTCGTGACGGGCGGGTCGTCGCGCGCGGGGTACGCGTCGAGCCGGCCGAGGTCGAGACGGCTCTCCTCGCACACCCCGGAGTCAGTGAGGCCGCCTTCGTCACGCGCGCCAAGCCCGGCCCGCGTGACCCCGAGAGCGTCGCCTTTATCGCGGCCGCCGCAGGCCAGCCCGTCACGCCCGAAGACCTGCGCGACTTCCTGCGGCAACACCTCCCCGAAGCCATGATCCCGACGAAATTTATCCTGCTCGACGAGATGCCGGAGACCGGGCAGGGCCGGACGGATCGTCGTGCCCTCGCTGCCCTCGCCGCCGCGGGAGATGGCGAGGGCGAACCGGCCCTGCCCTACGTGGCCCCGCGCAACGTAGTCGAAGAGCGCTTGGCGAGGATTTGGGCGCAGACTTTTAATCTGCCGGAGGTGGGGGTTCACGACAACTTCTTCCGTCTCGGCGGGCACTCGCTGCTCGCCACGCAGGTGGTGGCACGCCTGATCGACGCCTTCGAGATAGACCTCCCGTTGGGCCGCCTCTTCGCGTCGCCGACCGTCGCCGAGCTGGCGAAAGTCGTCGAGCAGTCCATCCAAGCAGGCTCGAAGATGAAAGCCCCGCCCATCGTGCGAGTGGCCCGCCAGCCAGTTACGCTGCCGGGCGATGGGGGCAAGGCCAAGTGAGCGTGTCGCAGGAAGGAGAGTCAAGATGAGTGTGTCGCCCCCGCCCTCGCCCCCCGACGCCGAGGGTTACGTCTTCCCGGCCTCCTTCGCGCAGCGCCGGCTCTGGTTCCTGCACCAGTTCGAGCCCGACAGCGCCTTCTATAACATCCCTGCCCCGATCCGCCTGCAAGGGGCGCTCGACGTGGCCGCGTTGCGCGCTGCCCTCAGCGCCCTGATACGTCGCCACGAGTCTCTGCGCACGACGTTCGGGATTCAAGACGGGGTGCCCGTTCAGGTCATAGCGGCCTCGCCCGTCTTCGACCTGCCCGTAAGCGATCTGTCGGCGCTGCCGGAGGAGGCCCGCGAAGCCGGGGCGCAACAGCTCGTCCTGCTCGAATCGCAGAAGCCCTTTGACCTCCGACGCGGGCCGCTGCTGCGCGCGCAACTGCTCAAGCTCGGGGAGGCCGACCACCTCCTGCTGATGACGCTCCACCACATCATCGCCGACGGCTGGTCGGTGCGCCTCCTCTTCCGCGAACTCGACGAGCTGTACGCCGCCTACGCGGCGGGGCGAGAGATCGTGCTCCCGGAGTTGCCAGTGCAGTACGCGGACTTCGCCTGCTGGCAGCAACAATGGCTGTCGGGATCGGTCTACGACTCGCTGCTGGGTTACTGGCGGGAACAGCTCGAAGGTGCGCCCCCGCTTCTGGAACTGCCGGCCGACCGGCCCCGCCCGCCCGTGCAGGTCTTTAGGGGTGGGCAGCATAATTTCATGCTCCCCGCCCCGCTCGTCGCGGCGCTCAAGGCGCTGGCCGAGGAGGAGCAATCCACGCTGTTCATGACCATGCTGGCCGCCTTCAAGGCGCTGCTCTACCGCTACACGAGGGCGGAGGACGTGATCGTCGGGACGCCCATCGCCAACCGGACGCGGCCCGAGCTGGAAGGCATCATCGGCTTCTTCGCCAACACGCTGGTGCTGCGGACCCGGATGTCGGGCGACCTCAGCTTCCGGCAGTTGATACGGCGGGTGAGGGAAGTGACGCTCGGCGCGTACGCCCATCAGGACATGCCGTTCGAGAAGCTGGTCGAGGAGCTGAGCCCGCGGCGGAGCCTCAGCTACAACCCGCTCTTCCAGGTGCTGTTCCTTTTCGACCAAATGGACAGGGGCGCCGACGGCGCGGGGCAGCAGCCACACGAAGGCAACCACACGCCGGCCATTGACACGGGCACGGCGAAGTTCGACCTGACGCTCTTCCTCGCCGAGACGTCGCAAGGGATGCATGCGTGTCTGGAGTACTACGCCGAGCTGTTCGACTCCGAGACCATCGCCCGCATGGGCAAGCATTTCGAGATTCTGCTGAGGGCCGCCGCCGCCGATCCGGACAGGCCGGTGGAATCTCTGCCGATGCTGTCGCACTCCGAACTTTTGACGCTCGCGAGCTGGAATGAGACCGACGCCCCCTTTGAGGCGCGCTGTGTACACGAACTTTTTGAAGCTCAGACGAGGCGCACCCCCGATGCGACCGCGGTCTCCTTCGGGGGGCTGGCGTTGAGTTATGGCGAGTTGAACGCGCGCGCGAACTTTTGGGCGCACCGCCTGCGCGAGTCGGGCGTCGTCCCCGAGACCCGCGTCGGCATTTACATGGAGCGCTCCGTGGAGATGATTGTCGCCGTGCTGGCGGTGCTCAAGGCGGGCGGCGCCTACGTGCCGCTCGACCCGGACTACCCGCGCGAGCGGCTCCAACTCATGCTGGAGGACGGCTGCGTGGAGCATCTGCTCACACAGCAGCACCTCCGCGACGTGATACCGTCCGGCCACCTCCGCGCCTCAGTCCTTGATGTCGTGGATAGTGAGGCCGTGTGCGAGAAGAATCCCGCCCTCACGGTGACGCCCGGCAACCTCGCCTATATCATCTACACCTCGGGCTCGACCGGCAGGCCGAAAGGGGTGGCGATGCCTCACCGTCCCCTCTCCCACCTGATGGAGTGGCAGGTGGCGCGCTCGGCGCTGCCGCCCGGCGCGCGCACCCTGCAATTCGCCTCGCTCAATTTCGACGTTTCTTTCCAGGAGATCTTCTCAACGCTGTGCGCCGGGGGGGCGCTCGTCCTCATCAGCGAGGAGCAGCGGCGCGACCCGAGGGCGGTCTGGGAGGTGCTCCGGGCCGCGCAGATTAACAGACTCTTCCTACCCTACGTCGCGCTTCAGCAGTTGGCCGAACAGGCGCGGGAGATCGTGTCGCTGCCGGCATCCCTGCGCGAGGTTATCACGGCTGGCGAGCAGCTCTACATCACGCCGCAGATCGGGCAGTTGATGGCCCGCCTCGACTGCCCGCTCTACAACCAGTACGGCCCGTCGGAAAGTCACGTCGTGACCGAGCTTAAGCTCTCGGGACCCCCGAGCGGGTGGGCGGCGCGCCCCGCCATCGGCCGCCCCATCGCGAACGCCAGAATTCACCTGCTCGACGCAAGCGGGGAACCCGTCCCCGTCGGAGTCCCGGGCGAGATTTACATCGGCGGGGTCGCGCTGGCGCGCGGCTACTTAGGCCGGCCTGGCTTCACGGCGCAACGGTTCGTCCCAGACCCCGACGTCGACGGCCGGCTCTACCGCACCGGCGACAGGGGGAGCTACCTTCCGGACGGAAACATCGAGTTCCTCGGAAGGTTCGACGACCAGCTTAAGATTCGGGGCTTCCGCGTCGAGCCGGGCGAGATCGAGGTGACGCTGTGCGGGCACCCGGCGCTGCGTGAGGCCGCCGTGTGCGCGCGGCAGGTGGGCTCCGGCGGGCCGCAGTTGGTCGCCTACGTCGAGCAACATGCGGGGGCGAGCGTGACGGCACAGGAGCTGCGCGCTCACCTCGCCTCCTCGCTCCCGGAGTACATGCTCCCCGCCGCGTTCGTCTTTCTCGACTCGATGCCGCTCACGCCCAGCGGGAAGCTTAACCGGCGCGCATTGCCTGAGCCGGGGGGCGCGAGTACGGCGGCGGCCGCCGCCTTCGTCGCCCCGCGCACCCCGGTCGAGGAGTCCCTCGCGAAAATCTGGTGCGAGCTGTTGGGGCTAGAGCGGGTCGGGGTCTACGATAACTTCTTCGATCTGGGCGGCCATTCGCTGCTCGCCACGCAGCTCGTCTCACACATCCGCGAAGAGCTCCATGCGGAGCTACAGGTACGCACCGTCTTCGAGTCGCCGACAATCGAATCTCTGGCGATGTGCGTCGTACAGACCTCGTTTGAAGAGGAGGGTGAAGAGGAGGCGGCGCGACTGCTCGCGGAACTGGAGGGGCTGTCCGACGAGGAGGCCCGGGCGCTGCTCGGGGGGGAGAGTCCCGGCGGCGGCTGAACGGCCCCCCGCGCGGCCGCGGATCGGGGCCGGGGCCTCCTCAGTGCGTCGCGGGCGGCGACCGCACGGCCTCCGCCAGGAGGCGCTCGGCGTTCTTGTAGAGGATAAGCTCCCGCTCACGCTCGCTCGTCTCGGAGAGCGGCCCCGCCTCCGCCATGAGCGGTTCGACGAAAGATTGCTGCTTGCCTAGTAGCCTGAACACGGGCCAGTCCGTTCCGAACAGAACCTTGTGGTTAACGCGCCGCGCGACGACGGCCCGCAGCGCCCCACCGCCGTTCAGGCAGAGCGTGGTCTGATAGCCGCTCGTGTCGAGGTATATGTTCGGCCGATAAGCACACATCATGACGCTCTCATTCATGAAATTCACCCCGCCGTGCGCGAGGATAAAGTTAACGCGCGGGAAGCGCCGCGCCGCCTCGTCGAGCATGAACGGGTCGGAGGTATCGAACGCGAGCGCGGGCGACGTGGGGCCGGTGTGAACCAGCGCGGGCACGCGGTACGTGTCGCACAGTTCATAGAAAGGGAACATCATCGGGTCGCTCGGACTGAAGCCGCACGGGGGGTAGACCTTCAGCCCGCGGAAGCCGAACTCGGCGAGCGAGCGCTCGAAGAGCGTCACGCCGTCTTGGCCCCAACGCGGGTCTACGCCGCCGAAGACTTCAAACTTGCCGGGGTGCCGCGCGAGAACCTCACGGTGCCCGCGGAACGATTCCTCGATGGTAAGCCGGCAGTCTTTCAGCGTGTAGGTGAAGTCGGGCACGAGCAGGATGCTTTTGGACACGCCGGACTCGGCCATCTCGGCAACGAGGGCGTCGCAGAGCGGGTCGCCGAGCTTCTTCCGATACATGCCCTCTACCTTCTCGCTGGTGACCCCGACGCCCTGGGCCGTCAACGCCGCCACCATGTTGGAGACGGCCCCGCTGACGAACGACCTCGGGATGTAATCTTCGGAGGCGATGTGGCAGTGTGCGTCAATGATTCCGGGCGCGGCGCGCTGTGTTTCCATCAGAGGTCAATCTGGCAGGCGTGTTTACGGAAAAGTTCTCGACGCCCCGTCGTTAGCGGCGGGGCGTTTTTACTCTCAGGGCCTCAGGCCGACTTCTTAGCGGCGAGAGTCATGTTTCGCGCCAGCGCCACCACGTCTCCTACTTGCCGAATGTCAGCCACTTCGACGGGGAACTCTTCGAGGTCGACTCCGAACTCCTCCTCGAAGCGGAACGCGAGCGCCACCAGTCCCATCGAGTCGATGCCCAAGTCCTTCTGTAGGAACATGGCGTGGCTTATCTCCTTATTCGCGAGCCGCCAGGGCATGACTTCGCGCAGGAATTTGATCACAGTGGCTTCGACCTCTTCGGCTGAGTGTAGAACGCTCATCGCCTCTCACCTCCCCGGTGTGCTCGCCCGCCTATTCGAGCCCGAGCAGGGCTTGACGGAACGCGTCATAAACGGCCGCGCGGTTGATCTTCAGGCTGCGGTTGAGGAAGCCGTTGTCGATGCCGAACTGCGTGCTCGTAAAGACGACGCGGCCGACGCGGGATGCGCTGGGAATAGTCTTGTTGAGTCTCTCGACCGCCTCCTGCACGCGCTCCCTCGCGCCGGGCGAGTCCTCAGAGCGTAGTGAGACGAGCGCGACAATGATCGACAACTCGCCGCCGCCGAAGACGACCGCGCGCGCGACCTCGGGGCACTGCTCGATCTCCCGCTCCAGACACTCCGGCTGCACCTTATAGCCGCCCGGCGTGATGATGATCTGCTTCTTCCTCCCGGTGAGGTGCAGGAAGCCGTCCCGGTCGAAGTGGCCGATGTCGCCGGTGGCAATCCTGTGACCTTCGAGGTAGGTTCTCTCCTCGTCGCCCTCGTCACATAAGAAGTAGCCGAGTGAGGTCGGTCTCTCGAAGCAGACGATGACCTCGCCGTCCGGGGCGATCTCCACCTGCCCTTCGAACATCGACTTACCGGCCGACCCCACTCGGTTCGTGCCGGGCAGGTTGACGGACACGAAACCCGCCTCGACCATGCCATACACCTGATAGAGAGGTAGACCGAGCAGTTCGTAAAGCTCCAGCGTCGAGCGGCGGCTCGGCGCGCCGCCCGTGATCATCAGCCTCATCCGGCCGCCGAACGCGCTGTAGAATGGCTCGAAAATCGTCCGCGATAGTCGTTCCCGGAGCGGCCGGAGCGGGATGGAGTTGATGACACGGCCTCCCGCCAAGAGGAGGGACTGTTTGAAGCGCGGGAGGCTGCGGAAGCGATTTTCGAGCGGCTCATAGAACGCCGGCGGCCCGGCCAGTATCGTCGGTTTCAGTTCTTTGAGAGCGCGCGGCAGACGGGCAGGATCGGTCAGGACGAGACTGAATCCGTACCACACCGCCATGAAGATCATCAGCCGTTGCTGGTTGTGGGAGAGGGGGAGCACAACGATCATGCTGTCGTCCGGCCGGAAGGTGAGCTTCTGGCCGCAGGCCACGATCCACTCCTCCGTCCCGATCTTGCTCATCAAGATACACTTCAATCTACCCGTGCTGCCCGACGAGAAGACCATGTTTAGGAGGTCCGGGTCGGAGAGCGTGCTCCTGCGGCTGTTCCCGACGGCTGTGGGTGGCCTCGAGCGAGCCCTCACGGGTTCTTCATTCTCCTGATCCAGAAGGGCCGCCCACTCCGGTCTAGCCCCCCTCCGCTTCAGTTCGTGGCCCGAGACCATGAGCAGGTGAAGGCTGTACTTCTCGCCCAACTCTTCGAGCGAGGTCTCCGCGAATTCGTCCGGCGGGAAACAGACGTTCACACAGCGCAGGCGCAGCAACGCCAGGTCACACACGATCCACGCATAAGAGTTGGCTGACAGGATACCGATGCGCATGCGCGGCCCGACGCCCCAAGACTCCAGCTTCGCCTGCATAGCCTCGACATCTGCTAAGACCTCCGGGTACGTCTTACTCCTGACGCGGTTGTTCTCGTAATACGAGATAGTCTGTTCGGTCAGTTCTCCGAGCCTCCCCGGCAGCTCGTACATGCCGAATTCCGCGGGCCTAGATTGCCCGGCGCCGCCGGCCCCGTTGGCGTCGGCCTGCCCGCGGGCCGGCTTCTCCATAAAGGTGTCCGGGTCGGGCTCGCCACCGGGGGCAGCCAGAGTACGGTCGCCGCCCGCGACGCGGGACGCGGCCAACACGGCCAGCCCCTCTTTATCCTGTTCCAGCGCGCCGGTCTCTGCATGGGTTTTTCGGCTAAGGGACATCTTGTGCCTACCATTTCTTTGAAGACGGGCGCGGGGTGGTGAGGGGCCGTACTGCCTGCGAGGCATGACCCCGACGGGCAGCGACGCACAGGGATGTTACGACGTGGCCGGGACTTTTCTGATTACCCCGGCCGCGCCAGATTTAGCGGGCGCCCCCGAGATGGGTAGCGCGAGTGGAGGCCGCGGCCGGAGGGCTTACCAGGAAAAACCAGTGACTCTGGCCGCCTTGTAGGCGACTGAGAGCTGGCTCCAACTGATGGCCGACAATGAATATGCCTCCATAGCCTTAAAGTCAGCCTGACTCCATGCCTCCTGTACATCCCGCAGGTATTGGTGGTACGCCTCCAGGCAGCCTCTCTGGTACTCCTCCCACGCCCTCCTGGACTCGACGACTTGTTCGCGGTAGCTGTCGAAGGACTTTAAGGTCGACTCCCCCCACTGCTCTTGCAGCGCCCCCGAAAAGGCTTGCTGGGCCTGCAGCCGGGCGTCGCTCAACTCCTCTGGCTTGCGCGCCGCCTCCAGGTAGTCGCGGTACGCCTCTTCCTGCTGCCTCTGAGATTCGAGCGCCATGTCAGTCGCCGCCTCTGCAAACGAGCGGCAGGCGTCTGTCGTGTTCTGCTGCAAATCAAGCCAGAGCTCTTGTCTGCGCTGCATGTAGTTGTTATATGCCCTTTCGAAGGGCCGGATATGTCTCCGTGACCGGCCGCCGCGAGCGGTGGCCTCCTCTTCCAACGGTAGCGGCTCCCGCGGCGTCGTGGAGCGCGTCGGCTCGGTCGGCTGCCCCTCAGTTTTAGAGTCCTGTGGCGGCTTCCCGGATTTAGGGTCGTTCGGCGGATAATTCATGACTATGTCTCCTTACTTCCGGCGGCGTGCTTAACCTGTAGGGCTCGAATCGAAGAGCGCCCGAGTAGACTGGTGGTTTGTGGGGGCGAGGTTACCTTAGTATGGGATTTACGTGAAAAGTGCTCCTTAGTGAGAACGCGATGCGACTCGGCCCTGCGCACATGTATGGATTGAGGGTTCCCGGGTCGGCCTAATTCCTTAAGAAACTTAACAACAAGTCCCGCAATCGAGTGAAACAAATCGTAGTCTCATAGGAAGTCCTTGTCAATAAAATTTTCCCGTATTGTGTTGCCCACACGAAAGTGTCAGTGCTAATGCCCAAGCGAAAATGTCAGTAGAGTGCCTCCGCCACATGGCAGGAGGCGGGGATGCTACTGACGATGAGAGACTAGCAACGCATCGAGGCTATTCAAGCACTGATGGATGCCAGGGTGACGGTCGCCGAGGCGTCTCAGGTCTTAGGTCGCAGGGAGCGACAAGTCTGGCGGCCGTTGGCGCGCGTCAGGGAGGATGGCCTCGCGGGCCTACTCCACGGCGGCCGCGGGCGCGAACCGGTCAATAAGTCTGACGGCCGACTCTGGCAGAGGGTGCTCAAGCTGGGGGGCGAGAAGTACGGGGCGTCAACGACCGCCACCCGCAAGAGCTACTCGCGCGCGAGCACTCCATCGAAGTGGGCCGCGAGAGCCTGCGTAAGCAGTTGCGCGCCGCAGGCATCGCGCCGAAGCGCTCGCGCCGCCCGCGCAAGTACCGGGCGCGGCGCGAGCGCAGAGCGGCGGCCGGCATGCTCTTGCAGATCGACGCCTCGCCGCACGACTGGCTCGAAGGGCGCGGGCCACTCCTGACGCTGGTCGGAGTCATCGACGACGCGACGAACCACTGTTGGGTGCGCTTCTCGGAGGCGGAGACGACATGGGCTTACCTGCTGCTGATGCGCGAAGTAGCGTGATCGGCGGGGTGCCGCTGGCGCTCTACAGCGACCGCCACGATATCTTCCACGCGCGGCGTGAGCCGACCATCACTGATCAACTCGCCAACCTACGCCCGCTGACGCAGTTCGGGCGAGCGATGGAGGAGTTAGGCGTCACGATTAGCAAGGCGTACTCGCCGCAGGCGAAGGGGCGCATTGAGCGGCTTTGGGGCGTGCCCCAAGACCGTCTCGTCGTCGAGTTGAGGCTGGCCTCAGTCGCCACGCTGGCCGGGGCCAACGCCCTGCTCGACCGCTATCCCCCCGGCCACAACCGCCGCTTCGGGGTGGCGCCGCGCGAGCAGACCGCGGTCTGGCGGCCTGCCCCTGACGCGCGCCGCCTCGACCGCATCCTCTGCCTGAAGGAGCCGCGCGTGGTCGGGCGCGACCACGTCGTCAGCTTCGAGGGCTTGGCGTTGCAGGTGCCGCCCTCGCGCAAGTTCTTCTCGCTTGCCGGGCAGCGGGTCGATGTCTTACAACTGCGCGACCAGAGCATCGAGGTGCATCACGGCGGGCAGGCCGTGGCGCGCTTCAGCCTTGCACAGATAGAAGCACTGGTGAAGAGACGAAGCAGGGCTTAGAGCCAACGGGTGACGCAAGTGTAACCACTGACATTTTCGCTTGGTCTAAACATAAAATTTTCCCGTATGGTACCACCCCCGCGAGGGTGGTGGGGCGCCGGTTGTCAGGGCTTTGAGAACGGCGGAAGACGAGAGGCTCCATGACCAGGCGCATCGCTTACCCCGGTCTCATAGTCCCGCCGGGTGTCAAGACCGCGGCTCCGGTCAGGCCGGCCGGGGGGCGGCCGCGCGCCTCACCTCCGGGAGCGGCGGCGCGCTCGCAAGATGATTCAGCGCCGGGATGAGGTTAGCCACGTCCCTCTCGACGCGCTCCGGGCTGGGCGTGTACCAGCGGTACGGGTGTCGCAACAAGTGCGGCTTGCCGAGGTCGGGGCCCGAGCCCATTTCAAAAAGAAACGTCCAAGAGCCGTAGCGGACGTAGAAGTGATCCAGCTCGGAGCCGTGCGCCTTGATGAGGCGTGTCTTCTCGGCCAGGCGCAGGACTCTGTAGCGCGTGTGCGGCTGCCGCTCCGTCATAGCCAGAGCGAGGGAGCGAATGCCTTCCAAGTCTGGCGGCGGCTCCGGGCTCCCCAGGTACGGGATGAAGATGCGGTTGCCGAAAGCGTGCAGCGAGACCACGTAATCGGGCCGCTCCTGCGCGGCCAGTTCGTCGAGGGCGCGGCACTCCGGCTCGCTCAACGGGTGGGGCCCCGGCGAGAAGAACCGTCGCAGCAGGCGGTTGCAGCGCCCACTCCAGTGCACCTCGAAGTTGCGGTTCAAATCCACCCCGCGCGCATTCCCGCGCAGAAAGCGCGCGCGCCCGGCTGCGAGAGATTCTTCCATCTCGATGAAGCCGTCGGGATTGGCGACGGGCACGACGACGAGGCGGCGGCGCGGCCAGTTCGAGGCGCCGTCGCACGCCTGCTCCAGCACCGCCAGCGCTGCCGCCACCCCGATGTTCTCCATCGCGTGCAGGTTGGCAATCAGCAGGATGGTCGCCTCCGGGTTCGCGGCCGGTTGTTCGACCGTCACAGACCAGAGGGGCTCGCCGCGCACGCTCGTCCCGTAGCGGCACACCTGCACCGCCGCGTCGGAGCGGCGCGCCAGTTGTGCGACACCCGTCCAGATGTCGTGGTAGGTGCGGTACGGGTGGTGGACAAACTGCTGGCGCAGCGGCGGGCGGCGCGCCCAATCCTGAAAATCCGCGACGCTTCTGCTCTGTGTCTCGTTCATGCTGATCAGGGCCGCGCCGCCTTGCCGAAAGAGGCGGCGGGCCGGTTGCCTTTCCGGAGCTTGCGCGCAGGGTGTCGGCCGAACTCGTGGCGCGGGCCGGCGGCGCGCGCTCTGAAGCGGCGTCACGCCTCCCGAAGGTCTGACCGGACAAGCTCGACGGAGTTGTTCTCCGTCTCCCAGAGGCGCAGGCGGTAAAGCGCGCCCGGCGGGAAGGCCGACTCCAACTCACGCCAGAACGCGAGGGCGACGTTCTCTGTCGTCGGAATCACCTCTGCGAGGAAGGGCACGTCGTGGTTGAGGTGCCGGTGGTCGACCCGGTCTAGAATCCTCTCCCTGATGGCCGCCTGCAACTCCGTGAGATTCATGATCATGCCCGAGGCCTCCTCCGGCACCCCCTGGATCGCCACCTCGACAACGTAATTGTGTCCGTGACCGTGCGGCCGGCCGCACGGGCCGAAGGTGCGCCGGTTCCACTCTTCGTCCCTCGCGGGATTCCACAGGCGGTGGGAGGCAGAGAACGTCCCGCGGCGAATCAGCAGGAGGCGCGAACCCGGTGCCACGGTGAGGAGCCTCGTTTCAGCCATTACTAAACACCTCGATGTTGCTGCCCGTCAGGAGGCCGCCGGCATCGCTCACCAGATACAGCACGAGCCGAGCCAAGTCGTCCGGAGTTATCATGGGTTTGAGCTGCGGGAGAGTACCTCGCAACATCTCGGTGTCAACCGCACCCGGGCTGATCGCGTTGACGCGGATGCCGACGGGGCGCCCCTCGACCGCGAGAATTTCCGTGAGCCCGGCGACGCCGAATTTAGAGGCCACGTAGGCGGCGGTGCCCGGAAACTTCTCGACGCCTTTGACGCCGGCGAGCGAAGAGATGTTGACGATGCTCCCGCCGCCCGTCCGCCTCATGTGAGGGAAGGCGCTCCGGCAGCAAAAAAAAAGGCCGCGGAGGTTAACGTTGATGACGTGGTCCCACTGCGCGGTAGACAACTCCTCGAAAGGCGCCGTCTCGAAGACCCCGGCGCAGTTAACCAGCACGTCTATCCCGCCGTAGCGATCCGCCGCCGCCTCGAACATCCGCTCGACCTGTGCCTCGTCGGCCACGTCGCACGCCTGCGCGAACGCCTCGCCCCCCGCGGCGCGAATCTCCGCGGCCACCTCCTCAAGCGGGCGCGGGTCACGGGCGCAGCAGACGACGGCCATCCGCTCGCGCGCCAGCAATCGTGCGACGGAACGCCCGATGCCTCTGCTGGCTCCCGTAATTACCGCGACTCTGGGGTGCCGGCTCATGCGCAGTCCCGTGTCCGGCGCCGCCCCGATGGCGGCGCCTCCGACGAAGCGCCCTTTTCACTCACCACCGTCCGGCCTGTAGATGACGGCATCGACCTCGATCTCGATGACGATTTCGGGGCTCACCAGTGCGCTCACTTCGACGCACGTCGCTACCGGGTCAATGCCCTCGAACGCCTCGCGGTGGGCGCGCGCCATCTCCTCGAACCTCCCGATGTCGGTGATGAACATTCTCGTGCGCACCACGTCGCTCAGGCCGGCCTCGCACCCATCGAGCGCCCGCGCTATCTTCCGGAAAACGAAGCGGGTCTGCTCGTACACGTCGCCCGGCGCGACGACGTTGCCCTCCTCGTCGACGGCCGTCGTCCCGGCGACGTAGACGTTGTTCCCGACCCGCCGCGCACGGCTGTAGGCCACCTGCTTCTCCCACGCTGTCCCCGAGTAGACGTGCTTGTTCATCTGCCTTGCTTCTCCGTTCGGCCGCGCTCAGGAGGCGGCCCGCGCGCGCGCCTGTCGCGGCGAGCTCAAGCTCTGCCGTATCTCCTCGACGAAAGAGGAGGCGATGTCCCGGAAGGTGATTTTGGCGACGAAGAGCAGCAGCTTCAACTCGTTGGGGTCGGCGATCTCGTAGAACCTCTGGTTGAAGTTTTCGTTGTCCGTCTTCTGCACATCGCCGTCGTCGCGCACGTTGGCGAACTCCGGGGTGATTAAGACCTGGAAGGGCTTGTCGCCGACCTTCGGATAGAAGCGCTGCGCGGTGTCGCTCGCGATCCGCTCCACTTCCGGCGGCGGCGGTGTGCCGCGCAGCAGGTCGGGCCACACCGTGGTGCGGCGCGCGAGCGAGAGCACCGTCATCGGGTTGGCGGACGAGCCGGTCACGTAGAGCGGTTTGAAGATGCAGAGCATGTTCCGGACGGCCTCGGAGCGTAGCGCCTTCGCCACCGCGCGCACCGACAGGTTGTGCCCGCGGTGGGCCGGCGACACGTAGATCGTGAAGACGTGGCGCACCCGGATGCCCGCGCTCTCGCGGATCTTGACGTTCCCGAAGCCGACCAGGCGCTTATCGCTGTCGGAGAAGATGCGGATCAGGATGTCGGTGTTGAAGAGGTTCTCGACGAAGTTCTCCTTCGCGGAGAACGCCAGCGGCTTCATCACGACGCTGAAGACGCGGCGCATCTCGTCCTTCTCGTAGTCGGTGAGCTGGTATGGCAGACGGTCGAGCTTGATGTGGTACATGGGCCTCCTTACCTGTCGGGTGCCGCGGAGCCTCCGGCCGGGCCTTAGTCCCGGCTGACGCGCTCCGTCTTGGTGGTCGGTGAAAAGTCGTAGAACTCGTGGCCCGCGGGGTTGACCTCCACCCTGACGGGGAAGCCGAGTTTCTGCCGAACCGTCTCGGCCAGCAGGCGCGCGACGCGTTTGCCCTCGCCGGCGGGCGGCTCCGCGTCGAGGATGACCGTGAGCACAGCCTCCGCCGGCCCGACCGACAGGTCGTAATGGTAGACGCTCGCGCCGACGCCGAAGACGATCTCGTCGAGCTTGCGCCGCCGCTCGAAGCCGAGCGCGTCCTCAGTGTTGCGCCCGTGGGCGTCGAGCCAGACGCCTGTGTAGCCGCACTGGCAACCGACGCCGTAGCTGACCACGTCGTGGGTGTTGTACCGGATGAGCGGCCGCACGCCCGTGTTCAGCCACGTGATGAGCAGCTCGTAGTACGCGTGCCGGCCGTCGGTCGGCACGAGCTCAAAGACGAAGTCGCGCAGGCACGGGTGATACTTCCCGCGCTCGCAGCCGATGAAGCAGGTCGCGGCCTCGCTTGAGCCGTAGACGAAAACCGAGGCCTCCCCGCCCGAGATGGCCGACATGTTCCGTAGCGAGGCCTCCGTCAAAAGCTCGCCCGTCAGGAGGTACTTGTCCACCTTCCAGACGGCCCTGGCGGCGTCCAGTAGGCTCCTCTCGTAGAGGACTTTGTAGGCCAGCGTCGCCGTCGTCATGATCGCCGTGATGTCATAACTACGCAATACGCGTATCAGCCGTTCGTAGTTACAGACCTTCGGGATGGGGTAGATGCGCAGGTAGGGGATGCCGAGCTGCGCGAGCGCCAGCCCGCAGGCCTCCGCGAACGGGCTCATGATGGCCGGGTGCAGAATCGCCACGCGATCCAGCGCCGGCACCAGGGTAGTGCTGAAGGCCCGGGCGATGTTGCGGCTGTTCCACCGCATCTCTTCTGCGCTGCGCGGCGTCACCAGCGCCGGCATTCCCGTTGTGCCGGAGGTCTCGCTGAGGACGACGGCGCTGTCCAACTCCAGCTCGAAGAGCCTCCCGCCCTGCTCCAGCAGGCCGCGCTTATCGTAGACGGGGAACTGCGCCAGAAAATCTAGCGGCGACAGTCCCCCGCCGGGCTCCCCCACGTCGCGGTAGGCCGGGATGCGCCGCCGCACTTGCTCCAGACGCGCCCGGAGCCGGCGCGGGTCGCTGGCGAGCACGAGTGTTCCGCCGCCCGACTCGTGGATCACGTTTCTCATGGCGGCGCTCACCTGTGGCTGGTCTGCGCGGCCTCGGGGACATGGGCGACGGGGCCGGCCGCGCCGGGTGCGCTCGCCGCCTGCTCGGCGCGCGCCTCGCGGCTCTCCTCAAGGTTGTAGATGACGTGCTCGATGGACGGGAAGAGCATCCGCGTGTTCTTCGAGTACTCCCACCACTGTTCGCGGAAGTAGGTGCGGCCCCGGTAGTCCTGGTGCACGCTGCCGAGCCACAGGTAGACGGATGTCGAGATGGAGAGCAGCAGCAGGTCGGCCGTCATGTAGGGCATCGACCAGGCCATGATGAAGAGGACGGTGTGGTGCGGGAACCGGATGTAACGCTTGATCCCGTGGGTCTTGATCTTGTAGCCCTCGCCGCTCGGCTCCGCCTCGCGCCGCACCATCCTCCAGACCTGCTTGTAGCCGATCCACTCGCCGAACGGCTGCGTGTACTTGAAGAGGTAGAAGAAGATGAAGAGCATCACTGCCTCCACACCGAGGAGGATGCCGAACCAGGGCTGCGACAGGTTCCAGATCACGACGCCCGACGACTTCCAGTAGAGCACCATCACCACGATCACCGCGACGGTGAAGATGTTGTAGACGGCGTTCCAAAGGTAGGGGCGGTTGCCGACCATTTTCGCCGTGAGCCGCTTGGCGGCGGCGGTCGTGCCGACCGAGTGCTGCACGACGAAGAGCAGAACCAAGAGGGTGTTGTTCACGTACCAAGGCATGACTGTTCTCCTCCCTTCCGTTAGCTGGTGGGCGAGGCCCCGGCGGGGGGGTGCGATGGCCCGCGAGCCGATGGTCTGCGTCCGGGTTGTCAAGCGTCGCCGACGCCCTATGCCGTCTCACCGCCGTCGATGCAGATGGCCTGGCCTGTGATGTACTCGGCCTCCGACGACGCGAGGAACGCGTAGAGGGCGGCGACCTCTTCGGGGCGGGCGTGCCGTTTGAGCGGGATGCCCTCGTTGACCTCCTTGATCATCTCCTCGGTGTACTCGGCCAACTGCATCGGCGTCATGACGTAGCCGGGGCAGACCGCGTTGACGCGGATGGCCGGGGCCAGCTCGACCGCCATGCTGCGCGCCAGCAGAATGACCCCCGCCTTCGAGGCGTTGTAATCGGCGTAGAACGGGTGGCCTTCGAGCCCGTTGGTCGAGGCCGTCATGAGGATGACGCCTCCCCCGCGCCCCGCCATGCGCCGCGCGGCAAACTGCGCACAGTAGAAGATTCCGTCCAGGTTGACCCCGAGCACCCGGCGCCACTGATCCGGCGTGACGTCGATGAAGGGGGCGCGCACGCTGACCCCCGCGTTCGCAACCATCACGTCCAAACCGCCCAACTGCTCCGTGAGGCTTTCGAGCGCGGCCCCGACCTCGTCGGCCCTGCTCACGTCGGCGACCTGCGCGTGCCTGACGCCGCCCTCGCGGAGGGCGGCCTCGGCGCTGCGCTCGTTAACGTCGACGATGCCGACCACAGACCCTTCTTCGGCGAAACGCCTGGCAGTCGCTAGGCCGATGCCGCTCGCCCCGCCCGTGACGATGACCCGTTTACCGTTGAGCGATTGGTACACCGTTTCCCCCACCTGGCTGGAAAATGTAGGAAGTACACAAGGGGATGTCGGCCGAGTGTTCCTGCATGGCCCCGACGAACTTCTCGGCCGCCGCCATGCTCGGCTCCGCCGGGTTCATGTGCGTCTCGGCGAAGAGCCGCACCTTGTCCGGGTCGCCAGAGAGTACCTGGCGGTTCAACTCCTCGGTGAGCCGCAGCATGCCTTCGTGCAGTCCCGCGCTGGTGAGGGACAGGCACGGCCCGTCAATCTCCGCGTACCCGTGGCGCAGCAGGTAGGAGAGTTCGAGGAGCGCGGCGTCGGAGTCCTGAAACTTCTTGCGCCCGCGCGACAGGTAGCGCAGCATCTCGCCGACGAAGCAGAGGCTCGCGAACTCATGGCTCAGGCCGGTCGCCCGGGACACCTCGTCCGAGGTGAGCAGCAGGTAGCCGTAGCAGTCGGCGGCCGTCTCTTCCAGGATGCCCGCGCTGAACTCGTCGAGGGCGGTGTGCAGCATGAGCATGTCAGTCTCGGGCAGCCTGACCGAGTGTCCGATGTCGTGCCCCTTCAGCCACATGATCAGCGCCTTGGCCGCCGTCTCCTCGTCCAGGTTGAGCCCCGCGCAGCCCGCCACGAAGCGTCGCAGGCGCGGCAGACTGCTGTAGAGGAAGCGATGCACGTAAAGGTTCTGGAAGACGACGGTGCGGTTCACGGGGGACGACGGCGTCCCCTCGTCCTCTGGGAAGAAGTAGCAGAAGTGCTTCGGATACCTGTTGGCCTCGCCGCCGCAGGCGATGATGTTGAAGATGCCGTAGAGCGGGGCGTCCGGCATTGTCAGGTTCCCGTCGCCGAGGGCACGCCGAAAAACTTCGAGCGCCGTGGCGTCGCCGATCTTGCCCACCAGGCTGTTCCACCGCGGGTCGGGCACGGCGGCCACGAAGGAGTGGAACCTCTGCTTCGACTTGGCGTGCCACGTCTTCAAAGAGCCGCAGAACAGAAACAGTTCCTCTTCGATGTGGCCGTGGAGCTTACGGATGACCCCCTCGTCGTCGGTGGCAGCCTCGCCGCGCAGCGCCTTGCTCCTCGTGAACAGCGCCCCCTTGTCCGTCCCGCCCCGCACGGCGCCGCCGATCTCTTCGATGATGTCGGCCGAGGCGCGAAGATAGTCGGCAACCGACGCGCTCGTCCCCTTGTAGGAGAACTTGGATTGAATCTCGCGTATCACGTTCGCCAGCGTCGAGAGTTCCTGAAGCAGCGGCGCCGTGTGCCTCAGGTGTGGAGCGAGGTGGCGTTCGGGCCAGATGTCCAGACTCGAAAGGGTGTGCACCGGCCGCGGGGGCCAGAAGTGCGTCTCGTGGTAGACGGAGTCGGCGGCTTGTGGGGTGACCTTCATGGCTAACTCCTGCCTCGCGTACGTCCGAGTAATGAGAGCGGCACAGGGTAGGGGGAGGCCCGCGGGAAAGCCGCTCGTGCGGCGGCGGGTCGCGCGCCTGAATCCGGTCGATGAGTTTGCCTATACAGCGGTGCCGGACGGCGTCGAACAGGCTTTCAAAAAACTGCTGCCGTAGGCTGAGCGCGTAAACCAACGAGTCGGCGCAGGTCTCAAATCAGCCGGGCCTGGCGGCCCATAAATCACTTGGGTCGGGTCTCGTGAGGCGAGGGGTTCACATGGAGTCTCGACGAACCGGAGACTCGCTGAGAACTTCGCACGGGTCAACGGCGTGGCGGCAAGTTGCGCGGGGCATACCCCGGCCGAGAATCACGCCGGAGGTTACTGGCCAAAGATTAAAAGCCAAATGCAACATTTCGGGAGAGAGCCCGCCGATAAAATTTGACCAACAGACTCGCCGGAAAAAATTTCGTCACTGCCCGTAGCTCACATCTAATATGCTCAAGGATTACAATGAGGTGTAGACGGTTCAGCGACAAAGGGGCGAAACGCGAGTGCATAAAATATACGCAGCCACTTGTTATGTCAACCACTTTTTTAACTGTGTAAACCCCAAATAGAAATGTCCCCTCTTTCTCCCAAGTAGAGGTGTCACCTTTCTACTTCCGCAACCGGCAGAGCTCGCCGCGCTTCTCCCGCGCCGCGATGGACTTCTCCGAGTAGTCGAAGTCCCGCCACGGATGACTCGGCGCCACGCCTTCCCGCTGAGGCTTCGGCGCGGTTTTCTTCAGCCGCGTCTCCAGCAGCTTCGGCTCTACCACCTGCCCCTGCGCCCGCTCCTGCTGATGGTAGAGGCTGAACGGCAGCGGCTTGCCCCGGCACTCGATCCTCACCTCGCCCCTGCTCGTCTCCCGCACCTCGACTAGCGCCCCGCGCATCGCGTAAGTGGCACGGTCAGTCTTGATCTGATAGACGCGGCCGTCGTAGGGTAGTGTCTGGTTCATCGAGAGCACCCGCGTCTCACACCAACTCAGGATGCGCGAGAGGTCTTCGCCGGCCTCAAGCGGGCGGTGCGCGTCCTGCGCAGAGCGCGGCGCGACCGCGAAGCGCCGGTTGTAGTCGGCGATGAACTCCGGCAGGTAGCTCTCGGCCTCCGCGGCCGAGGAGATCGCGCGTAGTCGCAACTCCTTGACCAACCGATCCTGCAAAGTCTGGTTGGCGCGCTCGACCCTCCCCTTGGCCTGCGGCGAGTGGGCGCACAACAGCTCGATAGAGAGTTCCTTCATCGCCCGCCCGAACTGCGTGAGTCCCGTCCCTGACACAGGGTGCGGCAGGTTGACGCGGAAAACGCCCGGCTTATCCGAGTAGAAGGCTCTCGGCTTGCCGTGCCGAAGGACGTAGGCGCGTACGGCCGCGGGGGTAGAGGCTTACATCAGGGCGAGCGCATGGCTACAGTTGTAACGATGGATGAAGAGACGTAAACACGCCTCGTACATCTGTGATGACTTCGAGAATGACAAGGTCCGCCGCACGAAGCGCGCCAGCCGCTGGCGTAGCGTCAGGTTCCACCGCTCGATGTGCGCCGTCTGCCCCGACTCCTTCCCGACGGCCGTGTGCTGCTCCGGCGGGAGCACCTTCGAGTAAGCCTCCCAGAAGTCCGTGTAGCACCGCGCGCCGCGGAAAGCCGCCGGGATCGCTTCCCATAGCCGGCGGCACGTCTGCGCGCTGCGGTCGCCGACCACGAAGGCGATCACCTGACGAGTCTGGCGGCACAGCGCCAGCCAGACCCAGCGCTTACGCGCTTTCTTCAGCACGAACGACCAGAGTTCATCCAACTCCAGCACCGGCCACTCCACCTCAAGCAGCGTCTCGGAGAGCGCGGGCAACTCGGCTACCTTTTTTTGAGCCACGCGGTGACGGTTTGGCGCGAGACGCCGAAAGTGCGCGAGAGCCCGCGCAAGGAACTGCGTTCGTCGTAGGCGCGAAGTATCTGCTCACGCCCCTCTTCGCTATAAGCGTTCGTGCGCGGCCGCTCGCGGCTGCGCTGGCCGCAGTCGCGGCACAGGTAACGCTGGCGGCCGTCGGCGGCCAGCCCGTTGCGCACCAGATTCCGGCTCTCGCAGTGCTGTCATCGTAAGGTGACCGTCACCATGGGCCGACTCTATCATGCCACCCACACTTGAGCCACCACCCTCCAACGAACCCTGAGCAAGCTGCCGATGACGCCTCACGAGTGCGCCTGGCGTTGATTGTTTCTCACGAGCATCCGCTCTACCAGGTAGCCGAGGCCATTGACTGGACCCGCTTCGAGGCCGACCTCGGCGCGCTCTATACGGAAGCTGTCGGCCGCCCCGGCTTGCCGACGCGCCTGGTGGTCGGCTTGCACTATCTCAAGTACCTCTTCGACGAGAGTGACGAGACGGTCGTTGAGAAGTTTATCGAGAACCCGTACCGGCAGCACTTCTGCGGGCGCCTCTACTTCGAGCACGAACTGCCCTGTCACCCGACCAGCATGGTCAAGTGGCGCCGCCGCCTCGGCGCCGCGGGGGTGGAGAAGTTACTCACCGAGACGCTCTCGACGGCCGAGCGCGAGGGCGCGCTCGGCGAGCGAGAGATCAAGCGCGTCAACGTGGACACGACCGTGCAGGAGAAGGCCGCCGCCTTCCCGAAGGATGCGCGCCTCTACCACAAGGCGCGGCGTACTTTAGTGCGCAGGGCCGGAAGTGCGGGCATCCCTTTGCGGCAGACCTACGTGCGCTCAGGCCAGCAGGCGTTGGCGCGGCAGGGGCAGATGAAACGCGCCCGGCGCGAAACCAGGAGACTGCGGCAGTATCTGGGGCGCGTGATCCGCGACATCCGGCGCAAGTGCCCGCGGCCGGCTCCGGCGCTGAAGTCGCTGCTGGAGCGGAGTGAGCGCATCCTTCGGCAGCAGCGCCCCGACTCGCCGAAGCTCTACAGCGTGCACGCGCCGGAGGTCGAGTGCATCGCCAAGGGGAAGGCGCACAAGCCCTATGAGTTCGGCTGCAAGGTGGCGGTCGTCACTTCGTCGAAGAGTAACTGGGTCGTCGGCATCGATGCCGTGCATGAGAACCCTTACGACGGGGCCACGCTCTCGCCCGCGCTCAAGCAAGTCGAGCGGGTGACACAATTCAGGCCGGAGGAAGCCTTTGTTGACCGCGGCTTCAGAGGGGGCACACATCATCCGGAAGATGTCGCGGTTTACATCTCGGGACGGAAGCGGCTGACGCGGACGTTGAAAGCTCTCTTACGCCGGCGCTCGGCTATCGAGCCGGTGATCGGTCACCTCAAGCAGGGGCACGGGATGCAACGTAATCACTTGCTCGGTCAAGAGGGAGATCGCATCAACGCGCTGCTGACGGGCTGCGGCTTCAACCTGCGGAAGCTCTGGCGCTTCTTCAAAGCGGCCGGGCGCTTCCAGCCCGCCTGACTTTTTCAGGGACGACTATCTAGAATCGACCTAAAGTACTATCTTAATGCATAGCAGTTGGCGTAAGAGTAATAGCCAGCGTGAGGAAGTTTCCCTTTGAAGCTGTGAGGTATTTCATCAAGACAGGATGGGACATCTAAATTATGCACATGCCAAACTACACGGTGGAGTCGAGGCTTAACAAACTTTACTCTTTGATAGATGAGTATAGCTTCGGCACTCTCATCAGCCGGAGAGAGGATGGGGAATTGGACATAGCACATTTGCCATTCATTTTGGACAGACAAAGTGGGCCGAAGGGCACACTGCTAGGGCACGTTGCTCGCGCTAATCCGATTTGGCGTTCGTTCGATGGGACAAGGCAGGCTGTCATTATTGTTAACGGCCCCCACGGATATATCTCGCCAAGTTGGTACACCTCTCGGGCTGAGGTGCCCACCTGGAATTACACGGTTGTTCATGCGTACGGTATCCCGCGAGTGCTCGATGATAATGAGTTGACACTTCAACTCAACAGTATGGCCGAGAAGTATGAGCAGGGGAATCCCGACTCCTGGGGGCTTGGAGAGGTGCCGGCAGATCTTTTCGCAGAATTGAAAGCTGAGATTGTAGGATTCGCCGTCGAGGTCAGTCGCATCGAGGGTAAATTCAAACTGAGTCAGAACCGCAGCCTGCAAGATCGATACGGGGCGGTCGCTGGCGTCCTACGGCGTGATAAGCCCTATGATCCTCAATTAGCTAGACTGATGAAAGAAGCCATAGAGCCCGGAGATGAATAATTCTTTTAGTTTTGAGGGAGAGTATCGCGTACAGAGTGCCAGAGCCCTCAGCACTTCTGTGCTAAGAGGCGTGTGGTTCTCGCCTGATGTCCCTTGTCTGACTCGCGAAGATATGAATCAATTCTTAGCCTCTCAGCAAAACTGGCTCGGAAGAGCTAAGGTCACTTTACGCGCGGCATGGATTGAGGAGCGCGCCGGGGCTTTTGCTTCTCATGCAGATGCTCTTTACTACCATAAAGTGTTTTCCGCGAAGGATGGCTCCCCTCGTATGAAAGGAGACATCCTAGATGTCAGTAAACTCATGGCACACTGGACCCGGCGGGGGCAATTTCTTCGAACGTTCTTTTCAATTGACCAGTACGAAACTCTCCTAAACAGAGTCGGCTCTGTCGAACGGACGGCCACGAACGAATACATGTGCCACGAAGCAGGGCACTTGTTGGGGGTAGATATTCACACGAAATACGATGGCGGACACTTTCGGGCCGGGGGGCGGCTGGCCTGGCCGTTAATCTACGTGGAAGAATTTCGCGCCGACTTGGAATCGTTCGCCTGTGCGTTGGACTGCTTATCTTTAGAGCAGGCGTGCGCGGTTTTCAATTATCACATCTGCCACCGTTTCGGACTGGCGTGTGAGAGCGGGCAGACGGATTGTGAAAGCGCAGGGGCAGTCCCCTATCTCTTATACTATCTGCTCCGAGAACTAGGTGTGTTGGGCGTTAGAAAAGAGAAGGGGAGAACTGTCGTTGATCTAAATATCGCGACAACGGCAGCTATTGCGGATGCTATGCGTGTGTGCGCCAAGCACGCGACGAAATTTTTAACGTTGCCGGAATTGTCTGCGAAGTCATTGCTGGACGCCGCGATTGTGGGGGCGACGTACTATCGCGAGCGCGCTCTTGATGAGGTGATCTTAAACGAATTCTGGGGCTTAGTATGCAGCCCTCATCTTAAGACCACTATGCCAGACCACGCTTAGTCAAAAAAGAAATCATAATCATCTGTCGTAGATGGCAAGAGTAATGCTTGGGTATAAAATTCGTTAAGCTGTAGTAGCCGAGTCGTGTAAAGGGAATTTATAACGTCATCGGTTCTAATGCTTGAGAGATACTGTCTGAGAGCTTTCTGGCCTTCGCGTGAAAAGGGGGCACAAATCGAATCGAGTTCAGTGAGGTGAAAAAGTAGAAATGCAAATAACGTCGGATTTGTCGCGTGTTCACTCATAAAGTTTCCTAATGCGCGTGCCCTAAACGAACGCGGAAGCGGAGGGCGCGCGAATTCTTTATCTGAACAAGCCTTCTGTATCAAAGTTGCCTCCTGGGCAAGTTGCCCATAGAGAACAACCGTATCGTGTGAATCTGCGTAGCTCAAAGTCTTGTAGATAGAAAGTGTGACATCGCTACGTATGAATTCTTTATCAGGAAGTGCTGACATTTCCTCTTGGGATATAGCTTGTAAAGGGAATATCGCTAACCCAGTGTGCTGTAGTTCTTCGTAAAGTTGAATCGCTTGCTTCGCCCTTAGCTGTGCGGGAAAATCAGCTCTTTCAGCATAAGGTGCCAGTAAGGCCGTTGTGTTAGGGTCAAGTTGTCCGTTCTTGATTGGCGAACGTAGATATATCTTCTCGCCCCAAACGTCTTCTGCCAAAATCGCGTCCAGCGCGCTCACAAGAAACTCGAAAGTGAATCTCGCATTGCGCAAAGTCGTGACCATCTCGGTCTTTGAAATGCTCTCGTCGGCCGAGAGGATAAATGCAAAATTGCTAGCATGACCGTATTCTAAGTCAAGTTCGATATGTTGCTGCCAAGGTGCAAAGAAACCTTCAATTCCGTAGTTGCGCTCAACGACTTGGTAGAAAGTTTTGCAGTCCTCCAAAAAACGGACGGTTGACTCTTGGAAGAACGAGACTAAGACATGACCTAACCAATCATCCTCTGCCATCCTTAACATTTGGTGGTCGAAAGCCAAGCTCGAAGGCAGATGGACATAGTTTTTTACTTCGTCATCAGCCAGCGAAAGTTTGGGATGACGGACGAAATAAAAGTCGTCGCAATGTGAATACTCTTCAAGGGCGTTGTGTGCAAACCTCGGTCGGAGTCCAAGCTTTAACAACCTTGTCGCACATCGTGCGTCGGACATACCGGCGGAGCGCGAAACGTGATAATTGTGAATTAACCAAGCGACAAGAGCATTGATAGACAAAGAACCATCCCGTAGTCGCTGCCAGAGCGGGTGGGCATAGTAGGCTCCATACCACTGCGCACAAAGGTTAGTAAATAACTCTTTAATCTCTTCGAGAGTATAAGACTCTTGTTGATCAGGAAACGACAAGCATCCTTGCTCTTTTAGAAGTTGCAGCAATCCTCGAAGTTCAGGGCTCGTATCAGCGTTTAGTTTTTGCGCTGGAATTTGATGGTCGAAGAAGTCTGAGAGTCTGGGCGTGCGATCCACCCAATCTTTAGGAAGAGAGAGTTCCCAAAAGGAGTGTCGCAGAGAAACGTAATGGTCGTTGCTATCAACGACCACACTGTTCCTTAGGAATTCGTTAGACACACTTACACGCCCCAACAGCTCGCCTTACCGTCAGAGGTCAGAGCTGAGTCAGTAAGCGAATATTGAATTAACGAATTACCGCACCACAGAGGAAGCAGCGGTAACTTTAACTGTGGCCTTAGTTCCTTTTGGTAATTCAAGCAAGTCCATCAACTGTAAAATCTTCTCCGGGGCGTTGCGTAGGTCGGTAGGCCCGGAAATTGTTAAAGTCTGAGACTCGGCTTTTCTCTTGCCTGTGCTCTCAAAGACAATTTCCGTTTGTAAGACTTTTTCGTCAGCCATGTTCTTCCATTCCTCCGCATTATGTGAGCTAAGGGAGTACGAGCAGCGCGCATTTTATCACTGAGGTCTCAGAAGGCAAGGACTTTTGTTTTCTACAGCTGGAGCCACTCTGAAGTCGCGCGTCACCCTCAGTCTGAAAGGGTGGGGAAGCACACGCGCGCCGCCGTGCGGACAGGAGTGTCGTCGGATGCATGGCGGTGTCGGGCTGCTAAGTTAGTAACCTTTTCAACGTCCTCACGCCAGCTTCGAGAATCGGATCGCCCCTCTCTTTGCCTGTCAGATTAACTAATACGGGCGGCACGAAATCTTCCCTCGGAGTCCCGTTCACGTGGAATAACTTTTCGGCGGCATAGTTGAGCTTGATCCCGGTGTTGGGCAACTGTAGGTCGAACACCGCGCCGTTGAGCCCCGCCATCCGCGTACCGACGACCGTCGCCCGCCCCATCCCGTCCAGGCCGATGGCCATCCCTTCCCCCATGCTCGCCGTCCAGCGCCCGACCAGGACCACGAGCGGCGCTCTGTACGTCCAGCCGCCCCCGGGTGAGACCTCTCTCGTCCAGCCCTCCCCGCGCACGGGTGCGCCTTTCTGGTAAGCCATCCTGCGCCCGATCAGCCGCCCCATCATCGGCTCCGCCACGGACGTGTTGCCGCCACTTTGAGTGGCGCGAAGGTCCAGGAGTAGGCCGCGAGTTGTCTTGAGTCGTTCGAGTGCGGCATCGAACTCCGCGACCGTCTCCTCCGACCCGAGGTCATTGATTTTGATGTAGCCGAACCCCCCCTTCAGAATCTTCCACTCGACCTTAGGATCGCCTTGATAGTTGTCGACCGTCCTGTGCGCCGGCAGATCGAGCCGGAACGTGGCCTCTACGCCGTCCGCGCCCCTCGCCTCTATCACCCTCTGCGTATCGCGAGTCCCTGCGAGGAGGGCCCTCAGTGCCCAGCCTCTGGCGGCTTCCGTGACTTTTTTCAACGACACGCCGAGCCGGTTGCGGACGGCCGTCTCTACGGGCAGGCCGTTGATGGCTGTGATCTCCATCCCGACCTTCAACCCGGCCTGTTCGGCGCTGAACCCTTTCCGCAATTGGGTGACTATGGCCTTACCACCTTCCCATTCGGCCCACACGTCCAGACCGGTGGGGACGAGACGGGGCGAACTGCCGGTGTTAACTTTGAGGTGGGTGTGATTGTCGTAGAGCTCTTCCAGGACTCTCTCCAGAAAGGCGACGAACTCTCTTTTCGTCCTAACCTCTGCGGCTCGCGGGCGGTAAACTTCTCTCACCAGCGCCCAGTCAGTCTCCTTCTTATCGAAGTAAGCGTAGTGGTCTCTCAACTGCGACCACAGATAGTCGAAGTCCTGCGTAAACTGTTCCGGCGTCACGACCCCCTGGGGCGAACCAGAATACGCGGGGCCGCCGAGCAGAACAGCTACCAGCGAGACTCGGACCAAGGCTATAAACGTTTTCGAGAGCACGAATTTATCGCCCTCGGGGGCCGGTCGCAGATTGTTTGATAGCATCATTACCTGCTAGGTGGCGTCACACAACCCCCGATGCTATATCACCGCCGCCCGCAAGACCATACGTAAAGGCTAAGGCGTGCCCGGGGCGGGAATTGGCACCGCCACCAGTTGTAGTCGGACGCGCCTTTACAAAATGGCTGTGAAACATCTCTCCCACTATGAGTTTGCACACCTCGTCAGCCTACATCTTGTTTTTCATCGCCATCTCAGCCGACGTTACACGTTATCACTTCTGATAAGGGTCATTCTGTGCGCGGGCTTTGCCTTGGGTAAATTATTTCAGGCTATCAAGGGGGCGCGAATGGTTCCGGGCAAACCGAAGAGACTGACCGACGAGCAGCTCGCGCACGCACAGCGGCTCGTCGACGATGGCTACAGGCTGAAGGACGTGGCGGCGCGCTTCGGCGTGACGGCCTCTCAGCTCAACCGCTACGGCGTCAGGTGGCCTTCGCGCGAAGGAGAAGAACCTGCGGCCCGCGGGGCGGGCGAACGGGGTTGAGTTTTGAGAAGCAAAAGGGGGCCGCGGCCCCCTCTCGAAAGCCGCGGCCCCGGTCCACTTGGCCCTCGCTCTTACGTCGGGTGGCCGCCCGCGAACATAGCAACCCGGTCCCGCGCCGTCTGTCCGCCCTTGTACCGCCGACGGTTCGTGCTACACTCGCCCTTCCCCCTACTCTCTCCTGAACACCTCCGCAGACATTTCGACCTTGAGGTGGCTCGTACATGACAATCGCGCTGGGGCAGAAGACCGTCCTCGTGGCGGAAGATTCCGCCGACACCCGCGCCGTGCTGCGCCGGGTGCTCGCCACTTACGGCTACCGCGTCGTCGAGGCCGCCGACGGCGGGGAGGCCGTCGAGCTTGCGGTACGGGAGTGCCCCGACCTGGTCCTCATGGACCTAAACATGCCGGTCATGGACGGACTCGCCGCCACGGAGAGGATCAGGGAGTTGAAGGGCAGGTGCGGCGACGTGCCCGTCGTGGCGGTCACCGCCTTCGACACCTACGGCATGAGGGAGGCCGCCTCAGAAGCTGGGTGCGACGCCTACCTGCTCAAGCCGCTCGCGCTCGACGAGTTGGAGGCGGTCGTCGCGGGGCTCCTCGCGGACTGACGGCGCGCCCTCGCCGCCAGAATATTCTCGCACTGCCTACACGTTGGCAGCTTATCGACGCGCTCCTCCGAGACGAAGAGCGCGAGCCACGCGCCTCGCTTCGAGTACGCCCCGCATAGGCTCCGCCCCTCACCGACTTCGGCGACGTGCCACACCTTCCCGCCCGGCGGTTTCAGATACATACCTTTATGATGCACCACAGGCGGGCGTGCGGGTTGCGATCTCCTTGCGGGGTGGTTGAGTTCTCACGGCGTCACGACCGTACGGCGGGGAACGGACCGCCGCATGAGGGCGCGGAATTTTTAGCACAAAGCGGCACGCGCCTCATCACGCTGACGTGCGTCCGCAGGCCGAGGTCAGAAACCGTAGTTCAAAGAAACGGTAGCGCGTGATCGCGACGGCTACCGAATACCCCCCGCCCGGCTCCGGCTCGACCCTCAGCACCCGCCCCCTCACGGCCACCAGCGGCCCCCCACCCTCGATGCCGGGTGCCGCCGTAAGCCGGAGGAGGGCGAAGACCCTCGCGCCCGGCTCCGGGCGCAGGCAGAGTCGCACGCGGAAGCCGCCCCGCCCGACGTCATCCAGGGCGGCCGCCTCCTCGACCCGCCCGCAGGTCACGGCCCGCATACGCACCAGCGCCAGCACCGGCGCCGCCACCCGCGGGTGCGCGCGCCGCTCCGCCGTGACGCAGTCGTCTCCCGTGCCCGCGTCAGCCGCGGGCGCATACAGGTCGAGTAACACTCGGCTATGCCTCCGGCAGAAGCCCTTCGGACAAAGGATCGTTGAGTTAGGGGAAGCGGGATTCTATCACGTCGGCGCGGCGGCCGAGGATGGCCGGTTCTACAATCCGTTGGCCGATTCTACTCCCATTAGTAGAGCCCGCGCCGTGGTGGACAGGATCCGCGCGGCGCTCGGGAAGCCCTCGCCGGAGTACGACGACTTCTGAGGCGCGGCCGGGGACGTGTTCAAAAGTAAATCGGGGCCGCCCGGACTCATCGGCTGGTGAGAAGGGTAGAGTCCAATAATGAGTAGGGGCTAGAGTAGTTAAGCACTTACAGCGAGGTGCTAAACTACTGAGATGGAACGACCGAACCCGTTCTATCGCCGTTCCCGAATTTCCGCCAAGAAATTCCGTCAACTCTTGCGCTTGTTTGCGCTCGATTTGACGGCCACCGATGCGGCCCGACTGACCGGCTTGACGCGCAAGAGCGTCACCGTGATCTTTCTCAAAATCCGTGAGCGCGTCGCCGCAGAATGCGAGCGTCAGTCGCCACTCTCTTCGGGCC
>JBJMGP010000207.1:0-2385 GCA_045807865.1 Pyrinomonadaceae bacterium
CCGCCCAGCTCCAGCGAGACTTTCGTCAGGTTGTCGGCCGCCGCGTGGGCGACGAGCTTGCCGACTTCGGTCGAGCCCGTGAAGGCTACCTTGTCAATGCCCGGATGCGCGGCGAGCGCCGCGCCGGCCGTCTCGCCGTAGCCGGGGACGATGTTGACGACGCCGTCTGGAAAGCCCGCTTCTTGAATGAGCGACGCAAGCTCCATCGCGCCGACGGGCGTCTGCTCGGCGGGTTTTAAAACGATGGTGTTGCCGGCGGCGAGCGCGGGCGCGAGCTTCCAGGCGGCCATCAGGAGCGGGAAGTTCCAGGGGATGATCTGGCCGCAGACGCCGACCGGCTCGCGCAGCGTGTAGTTGAACATCTGGCCGGGGACGGGGATGGTCTCGCCCTCGATCTTCGTCGCCCAGCCGGCGAAGTATTCGAAGTTCTCGACGACCTGGGGCAGGTCTACGTAGGAGGTCTCCTTGATGGGCTTGCCGTTGTCGGAGGTCTCGATGGCGGCCAGCTCCTTCGACTTGGCGTCGATGAGCTGCGAGAGCTTGTAGAGCATCTTGCCGCGGTCGCGCGCGGAGACCTTCGACCAGGGGCCTTCGAAGGCGCGGCGGGCGGCGGCGACGGCCTTGTCGATGTCGGCCGCGTCGCCCTCGGCGACCTCGGCGAGCGTGGCGCCGGTCGCGGGGTTCGGCGTCGTGAAGGTCTTGCCCGACTCGGCGTCAGCCCACTGGCCGTCGATGAAGAGTTGATACTTGCGGGGTGTCTCGGATGCGGACTTCGCTGATGACATGGTGTTTCTCTTCCCTTCCGGATGAAGTCTCGGTGTGTGTGCCTCGGTCTCTTGGAATGTGTTCCGGCTTGAGCGTGCGCCTACTTTACACCCGCCGCGGGCGGGAGGCAAAAAGCAGTGGGCGGTGAGCAGTTCGGGCTGGAGAACGGCCTCTGGCTATCGGTGGCTTCGCATCGCTGAGAGGCATTGGACACAGAGACACGGAGACACAGAGACACAGCTGGTTGAAATATACCTTCAAAGCTGTGTCTCTGTGTCTCCGTGTCTCTGTGTTGAAATTGCTCCCGCTATCCGCCCGGTCTCGAACGGCAATAACTGCCTACTCCTCTTTCGGCTCCGCCTTTCCCTCATCCGACGCGTATTCGAGGTCGCGGTCGCCGGTCACCTCGTCCCAGTCGTAGCCGAGGTGGATGGCGAGGCGGCGGAGCTTCGACTCCCACTCCTCGCGCTGCGAGCGGTACTCCTCCCAGCCCTGCTCCGTGTCGCGGCGGATGCTGATGCCGGACTCGCGGAGGCGCGCGAGCGTCTGCTCGTAGCGGCGGTGCCAGCGGTTCGTGGCCTCCTGCGCCTCCTGCTCGGTCGGCTGTCGCGGCCGCTCGCGCCGTTCGAGGTCGAGCGAATCGACGAACTGCGTGAGGACGTGGCGCGCGGCCGCGTCGAGCGTGCGCACCTCCGGGTAGTTGCGCAGGTCTTTGTTCTCCTCGCGGTCGAGCGCGGAGCGGATGACGGCGCAGGTCTCAAGCAGGAGGAAGAGGACGCGCGGCGTGCCCTTGTAGACCTCGGCCGGGTGGAAGTAGTGGATGACGGGGTGGTCGATGTGTGATTCCTGAAGCCCTTGCAGGTCGCGCGTGACGGTCCGCAGCGCGTCGCGCAGTCCGTAGAAGCGCCCCTCGACGAAGTGGTGCGCGATGAAGCCCGCCACGTCCGCGCCCTCGCCCGCCTGGTGGTAGAGCGAGACGGCGACGGCGCGCTTGCGTTCGAGCGCGGTGTAGACGGTCAGCATGTAGGTGATGGCGAGCGAGATGACGATGAGCCCCGAGGCGGCCTCGAAGAGCGCGAGGAAGCGCAAAGGGGCGATGCGCGGCACCACGTCGCCGTAGCCGACGGAGGTGAGCGTGACGCCGCTGAAGTAGACGGCGTCGATCCAGCTCGGCTCGGGGTGCTCGACGCCGAAGGTGAACCCCCTGGGGACGTGCGGGTAGTAGACGAGCGCGTAGGCGAGGACGAGCAGGACGACGTAGACGGCGATGAGCAGAGGGAGTAGGAGCGGCCCGACCATGTTGAGGAGCCGGTGCCGGCGCGCGCGCGCGAGTTTGAAGGCGACGGCGCGGGTCACGCGCCAGACCGAACGGTTGAGCGACTCGCCGACGGGGCCGTAGCGTGCGCTCGAATGGAGCACCGTCGCGTAGATGTCGAAGACGATGAGCGCCAGCAGGACGAAGCCCGCCGCCGTGTATATGAAAAACCCCATCCTCGCTTTATATAACGTGAGGGCTCAGCCTGCAAAGATACAAAGCGGCAGGCAGTAGGCAGTTCAAAGCGCCGCGGAGCGGCGTCTGAATGTAGCCCGGCCTTTCAAGGCCGGGCTACATTCAGACGC
>JBJMGP010000208.1:0-6104 GCA_045807865.1 Pyrinomonadaceae bacterium
AACGTGACGATGGAGATGGTCTACCCCTCGGACTCGACGCAGGAGCTACTCAGGCACGCCGTGGAGGCCCTACAGCGCATCTACCGCAAGGGCTCCGACTACCGAAAGGCTGGCGGGGGCGAACCCGAAAGGGCGGTGGAGGACGAAGGCGGCGAAGCGCAGCCCGCGCTACACGACCAAGCTGTCGGAGGTGCCCCTGATTAGCTAGAGTGCGGTCGGGTGCGTGCCGTCGTTAGGTGGCGGCCTAGCGCGCCGACTCGATCAGCGGGTTCTCCAGGGCGCACTTAAAGTCCTGTCCGACCAGCGGGAAATAGACCTTGCCCGAGACCCTGACCCTGGTCCCGTACCCGGCCACCTGCCCGTCGGACGTGTGCACCTTGAGGTCTTTGTCCGTGTACTGCTTCGGCGCCAGCTCTGCCCGGTTGGACTGGTTGCCGATGGGGGTCTGCACGCCCAGAGGCGCCCCGGCGTAGTCGCCCCCCTCGTAGAGCCGGAGCACGACGCTCTGCGCGCCCGTGAACTTCTCGGGGAAGCGGAGGTAGCCTGTGACGGCGATCCGCTTCCCCTCGTTGGCCTTATCGCAAGCGGAGGCGAAGGCTTTCGCCTCGCCGGCCGTCGGCGGCTCGGGCGCGCCGCCCCCGCAGGCCGTAGTGACGAGCGAGAGCAGTCCGATCCCCAAAGTCCCACGAAGTAACATCGGCAGTCCCCTCACGCGGTCGATCATTGAAGAGTCTGGTGACGAACCGGTAGAAGATATGAGAGGCGGCCATCAGTGTCAACGAAACAGGGAGGGATAGCTGTCGGCCCTTCCCCCGCCTTTCACAAACCTGGCGGCGTCTGTGCGGCTCGGCGTCTGCCTGTAAACTGTTGAAGCGGTTGGGCCGAAGAGATTTGGTAGACCGGGCGGTCTACCAAGTAGACGGGCAAGACCTTGAGTCTGAACGCTTCATGGCTGGTGCTGTCGGTCTGACGCCATAATCCTGTCCACTCAGGAACCGAATGGCTCATCTCCGATCCGTCAACTTTGATTCAGCACCAAAACCGGCGCCGGAATCATGCCGCGGGAGCACGCCGGCAGCGGGGTTCGACACGTCACCCCGCGGGCGGCTTTCAACTGTGAGCCCTCGTTGACGGGTGTAAACTTCGCGCCGCAGTCACCCTCTGTTGAATCTAGGAATCGAGCACATCCTGGCATCGCTTGAGTCTGTGCTCGACCGCCTTCATCTGCTTGTAGATCGCCTTCACCCTGCCGAATCTCACACCCGTAGCCTCACACACGAGCGCGACCGGCCAGCGCCGAAGCCGAAGTCGGCGGAGCTTCCCACGCTCGGCTATGCGCAAGGGGATCTCCTCCTCCGCTTTCCGGCGCCCGGTTTCGCCGCCCCAGCACTCGAAGTGCTCCATCCTGGATCGGCGTGCGCCCTGGAAGGTGGTGCAGTCCGGGCAGACAAGGTGCCCGGCTTGTTCCGGCGCGGTCATCACGGCGTCGCATTCCGAGCACCGGAATTTGACCGCCGACTCGGACACATACATGCGTGAGCCTCCGGCGAACGCCTACCTACTACCCGCGCCGAGTGGTTCGACAAACCTACGTCTCGGGGCGTGAAAAGTTTATCCCCGGCGGCGGGTAAATGGAAGGGTGGGGTGAGGCCGCTCGGCCATCAGCAGACCGCTTTACTTCTCCGCTTCCGCCTGTGCGGACACCCGCCCGCCTCGTGAGCCATCCGGCGGCAGGCTTCGCGCAGAATCGCCCTGTGTTGAATCCGGGGTACGGGCCGTCTTGTGAGTGAATCTCTCGTCAGGCGGGCGCCTGGCTGCGGCGGCGGGGCTGTGAGAGGCGTTTCGTGTCCGTGGTCGGGTGCGTGCCGTTGTTAGATGCGACGTGGTGAGGAGCATGCGACTAGGGCTGAACTTCCAACTCCACCGGCCGCCTCCCGTGCACCACAGCGGCAATGGTTACTGTCTCGCCTTCTACCCGGTAGATGATGCGGTAGCTATAGGCGAACACCTCGCGGATATTTTCGTCCCCAAACTCCGGCACCATCCGCCCCGACATGGGGAAGGTCGCCAACCTCCGTGTGCTCGCCACGATCTTCTGCGCCACCGACTTCGCGTAGGCGAGGGAATCTTCCGCGATGTAAGCGGCAATCGCTTGGACATCCTCGATAGCACGCGGCGACCAGACTACTTCAGCCATTCGCCCAGTCGCTCCTCGGCTTCTTCCTGGGTGATGGCGCCCTGCTGGTCAGCAGCATCCAGCCCATGCCGCACCTTCTCGATGACGTAGAGGTGATACTGGATGTCTTCAATCGAGCAGCTATCCGGCAGTTTGTGTAACAACGATTCGACTTCTTCTTTGGCCGTACTCATAAATCCCCCTGCTTCAATAATCTTGCCTACACGCGATTATTCTACACAGGCCCCCCGAAAGGGCGAAGCATCTCACCCGCCGCCCCGCACTTTTGGCGGAGCATGAGAGGCAGCGTGTCGGTGGTCGGGTGCAGGCCGTTGTTAGCTGGCGCCTCATGTCATCGGGAAGCGTTATCGCCTTCTAGCAACTCCGCTAAGATATTTACCAAGCTTTCCATATCTTCCACCCATTTTTCAAATAGCTCCTTATCAGGGTAGAAATGTTTGGTAGTGGTTCAAGCGCGGGAGAGGTTGTAGACTCTCTCGCCTGGTCAAACTCAAGTGCTCCCACCGCTTCGGCGACTTCCGGGAGGCGTACCGACTCGTCACCCCCGCCGCGCGGCACACGGCCGCCGGCCAGGAGTCCGGCCCGAGGGCGCACGTTGGGCGGTGGGACCTGACGCCGCGCCGAAGGCTCGGGCGCTTCGGCAGGAAGAGTTTATCGTTCTCGGAATCGGACGGGATGCACGAGTTAGGTCTGCGCCTCTTCCCGCACGATGACAACAAGTCACCGGCTCTCTCCTGTGATCGAGCCACTACCAAAAATTTTATTGACACCCACTAAACGCTACGGCTAATCTTCCCGGCTATGAAACCCGATGAACTGAGGCGGCGGCGCGAAGCACTGGGGATGACGCAGGACGATCTCGCCCGGGAACTCGGGGTGAAGATGATGACGGTCTCCCGCTGGGAGCGCGGCGTCTACCCCATCCCCCGACACATAGGACTGGCCCTTGAGGCCATCGAGATGAGGAGGAAGGTGGCGGCATGAAGACCATTGCCATAGCCAACCAGAAGGGCGGCGTGGGTAAGACGACCGTCACCAGGGAGATCTCCGCCTGCTGTGCGCTGCGCGGGTTTCAGACGCTCGCGATAGACTGCGACCCCCAGGGGAATCTCACCACGTCATGGGTCGACCCGGACCTGTACGAGGCCACCCTGTCGCACGTGCTCATCGAGCCGGAGTCCCCTTCCGGCATCAAGCAGGAGCCGCTCCCGCTCGACGACGCGATCCTTGAGGGCCCGGTCGAGAACCTCGACCTGGTGCCGGCGGACATCCGGCTTGCCCGCTTCGAGATGCAACCCGACTATCTGACGCACCGGCTGCGAAACCAGATTCAGGAGCACGGCGGCGGGTACGACCTGGTCTTCATCGACTGCCCGCCTCAACTGGGGAAACTGTTGACTGCGGCGCTCTACTCGGCCGACTACGTCCTCGTCCCGTGTGCGGCGGACGCGATGGGCCTCCAGGGGCTCTCCGACCTCGCCTTCACCATCGAGCAGGTGAAAAAGAACGTGAATTCCGGCCTCCGGATGCTCGGCGCCGTGATCAACCTCTACAAGCCTTCGCGCAACCTCTCGGCCGAATCCCGGCAGGCGGTCGAGGCCGCGGTGGGTCTGGTCGGACACGTCTTCGACACGAACCTGCACGACTATTCGAAGGTGGCCGAGGCACCCTCGCAGAAGATGCCGGCGGTCCTCTACGCCAAGTCGCACCGGGCAGCCGACCAGTTATGGAGCCTGACGGATGAGGTGCTTGAGAAGCTGAAGCTTTCGAAGCAGAAGATCTCCGCCGTCAAATGAGGTGACAAGTGGCTGAAACTAAAGCAAAACCCACCGATTCCCTACGGACGCCGAAGCCCAAGAAGAAACTGGGACTTTCAGTCCCGCCGGCGCTACGGCTCCCACACGAGGATCTCATCATCTCATCGCCAAAAGCGGCTATTGATGAGGCTAGTCTGACTAGTCTGACTAGTCAGACTAGTCAGACTAATAGCGGCAATATCACTCTGCCTAGTCAGACTAGTCGTAGTAGTCTGACTAGTCTGACTAGGCAGAGTGATGGTACGGCCCAAACCAACCAGCAGGCGCCCATCTCACCGGTGCGTGACTTCACCAAAGTCCCGAACTCGATACACCGGGAGGCTGTGCCCGGCGGCCTCTTCAGCGGCAAGGGGAAACAGCTCTACGATTGCCTGTACTCCCTTTCGCGCGGGGCCGTTATCCCCTCCAGGACGGTGCGCATCTCCCGCCCCAGGCTGATGAAGCAGGCTGGCATCGGGGCGAGAGTTACCTTCGACGCCAACGTCGAGCGCCTCATATCCGCCGGACTTATACAGGTCAGGATGATTGCGGGCGAGCACGACGGCAACGAGTACACGGTCTTTCTGCCTGAGGAGTCAAGTATGGCTAGTCAGACTAGTCAGACTAGTCTGACTAGCCATGCCCAGAATCTAGACAGACTAGTCAGACTAGATTCTAGTCAGACTAGGCATAGTTTATCTGTTGAAAATAAAGAGAGTTATGATGCGCTTAATACTTCTTTTAAGACAAAAGATATAAATACTGATGATGAGGCTCTCGCCGAATTCGCTGCCGCGGTAAGGAAAACCGTAAAAGAGATTACCGGCAAAGAGCCCTCGAAAGCTGAAGCGGCGCGATGGGCCGAAGTCGCAGAGGTGCTCATGACGGAACTGCGGATCGCCGCAGGCCGCACGACTGTCTCAAGCATACCAGCCTTCCTGGCCGAACACCTCCGCCGCCGCCTCTGGAAGAAGGAGAAACGCCAGATCGAGGCCGAGGCGGCTGAGCAGAAGGCGTCAACGCCAACCCAGAAGGTTGACGCCTCGCAGTGCCCGGACTGCTTCGGCACTGGAATGTGGTATCCAGAGGGCTTCGACAAGGGCGTGGCAAGGTGTATGCACTCGAAGCTCACCGAGCAGGGTGCCGAATGAGGTTTCACGACGTTTCAACGGTCGAGGAGGTCCTCCAACCTTGCCACTACACGGAGTAAGACTTCACGCTTCCATCTGCCGGGGCGGCCGCGTTTCGTGTCCGTAGCGGGGTAGCGTTGAGCGTGCCTAGCGGCGCGGAGCATACGCACCAACTCTTTGTCTCTGCTCGGGATGAGTTTGGGGAGCGCCGAGCGCAGCTTGTCAGTAATTGGGCTGACGGCCGCGGGCGAAGCGAGCGAGTCGGCTTTCCGTTGTCGTCGTCTTGTAGCTCCCACAATCTGATAAAAGCTCCATCCTCAGGATGACGTTACACAGGCGCTCATATCACATTTGGAATAAGTAATATTCTGGCATTTCTTACGATTGGGTACACAAACGAGCTAGTTGTGTGCCCGTCATGATAGAGGTAACTATTCAGGTCTGAGCCCGGACGCAGCCATATAAAGGTCAGTTTTGCTCCATCCCACCGGCACGATTGGAGGCTAAAAGGCACTCTCAGGTCATCTCCAGGGTTCGGAGGCCGTCGCCGTGTTCACCATTACGCTCACCCGTCAGCAACTCTATGAACTCTATTACGAGGGGCCGGAGGCGACGATCCACCTCATCGAGGGTCTCCTGGAAGAACTCGCCGATCAGGAGCGGCTACTCGGCGAGCGCCAGCAGCGGGTCATCGACGCTCAGCACGAGCGCAACGAGCGGCAGGCCGCGCAGCTCAAGCGTGTTAAGGAGAAGTTGGAGCGGCAGGTGTGCCTGAACTACCAGTTGACGCGCCGCCTCCAGGAACTGGAGGCCGAACTGGAGCGGCGCGAGGGGCAGGCGGCGGAACTGCGGCGCGACTCGCACAACTCATCTCTACCGCCGGCGCTCGACCTGCCGGGCGTCAAGGCTCGGAACGCAGTGCGGCGCACGCGCAGCCTGCGCCGCAGGACGGGGAGGAAGGTCGGCGGACAGGTCGGTCAC
>JBJMGP010000209.1:0-7974 GCA_045807865.1 Pyrinomonadaceae bacterium
CCCCCCCCCCCCCCCCCGCGGCGATGTTCGTTTCAATGCTGACCCGGCCTTGAAAGGCCGGGCTAAATTCATCAGCCGCTCCGCGGCTGGGCAAGCCGCCGCTCTTATTCCTTCTGCGCGACAATATCAAACGAGACTTTCAAACGGTCGCGAACGCGGACGGTGCCGTGGAAGGCGGAGGTGGCGGGGACTTTGAATTCGCTCCGCTTGATGTCGAACTCGCCGCGGGCATGTAAGTCCTGACCTTCGAGCGTGACCTCGGCGGGGATACGGACGTGGCGCGTGACGCCGCGGAGCGTGAGGTCGCCGCCGAGTTCGACGCGGAAGCGGCCGCCGCGCGTCCCCACCGACACGTCCGTGCTTTTGAAGGTGATGGCGGGGTATTTGTCCGGCTCAAGGACGATGTCGCGCAGCTCGCCGTCGATGATCTTCTTCTGCTGACAGCGCGAACAGCGCGGCGATGACGAACGTCGAAAGCTTAAAAAGTCTCATCGAAGTGAACCTCCTTCCGTGCTAATGCGTGAGCCAGTCGCAGAGCTTCTCCGTGAGCAGCTCGCCGGCGACGCGGTGGCCGTCCTCGTTCCAGTGGCCGTTGCCGCGCTGCGCGCCGAAGCCGTGGAGGAATACTTTAGACTTATCGGCGTAGGCTTGCAGGTCGGGCGCGAGGTTGTAGACGGGGAAGCCCTCGCGCTCGCCCACGCTTTTAAAGCGGCGCTCGGCGTAGAAGAGGTCTGCGGCGCCGACCCGCTGCTGGAAGGCCGCGCGGGCGGCGGGGTCGGGGTAGACCTGTATCCCGTTGCTGAGCGTGACGACGTAGAGGCGCGCGCCGTGGCTTTTGACTTCCGCGTTCATCTCGGCCAGCAACCTTTCGGTGACGAGCCAGGCGTCGCGCCACACGTCGTCCGTTGGCTCGCGGTAGATGACGTTGGCCGTGCCCAGCTCGTCGGCGGGCACGTCCCCCGCGGCGGGCGCACCCGCCTGTCCCGCGTTCGTCGGCTTAACTGCGCCCGCCGCGTCCGCGCCGCCCTTCTCCTTCTCTTGCGCCAGACGCCGCCGCTCGCGCCATGCGTCGAGGCGCGACTTGAGGGCGCCCTGCCCTTCGTGGATGGCCTGGACGAAGCGGAGGTGCTCGCGCAGCCAACGGCCCAGACGGTTGAGCGCGGAGTTACGCAGACGGAAGGCGGCCGTGTGGCGGAACGAGTCGTCGAAATCGAGTTCGCCGTCCTTCATGACGAAGTAGGGGATCTCGTCGGTCACCTTCAGCGCGCGCGAGTTGTCGAGCACGTCGTTGTTGGTCGTCACGGCGAGCAGCACCACGTCCGGCTCGTACCTCCAGACCTTCTCACGCAAGGTGAGTAGTTCCTGCGCCGTGCCGTAGCCCGAGACGCCGAAGTTGATGACCTCGACCTCCCGCCCGCCGAGCGCCGGGCAGTTGCGCAGCCCGCGCTCCAACACCGACCAGAACGCCTGCTCGCGCTCGACCTGAAACGCCTCGGCGTACGAGTCACCGACGACGGCGACGCGGAAGGTGTTCTCGGGCTTCGGCAGCCTATGCTCGCGGTCGCGCAGCCCGTCGGAGTTGATCCGGACGTGCGCCGCGCCCTCGCGCCGGTAGCGCCCCTCGACGCCGGGCCAGAGGGAGTAGCCGCGCACCTCGTCCGGCTGGTAGAAGACCGGGTAGGTGTAGCCGACGGCGCGCAGGAAGAGCTCGAAGACGAGCAGCGTGAAGAGGACGCTCAACGCCACCACCGCGAGACGCACGCGGAGCGGCGGCTTCGCCCTGACCCCTGACTCACTCTCGTCGTCCTGACTGCTGTCCGGTTGGTTCATCTCTTCGGCAGCGAGGATACAACAGCCGCGTTGGCTCAGAAAGTTGACAAAACTCGCGGGCGTTCGTGTATGCTGCCGCGGCACCCGAGACGCATCACTCCCGAGATGCACCAGCACGTCATACTCAACCGCCAGCTCGTCGAAGCGAGGCACGCGCGGCTGCACGCCGTCACCTCGGCGGCGCTCTACGGCCGCGGCGTCTTCACGACGGTCGCCGTGCATAAGGGGCGCCCCTTCCTCTGGGACGCGCACTGGGCGCGGCTGCTGGCGCACGCCGAAAGGGCGGGCGTCGAGTGCGACTACGGCGACAACGAGGCGGCGCTCCTGCTGGCGCGCCTCGTCGAGGCGAACGGCGTCGAAGAGGGCCGGGCGCGCGTCCACCTGCTGGCGCGCCCGCTGCGCGCCCGCTGGAAGACGGGGGACGAGGAGCGTGCCTCCGACCTTCTGATGATGACGGCCGACGCGTGGGAGCCGCCCGAGTCTCTGGCGCTGACGGTCTCGCCATACCGCGTCAACACCTGCTCGCCGCTCGTCGGCGTCAAGACGGTCAACCGGCTCGAACAGATCATGGCGTGGGAGGAGGCGAAGGCCCGCGACTTCGACGAGGCCGTCGTCTGCAACGAGCGCGGCGAGGTCGCCTGCGCGACGACGGCGAACCTCTTCTGGGTCAAGCACGGCACGGTCTACACGCCCGCGCTGGCGACGGGCGCGCTGGCCGGCACGACCCGCGCGCGCGTCATCGAGTTGGCCGCGGAGTTGGCCGTCCCGCTCTCGGAGGGCGCGCACACCCTGCACGACATGGCCGACGCCGACGAGGTCTTCCTCACCTCGGCCGCGCTCGGCGTCGCGCTCGTCACGACGTTCGACTACCACCGCTACACCGTCCCCGTCGGCAGCCCGGCCCTCCGGCTGCGCGAAGCCTACCGCCAGCTCACGCTCGACCCCGAGGCTTTCCAGACCGTGCCCGAGCAGAGCCGCGTGCCCGAGTGACGAGAATCTTGCGCCGGGCGGGCGGGTTTTGTGTTAATCTCGCGCGCGCCAACCTTAAGCACTGAGAAAAATTCGGAGGACTGAGATGTTCGACCCAACCTTGCATCTTCCCGTGAGCCTCGCGATGGCGCAGGACATCTTCCACGCGCCTTCGGGGCAGGAGATCGTGCGCATCCTCTTCCGCTGGGCGCACTTCCTCGGGGGCATCACCTGGATCGGGATGCTCTACTTCTTCAACCTCGTCAACGTCAACTTCATGAAGGCGCTCGACGCGCCGACCAAGAAGGTCGTCGTCCCCAACCTGATGCCGAAGGCGCTCTGGTACTTCCGCTGGGGCGCGGTCGTCACGGTGCTGGCGGGCCTCGGCTACTACGCGATGTACATCCTGCGCGGAGATGTCATCAACGCCAACAGCGACGGCGCGGGCGCCAACACGTGGCTCATCCTCCTCGTGTGGCTCATCATCGCCGGGGCGGCGTGGGCCGTCTTCGCCTTCGTGCTGCTGCCGAATTTGAACAAGGACGGGAAGATTCTGGCGGCGGCGACCGCGGCGCTCGTCATCGCGCTGGCCGTGGCGCTCGTCTGGTTCCTCGACTCGCAGCTGACGGGGCGGCGCGACCACTGGGCCAGCAACAAGACGCTCTCCATCGGCATCGGCGGCGCCCTGGGCCTCATCATGCTCTTGAACGTGTGGGGCATCATCTGGCCCGCCCAGAAGCGGATCATCGCCGCCACCGAGGCCGGCACGCCGCCCGACGCCGCGCTCGCGCGCCGCGCCTTCCTCGCCTCGCGCGCCAATGCCTGGCTCAGCCTGCCGATGCTCTGGTTCATGGGCACCTCGCACGGCGACTACATCATGTTCGGCCGCGGCGGCGCCTGAACAGAAGGGTCAGGGGTAAAGGGGAAGGGTGAAGGGATGCCGCTTGCACTCCCTTCACCCTTCCCCTTTACCCCTGACCCTTCTTTGGGTTTATAATCCTCCCAAGTCAAAACCGAGCGACAACCCGGATGTAAGGAAGCCCGCGCGCCGTGCGTGCGCCGAGCGGGCGGCCGCCTCGTTTTTGCGAGTTGCCGCAATGATAACAAGGAGGATGTGATGGCAGACATTAAGACCTACACGGCGAAGCAGTTCGATTTGAGCGGGCTGAACGGGATTTCCGACCAGACGCTGGAGATGCACTTCAAGCTCTACGAGGGCTACGTCACGAACACCAACACGCTGACGCAGAAGATCACCGAGATTCTCTCGGACGGCAAGGTCGATCAGGAGGAGATGCCCGCCTACTCGGAGCTGACGCGCCGCATGGGCTTCGAGTACAACGGCATGGTTCTGCACGAGTGGTACTTCGGCAACATGCGGAAGGGCTCGACGACGAGCGACCCCGAGAAGAACTCGAACTTCTACCGGCTGGCCGAGCAGTCGTTCGGCTCTTACGACATCTGGAAGGCCGACTTCATGTCGGTGGGCAAGATGCGCGGCGTGGGCTGGGCGGTCTGCTACCAAGACCCGGTCAACCAGCGGCTCTCGAACCACTGGATCACGCTGCACGAGGTCGGCAACGTCGCGGGCTTCCTCCCCGTGCTCGTCATGGACGTGTGGGAGCACGCCTTCCTGCTCGACTACAAGCCGGCCGAGCGGCCGAAGTACATCGAGGCGTTCTTCTCCAACATCGACTGGGCCTCCTGCGAGCAGCGCTTGCAGCAGGGCGCCAGCTCGCGCCCCGCGGCGGCCGCGGCGGCCAAGAGCGAGTAGACGTAACGCGAAGGAATGAATTAACAGGGATAGACAGGATTAGGCAGGATTAGGATTTGAACTTTGAAATTGCTTTATCCTATCCATCCTGTCCATCCCTGTTAATTTCCTTACCGCATATCGAGCTGTTGATTCCCTAACCGGAGGCTCTCGGATGAAACTCTCTCGACTCCTGCTCAACACGTGCGCACTGCTGCTCGCGGCTTCCGCCCTGAGTCTCGCGGGCTGCTCTTCGGACATGAACGCGAACACGGCGAACGCCAACGCGAACACGAACGCGGCCGCGTCGCCGACCCCGGCCGTGCAGACGCTCTCGGTGGCCGAGCGCCCGCAGAAGATTAAGGATCAGATGCAGCAGCGCGGCGAGCAGGACTCGGCCGCGCCCGCGCTCACCATCGTCGAGCCGAAGGAGGGGGCGGCCGTCGGCGGCTCGACCGTCAAGCTGAGCCTCAAGCTCGCGGGCGACCTCAAAGGCTACCAGCCGCACAAAGACCCTTCGACGGGGATGGGCAACCACATCCACGTCATCCTCGACAACCAGCCCTACGAGGCTTACTACGAGCTGGGCCAGCCCTTCGAGCTGCGCAACGTCTCCGAGGGGCCGCACACCATCCGCGTCTTTGCCTCGCGCCCCTGGCACGAGAGCTACAAGAACGACGGCTCGTTCCAGATGGTCTCGTTCACGGTGAAGGGCGGCGGCGACGCCTCCAAGCCGACGACGACCAACGGCGGCCAGAAGATGGCCGACAACTCGAACGCCGCGAAGGCGCCGCCGACCCTGGTGCCCTCGCCCGGCGCTTCACCCGCGGCCACCCCCGGGCACGAAGGAAAAGAGATGCAGCCCTCGACGGCCGGAGCCGTTGACCGCGCGAAGCCGCTGCTGACCTACAGCCGGCCGAAGGGCGAGTACAAGGGCGCGGACACCGACGCCATCATGATCGACTTCTGGCTCTCGAACGCGAAGCTGCAAGGCGACGGCGGCGACTACCGCGTGCGCTACTCGGTGGGCGGCGGCGAGGCGAAGTTCCTCGACAAGTGGGAGCCCATCTGGCTCACGGGCTGGACGGCCGGCAAGCATACCGTCAAGCTCGAACTCGTGGACAAGTCCGGCAACGTCGTCGACAACGGCGGCTACAACTCGACCTCGCGCGAGATCACGGTCACGAAGTAAGGGAAAGGCAGTAGACAGTAGTCAGTAGGAATACAGCAGCGGCGCGCCCGGCCCGGAGGCTGAAGCGCGCCGCCTGTTTTTTCTACTGTCTACTGTCTACTGTCTCCTGCCTTTTACTGCCCGAGCTTCTTCTTCTCGGCCAGGGCCTCCTGATAAAAACGGTCGGTCGGCTTGGTTGTAGAGATGACGGCATCGAACTCGCGGAGCGCCTCTTCGCGCCGTTCGAGGTGCGCGAGGATACGGCCGCTGGAGAGGTGCGCGCGCGGGACGAGCGAGGGGTCGGTGTCGGGCGTCGAGAAGAGTATCGCCTGGCGGAAGTGGCCGAGCGCGGCGTTGAGACGCTCGGCCTGAAGCGCCTCGTCGATGGCCTCCTGCGCCGCGAGTGAAGCCGCCTGGCCCAGAGTGAAGTAGATGAGCGGCTCGTTCGCGTACTCGTTCCTGAGCGCCGCGAGCCGCACGTCGGCCTCCTCGTAGTTGCGCAGCCGCAACAGCTCGCTTACGTCGTTGAGGCTCTTGATGAGTGCCGTGCGGCGCTCGTCCGTCGGCTGTGTCTCCGTGGGCTCGACCGCGACCGCCAGAGTCGCGCGGCGCGCGCGCACGCGCGCGACCACGGCGGCGTACTCGGCCGGGCGCTTCAGCTCGCGCTCGACGTTGAAGGCCGCGACCATGTCGGGCATGTAGTTCGCCACGTCGAAGCCCCCGCCCTCAAAGCCGCGCAACTGGTCTGCGAAGTGGAAGGCGAGCACCGCGCCGCGCTCGTAGGCCTCGGCCAGCTGCGCCGTCGTCGATTCACGAATGGCCGTCTCGCGCTCCTTCGACTCCTTCAGCGCGGCGTCCTTCGCCGCCTGGTCGGCCGCGCTTTGCAACCGCCGGCTCGTCTCAAGCTGCAAGGCGCGCAGCCGCACGATCTCGTCCAGGCGCGCGTCGGCCGCCGCGACGAGCGAGCGCGCGACCGTCAGGAAGATGTCCGGGCCGAACGTGCGCCCGCGGCGCGCCTGCTCGGCTTCGAGGAGCTGCTTGATCTCGGGGCGGCGCGCGGCGACCTCGCGGCTGAAGCGCGCGACCAGGGGGTCTACGACGAACTGCAAGTAGGCGCGGCGCGCCTCGCCGAGGATCAGGGTGGCGTCGGGCGGCACGATGACGAAATAGTCGTCGCCGACGGCGCGCAGGTTGACGGCGCCGGACGCGGCCAGCAGATCGGGCACGACGCGGAAGTGGCGCACGTGCTCGCGCAGCACAGTCCGGGTCTGCCCCTGCTTCTTCTTCGACTGCGAGGACGAAGGTGCGGGGACTGTGACGCGCTCGTTGATGATCGTCTCGGGGCGCGTGTTGAGGTAGGCGAGGACGACGCGCGCCATGTCGAGCGTCTGCGCCCGCAGCTTGTCGCCCGCGGCGCGGTGCATGTTGAGGTAGTTCGGGAGCCGCGCGTCCATCCCCGACTGCTTGTAGAACTCGCGCAGGAGCGGCACGAAGTCGAGCACTTCGAGCACGCCCGAGGGCAGGTCGTCGGAGCGCGCGGGGGCTTCGAAGGCGGGCGGCTGGCCGAGCGTGTAGGCGAGCGAGATGTAACGCGCCGCCTGGTCGGCCGGCGTGTAGTGTGCGGCCTCGTTCTCGGGCGTCGCAGGGTTGTCGGCCACGTCCTTCAGCGCGTTGCGCGCGTAGAAGTCCTGCAGGCGCTGGCGCAGCGCGGCGTCCAACCCCGACTGCTCTTTGCGTATCAGCTCGCGGTAGACCGAGGGGCGCTCACCGGCGTGCGTCGGGTCCCAGCCGGCGGCGTCGAGCGCGGCCATCATCACGACGAGGCGCGCGTCGGGCACGATCTCGATGCCGTAGTCGGACAGGCCCAGAGAGGCGACGGCCGGCGCCGGGCGCTGCGGCGGTTGAGCGGGGGCGTGCGTCCGCGCGGGCGTCGGCTGCGTGGCGGGCTGCTGGCGCGCCGCGCCGCCTTGCGCGCACAGGAGCGCGGCGAGGGGGACAGTCAAGAACAACTTCTTCATCACGAACCTTCTAAAATGGATTATTCGGGTCGAAGCTTCAAAGGCTCCGGCCGTTAGACTCCGGATTTCCTGCGTTGGTTGGCGCGCAGAAGCTTCAGGGTAACAGGGAGGGCGGGCGGCGAACAAACGGCTGTTGACGAAGGCGCCCGGACAGGGGGCGGCCTCGCCTGTGCGGGGGGAGGAAGAGCGTGAACTGTGAACCGTCAACCGTGACAAGTTAACACCTGCTCTTA
>JBJMGP010000210.1:0-11547 GCA_045807865.1 Pyrinomonadaceae bacterium
ACCGAGCCGCCGCGCACGCACGGCCAGTTGATGGCGTGCGCCGCGAGCGCGAGCACCATCCCGAAAGAGGCCGTGCCCTTCTTCTCCAGGGGCAGCACCGAGTGCGCGCAGCAGCCGGCGAAGAGGGCGCGCGCCTTCCTCCCTTTGAACTTGCCGAAGGCCAGCCCCGTGCAGGAGCGCAGCCCCTTGAGCGCGAAGCGGAGCATGAAGAAAGGATGTGAGGGGATGCGCACCGGCTGCAAAGTCTCTTCGAAGAAGACCTCGGCGCGCTCGACGAAGGGGCGCATCAAGTCCTGATAAGCGCGCGAGTCCTCGCCGAGCGTCTCGCCCGTCTGCTCCAGAGACTGGAGGAGCAGCGCCGCGTCGCCGTCGTCGAACGGGTGCGCGAGCGCCACCTCCGGGTAGACCCACTCGACGCCCCACTGCTCAAGCGGCAGCGTTTTAAAGAAGGGAGAGACGACGCCGACCGGGTGGATGGCCGAGCACACGTCGCTCCGGAAGCCGGGCGCCGTCAGCTCGGCGGTGCGCGCGCCGCCGCCGATGGTCTCCTTCGCTTCGAGGACGCAGACCGAGAGCCCGCGCCGCGCGAGCACGATCCCAGCGCTCAGGCCGTTCGGCCCCGAGCCGACGACGACCGCGTCGTAACGTTTCCCGCTCATATCAACTGTTTGGAGACGAAGTGCCTGCAAGTTTGCAGCAACCGAGGGCCGTTTGTGAAGCGCCTGACATCGCCCGCCGGGATAAAAACCCATTCCGCGGGACGGCGCTCAAAATTTCGACGCGCCGGGGTTTGCCCGGCCTTTTCCGAAAGGGTAAGCTGTCGGCGTCACCCGGAAACCGAACGAGACGCCTCAAGGCGCCGGGACTGTAAAACCCCTCTAAGTGAGACGCAACCCATGTCAAAAATCATCACGCGCACACGCGTGCTCCTGCTCGCGACGGCCGTCGCGGGCACTGTCGTCGTTATGAAAGTCAACGCCGAGCGCGCGCCGTCCGAGACATCGGCGCAGACCGCTCAGACCAACAGCGCTCCCTCGAACTCGCCGGCCGACAACGTGCTGCTGGCCGAGTGGGCAGGGCCGCACGGCGGCACGCCGCCCTTTGGCCGCGTGCAGGTCTCTCTGTTCAAGCCGGCGCTCGAAGCCGCGATGGCCGAGAACCTCGCTGAGGTAGACCAGATCGCCCAGGAGAAGTCGGCGCCCACCTTCGAGAACACCATCGCCGCCCTTGAGCGCGCCGGCGGCAAGCTCGACCGCGTGACGACCGTCTACGGCGTCTGGTCGGGGACGATGAACTCGCCGGAGTTGCAGGGCGTCCTGCGCGAGATGGCGCCGAAGCTCGCCGCCTTCAACGACAAGATCACGCAGAACGAGGCGCTCTTCAAACGCATCGAGACCGTCTACAACTCGCCCGACAAGAAGAAGTGGACGCCCGAGCAGCAGCGCCTCACGTGGCTCTACTACACGAACTTCGTCCGCGCGGGCGCCAAGCTCGACGCGAAGTCGAAGGCGCGCCTCTCCGAGATCAACCAGCAGCTCGCCGGCCTCTACACGAACTTCAACCAGCACCTCCTCTCGGACGAGAACGACGTCTTCCTCGCGCTCAAGAGTGAGGACGAGCTGGCCGGTCTGCCGCAGTCTCTGCGCGACGCGGCGGCGCAGGCGGCCGTCTCGAAGAAGGTGCCCGGCCAGTGGGTCATCCTCAACACGCGCTCTTCCGTAGACCCGTTCCTGACCTACTCCGACCGCCGCGACCTGCGCGAGAAGGTCTGGCACATGTTCGTCAACCGCGGCGACAACGGCGACAAGAACGACAACAACTCCATCATCACCGAGATCCTTCAGCTCCGCGCCGAGCGCGCCAGCCTGCTCGGCTACAAGACGCACGCGCACTGGCGCCTTGAGAACGCGATGGCGAAGACGCCCGAGCGCGCGATGGAGTTGATGGAGGCCGTCTGGAAGCCCGCGGTCGCGCGCGTCCACGAGGAGGTCGCCGACATGCAGGCGCTCGCCGACAGGGAGGGCGCGAAGATCAAGATCGAGCCGTGGGACTATCGCTACTACATGGAGAAGGTGCGCAAGGCGAAATACGACCTCGACCAGAACGAGGTCAAGCAGTACCTCCAGCTGGAGAAGCTGCGCGAGGGCATCTTCTGGGTCGCGGGCGAGCTGTTCAACTTTAAGTTCGCGCCCGCGCCGAACGTCCCCGTCTACCACCCGGACGTGCGCGTGTGGGAGGTGACGGACAGGACATCGGGCAGGCACATCGGCTACTGGTTCTTCGACCCGTACGCGCGCGACGGCAAGCGCTCGGGCGCGTGGATGAACGCCTACCGCAGCCAGGAGCGGATGGGCGGCAAGGAAGTGACGACCATCGTCTCGAACAACGCCAACTTCGTGAAGGGCAAGCCGGGCGAGCCGGTGCTCGTCTCGTGGGACGACGCCGTGACGATGTTCCACGAGTTCGGCCACGCGCTGCACGGGCTCAACTCGAACGTCACGTACCCGACGCTCGCAGGCACGGCCGTCCCGCGCGACTACGTCGAGTTCCCCTCGCAGCTCCTCGAACGCTGGCTCCTGACGCCCGAGGTCTTGCAGCGCTTCGCCGTCCACTACCAGACGGGCAAGCCCATCCCGCCGGCCCTCGTCGAGAAGCTCAAGCGCTCGTCCACTTTCAACCAGGGCTTCGCGACGGTCGAGTACCTCTCGTCCGCGCTCGTGGACATGAAGCTCCACCTCGCGGGCGCGCAGAAGATCGACCCGGACGCCTTCGAGAAGAAGACCCTCGAAGAGCTCGGGATGCCGCACGAGCTCGTGATGCGCCACCGCACGCCGCAGTTCGGCCACGTCTTTTCGAGCGACTCCTACTCGGCCGGCTACTACAGCTACCTCTGGACGGACGTGATCGCGGCCGACGCCTTCGAGGCGTTCACGGGGGCCGGCGGGCCGTACGACAAGAAGATGGCCGAGCGCCTGCGCAAGTACGTCTTCTCGGTCGGCAACACCGTCGATCCGGCCGAAGCCTACCGCCAGTTCCGCGGCCACGACCCGCGGGTCGAGGCGCTCATGCGCAAGCGCGGCTTCCCCGTGGACGAGTCGAAGTCGAAGGGCGGCGGCGCCAGGTCAACGACCAAGCCGGACACGGAACGCAACTAGCGCTCGCCTTAACTGAAACTCGAAGGGCGTGGGCACACACGCATCGAAGAGAGGGCCGCTCCGGGCGAAGGCGTCCGGGGCGGCCCTCTGCCTGCTGGCGTCGCTCTGCCTCTGCGCGCCGCACTCCTCGGGCGCGCAGCGCGTGGTGGGCGACACGCCCCGCGGGGAGGGCAGGCTGCTCGGCGTCAGGCTCGGCGCGGAGGTCTCCGCGTGGCTGGAGGAGGTCGAAAGGAAATTAGGTAAGGAGGTCTACGCGGAGTTCGCCGAGCTGGACCCGGCGGGCACGGGCGGGGACTACACGCTGGGGGTCAGTTACATCACGAGGGCCGGCGTCGGCGTCGTCCGCGTGGACGAGAGCTTCGAGGCGAAGGGCGAGAGGTTGACCGAGGCCGTCATCGGCCACGAGCTGCTCCACCTGCGCCTGCGCGCGCGCGGCTACCCGCTCTTCCTCTTCGGGCCGGAGGTCAGGACGAAGCAGGGGCCGGCCGAGGACGTGGAGCAGCCGCACGTCAACGACCTCGTGAGCATGATCGAGCACCGCCTCTTCGCCCCCGAGATGCGCCGCACGGGATTCGACAAGCTGATCGACCTCACCAACTACCTCGACTCGGCCCGCCGCCTCCGCGGCACCGAAGACGGGCAGGCCGAGGTGCTCAACTACGCGCGCGCCTCTTTGGAGTGGGAGAACCCGCAGCTGCTCGACGAGCTGACGAAGATTTACCGGGCCAACAACTGGACGCGCTCGCTCGCCGACGGCCGCCGGCTGGCCGAGACCATCCGCGCCTCCAACGTCCAGACCCCCGCCGAAGTCACCGCACTCTTCCTCCGCTGCCTGCCCGTCCTCTACGGCGCCGAGTTCAGAGTCGAGCCCGACACGAAGTTCCCGCTCGCCAGAATCTACCCGCAGATGCTCATCCACGTCCGCGGCCGCCAACCGTCACCACGTCGCCGCTGAAGGCTCAACGCTTCTTTCCCGCCTTCCCCTTCGGAGTCTTCGTCGGCTTCGTCTCCTTCTTCGCCTCCTTCTTCGCTTCCTTCTTTGTCCCCTTCTTCTCCGGCTTCTTCTCGGGCTCGGCCGGCTCCGCCTGCTTCGTGCGCTTCCCGAGAATCTTATCGACCGCCTCGGCCGCGGGCGGGCGGCCTTCGGCGAAGGCGAAGACGTGGTAGTGGTCTCGCAGCTCGCGGAGCGCCTCGACGCGGCCCGCGCGTTCGAGGCGGGCGATCTCGCCCATCACGAACTCCTGCTCGGCGGCCGTCATGTAGCGGTAGTAAACGTCGAAGGCGAAGCCGGTCGTGTGCGGCGGCGGCGCCACGTCGGCCGCGTTCGGGTTGCCGGACTCGCGCAGCAGCCGCTGGTACTCCTCCGTCCTCACGAGCGAGGTGATGGGCAGACGCCGCCCGAACTTCGACTCGTAGGCCGTGCCCAGCTCTTCGATGACCGCGAGCGCGGCGGGCCGCACGTAGCTGAGCATGCGCGCCTGAAACTCCCTCGACGCAGAGGGGTCGCGCAGGTCGTACGAGCGCCCGCCGAAGTCGCGCGCGAGCTGTTCTATCACCGCGTACTCTTTAAAGAGGCGTTCGCCGACCTTCTCACGCGCCTTCGCGCCGGGCTTCCCGTAGTAGGCGGCCAGCAGCTTCTCCTGCTCCGAGACCGTCGTCAGCTCCTTCTTCCGCGCGGCCGAGTCGGCCAGCAGTTGCGCGTGCGCCTCGCGCTCCTTGCGCCCGAGTTCCTTGAGCCTGACCTCGAACTCTTGGAGTTCGTGCGACAGTCGCTCGCGCTGCTCGACGAGTCCGCGCTCGGCCGCCTCCAACTCCTCGACGTTCGCGTAGAGCGGCACGACCTTCTTCGCCTTCAGGTCGTAGTGCGTGAGCGCGCCGTTCGCCGTCAGCCCCACGCCGTAGAGCACGAAGCCTTTGCCGAGCCGCGGCACCTCGACCAGCTCGCGCCCGCCTTCGATCATCTCGGCCAACTCGGCAAAGTCGTGCGGCGGTCGGACGCCGGCCTCCGCGGCGGCCGCGCCCTGGATGGCGAGGAAGCGCCGCGCCTCGCTGTACTGCTTCAGCTCGGTCGGGATTTCGACATCGGCGGCCTTGCGGCCCGTGGCCTCGCCGCGGTCTGCTTCGATCTTCGAGACGGCCTCGGCGTAAGGGTCGAGGGGCGGCGCGCCGGTCAGGATATCTTTCACCTGCTCGGCGCCGGTCTTGATGCCCCCGATGACGGCCTGCCTGTGTTTGAGGTAGACGAGCGGGGCGGCGAGCACGACGCACACGAGCAGCGCGAGCGGGAGCCAGCGGATGAGAGTTGAAAGCTGTTTGGATGAAGAACCGGTGGGCGGCTTTCCTGCAACAACGGGCGGGGCGGTATCGTCACTCTGCGCGGGGACGGCGTCGGGCGCTTGAGCCGCGCCCGGGACGACTTCGTCAGACTCCCCGCCCCTGCCCGCTTGTTCCGGTTCCACGCCCCTAAAATATCACGAGGCGCGGGGCTCCGACAGGCCGGCCGGGGCGTCAGCGGATGGCGTCCGCAAGCCTCTGGCCGTTGAGGAAGACGCGGACGCTGCGGACGCCGCGGAACTGGCGCGCGGTCGCCTTGATCTGCTCCTCGATGCGCGGCTCGTCGCACACGCCCGCGACGGGCAGCGTGCCTTTGATGCGGACGGTCGCCACGCTGCGACTGATCACCGCGCTCTGCACGCGCAGGTTCTCGCCCGCCCAGTAGTTGCCCAAGCTCCCCTCGTACTCGCGCGGGACGGCGAGCAACTCTTCGATGGCCGCCTTCAGCGGCGCGCCCGTCGCAGCCACGTTGCGCGTGACGGGGACGAGGCTGTCGTCGCAGCCGATGCGGCGGCCGCGCTTCCCCCTGTCGTCGAGCGCGACGAGGTAGACTTTAACTTCGCGCGTCCGCTTGGCGGCCTGCCCCGCGGGTGCGGCCGCGGCGGACGAGGCCAACGCCGCCGACATGCAGGCCGCCGCCAGAAACCTTCTCATGCAATCCCTCCCTGTTCGACAAGAGACGGCGGGCGAGCCCTCCGCCGTTAGGGGCTCGGCGAAAGACACGCCCGCCGTCTGTGTTTGTGCGCGCCACGTCGCCGCGGCGCCCGGTCTCACGTCCCAGAGGGTCAGGGAGTGCTCGGCAGCGGCCCGTAGCTGGCGGCCATACTGGCGCCGAAGACGACGTTGAGAATGATGATGAGGATGATCAGCGCCGTCCAGATGATCATCAGGTTCCGGATGTTGAGCTTCGCGGAGTTCATCCAGCCCCAGATGTAGGCGTAGAGGCCACAGATGATCCCGAGAATGCCGTGCACGACGCCGGCGTTCTGGAACATCTTCACGACCACCAGAATTTGAATCACGAACGCCACCAGAGCCAGCAACCAAATTATATACTGCATCCTACTATCCTCCTTCTATTCTCTTAGAACAGAAAAGTTGTGACCACTAGGTTCACCGGGGGAAAGTGCCCGGCAGGAACAACAGGCGCACCGACCAGTACAGGAGCAGCGCCGCGGCAAAGACGTACCCGGCTTTCGTGCGACGCTCGAACCGCTCGACGAGGTTCGCGAACGCCTCACGCCGCGCCGCGGGCAGGAACCCCGCGACGGCGAGCGCCGCCAACCCCACGAGCAGCACGGGCGCGAAGGCGTGGGCGCTGAAGCTGGCCGCGAACTCGCCCCGCAGCAGCGCCACGGAAGCGCGCGTCAGCCCGCACCCTGGACAGGGGATGCCCAGAGCAGACTTCAAAGGGCACGGCCAGCCCCCGAGGCCGGCCGCCACGCACACGACCTGCGCCGCCGCCATCGCCGTCACGCCGAGCGAGACCCTGCGGTCGCGCACGAGTGACGCCAAAGCGGTGTCGGACCGTCCGGGATTCGTCATAAGGTCTGACGTGTGTTACGGGCCGCCCTGTGGCGGCGGCCCGGGCGGCCACCTGCGGGTGCCGCCGACGAGGGCTGGAGTTACAAACTGTAAGAGATCGGCTTAAAGCTGTAGAGCGCTTGGAAAGGACGCGCAATTATATGAAAAAACCTGGATAAGGCAAGAGCAATTTGTGTCGAGTTGGTGAGGACGTTTTGACGCGCCCGATTTACTCTTTGGTCGAGAGGGTCGAGAGGGTCGAGCGGTACCAGCCGATGGTGCGCCGCAGACCCTCGACGAAATCGACGCGGGCTTTGAAGCCGAACAACTCCTCGGCCCTCGTCACGTCGAGCGCGCGGCGCGGCTGCCCGTCCGGCTTCGAGGTGTCCCAGACGAGTCGGCCCCTGTAGCCCGTCTCTTTGGCGATGAGTTCGGCCAGCTCTTTGATGCTGATCTCCATCCCCGACCCGAGGTTGACTGGGTCGGCCCCGTTATACTTCTCGGCCGCGAGCACAATCCCTTCGGCCGCGTCGTCCACGTAGAGGAACTCGCGCGTGGCCGCGCCCGTCCCCCACACCTCGACCGACGGCTCGCCCCGCTCCTCGGCGTCCACGAACTTCTTGATCAGCGCGGGGATCACGTGCGACGTGTTCGGGTCGAAGTTATCCGCGGGGCCGTAGAGGTTCACCGGCAGCAGGTAGATGCCGTTGAAGCCGTACTGGTCGCGGTACGACTGGCACTGGACCAAGAGCGCCTTCTTCGCCACCCCGTACGGCGCGTTGGTCTCCTCGGGGTAGCCGTTCCAGAGGTCGTCTTCATGGAACGGGACGGGCGTGAACTTGGGGTACGCGCAGATGGTGCCGACCTGAACGAACTTCTCGACGCCATTGAGCCGAGCGCCTTCGATGAGCTGGACGCCCATCATGATGTTCTCGTAGAAGTAGCGGCCGGGGTTCTCGCGGTTGGCCCCGATGCCGCCGACGACCGCGGCGAGGTGGATGACGACCTCGGGGCGTGCGTCCCGGTAGAGGCGTCCCACGTCGGCGCCTTCGACCAGATCGTAGTCGCGCTTGCGGACGACATAAATCTCTTCGCACCCGCGCTCGCGGAGTTTGCCGACGACGACGCGGCCGAGGAAGCCCCCGCCCCCCGTGACCGCAATTCTCTTGCCTCGGAGGAAACTCTCCATAAGTCCTAGTTCACTTGCCCGCGCGCCGCGGCGAGGTCTTCGAGCCACGCCGCGAGCAGCGGCAACTCCTCTCGCCCGACCAGAGACATCTCGACGAGCCTCTCGTAGCAGGCCAGCAGATTCTCGCCCAGACGCCCGACGCCGGGCGCGAGTGTGAGCCCCGCGAGCGCCTCGCAGATCGAAGCGTTGTGCAGGTAGCCCGGCACCTCGTCGCGGAAGTCGCGCATGAGGTTATGCTCGTTGCGCTCCTGCCAGACCGTCGGCTCGTGGAAGAGCACGCCCCAGCCCTGCTCCCAACCGATGCGTTGCGCGACGAAGCTGCGCCAGATGTCCGTCATGCGGAACGAGCAGTAGGCCGGCAGGTAGAGCAAGGGGAAAGCGTCCGCCCACCACGTCGTGTTCTGGCTGTTGAAGGGGCACCAGGAGCCCGCGCCCAGCATCACGCGCCGGTCGCGGCGGAAAGACTGCGGCAGCTCTTCGACGAGGCGGTAGATCGCGTCCACGTCCGGGTTCTCGTCGGCGAGCCCCTGCTGGATGGGGCAGTCGGCGTCCTTAACTTTTAAGGACTCGAACTCCGGCACGCGCTCGCGCACACGTTCGAGCGGCAGCCCCCGCGGCCAGATGTTCGCCTCCGAGAAGTAGCGGTAGACGTTGACCCAGCCCGCGCCTTCGACCAACGGCGCCGAGACCTCGCGCCGCCGCTCATGCCAGAACTCTGCGCGCGGGATGTTGTCGTCGTCGGTCTCGACGATGATGCCTGTGCCCGCGCGGATGGCCAGGAGGTAGCCGAGATTCTTGCGCGCGTAGTGGCGCGTGGGGCAGAGGCGCGCGAAGCGGAAGCCCGTCTCGTACTGCGCGTCGAGGCCGTAGAAGTCGCAGCCTTCCAGTTGAAAGTCGGCGGGGCTCGGCACGTCGCCGATGACGACGAACTGCCGGCCGCGCTCGCGGGAGCCTTCGGCCAGCGCGGCGAGGACGCGGTTGGGCGCGGAGATGGAGGTGACGACGAGGGCGACGCTGTCCGTCATGCCGCCTCGTCCTGTCCGAGCGGGGCGACCGCGTGGCCGCGCGAGAAGCGCGCGCGGAAGAGGCGCCAGAGGTTGACGAAGGCGTCCTTGAGCACGTTGTTGTTGACGCTGTCGCTGGCCGCGCGGTAGTGGATGGGCACCTCGGCGACGCGGAAGGACTGGCAGTGAGCCTTGATCTCAGTCTGGAAGAAGTGGCCGCGCGAGTTGACGCCGCGGCGCAAGACCTCTTCGAGCGCGGCACGCGAGAAGAGCTCGAAGCCGCTCGTCATGTCGGTCAGACGTGTGCCGAGCAGGAGGTTCGTCAGAAGCGTCCCGCCGCGGCTGATGGCCTCGCGCTTGAGCGAGCTTTCGGTGATGCGCCCGCCGTGGGCGAAGCGCGTGCCGAAGACGCAGTCGAACCCTTCGGACATCTTCTCGAAGAAGCGCGGGATGTCCGAGGGCTGGTGGCTGTAGCCGGCGTCGATCTCAAGCACCCAGTCGCAGCCCGCGTCGAGCGCCTCGCGATAGCCGCGCAGGTACGCGTCCACGACGCAGCGGTTCTCGGGCGCCCAGACGACGCGCAGTTGCGGCAGGGTCGCTTCGAGTTCCCGCAGGAGGTCGAGCGTCCCGTCGCGGCTGACGCGGTCGAGGACGGCGTAGCAGGTGACGGACTTGAACCGGAAGGGCTCGCAGGCGGCCAGCACTTCGCGGACGAAACGCTCGGCCGTGTCGCGCTCGTTCGCCATCGGGCAGACGACGCCGAGGTTGACGCGGGAAGTGACCGGCTCGGCGGATAACGCCTGTGAGGCGACGGCGACGCTCGTTAACAAATTACGTTTAGACCCTTCCATGGGGAGATAAAAAAACCGAAGTCAAAGACTCTAACACGAGCCCCGAAGATGCGCGAAACGCCGACGGCACCCAGGGCGGCCTGAAATTATGAGCGCCGGCGAACCAGGCAGTACCACCCGCGGTAGCGGGTGGGTCGGACGTGCTTCTTAAGGACTTATTGAGACGCGACACCCACCCGCTACCGCGGGTGGTACTGACCGGGTTCATGCGTCGCCGGCCGTCGTGCTGCCTGCCCTTAAGTCATCCCACATCCTCTTCGCCAGAAACACCCAGAGGCCGAGGGCGGCGAAGAACTTGAGGGCGTTCGAGAGCCCGAGCACGCCCTGGAGCGGGAACAGTTCGTCACGCGGCAACTCCCACGCGATGACGAAGAGTGCCGCCAGCGCCCCGACCGCGGCGGGGGGCCGCGTCGGCCCCTTCAGCAGTAGATGAATCGCGTACAGGGCTGCCGGCAGCGCGTAGACCAGGTGGTGCTCCCACGAAAGCGGCGCCACCAGAAACATCATCAACAGGAAGAGCGACACGTCGGCGTCGAGCGTCCGCTCCCCCTGCCCCCTGCGCGCGGACACGAACGCGAGCCCCACGGTCACCGCCCCGACCGCGACCGCGAGCAGGTACGTGAGCGGCTTCGTGATGAAGCGTGTCGGGAGGCCGAAGACCTCCGGGCTCCTGTCCTGCACGAAGAGCATGAAACCGTTGATGCTGTGGTTCCAGGGCTCGACCGGGATGAACGGGAGGTTGAACGGCCGCAGGCCGTAGCCGCCCGTCGGCGCGACGTTCGCCAGCCAGTCACCCCACAACCCTTTCGGCAGAACCCACCACGAGACGAGCCCGTAGAGCGCCACCAGCGCCAACGTCCAACCGGCGGCCGCGTACCTCCGCCTGATGACGAGCAGCGGCAGCAGGAGCAGCGGGTACGTCTTCAGAAGCACCGCGAGCGACAGAGGCACCGCGACGCTCAGCGCGCGCCCGCCCCGCTTGAGTGCGAGCCACGCGAGGAGGACGAGCGCCAGCACGATCAGGTTGATCTGGCCCCAGGCGAAGTTATCAGCCACGGGGTAGTAGTTCAGTACGTAAACGGTCATCAGCGCGGCCGCGAGGAATTGCCCCGCGGGCGGAGGCTCGAACGGCCTGATGCGCAGGAAGAGGAGATAGAGGATGAGGAGCAGGCAGACGTGGCTGACGACTAAGAGTCGAACCTTCGCCGCGTCGTACGTGACCGTGGAGAAGGGGTAGAAGGCGAGCAGGCTCGGGGGCGGGTAGAGGTACGGGAAGATGCGCCGCCGCTCGCGCTCGGCGACCTCGTCGAAGGCGCCGTCCACGTAGGGCGAGCGCCCCTCCTCGAAGACCATCTTCGCGCCCCAGTAGAGCGTCGGGAAGTCGCCGGGCAACTGCGCGGCCCGCTGGTAGCCCTGCTGAAAGAGGTACGGGACGTAGAGCAGGACGAAGAGGCAGACGAGCGCCGTCTTTAACGTTTTCTCACCCACGC
>JBJMGP010000211.1:0-5116 GCA_045807865.1 Pyrinomonadaceae bacterium
CTCTTTCTGCGTCTTCGGGAAGCCGATGGCGCTCCGGTAGTACTGGATGCGAATCTTCCCGCCGCCTTCCTGCTGCTTGTTCTCTTCTGCCATTTCAAAACCTCGGTTTTGGGTTTTGGGTTCCAGGTGCTGGTTAAAACCAAAACCCACAACCCAGCACCCAAAACCCTCTTACAGTTCTTCGACCTGCTTGCCGCGCAGGCGCGCCACCTCGAACGGGTCCTTCATGTTGAGGAGACCGTCGAAGGTCGCGCGGACGACGTTGTGCGGGTTGCCCGAGCCGAGCACCTTGGTGCGCACGTCGTGGACGCCCGCGGCCTGCATGACCGCGCGCACCGCGCCGCCCGCGATGACGCCCGTGCCCTCGCTCGCCGGCTTCATCAGGACGCGGCCGGCGCCGAACTCGCCGACGATGGGGTGCGGCAGGGTGTTCTTGATGAGCGGCACGCGAATCAAATTCTTCTTCGCCGCCTCGATGGCCTTCTTGATGGCGACGGGGACTTCGCGCGCCTTGCCCGTGCCGAAGCCGACGTGGCCGGCGCCGTCGCCGACGACGACCAGCGCGGCGAACGAGAGGTTCTTGCCGCCCTTGACGACCTTCGTCACGCGGTTGATCTGGATGACCTGGTCGGTCAGGTCAAGCCCCTGCGATTGGATTCTCTGTCTCGGTTGTCGCATTGCTCACCTTTCGGAAACTGCTTAGGCCGCGGCCTCGGAGCCTTCCTCTGCCGCCTCTTCTTCACTCCGCTCGTTCTGGTTGAGTCCCGCCTCGCGGGCCGCGTCCGTCAACGCCTTGATGCGCCCGTGGAAGCGGAAGCCGCCGCGGTCGAAGACGACCTGCTCGACGCCGGCCGCAAGCGCGCGCTCGGCGATGGCCCGGCCGACGCGCTGCGCCGCCTCGACGTTGCCGCCCGTGCCGGCGCGCAGATCCTTCTCGACCGTCGAGGCCGAGGCGATGGTCACGGCGCGCTCGTCGTCGATGACCTGCGCGTAGATGTGGTTGAGGCTGCGGAAGATCGCCAGGCGCGGGCGCTCTGGCGTGCCGCGCACGCGGCGGCGGATGCGCGTGTGCACCGCCCTCCTGACCGCTGCTTTGTCTTTCTTTGCCATTTCCTTTTCGCTCCTTTAGCCGCCGCGCATGCCGACGCGACCCATTCGCGAGGGGTGATTCTCCGCTCGGGAGAACCGCGGGGCTAAACCTGAAAACTACTTGCCGGTCTTTCCGGGCTTGAGCTTGAGCTGCACGTCGGCGTAGCGCACGCCCTTGCCCTTGTAGGGGTCGGGCTTGCGCAGGCCGTGCATCTCGGCGGCGACCTGCCCGAGCTTCTGCTTGTCGATGCCCGAGAGCGTCAGCGTCAACTGGTACTGCTGGATGCTGGCCTTGGTCGCGACGCGCTCGCCCTTCGCCTCGATGCCCTCGGGCAGAGGGAATTCGATGGGGTGCGAGTAGCCCAGGCTGAAGACGATCTTGCGCCCCTGCACGTCGGCCTTGTAGCCGACGCCGACCACGTCCATCTGCTTCGTGAAGCCCTCGGTCACGCCGACGACGGCGTTGTTGGCGAGCGCGCGGGCCAGTCCGTGGTTGGCGCGGAAGTCGTCCGACGCCCGCTCGGCCTGCAACTGCCCGTCTTCGAGCTTGAAGGAGACGCCCTCGGGGATCGGCGTCCGCAGCGTCCCCTTCGGCCCCTTCACCTCCAGCTCGCGCGCGGCCTCGTTAATCGTCACCGTGACGGCCTTCGGAACCGCGATAACTTTCTTTCCGATACGACTCATGACAACCCTCGTAAACCGTGAACCGTGAACCGTCAACCGTGAACGACAGCTTTCAGCTTGTCACGGTTGACGGTCTGCCGTTCACGCTTAATAGATTTCGGCCAGAACCTCGCCGCCCACGTTCTCGCGGCGGGCGCGCTTGCCCGACATGAGGCCGCGCGAGGTCGAGACGATGTTGACGCCGTAGCCGCCCAAGACCTTCGGGATTTCGGTCGCGCCCATGTAGACGCGCCGGCCCGGCGTCGAGACGCGCGAGAGGTGCGTGATGGACGAAGTGCCGCGCGCGTCGTAGCGCAGGAAGATGCGGATGGTGCGCTTGACGCCCTCGCCCTTCACGACGAAATTGTTGATGTAGCCCTCCTCCTTGAGGATGCGGGCGATCTCCAGCTTCAGCTTCGACGCCGGAATGTCCACACGCGAGTGCTTCGCCGCAATCGCGTTGCGCATCCGCGTCAGCATGTCGGCAATAGGATCAGTCATTACTCTTTAAACTCCACGTAAGTCGCCAGGTTTCGGCCCGCGCAACCGTGCGCCGGCCGACTACTGTCGATGAACCTCTACGGACTACCAGCTCGACTTGACGACGCCGGGGATTTGCCCCTGGAGCGCCAGCTCGCGGAAGCAGATGCGGCACAGCTTGAACTTGCGCAGGTAGCCGCGGGGGCGGCCGCAGCGCTCGCAGCGCGTGTAGGCGCGCGACGAGAACTTCGGCGTCCGCTTCGCCTTCGCGATCATGGATTTCTTCGCCATCTTGTTTTTCTACTCTCCTGACTTACGGCCTTACTGGCGGAAGGGCATGCCGAGCGCCTTAAGGAGCGCACGCGCCTGCTCGTCGTCGCGCGCGGTGGTGACGATGGAGATGTTCATCCCGCGCGTCTTGTCCACCTTGTTGAAATCGATCTCGGGGAAGATGAGCTGGTCGCGGATGCCGAGCGTGTAGTTGCCGCGCCCGTCGAACGCCTTGGGCGAGACGCCGCGGAAGTCGCGCACGCGCGGCAGGGCGACGCTCACCAGACGGTCGAGGAACTCGTACATCCGGTCGCCGCGCAGCGTGACCATCGTGCCGATGGGCATCCCCTGGCGCAGCTTGAACGACGCAATCGACTTCTTGGCGCGCGTCGTGACGGGCTTCTGCCCCGTGACGGCGCGAATCTCGTCCGCGCCCGTGTCCACGATCTTGGCGTTGGCGATGGCCTCGCCGAGCCCCATGTTGATGACGATCTTCTCCAGGCGCGGGATCGCCATCGGGTTCGAGATGCCGAACTCCTTGGCAATCGCGGGAGCGATCTCCTTCTGGTAACGATCTTTCAGTCTGGCTGCCATGGTCTTAAAAACCTCCCCGCATCTTCGTCCCGGGTCCCGCCTTCTTTAAGACGTTGCCGGGGGTGCGGCCGTCCCTATCCTATTCCTTGTCGAGTGCCTGCCCGCTGCCCGCGGCGACGCGCGTCTTCGACTTGCCGTCCTCGGCCACGTCGTAGCGCACGCGGGTCGGCTTGCCGTCGGCCGGGTCGATGAGCTGGACGTTCGAGATGTCGATCCAGCGCGCCTGCTCGATGATGCCGCCCGGGCGGTTGGCGCCGGGGTTGGCGCGCTGGTGGCGCTTGACGATGCCGGCGCCCTCGACCTTGACCTTGCCCTTGACCGGGTCCACGTCCAGGACGCGCCCGCGGTGCGGGGTGCGCTTCCCGTTGCGGTCGAAGATGTTGTAATCCTTGCCCGCGGTGACGACGACCTGGTCGCCCTTCCTGATCTTGACTCGCCTCGTACCCTTGTTAGCCATTGTCTTAAATCACCTCCGGCGCGAGCGAGACGATCTTCATGAAGTTGCGGTCGCGCAGCTCGCGCGCCACGGGGCCGAAGACGCGCGTCCCGATGGGGGTGTCGTCGGGCTTGATCAGCACGCACGCGTTCTGGTCGAAGCGGATGTAGGTGCCGTCCTTGCGGCGCACCTCTTTGACCGTGCGGACGACGACGGCGTTGTGCACCGTCCCCTTCTTCACCGCCCCGTCGGGCGCCGCCTCTTTGACCGTCACCTTGATCTTGTCGCCGAGGGAAGCCCGCGTCGCCTTCGTCGAGCCGCCGATGGCCTGGATCATCTCGACGCGCCGCGCGCCCGAGTTGTCCGCCACGTCCAGCGACGTTTGCATCTGGATTGCCATGTGCTCACTCCGTTCGCACGTGAACCGTCAACCGTGAACCGTGACCAGAACGTTTTCGACCTGTCACCGTTTACGGTCTACCGTTTACGGCTTCTACTTTTCCGCCTTCTGAATGATCTCGACGACGCGCCAGCGCTTGTGCGCGGAGAGGGGGCGGGTCTCGACGATCCGCACCTTGTCCCCGACGGTCGCGCCCTTCTCGTTGTGCGCCATGAACTTCGACGTGCGGCGGACGTAGCGGCGGTACTTCGGGTGCTTAATCAGACGGTCGACGCGCACGACGCACGTCTTCTCCATCTTGTCCGACGCCACGACGCCGATCTTCTCCGCGCGGCGGCCGCGGTTCGGGGCCTCGTTGCCGGTGGCGTTGCCGGCCTGCGCGTCGACACCCGCGTCGACGGCCTGCGCCAACGTCTGCCCCGACTCGGTCGCCCCGGCCGCGTTCTCGGCCGCGCCCGTCGTCACTTCTTCTTTGGTCTCTTCTGCCATCTCGAACCTCTTCCTACTTCGCCGCCTGCTCCTGCTGCCGCGCGCGCATCAAGGTCTGGACGCGGGCGAGCGTCCTCTTCTCGCGGCGGACGGTCTTGACGGCGTCCACCTCGCCGAGCGCGAGCTTGAAGTTGAGGCGGAAGAGCGACTCCTTGATCCGCGCCGCCTCCGCTTTCAACTGCTCGTCGGACATGTTGTGCAGGCTCTCTATTTCTTCGTGCCGCTTCATTAAACCGCGCCCCCTTCCTGATCGACCCGCGAGACGAACTTGCACTTGATCGGCAGCTTCTGCGCGGCCAATCTCATCGCCTCGCGCGCCATCTCCTCCGACACGCCCTCGATCTCGTAGAGGATGCGGCCGGGCTTCACCACGGCGACCCAGTGGTCGGGCGCGCCCTTGCCCTTGCCCATGCGCGTCTCGGCGGGCTTCTTGGTGATGGGCTTGTCGGGGAACATCCGAATCCAGATCTTGCCGCCGCGCTTGACGTGGCGCGTCATCGCGATACGGGCGGCCTCGATCTGCCTGTCCGTAATCCAGCCCGGCTCCAGAGTCTTCAGGCCGTACTCACCGAAGCTGATCTCGGCGCCGCGCTGGGCCGTGCCCGTCATGCGCCCCTTCATCTGCTTCCGGTGCTTTACCTTCTTCGGCATCAACATGATGTTTCGCTCCGCTTACGGTCTTTCTTATCTTCTAC
>JBJMGP010000212.1:0-5970 GCA_045807865.1 Pyrinomonadaceae bacterium
GGCCGCCATCGGCTACGCCGCCGAGAGCGGCATCAACTTCCGCTTCGGGCTGGTGCGCAACCACTACGTCGGCCGCACCTTCATCGAGCCCAAACAGTCCATCCGCTCCTTCGGCGTCCGCCTCAAGCTCAACCCGGTGCGCGACCTCATCCGCGGCCGCCGCATCGTGCTCATCGACGACTCCATCGTGCGGGGGACGACTTCGAAGAAGATCGTGCGGCTCGTGCGCGAGGCGGGCGCCTCGGCCGTGCACGTCCGCATCAGTTGCCCGCCGACCGTGAGCCCCTGCTACTACGGCGTGGACACGCCGGACAAGCAGGAGTTGATCGCGGCCCAGATGTCGGTCGAGGAGGTGCGCCGCTTCATCGAGGCCGACTCGCTCGGCTACCTCTCGATGGAGGGGATGCTCGAAGCCTGCGGCCTGCCCTCCGAGACCTCCTGCGTCGCCTGCTGGACGGGCCGCTACCCGACCCGCCTCAACACGGCCGCCGAGACCCAGTACGCGCGCGAGCGCGAGCCCGTCCCCTCGGACTAAATCCTTTGGGGGTTTGAAACATGACGACGAGAAAGAAGAAGCCCGTCAGGAAACACAGGGTGACGGCGCAAGTGCAGATACTCGACCTGACGAAAGCCGGCAGCTCGATGGAGTTCGGGATTTACGCCAACGAGGAGAAGATTGGCACCATCATCATCGGGCGGGGCTCGCTGACGTGGCGCGGCGGGCGCAGACAGCGCGAGAAGAGACTCACGTGGTCGCAGTTCGCCGAATTGATGGATGAATACACATACGGCGAGTGAACATGGGCCGACTGTCGGAGGTCATCTGAGTGGCGCAGAGTAGGAAAGGGTGCGGGTGCGCGCTGGTGGCGCTGGCGGCGGTGCTGCTGGTCGGCGGCTACGTCGGCTACAAGTTCGTCCTGCAACCGTGGTGGGAGAAGCGCAAGGCCGAGGCGCCGCTGCCGGCGTCGGGCGACGAGACGAAGGTCTTCGTGCTCGACGTGGGGCAGGGCGATTCCATCCTCGTCATCACGCCGGGCGGCAAGACCGCGCTCATCGACGCGGGCGAGCCGGGCGACGGGAAGATCATCCTCGCGGCCTGCAAGAAGTACGGCGTAGACCACCTCGACCTCTTCGTCGCCACGCACGCGCACGCCGACCACATCGGCGCGGCCGACGAGGTCATCAAAGCGATCCCGGTCGCGCACGTCCTCTACTCCGGCGTGCCGAACACGACGAAGAACTACGAGGACTTCCTCAAGGCCGTGGACGAGAAGAAGATCGACCTCATCCGCGCCGCGCCCGGCCAGACGTTCGAGCTGGGCGGCGGCGCGCGCCTCCTCGTGCTCGCGCCCATCGAGCCCTTCTTCAAGAAGGAGGACCTGCGCTCGGGCGGCAACGAGCCGAACGCCAACTCGGTCGTCGCGCGCCTCGAATACGGCGCCTTCTCGATGCTCCTCACCGGCGACGCCGAGGAGCAGACCGAGCGCGAGCGTTTGATTAAGAACGGCGCGAACATCCGCGCCACCGTCCTGAAGGTCGGGCACCACGGCTCGAAGTACGCGACCTCGGAAGATTTTCTCAAGCGCGGCGAGTTCAAGTACGCGGTCATCTCGGCGGGGATGGACAACCGCTACGGCCACCCCTCGCAGGAGACCCTCGACCGCCTGAAGGCCGCCGGCGTGAAGATCTACCGCACGGACTTCGAGGGCGAGATCGACATCTCCACGCGCGGCCAGGAGGGCGACGTGAAGATCACGACGGCGCGCGAGCCCAAACCCGGCGAGGACATGTGGGCGGGCCGCGCCGCCCTGCGCGACGACTCGGCCAAGCGCGGCTTCATAGACTTCGGCGATCTCCCGCCCGCGCCGAAGCCGAAGGACGAGGCGCGCTCCAACTCCAACTCCAACGCGAACGCGAAGCGGGCCGGCGGGAGGTGAGCCGCGATGTCTGACGAGAAGGGCAAGTCGAAACGCACGCGCGCCGTCGTGGATCGCGTCGAGGACGGCGGCACGGCCGTCCTTTTGGTCGGCGACGAAGAGGCGAAGGTCGAGCTGCCCGCCTCGCTCCTCCCCGAAGGCGCCGAGTCGGGCAGCCACCTTCTCATCAACCTCACACTCGACGAGGCCTCGCGCAAGGAGGCGGAAGACCGCGTCAAGTCGCTTCAGGAGAGGCTTGAGCGGCGCGGCGGCGGCGAGGGGCAGAAGAGCTTCAAGCTCTAACGTTGACCCATGAAGAGAATCGTTCTGGCCTGCGTCGTTCTGTTCACCTCCCTCTGCGGCAGTGCGCTCGGCGAGGAGAAGGCGGGGCGCGGGAAGGGTGCGCGCACGGTCTCCGGCATCGTCTACTTCACGAACAACTCGCCGGAGGACTACACCTTCCTGGTCGAGTTGTTCAGAGGGAGTGTGAAGCGGCGCGTCGCCGTGAAATGGACGGAGCGGCGCGGGTACTTCGAGTTCAAAGGCTTGAGGCCCGGCCTCTACTACGTGCAGGTGAGCGGGCCGAGCATCTGCCTGCTCCAGTACGAGGTGGATGCATCCAGTAAGCAGCCCGCGCACTTACAGGTCTTCGGCGACGCCGACTGCGGGCGCCAACAGGTTCCGGGGCTGCCCGCGCCGCGCCCCGTCCCGCGGGCCGTAAAGAGATGAGCAAATCAATCACCTACTCCGATGCCGGCGTCTCCATCGACGCGGCGAACGCGGCGGTCGAGCAGATCAAGCGGCTGGCGCGCGGCACCTTCAACACGCGGACGCTCTCCGAGATCGGGAGCTTCGGCGGGATGTTCGACGGCGCCTTCCCTGGCATGAAGGAGCCGGTGCTCGTCGCCTCGGCCGACGGCGTGGGGACGAAGCTGAAGGTGGCCTTCCTGTCGGGCGTCCACGACACGGTGGGCCGCGACCTCGTCAACCACTGCACGAACGACATCCTCGTGCAGGGCGCGCGGCCGCTCTTCTTCCTCGACTACGTGGCGACGGGCGTGCTCTCGCCCGACGTGATCGTCTCGGTCGTGGACGGCATCGCCCGAGGGTGCCGCGAGAACGGGTGCGTGCTCCTCGGCGGCGAGACGGCCGAGATGCCCGGCTTCTACGCCGAGGGCGAGTACGACATGGCGGGCTTCATCGTCGGCGTCGTCGACCGCGCGAAGGTCATCGACGGGCACGCGGTCGAGCCGGGCGACGTGCTGCTCGGGCTCCCCTCGGCGGGCCTGCACACCAACGGCTACTCGCTCGCGCGCAAACTCTTCTTCGAGGTCGCGGGCCATGAAGTTGACACGCGGCTCGACGAGCTGGGCGAGACCGTCGGCGAGGCTCTGCTCAGGCCGCACCTCAGCTACCTGCGGCCGCTCGAAGGCTTGCTCGACGGCGGCTCCCTCAAGGCGCTCGCGCACATCACGGGCGGCGGGCTGTTGGAGAACATCCCGCGCGTGCTGCCCGAGGGCACGGCGGTCGAGATCGAACGCGGCTCGTGGCCCGTGCCCGCGCTCTTCCGGCTCATGCAAAAGCTCGGCAACGTCTCGGAGCCCGAGATGCACCGCACCTTCAACATGGGCGTCGGCATGGTCGTCGTCTGCTCGCCCGCGAACGCCGCGGCCGTCCGCACACACTTCGAATCGGTGAACCAGCCCTCGTACGAGATCGGCACCGTCAAGCGGGGCGCGCGCGAAGTCGTGCTGGCATGAGCCTTCAAACAGAGCGCGCGCGGCGCGTAGCCGTTCTCATCTCGGGTCGCGGGTCGAACATGACGGCGCTGGCCGACGCGGTCGCCGCAGGAAGCGTGCCCCGCGCGCGCATCGTCCTTGTCTTGAGCGACCGGCCGCAGGCCGCCGGGCTCGAAGCGGCGCGAGAGAGAGGCATCGGGACGGCGGTCGTCGGGCGCCGCGGCCGCACGCGCGAGGAGCACGAGCGCGAGATCATCAGGGAGTTGAAAGAGCGCGGCGTCGAGCTGGTCTGTCTCGCCGGCTACATGCGCCTGCTCTCGCCCTGCTTCGTCGGGGAGTTCCGCGGACGCCTGCTCAACATTCATCCCTCCCTGCTCCCAGCCTTCCCCGGCCTCGACGCGCAGCGTCAGGCCATCGAGCACGGCGTCCGCGTCTCCGGCTGCACGGTTCATTTTGTAGACGAGACGCTCGACGGCGGCCCCATCGTCACACAGCGCGCCGTCCCCGTCCTCGACACGGACACCGCCAACACCCTCGCCGCGCGCATCCTCGTCGAAGAGCACAAAGCCTACCCCGACGCCCTCGCCTTCGTCTGCTCCGGCGAGTATGAGATCGTCGGACGCCGCGTCATGAAAAAGTCAGGTCAGAACCACCCGCGGTAACGGGTGGTTCTGACCTGGGTGCTCAATCCTGAACTTTGAACTTTGAACTTCGGACTTTAAACTTTCGGTTATGAACATCGACGAGCAGTTGGAGTTCCTGCGCAAGGGCGCGGTCGAGATCATCCGCGAGGAGGACTTGCGGGCGAAGCTTTTGAAGAGCGAGCGGACGGGGCGGCCCCTGCGCGTCAAGTTCGGCGCCGACCCCACCGCACCCGATATCCACCTCGGCCACACGGTCGCCATCCGCAAGCTCCGGCACTTTCAGGAGCTGGGTCATACCGTCATCTTCCTCATCGGCGACTTCACCGGCCTGATCGGCGACCCCTCGGGCAAGTCGGCCACGCGCCCACAGCTCACGCGCGAGGAGATTAACGCCAACGCCGAGACCTACAAGAAGCAGATCTTCAAGCTGCTCGACCCCGAGAAGACCGAGATTCGTTTCAACTCCGAGTGGATGGACCGCTTAGGCTCCGACGGCTTCATCCGCCTCGCCTCGCACGTCACGGTCAAGCAGATTCTCGAACGGGACGACTTTCAGAAGCGTCTCGCAGAGGAGCGCCCCGTCGCCCTCCACGAGCTGCTCTACCCCTTGACGCAGGCTTACGACTCGGTCGCGCTCGAAGCGGACGTGGAACTCGGCGGCACCGACCAGAAGTTCAACCTCCTCCTCGGCCGCAACCTCCAGCGCGAGTACAAACAGGAGCCGCAGGTCGCCCTCATCACGCCGCTCCTGGAAGGCACCGACGGCGTGCAGAAGATGTCGAAATCTCTCGGCAACTACATCGGCATCGACGAGCCGCCGCAGGAGATGTTCGGCAAGGTCATGTCGATCTCCGACGACCTCATGTGGCGCTACTACGAGCTGCTCACAGACTTCTCGGTCGCCGACATCAAGCAGATGCGCGACCGCGCCGCCTCGGGCGAGATCAACCCGCGCGACTTTAAAGTCTCCCTCGCCAAACGCGTCATCTCCGACTTCCACTCGCCGGCCGAAGCCGACGCCGCCGAGGAAGAGTTCGTCCGCCGCTTCCGCAACAAGGAGGTGCCCGACGAGGTCGAAACGGTTGAAGTGGAAGCAGAGGCGGGCTCGTTGCCGCTCGCCCGCCTACTAGCTAAGACTGGATTGGCTTCATCGGTGTCAGAGGGGCGGAGATTGATCGAACAAGGTGGCGTACGTATCGGGAGCGTGAAGCAGAGCGACCCGAATGTGGTGCTCGGGGTGAAGAGCGGAGAGGAAGTTCTAATCCAGGTTGGCAAACGTCGCTTCCTGAGAATGCGAGTCCGTTAGTTCAGGTGTCGCTGACGCGACGCGGCCAAATTTCACATCCCTGTTCCCGGCCTTGAAAGGCCGGGCTAAACTCAGTCGCCGCTGATGCGGCGGATAACTGCCATGAAAAAGGGCTCTTCCGCACATTTGGTGCTACGAGCATGGTTCTTCGCCGAGGCTGCACTTCAGTCTTTATCAGGCCGCTTGCAGCACCCGCGCACGCAACAGGTCAAGCTTGCCGCGGCCATACATCTGCCGCTTGACCAGCTTCAACCGATGCACCTGCCCCTCCACCTGCCCGTTGCTCCACTCATATTCCAGCGCCGCCCGCACGGCTTGGAAGTCGGAGGTGATCCCGTTGGCAAAGCTGACGAACTCCGCTACCC
>JBJMGP010000213.1:0-17253 GCA_045807865.1 Pyrinomonadaceae bacterium
CGTTGGCCATGAAGATGGCCTGGTAGAGCCCGAAGAGCGCGATGGAGATGAGGTAGCCGATGAAGAAGTAGGGGTCGATGAACGCGAACGCGAGCGAGGAGAAGAAGACCGTCAGGAAGATATTGAACATCCCCTTCTGCGCGTACTGCGTGCAGATTTGGACGACCTTCTTGGAGTCCTCGACGTTGGCCTTCGTGACCGTCTCGTCCAGGCGGATGTTGCTCTTGATGAACTCGACGGCGCGGTAGGCGCCGGTCGTCACCGCCTGCGTGGACGCGCCCGTGAACCAGTAGATGATCGCGCCGCCCGTGACGAGGCCCAGCAGGAAGAGCGGGTTCAGGAGCGAGAGGTTCTCGTAGAAGGTGGCGAGCCCCTGCGCCTCCGACAGCGAGGCGCGGGTCGCGCCGGCGATGGCCTCGCCGCGCAAGACCTGGATGATCGAGAAGATCATCGTCGTCGCGCCGACCACCGCCGTGCCGATGAGCACGGGCTTGGCCGTCGCCTTGAAGGTGTTGCCCGCGCCGTCGTTCTCTTCGAGGAGGTGCTTGGCGCGGTCGAAGTTGACCGTCACGCCGAAATCCTTCTTGACCTCCGCCTCGACGTTCGGCACCTGCTCGATGAGCGACAGCTCGTAGACCGACTGCGCGTTGTCCGTCACCGGCCCGTAGGAGTCCACGGCAATCGTCACCGGCCCCATGCCGAGGAAGCCGAAGGCGACGAGGCCGAAGGCGAAGACCGCGGGCGCGGCCATCAGGGCGCCGAGACCCTGCGTGCTGAAGACGTAGGCGATGCCCATCAGCGCCGTGATGGCGAGGCCGATCCAGTAGGCCGAGAAGTTGCCGGCGACGAGGCCGGAGAGAATATTCAGGGAAGCGCCGCCCTCGCGCGAAGAGATGACGACCTCCCTGACGTGGCGCGACTCGGTCGAGGTGAAGACCTTGACCAGTTCGGGGATGACCGCGCCGGCGAGCGTGCCGCAGCTGATGATGGTCGAGAGCTTCCACCAGAGCGACGTGTCGCCGCCGAGATTCGGAATCATCAGGTACGAGACGACGTAAGTGAGCACGACCGAGATGACCGAGGTGATCCAGACGAGCGAGGTCAGGGGCGCCTCGAAGTTCATCACCTCGGCGCGGCTGTAGCGCGACTTCGCCATCGCCTCGTTGATGAAGTAGGCGAGCGCCGAGGCGATAATCATCACCACGCGCATCACGAAAATCCAGACGAGCAGCTGTACCTGCAAAGTGGCGCGCTCGGCGGCGCTGACGCCCGGCACGAGCCCGACCGCGAGCAGGATGAAGGTGATGAGCGCGACGCCCGTCACGCCGTAGGTCTCGAAGCCGTCGGCCGAGGGGCCGACCGAGTCGCCCGCGTTGTCGCCCGTGCAGTCGGCGATGACGCCGGGGTTGCGCGCGTCGTCCTCCTTGATCTTGAAGACGATCTTCATCAGGTCGGAGCCGATGTCGGCGATCTTCGTGAAGATGCCGCCCGCGATGCGCAGCGCCGCCGCGCCCAGACTCTCGCCGATGGCGAAGCCGATGAAGAAGGGGCCGGCGTAATCCCTCGGGATGAAGAGCAGGATGCAGAGCATGATGAAGAGCTCGACCGAAATGAGCATCATGCCGATGGACATGCCCGCCTTCAAAGGAATCGCGTAGATCGGGTACGGCCTGCCCTCCAGACTGGCGAAGGCCGTCCGCGAGTTGGCGAAGGTGTTGACGCGGATGCCGAACCACGCGACGCCGTAAGAGCCCGCGATGCCGACCAGGCTGAAGAGCAGGATGACGACGACCTTGAAGGCCGGGAAGCCGTGCGCGATGCGCCCGGCGTCGTCCACCGTCTCGGTCAGGAAGCCGAAGTAGATGGCGGCGATGGCCCCGATGAAGAGCCACAAGACCATGATGAACTTGCCCTGCGTGACGAGGTAGGTCTTGCACGTCTCGTAGATCAGCTCGGAGATTTCGCGCATCGAGCGGTGGACGGGCAGGTTCTTGAGCTGCGTGAAGATGGCGAGGCCGAAGGCGAGGCCGAGCACGCAGACCACGAGCCCGAGGAGCAGCAGCGTGTGGCCGTCTACGCCGAGGAAGCTCTGCGTGGAGAGGTCGGGCAGCAGGAGGTTGGCCTCGCCGCCGGGCAGGTTGCCCTTCGGCGCGCCGCTGCCGGCGCCGCGGCCCTCGCCCTGCGCGAGCACCGAGGTCGAGAACGCGGCGAGCGCGCAGAGAACGGTTAGCAGGCGGAGCAGCCCCTTTGACATACTCGGCGATAACATCTTAGACAAGTTGAACGATTCCTTTCCTGTTGGTTCGTCTGAAATATGGCGAGTGTAAACGCCCCCGGGGGCGGGGGCCGGCCCTGCGGAGCGGCGCGCACTCAACTTCCCTTCGGTCGCACGAGAGGACGTGCTCCTATTGTCCGCACAGACCCGTTTTTTGGTCTCGCTAAAAGAGGGGCATTATCTCTGAAAAAGCCGGAAAGTTCAAAGCCGCAGGGTCAAAGTTTAAAGGCTCAGCCCGCGACTTTGACCCTGCGGCTTTGAACTTTCCGGCCGCCAACTTTCGATTCAGCCGGCGCTCGGGACGACCGAGGGGCCGGTCGATTCGACGGGGGCGCGGCGGCCGCGCGTCCAGCGGCGGACGGAGTCGAAGATGATGATGACGGCGGCGGCCATGAGCACCGCCGTCAAAGCGGTGTTGATGTAGCCTTGCGCGGCCGTCTCGGGCTTCTGCGCGAGCGGCCAGAAGTTGTCGGTGATCGACTTCCAGCCGGCGACCAGGGTCGTGACCGCGACGAAGGTGAGCGGGACGATGGTCGTCCAGGCGTAGCGCGCGCGCCCCGAGTTGACGATGACGGTCGTCGCGACGCAGAGCGCGACCGCCGCGAGCAGTTGGTTGGCGATGCCGAACATGGGCCAGATGGTCGAGATCGACCCCGACCAGATGAAGGCCGCCCAGCCCGCGACGACAAGCGCGGTGGTCAGGAACGCGCCCGGCATCCACGTCGGCTCCTCCAGCTTGCGGTAGAAGCGCCCCAAGAACTCGCCGACGAGGAAGCGCGCCACCCGCGTCCCCGTGTCGATGGTCGTCAGGATGAAGAGCGCCTCGAACATGATGGCGAAGTGGTACCAGTACTTCATCAGGCCCGCGAGCCCGGGGATGCCGTCGAAGATCTTCGCAATCCCGAGCGCGAGCGTGACCGCGCCGCCGGTGCGCCCCCGCAAATTCTTCTCGCCCGACTCCGCTTCGAGCCGGTCGATCTCCTTCGGCTGCAAGTCGAACCCTTCGGCCGTGTGCGTCTCGACCATCTGCGCGTAGCGCACCTGCTGGGCCTGACTCCCCTGCGCGGTGTTGATGGCGAAGTAGTCGCCGGGGAAGAGCGAGGTGGCGGCGATGAGCGCGACGACGCCGACGACGCCCTCCATCAGCATCCCGCCGTAGCCGATCATCCGCGCGTCGGTCTCCTGCTTCATCATCTTCGGCGTCGTGCCCGAGGCGATGAGCGCGTGGAAGCCGCTGATGGCGCCGCACGCGATGGTGATGAAGACGAACGGGTAGACCTTGCCCGGGATGACGGGGCCGCCCCCGTTCACGAACGGCGTCCACGCCGGCATGTTCAAGGAAGGGTGGACGAGGATGACGCCGAGGATGAGGAAGGCGACGGTGCCGATCTTCAGATAGGACGACAGGTAGTCGCGCGGGCAGAGCAGCATCCAGACGGGCAGCACCGACGCGACGAAGCCGTAGGCCGCCATCAGCAGCGTGATGGTGTTTTTCGAGAAGGTGAACGACGGCGCCCAACTCGAACCCGCGACCCAGCCGCCGGCGACGACGGCGAACAGGAGGCCGACGACGCCGAGGGCGCTCGCCTCGCGGATGTGCCCGACGCGGAAGCGGTACATGTAGAGCCCCATCAGCAGCGCGAGCGGGATGGTGAAGGCGACGGTGAACGTGCCCCAGGGCGACTCGGCCAGGGCGTTGACGACGACGAGGCCGAGGCCCGCGAGCGCGATGACGACGATGAAGAGGATGGCGACGCCGGCGACCAGTCCCGACAGGGGACTGATCTCAGTCCGCGCGATCTCGGCGAGCGACTTGCCTTTGCGCCGCACGCTCGCCACCAGAATCATGAAGTCGTGGACGGCTCCCCCTAAGCAGACGCCGATGACGAGCCAGAGCAGGCCGGGCAGGAATCCGAACTGCGCCGCCAGCACCGGCCCGATCAGCGGCCCCGCGCCCGAGATGGCCGCGAAGTGATGGCCGAAGAGCACCCACTTGTTCGTCGGGTAGTAGTTGTGCCCGTCGTACATCGTCTCGGACGGCACGGGTGCCTTCGGGTCGAGCGCCAGCACCTTCGCGGCGAGGAACGCCGAGTAGTACCTGTACGCAATCGCCATCACGCACAGCGCGCCGACGATGATCGGAAGTGCGTTCATCTGTTCTCAGTTCCTCCGCGGGTTTGCATGCTGCGGGACGTGCGGGAGCGCGTCGATTATAAACGCGGCAGACCCGCTCGGTCACGGGCGGCGCGAAGAGGTCAGAGACAATGCCGACCCCGCTACGCCGCAAACTTTCTCGCCGCCGTCTGATCCTTCCTGCCGCGCGGCGCCGCGTATAGGTGTGAGGCGGCAACGGCGCCGCCCTGCGAGTCAGCCCGTGGTAACGCCGGAGGGAGGCGGGCTATTAGCCATCATACGTAGACGGTGGCGGCGGTCGGCCGCCCCGAAGAAGGAGTAGTCTTATGAAGAAGATTCAACGCGCCGCCCTCGGCCTCGCCCTACTCGCCCTACTCGCCGGCGGCGGAGTCAGCGCCTCGGCCAAGAGCAGCAGCAGCAGCAGGCCGCGACCCTTGAGCGGCGTCATCCAGAGCATCGACCTGCGTTCGCGCACCATCGAGGTGCGCGAGCAGGAGACGGGCCGTGTGGTCACGGTTCGCGTGCCCGACGGCGCCCTGCTGCGCACCAACAGCACCACCCAGCCGCTCAAGCAGATCGAGCGGTTGAGCCGCGGCATGACGCTCAGCACCGTCGTCGAGTAGACGCGGCGACGAGCCGACAGGCAGTTGAAGGGCGGGAGGGACGACTCACCTCCCGCCCTTCGTCCGTCCGGACTCAGCCCGGAAAAGATTCGACGATGTTTATGCCGCGCGCGGCCAGCGCCGCGACGAAGGCGTCGGGCGGGATGCAGCGCTCCTGCGGGACGGCGCCGCGACGTGTCGTCTCCCCGCGCGCCATCATCTGCGCGACGAGCGAGGCGGGGAAGGCCGTGGTGCGCTGCATGGCGGAGAGGCTCGTGCTCGGGTCGAAGCGGTCGATGATGTCGTAGCGCAGACGCCTCGCGCCTCCCCCCTTCAGCTCGCCGGCGAACTCCAGGCGGATGAAGACGAGGTCGGGCCCGTCCGAAGGCAGGTGCCGGTTGAGCAACTCGCCGAGGAGCCTGCGCGGCGGGACGGGCGCGCCGCCGACTTCGACCGCCTCGCTACGGGCGAGGCCGAGGTCGATGAGGAGCTTGAACCTTTCGCAGTGGCCCGGATAGCGGATGGTCTTGTAGTCGAGTTCCCGAACCTTGCCGAGGAAAGTCTCGGGCAGGGTCGAGGTGCCGCCCGAGGTCTGGAACGCCTCCATCCGGCCGTAGGGCTCGGGGAAGTCGAGCGACTCAAGCTCGGTCATCGACTCGACCTCGACCAGCTCTCCGCCGCGGATGACGCGCGCCCGCTCGACGTACTCGTTGATGAGCCCTTCGACCGAGAAGACAATCTGATAGTCGAGCGGCGGCCTCGGGGTTTGAGGGAGGCCGCCGACGCGGATGTGTATCTCGTCCAACTGCTCGAAGCGCGCGGCGCCGTGTGCGGCGAGCACCGAGACCATGCCGGGCGCGAGGCCGCAGTCGGGGACGATGTTGACGCCGGCCGCGCGCGCCTCCTCGTCCAGGGCCAGCTCCGCGTCCACGACCGTGTTGTTGCCGCCGAGGTCGCAGAAGTGCGTCCGCGCTTCGACGGCCGCACGCGCGAGCCCGAGGTTGTGGAAGTATGTGACGCAGCTCAGGGCCGCGTCGTGGCCGCGCATCAGCTCGACGACCCGCCCGCGGTCTTCCACGTCAACCTGCGCGGGCCGCACACGCCCGTCGCGCAGGGTCTCCGCGACGGCGCGCGCGCGACCCTCGTCCACGTCCGCGACCGTCACCAGCTCGACGCCCTCGGAGTTATGCGCGAGGTCGTAGGCCGCGCCGAGCCCCATCCGCCCGGCCCCGAGCACGAGCACCTTCATCGCTCGACGCTCTCCCCCGGGCCCTGCTTCGAGCCGAGCACCGTGCCGGCGACGCCGACGACGAGCCCGACCAGAATCAACAGCAGTCCGTAGACCGCGCGGTCGTGGCGGTCTGCGCCCGCCGTCAGCGCCGAGTCGATGATCGCGCGCGGGCCGAGGTCGTGCGGGATGATGAAGAGCCCCGCGGCGACGGCGACGAAGCCGAGCCCCGCCAGCTTGAGCATCAACGGCGTGCGCGTCGGGCGCCCGAGTTGCCGCCCGACCGAGCTGCGCGTGTAGCCGTACGAGACGTAGATGGCGAAGCCGAGCATCAGCCACCCGACGAACCGCCACCACGAAGCCGGCGGCAGGTAGAAGATCAGGAAGAAGCACGAGACGACGCCGAGCAGCGGCAGCAGCCACGGCCCCAGCGGCACGCGGAACGGCCGCTCGCGGTTCGGGTCTTTCATGCGCAGGACGGGGATGCCGACGCAGACCAGAATGAAGGCGAAGAGCGTCCCGATGTTCGTCAGGTCGATGACCTCGTCGATAGAGGCGAAGGCCGCGAAGACCCCGACGAAGACGCCCGTCAAAATCGTCGTCACGTGCGGCGTCTTAAACCTCGGGTGGACGCTGGCGAAGGTCGAGGGGAGCAGGCCGTCGCGCGCCATCGAGAAGAAGATGCGCGGCTGACCCAACTGGAAGACCAAAAGCACCGCCGTGTGCGCGATGACCGAGCCGAAGGCGACGATGGTCGAGGGCCACGTCGTCCCCGGCGGCGCGACGTGGTCGAGCGCCATCGTCAAAGGCTCCGCCTGCTCGGTCGTCAGCTTCTGCACCAGCTCGGGGTAGGGGATGAGGCCGGCGAAGACCGCGCCGACGATGACGTAGAGGACGGTGCAGACGACGAGCGACGCGATGATGCCGATGGGCAGGTCGCGCGAGGGGTTCTTGCACTCCTCGGCCACCGTCGAGACGGCGTCGAAGCCGATGTAGGCGAAGAAGACGAGGGCCGCCCCCGTGAACGTCCCCCGCCAGCCGTTCGGCTGGAACGGCACCCAGTTCGTCGTCATCTTCGACGGCGAGACGTAATAGAGTGCGATGCCGATGAAGAAGAGCAGGACGATGATCTTGATGACCACCATCCCGGCGTTGAAACTGGCCGACTCCCTGATGCCCCAGACCAGCACCACCGTGATGAGGGCGACGATGAGGAAGGCGAGCAGGTTGAAGATGACGGGGTAGCCGAAGAGGTGCGGCGCGCCGCCGAAGTCCGCGGCGAACTTGGCCGGGTTGGCCTCGGCCAGCTTCATCGCCGTGCGATAGTCGGTCGCGAGCCAGGTGGGGATGTCCACGCCGAGGTTGTGCATCAGCGTCCGGAAGTAGTTGGCCCAGCTGATGGCGACGGCGATGTTGCCGACCGCGTACTCGATGATGAGGTCCCAGCCGATGATCCAGGCGACCAACTCGCCCAGCGTCGAGTAGGAGTAGGTGTAGGCCGAGCCCGAGATGGGCACCATCGAGGCCATCTCCGCGTAGCAGAGCGCGGTGAACCCGCAGACCACCGCCGTGATGACGAACGAGAGCATCAGGCTCGGCCCCGCGCCGGGGCGCGCCGCGTCGCCCGCGGCCGCGGTGCCGACGGTGGCGAAGATGCCCGCGCCGATGATGGCGCCGATGCCGAGCAGCGTGACGTTGAAGGCGCCGAGCGTCCGCTTCAGAGAGAACTGCGGGCCGCCGGCCGCGGCCATGATGTCGTCGAGATTTTTGGTGCGGAAGAGTCCTCGAAGCAAGGTCTTGCCTCCAGCCCGACAGAATAGGAATTGCGCTTGTTGACTTGGGACGTGCCGCCTTGGACGGCCGGAGTTTTACACAGCCGCGCGCGGCAAGGCAATAGGAAAGAGTAGGCAGTAGGCAGTTAGGGCGACGGGGGCTTGGCTTCTTTCGCGGATGCGGGTGGCGCAGAGGCTTTAGACACAGAGACACAGAGGCACAGAGACACGGCTTGGAGTTCATAACTCAACAAGCCGTGTCTCTGTGCCTCTGTGTCTCTGTGTTGAAATTCTTTCCGCGACTGGCCTGAAGGCAGGCGATAATAACTGCCTACTGCCTACTTGCTCACTGCCGAGCCCTCGGTGGCGAGGCCGGCGGACTTCCAGGCGTTCATGCCGCCGAGGAGGGCGGCCGTATCTTCAATGGACTTCTGCTGCTTGAGTGTGAGCGCCGCACCGGCGCTGGTGTGTTCGTTCGGTCAAGTGCAGTAGAAGACGAGCGTCTTGTCCTTCGGCAACTCGCCCGCGCGGTTCGCGACCTGGTCGTAGGGCATCGAGCGCGCGCCCTCAATGTGCTCGGCGTCGTAGGCCGCCTGCGCGCGCGTGTCGTAAAGGACGGCGGTGCCGTCCTTCAACATCGCCTGCAACTCCGCGACCGTCACGCGGCGCACGCCGTCGGCGTGGACTTCGGTCGTCCCGGTGGGCGCGCTCGACTGCCCGCCCGCCTTCGGCGCGAAGGCGCTCAAGTTCCCCGCCGTGTCGGTCGCCTTACACGCGCCGAGCAGCGCGGCGGCGGCCGCGAGCGCCAGCACCAACGGGATGAAAACTCTGCTCCTCATCATCAACTCTCCGGGAATTTGATTACGACGGCGGCCCGCGGGCCGCACCTTCCGCGCCGATAGCATCGCACAGAACGCTTCCCCGCGGCCAGCCCGCGCGCCGGGAAGCTTCCGCCAAAGCTTCCCCGGCGGGCACCAAGTGTGCTATAGATGCGCAAATTTTAAAGCCAGAACGGGCCGTGCCCTCAAGGCCGAACGCGGGAGTGTTGAGGATGAGAGACACCGTACGGGGAAGTCTATACCCAAAAAAGGCGGCGCGCGCCGCCTGCGTCATGCTCGCGGCGGGACTGCTGCTTTTGGGCGCGTGCCTGCCGAAGTCGGGCACGGGCGAGCGCAAAGGCGGCGCGCGCGTCATCACGCTCTACGGCTTCTCGGTGATGAAGGAGGCGATGGACAGCGCCGTCCTGCCCGCCTTCACCGCGCGGTGGAAGCGCGAGCATGACGAGGACGTGCGCTTCATCACCTCCTACGCCGGCTCCGAGACGATCACGAACCAGATACTTCAGGGCGTCAGCGCCGATGTCGGCATCTTCTCCATCGAGCGCGACGTGCAGCGCCTCGTCGAGAAGGGGCTGGTCAAGCCGGACTGGAAAACGACCCTGCCCCAGGGCGGCATCGTCAACAGGACGCCCTTCGTCATCCTCGTCCGCAAGGGGAACCCGAAGGGCATCCACGACTTCGCAGACCTGGCCAAGCCGGGCGTCGGGCTCATCCACCCCGACCCGGACGGCTCGGGCGGCGCGCAGTGGTCGATCCTCGCCATCTACGGCTCGGAGCTGAAGAAGTCGCAGGCCGAGTCGGGCACACCCGACCAGGCGCGCGCCCTCAACCTCCTGAAGTCTGTCTGGAAGAACGTCAAGGCGACGCCCGGCTCGGCGCGCGAGGCGCGCACGACGTTCGAGACCGGCTACTTCGACGCGCTCATCACCTACGAGCTGGAAGGGCTTTTGATGAGGCAGGCCAAGGCGCCCTTCGAGATCGTCGTGCCGCGCTCGACCATCCTCAGCGAGCACCCGGCCGTCCTCATCGACAAGAACGTGACCGACGACGAGCGCCCTCTGCTCGACGCCTTCATGCAGTACCTCTGGAGCGACGAGGCGCAGCAGGCTTTCGTCAAGTACCACTTCCGCGCCGTCACCAACGAGGCTTTCAACGAAGCCAACAAGGAGTTCACGCGCGTCGAGCTGCCCTTCACCGTCGGCGAACTCTTCGGCGGCTGGGAGCGCGCCTACCCCGAGGTCATCGACGGCGTGTGGAGAAAACAGGTCAAGCAGAAGTGAGGGGCTTATGAGCGCAGCGGTTTCGGCGATGAGGCACGTGCGTGGGTTCGACCCGACGAAGCCGTTCGGGCTCGGGATGGTCATGCTCCTGATGCTGCCGCTGGTGCTCCTGCCGCTGGCGTCGATCTTCATCTTCGGGATGAAGGACGGCATGCGGAGCTTCTGGGGGGCCTTGGCCGCGCCGGACGCCATCTTCGCGCTGAAGCTCTCGGTGGTGACGAGCTTCTACGCGACGCTCTTTAACGTCGTCTTCGGGTTGCTGGCCGCCTACGTGCTCTCGCGCTACACGTTCTTCGGGCGGACGGCCATCATCGTCACCATCTCGCTGCCGACCGCCATCCCGACGGCGGTCGCGGGCTTCGCGCTGCTCCTGCTCTGGGGCAAGTACGGCATGATCGGGCGGTTCATCTCGGAAGACCACCAGCTCATGTTCACGCCGTACGCCATCATCCTCGCCAACATCTTCGTCACCTTCCCGCTCGCCTTCGGCGTCCTGATGTCCGTCTTCGAGACGATGGACAAGTCTTTGGAAGAGGCCTCGGCCACCATCGGCGCGACGCGCTGGCAGACCTTCTGGCACGTGACGCTCCCCTCCCTGCGCGGCGCCATCGTGACCGGCGCGCTCCTGACCTTCGCGCGCGCCATCGGCGAGTTCGGCTCGACGATCTTGGTCTCGGGCAATCTGGCGGGCAGCACGCAGACCGCGCCGCTCTACATCTTCGCCAAGTTCAACGAGGGTCAGGTCGAGGCGGCCAACGCCGTCGCCATCGTCCTCGCGCTCTTCTCCTTCGCCATCTTCAGCATTCTCTTCTTCGCGCGCGACTGGATCGAAGGCAAGTGAGGTGAACCGTTCATGCTCCCCGAAAAGGTCACCGACGAATCCGACACGACTCCCGACCCGGGCGAAAGCGGCGGGCCGCGCCCCGTCCCTTCGCCGGCCGACGCGCCGGCGGCGAGCGTGCGGGGCCTGAGCAAGAGCTTCAAGGGCGTGCGCGTGCTCGAAGACGTGAGCTTCGACGTGGCCGAGGGCGAGGCGCTCGTCCTGCTCGGCGCGTCGGGCTCGGGGAAGACGACCATCCTGCGCGTCATCGCGGGGCTGGAGCGGCCCGACTCCGGCAGCATCCACCTCCACGGCCGCGACGTGACCGACCTCCCGGCGCGCGAGCGCGGCGTCGGCGTCATCTTCCAGAGTTACGCGCTCTTCCCGCGCATGACCGTCGAGCAGAACGTCGGCTACGGCCTGCGCATCCGCGGGCGCAAGCGGCGCGAGCGGAAGGAGAAGGTCGAGAGTCTGTTGGAGCTCGTCCACCTCGCAGACCAGCGCAAGAAGCTGCCCGGCCAGCTCTCGGGCGGGCAGCAGCAGCGCGTGGCCATCGCGCGCACCCTCGCCTACGAGCCGCAGATGCTCCTCTTCGACGAGCCGTTCGGCGCGCTCGACGCGCAGATCCGCGTGCGCCTCCGTCGCGAGATACGCGCGCTGTTGCGCGACGTGAACGTGCCCTCCCTCTTCATCACGCACGACCAGGAGGAGGCGCTCGAACTCGGCGACCGCATCGCGGTACTGCACGCGGGCCACCTCGAACAGATCGGCACGCCCGAGGAGGTCTACAACCGGCCCGAGACCGAGTACGTGGCGACCTTCCTCGGCGCAGCCAACCTCCTGCTCGGCGTCATCGCGCGCGGCAACCGCGTCGAGCTGGGCACGGTCGCGGTCGAGGCCGGGGCCGAGGCCGCGCGCTTCCAGGTGGGGCAGTCGGTCAAGCTCGTCTTCCGCCCCGAGGACGTGCGCGTGAGCAAGACGGGCGAGCTGCCGGCGGACTGCAACCCGCTCGCCAACGGCGTCGTCGAGGAGAAGCACTTCGTCGGCGCCTACGAGCGCCTGACCGTCCGGCTCGACCTCGTCGCACGCGCCCCCCGGCCCGGCGAGCCGCCGCTCTACGAAATCTCCGAGACGCCCGAGCGCCGCCTCGGCGTCCCCGTCATCGTCACCCGCACCAAGTCCGAAGCGGTCGCCGACCCCTTGCGCATCGGCGACCGCGTCACCCTCTGCCTCGTCTCCTTCCGCGTCCTCCGCAACTTCCCGCTCGCCTCCGAACGCGGTGGCCGAGTGATTGATACGAGTAAAGGGTGAAGGGCAGTTGTTGGCATTCGCAGTCGGGCCGGTAGCGGGAGCTATTTCAACACAGAGACACGGAGACACAGAGACACAGCTTGAAGAGTTATTGCTTCAAGCTGTGTCTCTGTGTCTCCGTGTCTCTGTGTCCAACGCCTCTCGGCTATACGCCTTCACTTCATCCCATAGAGTCTGGCCGCGTTGTCGTGCATGACCATGCGCGCCAGCTCCGAGGCGCGCTCGCGCGTGATCTCGCCGTCGCGGAGCATGCCGGTGAGGGCGAGGGCGAGCGCCTCGCGGCCCGTGTGGTTCGAGAGCCAGCCGACCTCCTCCCAGCCGACCTCGGGCGTCAAAGCGAAGGCGTCCGTCCCGAACATGACCTTCTCGGGCGCGAACTCCAGCCACGCGCGGAGCGTCTCGGCCAGAGCGTGCGGCGAGCGCAGGAAGGTCTGCGCGGAGAAGTCTGCGTAGACGTTCGGCTTCAGGATGAGCGCGCCCGCCTGCTCGGCGAAGGGCCAGCCGCCGTGGACGAGCACGAAGTTGGTCTTGTGCAGCGCCGGGTCGTTCAGCGCCGGTTCGAGCAGCATCGGGTTCGAGCCCGTCAGGTCGAAGTAGGCCCCGACCCCGCCGCCGGTGTGTATGTGAACGGCGAGCCCGAGGCGCCCGGCCTCGCGCGCGACGTAGCGGAAGAGGAAGTCTTGAAGCGGCTTGTACTCGACGGCCGAGGGCATGCCCGTCCCCTGCGCGTAACGCGCGTAGACGCGCGCCGCCTCCGCCTCGGCCGCCTCGCCGAAGTCGAGCCGGCGCAGGTATGCGGCCTCGAACTTGACGGCGACCGCGCCCTCCCGCTTCTGCCGTTCGAGCGTCGGCGTGACGACGCGGGCGAGGTACTCGCTCAAAAGCGGGGGCACGGCCTTGAGCCTCAAGTCGGATAGGTAGCGCCGCAGCAGCGCGTCCTCGCCGGGGTAGAAGGCCGCATAGTCCGGACTATCTCTGCGCACCCGCCCGGAGTTTAGGGGGAGCACCAGCGCGTCCACGAACGAGACCCAGCGGAAGCGCTGCGGCGTCAGGCCCCGCCCCATCGCGACGCGGTTGGCGAACATCACGTCGATGTTGAGGCGGTCGAGCACCCAGGCCGGATATCCGTCGCCCTCCGCGCGCGCCACCTTCGCGCGCGCGTCCAGGACATCTCGCACATGATCCTGCGTCATGTCGCCGTGGTGGTAGCCCCACAGGTCGCGCCAGGCGCCGACGTACTCCGGGTTGGCGGGACTCAGACGCGCGGGCAGCGGCGGTGGCTCCAGCGCGTCGGGCGGGAGTGCGTCGTACTCCTTGTCCTCCTCGCCCTCGCGCGTGGCGCGCAGCGGGTGTGCGTGGTGGTCGATGGCCTTGACCTTAAAAATCTCTTCGGCGAGCTGGCGGTCGGCCTCGGCCTGCGGCTCGGCGTGGCCGGCCGGCGCGGGCCGGCCCGCGAGCAGCAGCAGGAGGAGGACGCAGGCGAGCGTGGACAGAATCATTCTCATGGGAAGACCCCGCGTGTGCGGCTGGAAAGAGCGGGGGGATTTTATAAGGAAAAAGGGAAAAGCAGTAGGGAGTAGACAATAGACAGTAGTCGGTAGTCAGTAGAAAAACCATCCTGATGAATCACCCCCCTACAAGCGCCAACGCACGACTGGCGGAAGCCCTACCGACTACTGACTGCTATCTACTGTCTACTGCCTTCCGCCTTTCCCCGCGAGCAACCCCGCGTGCTATCATCGCCTCAAACTTGCGAGCCAGAATCGGGCAGGCGTTAAGGATGTCAGTGGTGAATTGCTCTCGCCTTCGGCTGGTATGTCCGCCGCGCATCCCCGGTGAAAATTCGTGAAGGTCTTATGAAGTCAAAACTGTTCAGACGCAATCTCTCTATCTTCGCGCTCGCGGCGACGCTCCTCGGCGGCTCGCTGGTCGGGCCGGTGGCGGCCGCGCCGCAGCGCAACGCGGCGAAGCCGGTGCCGCAGAAGCCCGCGCCGGCGCCCGCCCCTGCCGGGCCGCTCGCGGAGGCGGCGCCCTTCGTCAACAAGGTGCTCCCGAACGGTCTCGAAGTCATCGTCCTCGAAGACCACTCGGTGCCGCTCGTCACGGTCGAGCTGGCGGTGCGCAACGGCTCGTTCACCGAGCCGCCCGAGCTGAACGGCCTCTCGCACCTCTTCGAGCACATGTTCTTCAAGGTGAGCCCGACGCGCGGCCAGATCACCGACTACATGCGCGGCATCGACTCGCTCGGCATCGTCTACAACGGCGAGACGCACGAGGAGGTGGTTGACTACTACTTCACGACGACGACCCCGAACTTCCCCGTCGCCCTGCGGTACATGCGCGACCAGGCCATCTACCCCAGCTTCAGCGACGAGTTCCTCGGGCGCGTGCGCGCCGCCAGCCCGCAGGCGGCCGACGTGATCCGCAACGAGGTCGAGCAGCAGTTCGCGCAGGAGCGCGAGGTCGTCGTCGGCGAGCTGGATCGCCACGAGTCGAACCCCTACGGCGAGCTGAACGTGCAGATGAACAACCGGCTCTTCTACAAGTACCCGAGCCGCAAAGACCCGGGCGGCAACCGCCAGACCGTGCGCGCCGCCACCCTCGACCTGATGCGCACCATCCAGGCGCGCTACTACGTCCCGAACAACTCGGCCATCGTCGTCACCGGCGACGTGAAGCCCGAGGATGCCTTCCGCGTCGTCGAGGAGCTGTTCGGCGAGTGGAAGCGGCGCGAGAAGAACCCGTTCGAGGAATTCCCGCTCGTCGAGCACCCGCCGCTCCCGAAGAGCGAGGCCGGCATCATCACCAAGCCGGTCTCGAACGTCGTCATCGAGCTGGGCTGGCAGGGGCCGTCCATCGGCAAGGACGACGCGGCGACCTACGCGGCCGATGTCTTCTCCTTCATCCTGCGCCAGCCCGACTCGCGCTTCTCTCGCGCGCTGACCGACTCGGGGCTCGCCGCCGTGGCCGGCTTCGGCTACTACACGCAGCGCAACGTCGGCCCCATCACGCTCATCCTCCAGACAACGCCCGACAAGGCGAAGGCCGCCACGCAGGCCGCCTACAACGAGATCGCGCACTTCAACGACCCCGACTACTTCACGGACGAGGAGCTGGAGAACGCCAAGGCGCTCTTGGAAGCCGACGACCTCTACTCGCGCGAGAAACTCTCGGAGTACTCGCACACCATTAGCTTCTGGTGGGCCTCGACGGGGCTCGACTACTTCCGCGGCTACCTCAAGCGCCTGCGCGCCACCTCGCGCGCGGACATCAACCGGTACCTGACGACCTACGTCCAGGGCAAGCCGCACGTCGGGCTCGCGCTGATGTCGGACGAGGCGCTGAAAGCCTCCGGCCTCACCGAGGCCGACCTCATCAGCGGGCCCGCGCCGAAGGCCGCGACCGCCGCCGCCGGCCGGAAGTGAAGGTGCGAGCCGTGTACGAAGTTTTAAAGGGACTTGAGATGAAGACGACTTTCCTGCAAATCCGCGGCGCGTCCGCGGCGTGGGCACTGGCCCTCACGTTCTTTCTGCTGACGGCCGCCGCGCCGGCACTCGCGCAGACCGCGGGCGCCGCCGCCGCGCCCGCGGCCGCACAGTCGAGGGAGGCCGCCGACACGCTGCGGCTCGTCACCGAGTTCGAGGTGAACGGCCTGAAGGTGCTCGTCAAGCGGCGCGAGGGGAGCCAGTCGGTGGTCGCCGGCCTCTTCCTGCGCGGCGGCGCGCGCAACGTGACGGCCGAGAACGCCGGCGTCGAGGCGCTCATGCTCGACGTGGCGACCGAGGCCAGCCAAAAGTTCCCGCTCGCGGTGATGCGCCGCGAACTCGCGCGCACGGGCACGAACCTGAGCTACGGCATCAACTACGACTACTCGGTGCTGTCGCTCGCCAGCACGCGCCGCTACTTCGACCGCTCGTGGGACATCTTCGTGGACTCCTCGCTCCACCCGAGCTTCACGCAGGAGGACTTCGACCGCGTGAAGAGCCGCACGCTCGTCTCGCTCTCCGACAACGAGGACACGCCCGACTCGTTCCTCCAGGAGTTGCAGTCGCGCGTGGCCTACGCCGGCCACCCGTACCTGAACGACCCGCACGGCACGACGGCCTCGGTCACGGCGCTCACGCTCGAACAGGTGCGCGCCTACCACCAGAAGATGATGCAGACCTCGCGGCTGCTGCTCATCGTCGTCGGCGACGTAGACCCGCAGGACATCCGCCGGAAGGTCGAGGCGTCGTTCGGAAAGCTTCCGAAGGGCGACTACAAGGCCGAGCCCCTGCCGCAGCTCTCCTTCCGCGCGCCGACCGTGGCGGTGACCGAGCGGCCGCTGCCGACCAACTACATACAGGGCGTTTTCGCCGCGCCGCCGCTCACCTCCGACGACATCTACCCGATGCGCGTCGCGTCGAGCATCCTCCAGAACCGCGTCTACACGGAGGTGCGCGTGCGCCGCAACCTCTCCTACGCGCCCGACGCCTTCCTCAACAGTCAGGGGGCGAACACCGGCGGCATCTACGTCACCGCCGTGGACGCCAACCAGGCCGTGCAGGTGATGCTGCGCGAGATCACGCGGCTCCAGACGCAGGAGATCAACCCTGACGAGATCAAGGCGACCGCACAGCAGTTCCTGACGCGCTACTACCTCGGGCAGGAGACGAACGCGGCGCAGGCCGGCGAGCTGGCGCAATACGAGTTGATCGGCGGCGGCTGGCGCAACTCGGCCGTCTTCATCGACCGCCTCCGTTCCGTCACGCCGGCCGACGTGAAGCGCGCCGCCAACACCTACATGCGCAACCTACAGTTCGTCGTCATCGGCGACCCCCGCCAGATCGACAAAGGCATCTTCACCGCGCAGCAGGCGGGAGAATAGGGGAAGTAGACAGTAGAAAGATATCGTTGCTTAAAAAGTCGGAGGCCGCGAGAAGATGAGTTCTCGCGGCCTCCGACTTTTTTTCTGCTGACTCCTGACTCCTGTCTACTTGCCTATCTCCCGCAG
>JBJMGP010000214.1:0-27287 GCA_045807865.1 Pyrinomonadaceae bacterium
GAGCTTCCTCGACAACCAGCTCTTCAGGGGCTGGACGGTGAGCGGCATCACGGTCTACCAGAAGGGCCTGCCCTTCTCCGTGACCGACTCGACCTCGGGCGGCATCTTCGGCACCGCGGCGGGCACCGCGCAGTTCACCTGCTCCAGCATCGAGTCGGCTTACACACAGGGCACGCTTGAGCAGCGCCTCGCGCGCTACCTCAACCCGGCCTGCTTCACGACGGCGCCGATCATCCCCGCCGCCGGCTTCGCCGCCAACGCCGGGGCGACCGGCTTCGGCAACACGCCGCGCAACGCCTTCCGCGGGCCGCGCCAAGTCAACTGGGACCTCTCGCTCATCAAGCACTTCCACCTCGGCGAGCGCCACCAGTTCAGTTTCCGCGGCGACTTCTTCAACCTCTTCAACCACCCGGTCTTCCGCTTCCCGTCGGTGGTCAACATCGGCACGCCCTCGACCTTCGGGCTCATCAACTCGACGGCCGTGCCGCCGCGTCTCATCCAGTTCGGGCTCAAGTACAGCTTCTAGCCCGCGCGACCCGTCGGCCCACAAGGCCCGCCCGCCGAGGCGGGCCGCTTCCAGAGAGGGAGGGTTCTCCGAGGGGAGCCCTCCCTCCTTGCCTTTTAGGGCGCGGCGGGTGGATATTGTCGCCGTCCCCTTGCAACCCGGCGCGCTTCGACCACCGCAGAGGAGGGCACGTCCAACTTGTTCCGGAGCCTCCTTTACTCGCTCCTCGCGCTCCTGCTCGCCGCCCTGTCGGCGGCGGCGCCGCGCGCGCAGAACACCGAGCGCGACCGCGACACCTACAACCCCGCGACCAACTTGGGCGACATCACGGGGCAGGTGCGCTTCGCCGACGCACTCACGCCCGCGCAGGGCGTGCGCGTCTCCCTGGAGCGCGTCGGCGGCGGCTCCATCGACCAGATGACGACCGACAACCGCGGCCGCTTCCGCTTCGCACAACTCCCGCGCGGCCAGTACGTCGTCAACGTCTCGGCCGAGTGCCACCAGCCCGAGCGGCGCCAGGTCGAGCTGCTCATCATCTTCCGCTCCTACCTCGACGTGGAGCTGCTGCCCGACACGACCTCGCCCAACTGCGCCGCCGGCGCCCCCGCCTTGCCCGCCTCTTCGGTGGACGCGCGCGTGCCCGAGGAGGCGCGCAAGGAGTACGACCGCGCGGCCGCCTCGCTCGCGAAGGGGAAGGACGAGGAGGGCCTCGCGCGCCTGCGACACGCCGTCGAGCTTTACCCGGACTTCTTCGCGGCGCAGATGCTGCTCGCCTCGGCGCACACGAAGGCCGGGCGGCTCGAAGAGGCCGAGGCCGCACTGGCGCGCGCCGCGGAGATCGACGCGCGCTCGTCGGCCGCGCTCGTCTCGCTCGGCGAGGTGCGGCGCCGCCTGAAGAAGACGGCCGAGGCCGAGGAGGCTCTCAGCGCCGCGCTCAAGCTCGAAGAGGCTTCGTGGCAGGCGCACCTCGCGCTCGGCCGCCTCTACCTCGACACCGGCCGCGCGCGCAGCGCCGCCCCGCACATCGGCCGCGCGCTCCAGCTCAAGCCGGACTTCCCGGACGGCCACCTCTTCGCCGGCAACCTCCTCCTCAAGCTGGACGAGCCCGCCCGGGCGCTGGCCGAGTATGAGGAGTACCTGCGCCTCGCCCCCAACGGCGACTACTCAGCCCCCGCGCGCGAGCTGGTCGGCAAGCTCCGCAAGGCCGTCGCCGAAAGGAAGGACGACTGACCGACCCGGCTTGACCGCGTGCCGGAGCGGTGTTAGCGTGTCTCACCTCAAAGCCGGGACGGACAGAGACACGCACGGGCCCGGGCTTTAGCTCTTTCAAATTCAAGTTTCATCGCTGTTCCGGCCCGAGACTTTCGGGCCGGCCGTCGCAGGTTCAAAGGGAAGTCGGGTGCAAAGCCCGCACGGTTCCCGCCACTGTGTACCGGCGATTCGCTCCGCACCCTCTTCTGCAAGCCAGAGGTCACTCGACCCGCGTCGGGGAAGGCCACACGGGTGCGGCGCGTCCGAGCCGGGAGTCAGGAAACCTTGCCTGTGTGTAGAAGCTATGAGCCGTGAGCTGTCGGCTCTTAGCTTCTTGTCTTTAGCTAAAAGCTAACGGCTAGTACCGACGGAGGCGACCGCTCAAGCGCCCCGGGAAAGGGCGAGTGGCGTCGGGCGTGAACCGCGGGCGCGTTGGGGTCGGTCGTTCGAGTTAATCGGGCGGCGCCGGACGCACAGACCCTGCGGCTTTCATGCGAGTTCATCCGGCAAGCCCTCGGTCTTCCACTCGGAAGACCGAGGGCTTTCGTTTTTAAGGGCCGGACTCTCTCGTGCCGCCCACCGCGTTAACACTTTGGCCCCGCTTTCTCTCTCCCGCGGCACGCGGCCGCCCCGCCCACGCCGCGAGAGGAGTTTTTCGAGATGAGGAGAGAGATTTTGAACCGCACGTTTGTCACCGTCTGCGCGCTGCTGCTCGCGGCCTGCCTGCCCGCGCTCGCGCTGGGCCGACAACAGGGGGCGCTCCTCTCCGGGCGCGTCACAGACCCGCGGGGCGCGGCCCTGCCGGGCGCCAACGTCACGCTCTACGAGCGAGCCCGGACACGGGTCAGGCTCTCCACCGTCACGGACGCCTCGGGCGCCTACCGCTTCGAGCGACTCGCGCCGGGCGAGTACCTCGTCGAAGTCGAGGCGCGCGGCTTCGCGCCCAAAGCGGCGCAGGCGGTCACACTCGCGCGCGAAGCATCCTCCACGCTCGACGTGCGTCTGGAAGTGGCGGGCGTCGCGGCCGAGGTCGTCGTCACCGCTTCCGACACGCCGCAGACCGCGGACGAGGTCTCGAAGGCCGTCACCACCGTCACGCGCCGCGAGATCGAGGAGCGCGACGAGGCGACCTTGACCGACGCCCTGACGACCGTGCCCGGCCTGCGCGTGCAGCAGCTCGGCGGCCCCGGCTCGCTCGTCTCCATCAAGACGCGCGGCCTGCGCAACCAGGACACCTCCGTCCTCATCGACGGCCTGCGCTTCCGCGACCCGTCCGCGCCCGAGGCAGACGCCACGAGCCTCCTCTCCGACATACAGATGACCGACGCCGGCCGCGTCGAAGTCCTGCGCGGCTCCGGCTCTTCGCTCTACGGTACGAACGCGATGGGCGGCGTCGTCAACGTCGTCACCGACGAGGGGGGCGGCCCCTTCCGCGGGCAGCTCTTCGCCGAAGGCGGCGGGCTCGGGTTCGCACGCGGCCGCGCGCAGTTCTCCGGCTCCGCGGGCGAGGCCGAGCGCGTGGTCTGGAGCGCGGGCCTCTCGCACCTCAACGTCTCCAGGGGCGTCGACGGCGACGACGCGGCGCGCTCGACCAACGCGCAGGGCCGCGCGCTCCTGCGCCTGACGCCGACGGCGACTCTGTCCGCTCGCGTCTACGCCTCCGACTCCTTCGCGCAGCTCAACGAAGAGCCGCAGGCCGTCGGCACTTTGCCCGCGACCGGCATCGTGGACGCGCGCCCCGTCGCGCGCGCGGAGCTGCGCCGTTACGAATCGGGGACGGCCCTCAGTCAACTCGACCTGAACGGCGCGACCTTCCTGCCCGCGGCCAACGACCCGGACTTCTCGCGCGCGGCGCGCTTCTTCTCCGGCGCCGTCACCTTCGCGCAGCGCACGTCCGAGGCGTTCGGCTACTCCGTCACCTACCACGGCCTCTCGACCCACCGAACGCTCAACGAAGGCCCCGGCGTCCCCGGCAACCCGGCCGACTTCTTCTTCGAGCCGCGCGGCTCGACCGTCAACGACTTCGACGGCACCGTCAACACGCTCAACGCGCGCACGGACTTCCGCCTCGGCAAACACAATCTGATTAATGCCGGTTACGAGTTCGAGCGCGAGACCTTCTCGACCAGCTTCAACGACGTGACGCCCGCCGGCGACTCCTCGGCCGACGTGGACGAGCACAGCCACGCCTTCTTCGTGCAGGACCAGTTGCGCTTCCTCGACGAGCGCCTCCAACTCTCGGCCGCCTTCCGCGCGCAGACGTTCAAGCTCGGCGCGCCGCGCTTCACGCCGACGGCCGGGGCACCCTACGCCGGTCTTTCGTTCGACTCGCCGCCCACCGCCTACACCGGCGACGGCTCAATCGCCTATCTCTTCCGTTCGACCAGCACGAAACTGCGCGGGCACGTCGGCAACGGCTACCGCAAGCCCTCGCTCTACGAGCGCTTCGGCACCTTCTTCGACTCCTTCTTCGGCTACAGCGCGCTCGGCGACCCGCGGCTCGCGCCCGAGCGCTCCATCGCCTTCGACGCAGGCGTTGACCAGACGCTCGCCTCGAACCGCGTGCGTCTGTCGGCCACATACTTCTACACGCGCCTGCAAGAGGTGGTTGGTTTTGGCAACACGCCCGCCGACCCGTTCGGACGCTTCGGCGGCTATCTCAACACGGGCGGCGGCCTCTCGCGCGGCGCGGAGCTGAGCGGCGAGTTCGCGCCCGTGCGCTGGCTCGACCTCTTTGCCTCCTACACTTTCGTCAACAGCGACCTGCGCCGCCCTTCGGTCGCGGGCGTGCTCCGCGCGTTCGCAATCCCTGAGCACCAGTTCACGCTCGTCGCCAACGCGCGGCTCGGCCGGCGCGTCGCCGTCAACTTCGACCTCGTCGCCTCAAGCGACTACCTCGCGCCGATCTTCGACCCGGGCACGTTCACGAGCCGCGCCTTCCGCTTCGACGGCCTGCGCAAGGGCGACCTGACGGCGAGCTACACCTTCCCGCTGGCCGAGTCGCGCCGCCTGCGGCTGTTCGGCAAGATCGAGAACGTCTTCGACCGCGACTACTACGAGAACGGCTTCCGCACGCCCGGCATCAACGCCCGCGCGGGCGCGTCGTTCAGCTTCTAAGATGGCCGACGTGTTAAGTTCGCAGGAGAGGCGGCCGCTCGTCGAGGGCCTGGACTTCTACCGCGAGGGCGGGTACGTCGTCTTCACCGCAGGCTACCACCTGCGGCGCGGTTACTGCTGCGAGAGCGGCTGCCGGCACTGCCCCTTCGGCGCGGAGTCGAGCCCCGCCGGTTTTCATGAAGAGGGTCGGGAACGAGATGAAGAGTAAGGTCGTCATCCTATTCGTCGTGGCGCTGCTGCTCTGTGCGGGCTGCGGGAACCCGGGGCCGCTCGTGCCCTCTTTGTCTGGCAAGCCGGCGCGCATCATCTCGCTCACGCCGAGCACGACCGAGATCCTCTACGGCGTCGGCGCCTTCGACCGCGTGGTCGCCGTCTCGGACTATTGCTCGTACCCGCCCGAGGCGAACAAGCTCCCGCGCGTCGGCGGCTGGAACAATCCGAACATGGAGCAGATCGCCGCGCTCCGGCCCGACCTCGTCGTCTTCTCCGACGCGCAGGCGCAGTTCGTCAAGGACAAGGTCGAGGCCGCCGGCATCAAGACGCTCTCCGTCCCCAGCCAGACGCTCGAAGACGCCTACAAGTCGATTGAGCTGGTCGGCCGCGCGACCGGCGACGAGGAGGCCGCCCGCAAGCTGCTCGAACAGACGCGCGCGAGCGTCGAGACCGTCCGCCTCACGACCGAGCGTCTGCCGCGGAAGCGTGTGCTCTGCGTCGTAGACCGCGTGCCGGGGACGCTGCGCGACCTCTACACGGCGGGCGGCGACAGCTTCATCGCGCAGCTCATACGCACCGCGGGGGGCGAGCCCATCTCGCCGCCCACGCGCGAGGGCTGGGGCAAGATGCAGAAGGAGGCGGTCGTCGCGCTCGACCCGGACGTGATTCTCGACCTGATGATGCACAAGGACGCCGGCAACTTCGACGAGGACACGCTCGCCGTCTGGAAGGAGTTGCCGACGCTGCGCGCCGTGCGTGAGGGTCGCGTCCACCCCGTCCGCGACGAGACCGTGCTTCACCCCTCGCAGCTCGTCGGCGCCTCCGCGCGCAAGTTCGCCGAACTCATCCACCCCGAGGCGTTCGAGAAGAAGTGAGGGGAGAATTAACATGGATGGACAGGATGGATAGGATTTGGAATTTCAAATTTTAAATCCCCATCCTGCTTATCCTGTCTATCCCTGTTAATTTCTTTTCCATGCAAAGAAGCATGCCGGCAGACACACAGGTTGAAGTGCTCATCGAAGGGCGCGGGCTGAGGTTCGCGTACGCCGAGGGGCAACCCGAGGTCGTGCGCGGCACGAACGTTAAGGTCGAGCGCGGGCGTCTGTCGGCGCTCGTCGGCGCGAACGGGTCGGGCAAGTCCACGCTCATACGCCTGCTGGCGGGGCTGCTCAAGCCTTCGGCGGGCGAGGTCTTACTGGGCGACGTGCCGCTCGCGCGCGTCGGGGCGCGGGAGCGCGCGCGGCGCGTGGCCTACGTGCCGCAGGGCGTCTCGACCGTCTTCCCGTTCTCGGCGCTCGAAGTCGTGCTGACGGGGCGGAGCCCTTACACGACCCGCTTCCGCTTTGAGACAGGCCGCGACCTCGACGCGGCGCGCGCGGCGCTGGCGGCCGTGGACGCCGCGCACCTCGAAGCGCGCCCCGTGACCGAACTGTCGGGCGGCGAGCGTCAACTGGTCGCGCTCGCGCGCGCGCTGGCGCAGGAGCCCGAGTGCCTTCTGCTCGACGAGCCTTCGGCCGCGCTCGACCTCAAACATCGCGCCGGCCTCATCCGTCACCTCCGCCGCCTGCGCGACACGCAAGGGATGACCGCGCTCGTCGTCACGCACGACCTGACGCTCTTAGACCCGGACTTCGACCGCGTCTACGCCATCCGCCTCGGGGAGGTCGCGGCCGAGGGCGCGCCCTCCGAAGTCCTCCGCGACGAGGTGCTCGCGGAGGTCTACGGCGACGAGCACGTCCGCGCGCGCCGGGCCTTCGGCCGCACGTTCGTCTGGTCGGAGCTGTGAGGATTTTTGCTTTAGAATCGGAGACAGTACCGCGTGCGTTAGGCGAGCGGGTGTGAGCCGCGCGACATGAAAGGCGCTAGTTGTCCTTAAGTCAAAATCAAAAATCCGCGGGCGTGCGTCTGCGGCGCGCGCTGCTCTGGCTGTCGCTCGTCCTCGTCGTCACGACGCTCTTTTCGCTGTGGGTCGGGTATCAGCGGCTCGACCTCTACGCCCTGCGGACGGACGAGAGGGCGCGGCTCATCTTCTTCGGGCTCCGCCTGCCGCGCGTGTTGATGGCGGGCGTGGTCGGGGCGTCGCTGGGGCTGGTGGGCGCGGCGTTGCAGGCGATGTTCCGCAACCCTCTGGCAGAGCCCCTGACGCTCGGCGTCTCGGGCGGCGGCGCGCTGGGCGCGAGCGTGGCGATTGCCTTCGGGGCGGGCGCGAAGGTCGCGGGGCTGCCCTTCGTCTTCGTCGCGGCCTTCGCGGGCGCGTGCCTGAGCGTGGTCGTCGTCTACCGCCTCGCGCGCACGGGCGCGACCGTGCTGCCCGGGGCGCTGCTGCTGGCGGGCGTCGTCGTGAACACGGTGGCGGCGGCCGGCGTCGTCGTCATCCAGTACTTCGCGGACTACTCGCGCGCGCTCCAAATCCTGCGCTGGACTATCGGGAGTCTGGACGTGGTCGGCTTCGACCTCATCTGGCGGATGCTCCTCTTCCTCGTCCCCGGCTGGGTCATCCTCCTCCTGCTGGCGCGCGACCTGCACCTGCTCGCCGTGGACGAGGAGACGGCGCAGAGCCTCGGCGTCAACGTGCGGCGCAGCGAGCGGCTCGTCTACGTGGCGTCCTCTTTGATCGTGGGCGTGACGGTGGCGGTCGGCGGCACCATCGGCTTCGTCGGGCTGATCGTCCCGCACGCCGTGCGGAAGATCTTCGGCGAGGACGTGCGCGTGGTGATGCCCTGCTCGTTCGTGCTCGGCGCGGCCTTCCTGATGCTGGCCGACGCCGTCGCGCGCACGGCCCTCGGCGCGGGCGAGCTGCCCGTCGGCGCCATCACCGCGCTCGCCGGCGGCCCCGTCTTTTTATGGCTCTTACGGAGGCAGCAACGGTACACGGCTTTATGAAGAGGAGTTGTCAATGAGCATCGCGACCAAGCACGGCGACAAGGGTGACACAGGGCTGATCGGCGGGGCGCGCGTGTCGAAGGCGGACGTGCGCGTGGAGGCGTACGGGACGGTGGACGAGTTGGGGGCTTCGATGGGGTTCGCGCGTGCCATCTGCGAGGACGCGGAGGTGCGCGAGCTGACGAAGTCGATCCAGCGCGAGCTGTTCACGGTGGCGGGCGCCATCGCGAGCCCCGCGGGCGGCGCGGAGTCGCCGACGACCTACGTCACGCCCGAGATGGTCGAGGCGCTCACCGCGCACGTCGCGCGGATAGAGGCGACCGAAGGCATCCTCTCCGACTGGTCTCTGCCCGGCGACCACGCTGCGGCCGCCGCCTACGACGTGGCGCGCACCGTCTGCCGCCGCGCCGAGCGTGCCGTCGTCCGGCTGGGCGAGACCGGCGCCGAACTCAACCCGCACGTCGTCCCGTATCTCAACCGCCTCTCCGACCTGCTCTGGCTCATGGGCCGCCTCCTCGAACTGCGCGCCGGCCTCGACACGCGGCTGCGCGACGACGAACACACAGGCCCGCGCTGGTCGCGCGCCTGGTAAAGCCCCGCGGACTACGCGCTGTCTACTATCGTCAAGACCACCTCGCGGCGGCGCGGGCCGTCGAACTCGCAGAGGAAGATGCCCTGCCAGCGGCCGAGGAGGAGCCGGCCGTCTGCGAAGGGGACGGTGACCGAGGGGCCGACGAGCGAGGCTTTGATGTGCGCGTCGGAGTTCTGCTCGCCGTGCTTGAAGCCCATGCCGTGCTGCGGGATGAGCGTGCGCAGGGCGTGGAGCATGTCGCGCGGCACGTCCGGGTCGGCGTTCTCGTTGACCGTGAGGCCGGCGGTCGTGTGGCGCACGAAGAGTATGCAGACGCCCTCGCGCACGCTCGCCCCGCGCACGATCTCGCCCACCTCCTCTGTGAACTCGACCAGGTCTTCGCGCTCGCGCGAGCGCAGCATGATTCTGTGCGTGGACATGGCGCCCCATTCTACATGGAGCCGGGTCGGGTAAGAATTCAACACAGAGACACAGAGACACAGCTTGTAGAAGTCTTAACTCAACCAGCTGTGTCTCTGTGTTTACTTGCTGACAGCACCGACCCGACTACTTGAGCGTGAACTCGTAGGAGATAACGCCGATGACTTTGACGGGCTTACCCTCCAGGAACGTGGGCTTGAACTTCGCGGCGCGGGCCGCGTCCACGGCCGCCGCCTGAAGCAGAGGGTGGCCCGAGACGGCCCTGGCCGCGACGACGTTCCCTTCCTCGTCCACCGTGACCCTCACGCTGACCGTGCCTTCCGCGCCCGCGGCCTTCGCGATGGGCGGGTACTCCGGCTCCGGCGCGTAGAGCTTCTGCCCGCCGAGCCCGCCGACACCGGCCCCGCCGCCCGAACCCCTGCCGACGCCGCGACCGCCCCCGACCGCAGCACCTTCGCCGCGCCCCCCGACGACCACGCCTCCCACGTCGTTGCCCGGGCCGGGGGGGGCAGGCGGGTTGGGCGCACCGGGCGCGTTGAGAACGTTGGGTGCGTTAGGCGGGTTGGGCGGAGACAGGGGCGCGTTCGGGTTGCGCAGCCGTGCCCCCCACTGCGTCCCATCGGCGAACGTCACCCAGACGACGCGCAGCTTCACGTCGGCGAGCGTGCCCGGGATGATGACGTTGCGGCGGCGCCAGTCGGAGCGTATCGTCTGCGACTCGCCCGGCCTCATCGGCGCCGCGTAGCCGGAGACGACGTTCATGCGCCCGCCGGTCGTGAAACCCACTCCGACCTCGCGCACCTCCCTGGCCGAAATGTTCGCCAGCCTGACCGACGGCAGCGTGATGAAAGAGGGCGACTCCTCGTCGCCGGACGCGTCTGCCCCCTCGTCGTCGGCGCGGCGCAACTGCGCGAGCGTGATCTGTCGCATCTTCGCCTCGGTGATGGCGACCGGCGCGCCGGCCGTCTGCTCGAAGAAGACCAGAACCTCCTGCGCCTGCTCGATCTCTTCGACCGCCGGCCCCCTTTGCCCTTCGTCGTCCTGCTCCACCACGCGGACGCGCGCCTGCGGCGCTCCCCCTTCGACGGGTTCGAGCATCCGAGCCCGCGCGCCGCCGAACACCCCCGCGCCCACGGTCAGCAGAAGCGCCGCCGCGGCCGCCCCCGACACCAGAGCGCGGTGCCACGCGCGCACACGCGACGCGCCCCCTTCCCCACGCATAATCATCTCGATCCTCCTTCGAAGGTTTGAGCCCGAGGCGGCGCTCGACACGCCGGCCACGCGCCAGCCCGAGCAGAAGCGCACGACCTTCAGGATGCCGGCCGCGTACGCGCCGGCCGCGCCGCCCGCTTCGAGCACGCGCTCGTCGCACGCGCGCTCGCGCTCGGCGAGCAGGCGGCGCCCGACGAGCCACACCGACGGGTTGAACCAGAAGACGCATTCGAGCGCCGTCTGAAAGTTTCCCCACAGATTGTCGCGCCGCTCGACGTGCGCCAGTTCGTGGAGCAGCACCGTCTCCAACTCCTCTTCGTCCAACTGCGCCGCCACCCTTTCGGGCAGCACGAGCACCGGGCGCCGCGTGCGCCACACGCCCGGCTCCGTCCCCTCCTCCGAGAGCACGAGCAGCACCTTCGTCTTGAGGCCGAGCCGCACACGCGCGCGCCCGAGCGTCTCGAACTCGCGCCCAGACCAGGCTTCAACTCCGCTTCGCACCGAACGCACGAACTCGCGCCTGCGCACCAGCCACACCGCGAAGAGCACGAACGCGCCCGACGCCCAGGCGAGCGTCAGCAGGCAGAAGATTTCCGTGTGGCCCTGCGCCCCGGACACCGGGACAATCGACTCTTTGGCGTCCGGCTGAATCTGCACCGGCTCCGCGAATTTCAAGACGAGCGGCGCCGTCGCCCCGTCCGACGTTGGCAGGATGTCTCTCACGTCCAACGCCCCGCCGAGCAGCGCGAAGAGCGCCGCGGGCAGCGCGAACTTCAACGCCGCGGCGAGCCACAGCGCGAAGCGCACGCGCGCCGGCGCCGCGCGCTGTAACAGAAGGGTCGCGGCGAGGACGAGCAACGCGAAGAGCGTCGCCTGCCACATGTGGTTGGCCAGCGCCGGCCACAGCCGCGCGGACGCCCGCGCGTACGTTTCGTGTAGAGCGCTCACCGCCGCCTCCCTTTGCCGCCGGCCTTACGGCCTGTTGCCTTCGACCGACTTTCGACCGCGACCTTTTCATCCGCCGCGGCCTTGTCGGACTCCAACCTCTCCAGCATCTCCTCGGCCTCGCGCAGGTCTTCGAGCGTGAGGTGGCCGCCCTCGACGAGCTGCGCCATCAGCGTCCGCGGCGAGCCGCCGAAGAAGCCGAGCAGCTCGCCGAAGAGGCGGCGGACGGTCGCGCGCCGCGTGACCACCGGCTCGAAGACGTGCGCGTTGCCGACCTTCTTCACGCGCCGCAGCGCGCCCTTCTCTTCGAGCCGGTAGACGATGGTCTGCACGGTCGTGTAGGCCGGGCGCCGCTTCTCCGGCAAGCGCTCCTGCACCTCCCGCACGGACGCGCTCCCCAGCTCCCACAGCGCGGCCATCACCTCCAGCTCGAACTTCGTCAGCCTCACGTCCGACTCTTTCGCCACACGCGCCTCCGTCGAAAAACGTTCCTACTACGATTGAGGTTGAATCTACTACTTTCGTCGTAGGCTGGTCAAGAGGAATTTTTGAGCGGGTTCTCTTCCGAGACTCGGGGGTATGCGGGGCCGCTTTAAGCCGGCGGGTCGTAGGCCGAGAGGAAGGCGAGCCAGGGGCGCACGACCGAGACGAAGTGGGGCCATGTGCCCGGCGAGGCTGAGGCATCGGGGTAGGTGCTCACGTCCTCCGTGGCGCGCAGGAGGCGGAAGCCCTCTGCGGCCAGCCCGCCGAGGAGCGCGCCCAGGCCGTGACGGTACTCGCGCGACGGCGGGGCCGGCTCGCGCGGCTCGCGCTCGTAGACCCAGCGCTCGTCCGGGGCCGTCACCAATTCGCCCTCGGCGTAAGTCTGTGTCAGCGCATAGCCGCGCCCGTCCCAGTCTTGAGGTGACGCGCCCATGGCGAAGGGGTTCGCGCACATGAGGCGGTAGAGGCCGCCCGGCCTTACGACGCGCGCGACTTCGCGGAAGACTGCGCGCGCGTCGGGCACGAAGTTGATGGAGTAAGCGTGCCAGACCAGGTCGAAGGCGGCGCCGTCGAGCGCCGAGAGGTCGCGCATGTCGCCGCGCACCGTCTCGATTCGCGCGCCGTAGTGCGCCGCGGCGAGGAGGTCGCGTTCGAGTTGCTCGGGCGAGAGGTCGAAGACGGTGACGGCGGCACCCAGGAGCGAGAAGCACGCGGACTCGCGCCCGCCGCCGCCCGCGAGGCAGAGCACGCGGCGGCCTTCGAGTTCGCCGAGCCAGCCGCCCGGGTCGAGCCGCGCGCGCGCCTGCTCAACATCAAGGTCGAGCATGGGGCGTGTGTAGAGGGCGCCGCCTTCGGCCAGCGCCTTCCAGCGTTTGCGGTTGTACTCGGCTACGTCGTCCATGACAGCGTGCCTGTTGCCTGTCGTTAAGCGTCCGGTTGTTCGAAAGCCTTCAACACTTCGTCGGCGTGCTCGTCCACCTTGACCCGGTCGAAGACTCTGCGCAGGCGCCCCTCCTCGTCGATGAGGAAGGTCTTGCGCGCGACGCCCATGTACTTGCGCCCCATGAACTGCTTCTCGCCGTAGACGCCGTAGAGGTCTGCGACGCGGTGGTCGGTGTCGGCGAGGAGTTTGAAGGGGAGGCTGTACTTCTCCGCGAACTTGCGGTGCGACTTCTCGTCGTCGGTCGAGACGCCGAGCACCTCGATGCCGCGACCTTTAAACTCGGCGAACGAGTCGCGGAAGGAGCAGGCCTCCTTCGTACAGCCGGGCGTGTCGTCCTTCGGGTAGAAGTAGAGCACGACCTTGCGGCCGCGCAGGTCGGAGAGTTTGAACGGGTTGCCCTCGCCGTCGCGCGTCTCGAAGTCGGGCGCGGCGTCGCCTTCCTGAAGCATCTTTAGAAGTCCTCCCTGTCCGAATGTGGAAGGGAGTATATCAGGCGGGGTGGCCGTTACGCTGGAACTTGCGGAAGGGCTCGGGGAGGAAGTTGGTCATGTGGAAGTGCGCGGTGTGGCCGTCGGCGAAGGTCTGGTAGAGATTGAACTCGGGGAGTTGGAGACAGGTGAGCGGGCAGGTCGGGTCGTAGCCGGTGTCGATGCCGATGGCGCTGTGCGAGATGTAGATGCCGTGGCGCCCCAAACGCCCGAGCAGAGGCAGCAGGGGCGTCGGCGTGTGGCCGAAGACGCAGGGCTTGCCGTAGTAGTGCTTATAAAAATCGGGATCGCGCGACCAGAGGAGGTGGCGCGCGTCCGTCTCCTGCGGGTGCTTCTCGCCGTCGAGCCCGGCGTGGACGTAGAGGGCGTGCTCGTCCTCGTGGAAGAGAGTGGTCGCGCGCAGGAACGTGAGATGTTCGGCCGGGAGGGCGTCGAGCAGCCGGCGCTGCGCCTCCTCCCACCAGGAGCGCAGCTCGTCGTTGAGCTTGTAGCCCGTGTACTGGCCGAAGGTGTGCTGGCCGCCGACGGCCGGGTGGAGCCAGAGCGGCGCGCCCTCGTCGAGGAAGTCGAGGAGCATCTGCTCGTGGTTGCCGCGCAGGGTGACGACCGAGCCCGCGGGCGCGGACTGTTGCAGCTCAAGCACATCCGCGACGGTGCCGACGATGTCCTCGCCGCGGTCGATGAGGTCGCCGAGCAGGACGAGGGTATCCCGTCCCGCCTCGCGCGGGAGCATGGAGAGCAGGTGGCAGAGTTGCTTGCGGCGGCCGTGAACGTCGCCGACGACGAAGGTGCTCACCGGCATCCTCCGCGATAAAGAAGGGTCAGGGGGAATGTCGAAGGGGACAGGGTAAAGGGGAAGGGGTAAAGGGAGGATGGGGGCAGCGTGTCTTTCGTCTTCATCGGAAGATGAAAAGCCAGGCGCCTCCGGTCTCCCCTTCCCCCTTGCCCTTTCCTCCTTACCCTTATTGTTTACTGCTGTCGGGCTTCGTTGGCGCGCACGGCGGGGTCGCCGATGCGGCTCATCAACTCCGCGAAGCGAGGGTCTTCGCGCAGAGGCTCCCAGTGCGGGTCGGCCTCGAACCAGCGGCGGTTCTCGTTGCCGATGTCGATGGCGCGGCCGAGCCACTCGAAGCCCGCGTCGGCGTCGCCGAGCATGGCGTAGGCGCTCGCGACCCAGTAGGCCACGTCGAAGTTGGCGCGCGCGACGCGCAGGGCTTTCTCGGTCAGCTCGTCACGCGCGCGGTCGAGGTCGCCCCACTGTATGAGGAACTGCGCGTAGAGCGGGCGCACGCCGTCCATGTCCGGGTTGCGGCGCAAGACCTCGGTCATCGTCCGCATCGCGCCTTCGAGGTCGCCGCGGTAGGCGGAGATGATCGCCTTGAAGGATTTGACGAACGGGTGGTTCGGCTCCATCTGCGCGCCGAGGTTCAGCTCGGCCTCGGCGTCGTCGTGGCGGTGCTGGTAGAGGAAGACCCGCGCGCGGTTGTAGCTGACGACGACGCGCTCGGCCGGGTTGATCTTGAGCATGCGGCCGTAAGCGTCGAGCGCATCCTGGTAACGCCCGTCGAGGCGCGCGACCGTGGCGTAGGCGAACTGCGCGCCCACGTCGTTCGGCGTCTCGCGCACGAGCTTTTCGGCCAGCTCGCGGGCGCGCGCCTTGTTACCCCGCCCCAGCTCGACGAAGACCATGTGCATGCGCGCCTCGGGGAGACCGGGCTTGAGCGCCAGCGCGCGCTCCAGAGCCTCGCCGGCCCGCTCGTAGTCTTCGGGGCCGCCGATGACCTTGATGACGCGGTTCGCGTAGGCGCCGCCCAGTGCGCTCCACGCGAGCGCGAAGTTCGGGTCGAGTTCGACGGCGCGCTTGAAGTGGACGACCGCCTCTTCGGAATCGACGCGCGCCAGCGTGTGGTAGATGAAGCGCCCGCTCGCGTCGCGGCCCTGGAGGAACTCCTCGTAAGCCTCGGGGTGCGCGGAGCTGCCGCCGTCGGCCGCCTCGGTCTGGCTGATGTCGCGCGGCTGCGCCTGAAGCTGCGCGGCCTCGATGCGGCGCATGAGGGCGATGAAGCGCGGGTCTTCCCTGAACGCCTCCCACTTCGGGTCGGACTCGAACCACGTGCGGTTCTCGTTGCCGAGGTCGATGGCGCGGTCGAGCCAGTGGAGCGCCTCGTCGCGCTCGCCGAGCATGGCGTGCGCGGTGGCGAGCCAGTAGGCGATGTCGTGGTCGGCGTCGGCCGCCTCGCGCACGCGGTCGGTGAGCTGTGCGCGCGCCGCGTCCAGCTCGCCCTGTTCGATGAGCTGCTGCGCGAGGAGCGGGCGGATGCCGTCCATCGTCGGGTGCTCTTCGAGCACCTCGCGCAGGATGCGCACGGCCTCGGCCGCGTTGCCGCTCCGGCCGAGGATGACCGCCTGAAACGTCCTGATCAGAGGGTGGTGTGGCTCGACGCGCGCGCCCTGTTCGAGTTCGAGCAGCGCGTCGTCGTGGCGGTGCTGATACATGAAGACGCGCGCGCGGTTGTAGCTGGCGACGACGCGGGCGGCGGGGTCGAGGCGCGCGAGCTTGCCGAAAGCTCTGAGCGCGCGGTCGTACTCGCCGTCCAGACGGTGGAGCGCGCCCTTGACGAAGTAGACGGCCGGCTCGTTCGGCGCCTGCTTGGCCAGTCGCGCGACCTCGGCGCGCGCCTTCCGCTTCTCGCCGCGCGAGAGGTAGATGAAGACCATCAGGATGCGCGCCTCGATGAGGTTCGGGTCGAGGTCGAGCGCGCGGCTGAAGGCGTTCTCCGCCAGCTCGTAGTCGTCGCCGCCGCCCAGACCTTTGAGCACGCGGTTGGCGAAGCAGGCGCCGAGCCCGCTGTGCGCCAGGGCGAAGGTGTGGTCGAGGCGGATGGCATGCTGGAAGTGCTCGACGGCCTCGTCACAGTCCTCGGGGTCGAGCGTGTGGAAGAGGAACTTGGCGAAGGCGGCGCGGCCTCTTAAATATTCTTCGTAGGCCTGCGCGTTGGTCGTCGCGGGCGCGGCCGGCGCCGACTGTGAGAGGTGCGGCTCGACCTTGAGCCCCTCGCTGATGCGGAGCGCGATCATGTCCTGGAGCGCGATGAGGTCGTCGGCCGTGGCGTCGATGCGGTCGCTCCAGAGCATGTCGCCGGTGATGACATCGACGAGCTGTGCGTTGACGCGGAGCGTGCCTCCCGCGCGCAGGAAGTTGGCCGAGAGCACGGCGCTCACGTTCAGCTCCTGCCCGACCTCGCGCGGGTCTACGTCCTTGCCCTGGTACTTCACGATCATCGAAGAGGGCCGGACGATGAGCTGGCGGTTGCGCGCCAGCTCCGTGATGACGGCGTCGGCGAGCGAGAACTCGTAGAAGCCGACCTCGGGGTCGGAGGCCATGTTGCGGAAGGGGAGGATGGCAATCGACTTCTCAAGCTCGAACTGGCTGACGTGCTGCTGCGCCTGCGGGGAGCCGGAGGTCGTCGCGCCGCCGGCGGGTTGCGTCGAGCCGCCGCGGCGGGCGGGCGGGAGCGACGTGGCCTGCTTCTCGGAGCCGGTCAGCCCGCGCCACCAACGGCGCAGACTTCCGCCGAGGCCGCCGCTGCTGCCCGACTCGTGGCGCGGCCTGACGGCGAAGGGGACGATCTCCGAGGGCACGCCGCTCGACTGCGGGTCGAGGTCGCCGCGGGCGGCGGCCACCTCGCGCATCGCGGCACGCAGGTCGTCGCGCAGCTCGGAGGCGAGCGGGTAGCGCTCCTCCGGTTTCTTGGCGAGCGCGCGGTCGAGCATCCTCTGAATGGAGGGCGGCGGTTCGTCCTTGCGCACCTCCTCGATGGGCTCGGGCGTGTCGTGCAGGACGGCGTAGCGCACCTCGACGGTCGTCTGCCCCTTGAAGGGCCAGATGCCCGCGAGCATCTCGTAGAGCAGGACGCCGGTCGAGAAGATGTCGGCGCGGTGGTCAACCTTCTTGCCCGCGGCCTGCTCGGGCGCGGCGTAGGTCGCCGTCCCGTAAGGGACGCCGAGTTCCGTGAGGTGTACGTCCGAGCCCTGCTTGTTATCGTCGAGCAGCTTGGCGAGGCCGAAGTCTAGAACTTTGGCGAGCCCCGACGCGGTGACCATCACGTTGCCGGCCTTGATGTCGCGGTGGATGATGCCCTTGGAGTGCGCGGCCGTCAGCGCGTCGGCGACCTGGTAGGCGATGGAGAGCGCGCTCTCTAAAGAGAGGGGACGGCCGTTGACGAGCTGGCGGACGTTCTTCCCCTCGATGAACTGCATGGCGATGAAGTGCAGCCCCTCGGCCTCGTGCAGCCCGTAGATGGTGCAGATGTTCGGGTGGTCGAGAGAGGAGGCGAGCTGCGCCTCGCGCTCGAAGCGCTTGAGGTTGACCTCGCGCGCGGTCAGCTCGGGGCTCAGGATTTTGATGACGACCGTGCGGCCGAGCCGCTCGTCCACGGCCTTATAGACCGTCCCCTGCCCGCCCGCGCCGAGCTTCTCCGTAATGCGGTAGTTGAGGAGCGTCCTGCCAACCATCAAGGTTTAGGACCTTCTGATTTTAGATTCTTGATTCGCGATGTGGCGCATTGAAACACCGAGACCGTGCGGGATTGTAGACCCGCGACGGCCTCAAATCAAAAATCTCAACTCAAAAATCAAAATTCTTCGCCCGGCTCACGGCCGGGGCTAGTCGTGCACCGTTCAACCGCGCGGCGGGTCGCCGAACCCGGACTGGAGGTACTCCCCGTCCTCGACGATGCAGGGCACGGTCGGGTCGCCGCCCGAGTAGGCGAACATCTCGGCGCGGCGCGCGCGGTCGTTCTGCGCGTCGTACTCAGTCCACTCGACGCCCCTCGACTTGTAGTAGTCCCGCGCCTGCTGGCAGTACGAGCACCCCGGCTTGATATACATCACGAGTCCCAACGCAGTCTCCCTCCTCTTTGGCCTTTGCCCCAAGTGTAGCGCACGCCCGCCGCCGTTGAGAAGCATCAAACGCCGCCGCCCGTGTTATCATGCGCGGCGGTTCTTGCAAGCCCCTACCCTGAATGAAGGAGAAATCCTCGATGAGAAAGTTCGCCGCAGCGCTACTCGTCCTGCTGCTCACGACCGCCCCGGCCTGGGGCAAGACCGTCGTCGTCCGCTTCCCGAAGGGGCGCACGACCGTCATCCTCAAAGGCCGCACCACGGGCGGCCCGAGCGAGAGCGGCGGGATGGATCCCATCACCTACCGCCTCCGCGCGCGCAAGGGTCAGACGTTGACGCTCCACCTGACCTCGACGAAGAAGAACGCCATCTTCGGCGTCTGGGCGCCGGGCATGAACCCGTTGGACGCGGGCCAGAACCCGACCGACTGGTCGGGGCCGCTCCCCAAGACGGGCAACTACGAGATCAGCGTCTGGCCCGAGGACGAGGCGACCGACACGAACTTCACGCTCGAAGTCAGCATCCGCGACACCCCTTGAACTGTAGCGAAGGGCGAGGGCGGACTGCGCGACTATCGCCTTGAGAAGAATCAGGTCAGCATCGACGGCCGGCCGGCATACCCGAGCAGTAGCCAGTAGCCAGTATGGCTCCGCCCGGCGGAAGTTGAAGATAACACCCGTAGGGTTCGCAATAAGGAGGGACTTTCTCCTGTCTCCTGTCTGCTGTCTGCTGTCTGCTGTCTACTGTCTACTTCCTTTTCTTACGCAGGTGAGGCCGCGATGGAACACACGGACGAGACCACTCTCGACCCAGACCTGTTCGCCCCTTACGAGCGGCTGGTCGAGATAGAAGTCCTCGGCCGGCGCGTCGAGGTGCCCGAGCGCAACAGCCTGCTGCGCGGCTTCCAGTACCTCTCCGTCCAGACCATCTCCTACGGCGACTTCTGCTGGAACGGCGACTGCACCAACTGCCAGTTCTGGTACCGCGAGGAGGGCCAACCGGAAGCTCAGGACAAGACCGCGCTCGCCTGCCGCTTCGGCGCGCGCGACGGCCTCGTCGTCACGCGCCTCAGCCCGCACGTCCGCATCAAGGGCGTGACCGATTAAAAGGAGTTCACCGATGAGGTTCGAGTTCTATCAGGAGGGGCTGGCCGGCGCGCCGCTGCTGTCGGTGGACGGGACGGTGGACGGCGCTCTGCACCTTTCGCACTGGGAGGGGAACGAGACGCCGGAGGAGTTGCGCGCCGACACCTCGACGGAGATCGCTCTGAACTTCGTCGCGTGGCCCGGCCGCGAAGAGTGGGCGCGCGGCGTCGAGGTCGTCACCAACAACCACTTCGACGCCGACGGGGTGCTGTCGGTCTGGGCGGTCTTGAACGGCGAGCGCGCGCCGGGACTGCGGGACGAGTTGGTGTCGGCGGCCGAGGCGGGAGACTTCTCCGAGTTCCCGAACGAAAACGCCGTGCGCGTGTCCATCCTGCTTCAGGGCGGCGACAACCCGTTCGTGCCGGGCGTCAACTCGCCGCTGGTCGAGCGGCTCGCGGGCGGCGAGCGGGTTGACGAAAGGCGCGCTTACGAACTCGTCCTGCCGGAGGTGGAGCGGGTCTTGACGCGCACGGGCGAGTACGAGCCGCTGTGGCGCGAGGGCTGGGCGTGGATCGAGCGGACGCTTGAGAGCTTCGCGAGCGGACGTTCGCGCGTCGCCGAGGAGGAGGGGTCGCGCCTCTCCGTCGTCACGCTCGCGCAAGACCTCTACGGCCCCGAAGGGTTCGACCCCGCGCGCCACGGCGCGCCCTACACGGCGCTGGCGCACAACACGCGCGGCGATGTTCTCCTCGTCGCGACCCCGTACGCGGACGGCTGGGCCTACCGCATCGACTATGCCTACCACTCGTGGGCCGAGACCTACACGCGGCCGCGGGTCACGCGCCGCAACCTTTCGGGTCTCGTCGGCCGGCTGAACACGTTGGAACGCGGGCTCGGGGTCTGGAAGGCCGACCGGAGCGAGCTGACCTCGGCGGTCAAGTTCTTCGACCGGGACGGCGCGCCGGCCGCCTCGCGCCTCGAACCCGACGAGGTGGCCGCGGAGTTGCGCGAGGCGCTGAAGGGGCAGGCCGCGGCGCTGTCCACTTAAAGAGCACATGCACGACGTGATCATCATCGGGGCGGGGCCGGCGGGGCTCTCGGCGGCGCTGTGGTGCGACGAACTGGGGCTGGACACCCTCGTCATCGAGCGGGCGGCCGAGATCGGCGGGCAGTTGCTAAGGGTCTACAACCCCGTCGAGAACTACCTCGGCGTGCGCGCCGCCAACGGGCGCGAGTTGCGCGACCTGTTCGCCGCGCAGGTCGAAGATAAGGAGTTCGACCTCTGGACTGAGGCCGAGATCGACCGCGTCGATTTGAGGACGAAGCGCGTGCTGCTGCAAAGCGGCGAGAAGTTGCAGAGCATCGCTCTCATCGTCGCGACGGGGGTCAGGCGCAGGCGTCTGGGCGTCCCCGGCGAGTCGGAGTTCGAGGGGCGCGGCGTGTTGGAATCGGGCCAGCTCGACCGGGACAAAGTAGCAGGCGAGGATGTGCTCATCGTCGGCGGCGGAGACGCCGCGGCCGAGAACGCGCTGCTGCTCGCCGACACCTGCGCGACGGTCACGCTCGTCCACCGCGGGAAGGCTTTGCGCGCGCGCCCAGAGTTCGCCGAACGCATCAAGAGCGACCACCGCATCAACGTCTTCACCGAAACGACGCTGCAACGGATTCTCGGCGGCGAAAGGGTCGAGTCGGTGGAGATACTGCGCGCGGGCGCGCTGAAGCCGATGCGGATGGCCGTGCGCGGGGTGCTGGTGCGCGTCGGGGTCGAGCCGAACACGGAACTCTGTACAGGCCAACTGCACACGGACGAGCACGGCTACATCGTCGTCGACGGCGAGCAGGAGACGAGCGCCGAAATGGTCTTCGCGGTCGGCGATGTCTCGAACCCGCTCGCGCCCACCGTCAGCGGCGCGGCCGGCGCCGGCGCCACCGCCGCCAAGGTCATCGCCTCGCGCCTCAACGCTTCGAGGAAGTAGGGAAAAGGAGAAGCCCCCGCAGGGGCTTCTTTGTTTATGTGTTCGTCTTCTTGCGGCTCCGCTTCGGCTTCGAGTTGCCGGGGGCATCCGACTTGGGCGCGGCCTTCTTCGCGCGGGGCACGTGCGCGGCGGCTGCGTCCGTGATGACGCAGAGGCCGCTGACGCGCTCGGCCTTCAGGCGCGCGACCGTGGCGGCGGCCTCCTCGTAGCTGAGGCCCGAGTCCTCACACCCCCGCTCGCTCAAGACGGCCCAGCGCCGCTCGTTCAGTTCGCTCATTGAAAGCTTTCCACTCGTCCTGACGGGATGAAATTCGCGGCCAGTGTAGCGGATTCACGAAAGCCCGAACAAGCGCGCCCCGGTTGCGGCGGCCGCGCGCGCGGCGTTAATCTCCATACATCAGCCGACAAGCTTTCCCGGACTTTGCCGAAACAGACCCGAGAGAAGAAGAGATGAGAAGAACAATCCTCCTGCTCCTGGCCGCCCTTTTGACCGGCGCGTGCGTGCAGCAGCCGACGCAGAACAGCGCCCCGGCCTCGACGCCCGCTGGCGGCGGCGGCGACGCGGCCTTCAAGACGATTCACGACAAGTACGTCGTCGAGTTCCTGCGCCGCAACCCGACGGTCAACACCTACCTCGGCGGCGCGGGGCTCGACCCCTCGCTCAAGGACGTGGACGGCCGCCTGCGCGACCACTCGGCCGCGGCGCTCGCCGAAGAGGACCGCTGGCTCGCCGATACTCAAAAAGCTTTCCAGGGGGTTGACCCCGCCTCGCTCTCGCCCGCACGCCGCATCGACCGTGACGTGGCGCTCGCGCAGATCGCGTTCCTGCTGCGCCAGCACCAGACGCGCAAGTACCAGGAGCGCGCCGTGGACACGTACGTCTCCGAGCCCTTCCGCGCCATCGACTGGCAGTTGCAGGGCATGACGCAGACCGGCGAGAAGTCTTACGGCACGCCCGAGGAGTGGCGGCTCGTGACCAGTAGAGTTTCGGACATCCCGCGGTTCTTGCAGGTCGCGCAAGCTCAGTTGGAGGCGGGCGTCAAGTCCGGCAACACCGCCGACCACCGCATGCTCTTGGACGACGGCGTGACCTCGGCCGGCAAAACCGCCGACTACTTCGCCAAGGAACTCCCGGGAACCGCGCGCGAGCGTCTGGCCGCGGGCGAGGCGAGCGACCAGATGCTCAAGCAGCTCGACGACGCTTCGCAGGCCGCGGCCGAGGCTTACAAGAAGTTCGCCGAGTTCGTCCGCACGACCTTCTTCGACGCCGCGGGCGACAAGCTCACGCCCAAGGCGCAGTTCGCGCAGGATCGCTACGCCTTCGGCGAGGAGGAGTACAACTGGGCCTTGAAGAACAACCTGCGCGTGGAGACGACGGCCGCGAAGCTCTACGACGAGTCGTGGCCCATCGTCGAGGAGACGCGCAAGCAGATGATCGACCTCGCGCGCCAGATCGGGCAGAAGCGCGGGATGACTTTGCCCGCCGACGGCCCGCAGGCCACGCAGGCGGTCTTCGAAGAGCTGGGCAAGGACTACCCGAAGACCGACAAAGAGATGGTTGACTGGTACAGGGAGGCGGGCGTCAAGCTCGTGGACTACGCGCGCAAGACCGGAGTCTTCGACGTGCCGGCCGACTACAAGCTCGACGTGGTCGAGACGCCGCCGCCCCTGCGCGCCTCCATCGACGGCGCGGCTTATTATCCCGCGCCGCCCTTCAAGCAGAGCGGGGTCGGGCGCTTCTACGTCACGACCTCGGGCAAAGACGACCCGGCGGTCTTGAAGGAGAACAACCGCGCGGCGCTCGCAGACCTCTCCGCGCACGAAGGGTTCCCCGGCCACGACTGGCACTACAAGGTGATGACGCAGTTCCGCAACGAGATCACGGGCGTGCGCTGGCTGACGCCCGGCGCGGTCGAAGACTCTTCGTCGATGTGGGAAGATTCGATGGCCGCCGAAGGGTGGGGGCTCTATTCGGAGGCGCTGATGGCCGAGCCGCAGCCCGGGGCTCCCGAGGGCTTCTACACGCCCGAGGAGCGCCTCTACCAGCTCAAGGGCAAGCTCTACCGCGACCTGCGCGTGCGCATCGACACCGGCCTCCACACCAATCGGCTGAAGTACGACGAGGCCGTAGACCTCTTCTCCGAGGTCGTCGATTTCCAACCCGGCAAGTGCTCCGACGCGAACAGGACCGAAGCCAAGCGCGCGAGTTGCGAAGGCTCGGAGCGCGCCATCTTCCGCTACTCCAAGTGGCCCACGCAGGCCATCACCTACCGCCTCGGCAAAGACCAGATCTTCGCGCTGCGGACGGAGGCTTCGAAGCTCCTCGGCGACAAGTTCTCGCCCAAGGAGTTCCACCTCCTCTTCATGCGCCAGGGCACCATCCCGGCCGGCTACTTCCGCGACGAGTTGCTGAGCGCGATACAGAAGAGATGAACATGGATGGACAGGGCTGACAGGATATCCATTTCAACAAAAAGAAGAGGCCGGCGTGATATTCGCCGGCCTCTTCTCTTTTGCTTAACCCCTCGTCCTCTCAACCCTGTCCGTCCAGGTGAATTACTCATACCTCAAACACTCTATCGGGTCTAAGCGCGAAGCCTTGCGGGCGGGCCAGACGCCGAAGACGAGGCCGACGAAGAGGGAGACGGCGAGGCCGGCGATGACGGCCCAGAGCGGGATCGTGGTGGGGAGCGAGGGCAGCAGCAGGCCGAGGATTTTGCTGATGATGATGGCGACGACGACGCCGATCAGTCCGCCGAGCGCCGTGAGCGTCATCGCCTCGTAGAGGAACTGGTGCACGATGTCGCGGCGGCGGGCGCCGATGGCCTTGCGCACCCCGATCTCCTGCGTCCGCTCCGTCACCGAGACCAGCATGATGTTCATCACCCCGATCCCGCCCACCAGCAGCCCGACCGACGAGACGGCGATGGCGACGAGCCCGATCATGCCCATGACGCTGTCGAACTGGCTGATGAACTTGTCGGCCGTGCCCAGATCAAAGTTGTTCGGCTCGTTGAACTTCACGCCGCGCTGGCGGCGCAGCACCTCCTCGGTCTCGTCGAGCGCCTCGCGGAAGTGCCCCTCGCGCGCCCGCACGATGAAGAGGATGTACTCGCTGCCGGGCGAGACCTGGCGCGCCGTGCGGAAGGGGACGAAGATGGCGTTGTCCTCGTCGTTCTCGCCGAAGATGGCGTTCTTGCGCTTCTCCAGGACGCCGACGATCTCGAAGGGGCGACCGCCGAGCTTGACCTGGGTGCCGACGATCTGCTCGGGCGATTTGCCGGGGAAGAGCGCGTCCACGATGTTGACCCCGATGACCATCACGTTGCGCCGGCTCGAGTCTTCCATCTCGGTGAAGAAGCGCCCGCCCGCGACGGAGAGGTTCGACGTCGTGGCGTAGTTGGCCGTCACGCCCTGGAGCTGCCCGCGCCGGTAGTTCTTCCCCTCGTACTGGATGGTCGAGTCCCACCACGCCACCAGCAGCACGCTCGCCACGTCCTCGACCGCGGGCGCGCCGCGTCTGATGGCCTCGGCGTCCTCCTCCTTGAAGGGCTTGCGCGTCCGCTCCTCCTCGCGGCTGCCGTTCGTGAAGCCGGTCGAGAGGTGGAAGGCGTAGATGTTGTTCGTGCCGTACTCGGCGATGACATCGACGATGGACTGGCGCACGCCCGTCAGGAGCGACGCCACGACGATGACGACCACGACGCCGATGACGATGCCGAAGACCGTCAGGAAGCTCCGCAGCTTGTGCGCGCGGATGCTGTCGAGCGACATCCGCAGGATTTCCGACGACATGAACCGTGGCATTCGTAACTTCATAAGCAAACCTCGTCAACCGTGAACCGTGACAAGTAAGAACCGGATTTATCTGGTCACGGTTCACGCTTCACGCCCTTCTCACTTTCTGGCCAGCGCGACGATAGGGTCGAGACGCGAAGCCCTGAAGGCCGGGTAGACGCCGGCGAGGATGCCGATGCCGCCCGAGCCCGCGAGCGACAGGAAGATGTAGAAGAGGGTGACCGTCATCGTGACCGGCGTCGTCACCGAGATGAGCCACACGATGCCGAAGGAGAGGAGCAGCCCGAGCACGCCGCCGAAGGTCGTCAGAAACGAAGACTCGATGATGAACTGGAGGAGCACCTGCTTGCGCGTCGCGCCGAGCGCCTTCCTGAGCCCGATCTCGAAGGTGCGCTCGGTCACCGAGACGAGCATGATGTTCATCACGACGATGGCGCCGACCACGAGCGAGATGAAGGTGATGGGCGTGACGACCAACTGGATGCCGTTCGTGAGCGAGTCCACGTCGCCCGCGATCTCGCCCGTGTTGACGATGCCGAAGTCGTCCTCCTCGCTCCCCTTCAGCTTGTGCTTGTCGCGCAACGCCATCCGCGCGTCCTCGATGGCGGCGTCGAACTGCTCGCGCGTCGCGGCCTTGCCGTGGATCTGGAGGCTCTGGCGCCCGCCGAAGATTTTCCGGTAGGTCGAGAGCGGGATGTACGCCTGGTTGTCGAGCGAGTTACCGAACATCGAGCCGCGCTTCTCCTCGACGCCGATGACCTGGAGCGGGATGCCGCGGACGCTCAGGGTGCGGCCGATGGGGTCGACCCCGGGGTAGAACTTCTCCCTGATGTCGTTGCCGATGACGATGACCGGCGCGGCCGTCTCCACCTCCTGCGGGAGGAAGAAGCGCCCGTCGGCGATGGTCTTCTCCTCGATGGAGACCATGTTGGCGGTGCAGCCCTGTACCTGCGTGCCGTACATCTTCTCGCCCTCGTGCGAGAGGTCTACGTTGCGCATGAGCTGCGCGCCGACCTCGGTGCAGGCCACGCAGCGTTCGCGCAGCCACTCGTAGTCTTCGAGTTCGAGCCGCTTGTTGCGCCGGTTGCGCTTCTCCCACTCCTCCTCGGAAATGTCCCCGTGCGAGACCATGCGCGCGATCATGAAGTGGTTGGTGCCGAGGATGGCCGTGACCTTCTCCATGACGTAGGTGTTGAGCCCGGAGATGGCCGCCCCGACCACCACCACCGACGCCACCCCGATGATGATCCCGATCAGGGTGAGGAACGCCCGCAGCTTGTGCGCGAAGATAGATTGGAGTGCGATGCGCGCCGCGTCCGTATAAAAGGTGTAGATCGTCCGCATAAAGACCTTCCGCGTAGTGTGCTGGAGACAAAGGCGTGGCCCGGCTCGGACTCTAATACGCCGAGGCCGGGCCTAATGTTTACGGGAAAAAAGACGCGGCGGGCGGCTCTTCAAAAACGCCCGCCCGCCCGCTCGTCGTTTGAATCACTCCCTACTCGTACCGCAGACACTGGATGGGGTCGAGCCGCGAAGCCTTCATCGCGGGCCAGACGCCGAAGAGGAGGCCGACGCCGACCGAGACGGCGAGGCCGGAGGTCACGGCCCACGCCGGGATGGTGGCCGGGAGCGAAGGGACGAGGAGCATGACGAGTTGGCTGACCCCGACCGAGAAGAGGACGCCGATGATGCCGCCCAGCATCGTCAGCGTCATCGCCTCGAACAGGAACTGGTGCACGATGTCGCGGCGGCGGGCGCCGATGGCCTTGCGCACCCCGATCTCCTGCGTCCGCTCCGTCACCGAGACCAGCATGATGTTCATCACCCCGATCCCGCCCACCATCAGCCCGACCGAGGAGATGGCGACGGCGATGACGCCGATCATCCCGAAGATGCTGTCGAACTGCGTGATGAAGGCGTCGGCCGTCTTCACGTCGAAGTTGTTCGGCTCGCCGAAGGGCACCTGGCGGCGCGCGCGCAGGATCTCCTCGACCTGATCGACGGCCGCCTGCAACTGCCCCGAACGTGCGCGCATGACGAGCACGACGAACTTGCGCCCGGGCGCGACCTGCCGGCCCGTCCGGAACGGGACGAAGACGGCGTTGTCCTCCTCGTTCTCGCCGAAGAAGGTGGCCTTACGCTTGGCGAGCACGCCGATGACCTCCCAGACGATGCCGCCCATCTTGACCTTCGTGCCGACGATGCCGCTCTCCTGTTCGGGGAAGAGTGCGGCGGCGGCGTTGACGCCGATGACCATCACGTTGCGCCGGTTGAGGTCCTCCTGCTCGTTGAAGAAGCGCCCCTCCTTGAGCGAGGTGTTGCCAATCTCGGCCATGTTCGGGGTGACGGCGCGCGTGTTGCCGCGACGGTAGGTCTTGCCGTTGACGCTGATCGTGTCGTCGAAGCCGCTGCCCCAGCCGCCGATGTTCGGCGCCTCGAAGGCGACCTGCTCGATGGCCGGGGCCTGGCGC
>JBJMGP010000215.1:0-62574 GCA_045807865.1 Pyrinomonadaceae bacterium
ACGACAAACAGCCACCGAAGCTGGTTGCTGTAAGTGCTTGAAAAATATGGTAGCGGGGGGGAGACTTGAACTCCCGACCTTGGGGTTATGAATCCCACGCTCTAACCGGCTGAGCTACCCCGCCCTGGTGGAGGTGTTCAATTATAAGAGCCGTCGCGGAAAGGTCAAGCGGGGGCAGGTTTGCGCGCCGGTGTGTGCGGACGTATCATTTGTGAGGTGACTGTCAGATTCATACTTCCGGAGTCGTTTCTATCCTTTGTCGAAGAGAGAGGTAGTTTATGAGTGACCTGGTTCACCGGCCGAGGCGGCTGAGGCGGCGCGAGGGCGTGCGGGCGCTGGTGCGCGAGGCGCGGCTCGCGCCGGAGAATCTGATCCTGCCGCTGTTCGCGTGCCCGGGCGTGGGCGTGCGGAAAGAGGTCGCGTCGATGCCGGGTGTCTACAACCTCTCGACCGACCAGGTCGCCCGCGAGGCGTCGGCCGCCTTCGACGCGGGCGTGCCGGCCGTCATCCTCTTCGGGCTGCCCGAGTCGAAGGACGAGACGGCCACGGGAGCCTACGCCGAGCGCGGCATCGTGCAGGAGGCCATCCGCGCCGTCCGCCGCGCCGTCCCCGAGATGGTCGTCATCGCCGACACCTGCCTGTGCGAGTACACGTCGCACGGCCACTGCGGCGTCGTGCGCGAGGGCGAAGTCTTGAACGACGAATCGCTCGAACTCATCGCGCGCACGGCCGTGAGCCAGGCCGAGGCGGGCGCGGACATCGTCGCGCCGTCGGCGATGATGGACGGTCAGGTCGGGGCCATCCGGCAGGGTTTGGACGAGGCCGGCCTGGAGCACATCGCCATCATGTCCTACGCGGTGAAGTACGCGTCGGCCTTCTACGGGCCTTTCCGCGAGGCGGCCGACAGCACGCCCGCGTTCGGCGACCGTCGCGCCTACCAGATGGACGCGGCCAACGCGCGCGAGGCGATGCGCGAGGCCGAGCTGGACGTGATGGAGGGCGCCGACTTCCTGATGGTCAAACCGGCCGGCCCCTACCTCGACATCCTCAGGCAGGTGCGCGACCGCTTCGACCTGCCGCTCGCCGCCTACCACGTCTCGGGCGAGTACGCGATGCTCAAGGCGGCCGCCCGTCTCGGCTGGCTCGACGAGAAACGCGCGATGATGGAGACCTTGACGGGCATCCGCCGCGCCGGCGCCGACGTGATCCTCACCTACTACGCCGTCGAGGCCGCGCGCGCGCTGAACCAACGGCGCTGACTCAACCGGTAGATAACAGAGGAGCCCCTTCGGCCGTCCGTCGAAGGGGCTCCTCTGTTTGTCTCCAGCCCGGCGACTCAGTCCACAGGCTCGCCGCCGATCTCCCTCGTGCGCGGGTCGTTCATGCGCATGAAGCCGATGATGGCGCAGACGGCGCCGAGCGCGACGAAGAGGTTGAAGAACGCGGCCATGCCGACGACGTTCTCGCTGTTGCGCTCGTTGATGCCGTAGACGGCGAAGACGAACCACTGGACGTGATAGAGCAGCAGGCAGACCGCCGAGATGGCGAACCAGCGCGGTGACTCGCCGAAGGCGCGCGCCCGCGCGAACCCGAGGGCCGCCGCGATGAGCCACCCCAGCGCGCCCACGCAGAGCAGCCCCAGCACGACCCAGGGGAAGTAGGAGGGCAGGCGCATCTGCGCGAACGCCGCGAAGTAGAAGGGCATCAAGCTAGTCCTTTCCGGTCTCTCGGGCCGGGGTTTTCAAAGGCGAGGCGCCGCGGGCGCCGTCGGCTTTCGGCAGCGACGGCGCCCGCGGCGCCCTTGAGCGTGACGCGGTCGGGGGGCAGACTCCCGTGCACCGAGGCGAAGCCGCGCGGCCTCCAACCAGGATAGAGGAGGGGCGCCCGCCCGTCACTGAGTGATGTGTATCTCCTCTTCCGCCCCTGAGTGGCGGATGAAGATGGCGAGCGCGCAGACGCACAGCACCACGGCGGCCGCGATGGCCTTCCAGAGGTGCGGCGTGTTCCCCTGCGGATCCGTCGTCGCGGCGAACTGGTAGAACTGCCAGATGGCGAAGACCAGTGCGCCGACCCCCACGACCCCGAGTAGAACGTCAATCAGGCTCTTCATTGTGAACCTCCTGAGTTCGGTCAATCAGACTCTCGTCGGCCCGGAAAAAGGAGCCGAAAAAGTTCTTGAGAATTTGCCGGGTGTGCTTCCTACGGTATTGCTCGGATTCGCCGCTATGTTAGCGCCGTGCCCCGCCGGACGCAAGGGGTTTGTAGGAGAGTTGGCGGTAGGCAGATGGCAGATGGCAGTTGAGAACCCCGCTGTCGGGACTTCCGGGTTAACCCCTTTAACGTCCTTCACGCGGAGCGACTGCCTACTGCCATCTGCCATCTGCCTGCTACAAGATCAGCCTCTTGTCGCCGGCGCGGCGGGTGAGGCGCTCGCGGTCGAAGTATTCGAGGAGCGGGATGGCGTACTTGCGCGAGACGCCGGAGAGTTCTTTGAAGGCCGCCACGTCGATGAGGCGTTCGGGGGTGCGCGCCGCGTAGTCGCGCAGGGAGGCGGTGAGACGTTCGAGCGCATCGCGGTGGAAGAGCAGGTCTTCCTTCACGCGCACGAGCGCGCCGGCGTCGAGGAGGAGTTGGAGGAGCTTGCGCAGGTGCTCGCGCCGCGCCGACGCCCCGCCCGCCCGCGCGAAGGCCTCTTCGAGCGTGGGCGCTTCGAGCGCCGCGTCTCGGTAGACCGCTTCGAGCCGGTCGCGCACCGCCGCGTCCGCGGGCGAGAGGTCGAGGCTGTGGCCCGCCGCGCGCACCAGCTCGCGTTCCGCGACGAGCGCGCCCTCCTCTTCGGCGCGTTTGAGCGCCGCGCGAAAAATCTCGGGCGCGGCGCGCGTGAAGACTTGCTCGCGCAGAGTCTCGCGCGCCAGTCCACGCGACAGAGGCTCGCGCCGGTGGTGCGCCTCGACCTCTTCGACCGCCGCGCCTTGCAGGCGACGTAAGAGCCCGACGGAGACGAGGACTCCTTCTGCTTCGACCAACGAGCCGCGCGCCGCAGCCTCGGCGAGCGCCGAGGCCAACACGTCGTCGCGCCAGCCCGTGCGCGCCGCGGCCTCCTCTCGACGGAGCCCGCGCTCGCCCGCCGACTCGACGAAGAAGGCGAGCCCGGCCGCGCGGTCGGCCCCTTCTAAGGCCGCGAGCTTCTCGCGCGCCGCCGCGCGTTCGCGCCCGCGGTGCTTCAAGGCGTGCGAGTCGAGGACGACGCCGCCCGCGAACGTCTGCTGCGGCGAGTAGGTGCGGAGGATGAAGCGGTCGCCGGGAAGCGCGACGACCTCCGATTCGAGACGCAGTTGGACGAGACCCTGTGCGCCCGGCGCGACCTCACCCGACTCTTCGAGCACGGCAACGCGCGCGAGCGCCTCGGCCGTCCCGTGGTGGACGCGCACGCGCTGCCGCGTGCGTAAAGGTCTCGGCGCGTCGGCGAGCACCGAGACGCGCGCGTCGAGAATCTGCGTCGGCCGCAGACGCCCGACCGGCGCGAGCACCATCCCGCGCTCGACTCCCGCGGTCTCGACGCCGCCGAGGTTCACCGCAGTCCTCTGCCCCGCGCGCGCCTCGCGCACCGCGGCGCCGTGCACCTGCAAGCCCCGCACGCGCACGCGCGTCCCCGCGGGCAGCAGCTCAAGCTCCTCGCCTTCTCTCATCTCGCCCGCCACGAGCGTGCCCGTCGCCACCGCGCCGAAGCCTCGCATCGTAAACGCGCGGTCAACCGGCAGACGCGCCACCGCGTCCCCCGAACGCTCGGGCGCCGCGAGCGCGGAGTCGCGCAGCGCCGCCTTCAACTCCTCCAACCCCTGCCCCGTGCGCGCGCTCGCGGCCACGACGGGCGCGCCTTCGAGGAAGGAGCCCGCGACCAGCTCCGACGCTTCGAGCCTGACGAGTTCGAGCAGCTCTTCGTCCACGTTGTCTGCTTTAGTTAAGACGACGAGGCCGGCGCGGACGCCGAGCAGGCGGCAGATGTCGAAGTGCTCGCGCGTCTGCGGCATCACGCCCTCGTCGGCGGCGATGACGAGCGCGACGAGGTCGATGCCGTGCGCGCCCGCGAGCATGTTCTTGACGAAACGCTCGTGCCCGGGCACGTCCACGAAGCCGACGCGCACGTCGCCCAGGTCCAACTCGGCGAACCCGAGGTCGATGGTGATGCCGCGCCGCTTCTCCTCCGGCAGGCGGTCGGCGTCCACGCCCGTCAGCGCGCGCACCAGAGTGGTCTTCCCGTGATCGATGTGGCCGGCCGTGCCGACGATAACTGAGCGCATCTCACCTCCACCTGAAGACGCTGAGGATGTCGGAGAAGTCGTCGCGCCAGACTTCGAGTTGATACACGTCGGGGTCGAACTCGGGCCAGTTCGTGTCGGAGGCGAGCGGCCCGAAGTCCGCGTCGGTGCGCGCGACGGCGACCCAGGTCGAGGGGTCGAGGCCGATCTCCGACCCCTGCCGGCTGTCGTCGAAGATGCGCGAGGCGAACCCCGCGTCGCGCGCGATGCCGCCCGCGACGCGTTCGAGTTGGAGGCTGCGGTTCGAGACGTGGAAGGCGACAACGCCGCCGGGCTTGAGCTTCGAGGCGTAGAGCGCCAGCGCCTCGCGCGTCATGAGGTGCGCGGGCACCGCGTCCGAGCTGAAGGCGTCGAGGACGATGAGGTCGTAGGCCCCGTCCGGCGCCTCGCGCAGACGCAGGCGCGCGTCGCCGAGCGAGATGTTCGGCCGCGCGCCCGCGCACTCGGAGAGGTAGGTGAAGAGTCTCGGGTCGCGCGCGATGCCGACGACCGAAGGGTCGATCTCGTAGAACGTCCACGCCTCGCCCGCGCGCGAGTAGGCCGCGGTCGTCCCCGCGCCCAGACCGACGACGGCGACCGAGAGCGGCGCGGCGCCCTGCTTCTCTCGGACGTGCCGGAAGACGGAGCCGAGCGGCCCCTCGCGGTGGTAGTAGGAGACTGGGTCGCAGCGGTGTGCGGCGTCCGTGTACTGCTTGCCGTGGAGCGTGCTGCCGTGGTGGAGCCAGTGGACGGTGTCGTTCGCGTCGGCCTCGACGCGGTGCGTGCCGTAGAAGTTGCGCGACGCTTGCAGCGTCCTGCCGCTCCCCGTTTCGGCGAAGAGCAGCGCGGCCAGCATGACCCCGCCGAGCCCGAGCGTGAACCTCAAAGGGCGCGGCGCGAAGAAGTGGTTGAGCATGAAGAGCGGGACGCCGAGCGTGACGGCCGCGCGCTCGACCGGCGTCATCTCGAACCGCCGTGTGACGAGCATGAGCGCCGCCGCGAGCAGCCCCATCGACAGCGGCAGGAGCACGTCCAGCACGTCCGGACGGCCTCCCTCTGCGTCAGCCCCTTCGGCCCGCTCGCCCGGCTCTTCGCCTCCGACAGCAACACTCTCATCCCTCTTCGACGCTCCCAAGCGGAGACCGAGGAGCGTGCCGGCGGTGTTGCGGTAGGCCGGGCGCAGGTAGGTCGCGAGCAGGATCACGAGCGGGTACTCGGCGACCGAGTTGAAGACGAGTGGCGCGACGACCGCGTTGAAGAGTCCGCCGAGCACGCCGCCCAGGGCCAGGCACAGGTAGAACTCCGCGAGGCGCGAGGGCGCGGGGCGGTCTGCGGCGAGCTGGCCGTGGCAGGCGAGCGCGGCCGCGAAGAGGAAGGCGAGGTGAAAGAGGATCAGGAACCATGCCGGCCGCGCCGCGCCCGACAGATAGACCATCGCCACCAGCACGGCCGTCCCCGGCACCAGACGCCCCAACAACCCCCTCGGGAGTTTGAAGCCGCGCGCGAAGACGATGACGAAGCTCAGGAGATAGAGCGCGAGCGGGATGACCCACAGCAGAGGCACCGCGACGAGGTCGGTCGTGACGTGCGTCGTCACCCCGAGCACGAGGCTCGAAGGCACGAAGGCCAAAAGCACCCAGCGCAGACGCCGCCGCAGGCCGAGCGGCTCCGCAGCAGGCTCGGTTGATAGCCTTTCTTCAAACGTCACGCCCGGCCTGCGCGCCGCGCGCACGGCCAGGACGGCGCACGCCGCGAAGAGAAGGAAGAGCGCACCGTAGGCCGACGCCCACGCGCGGCTCTGCTGCCCCAGCGTGAGCGCGGGCTCCAGCAACGCGGGGAAGCCGAGGAGCGCGCAGAGGCTCCCGGCGTTGCTCGCCGCGTAGAGGTAGTAGGGGTCTGAGGCCGACTCGGCGCGCGTGCGCGAGAACCATGCTTGCAGGAGCGGCGCGCTGGCCGAGAGGATGAAGAAGGGCGGCCCGACCGTCACGAGCAGAGTCTTTAAAAGCCACCACACGGGGCTCGCGCCCTCGGGCACGCCGCCCGCGGCCGCCGCGTTCAGAGCGACGGGGAGCGCCAAAGCGGCCAGCGCCAGCAGCGCCAGATGCACGGCGGCCTGCGCCCTTGCCGAGAGCCAGCGCGTCAGCGCGAGCGCGTAGGCGTAGCCCGCCAGCAGCAACGCCTGGAAGAAGAGCATGCACGTGTTCCACACGGCCGGCGTCCCGCCGAGTAGAGGCAGGAGCATCTTGCCCGCGAGCGGCTGCACCCAGAAGAGCAGGAACGCGCTGACGAAGAGCGCGACGGCGAAGACGAAGGGCATATGCAGCGTGAACCGTAAACCGTAAACCGTGACCAGTGAAAAGCTGCAAACAGTAAACCGTAAACCGTGAAGGGACTCAAGCCTCACGTCACGGTTGACGGTTCACGTTCCTGTCACGGTTTACGATTTACTGTTTACGGTTCACTTGACGATCTCGAAGTCGAGCCACTGGGTGGCGGTGGCGCTGCTGCCTTTGGCCAGTTGGTCGGTGACGACGAGTTGGAGGACGTATTCGCCGGGCGCGAGGTTCAGGCCGAGCTGGAGGCGGCTGCCCGCCTTGAGGCGCGTCATCTCGGCCTGCTGGCCCGGGTCGAAGGGCAGGGCCGGGCCGTTGAAGACGGGCTGGCCCTCGCGGAAGAGGCGCGTCTGCGTGAGCAGCCGCGGGCGCCCGGTCGCGCGGTCAACCTTCGCGTTGTAGATGTGGTAGACGAAGTCCACCTTCGCGCCGCGGCGGAAGCGGCGCACGGTCGCGTCGCGCAGGGGGTCGCGCTCGCCTGCGGCCGGCGGCGGCGCGGCGTTGGGCGCGGGGTCGTCGTCGGCCGAAGTGAGGACGACGCCCGAGAGCGCGAGGCGCCCCTTAGAGAGGTCGGGCACCTCTATGAACTGGCTGGCCGAGCCGACCTTGTCCGTCAGCGAGTCGCGCACGGCGACGCGGAGCTGGTAGGCGCCGGGCTTCTTGATCGGCACCTTCATCAAGTAGACCAGCCCTTCGGAGAGCATCATCCGGAGCCCCTCGCCGCGCGCGCGGACGGTCTCGGTGCGGTTGATCTCGTCAACCACCTGCCCGTTCTCGCCGAAGGTGACGGCGGCCACGTCGATGACGGCCTTCTTCCAGCCGTCGGCCTCGTCCGTCAGTCTGAACTGGCTCGCGTCGATGTGCATGAGCGAATCGACCACGGCCGACCTCTCCCCCGGGCTGCTGTAGAGCGAAGTCAGGCGCAGCGTCAGCTCGCCCGAGGTGAGCGGCGAGGTGAGCGCCGCCATCAGCTGCTCGTTGCGCGTGCGCGGCAGGGGCTTGCGCGTCCCTTCGGCGAAGCCGTAGAAGCCCGCGCGCGTGCGGACGCTCAGGCCCGCGCGTTTGAGCTTGACCTCGAACTTGTTGAAGCGCGTCTTGCCCTGCGACGGCTGGAAGACCGCCTCCGAGGGGCGGAAGCCGATGAGGTAGTAGCCCTTCTGGTCGTCGAGGATGCGCTCCATGCCCCCGACGAGGTCGTTCGTGTTCCTGATGAAGATGCCGCCCGTCTGCTCGGCGAGGTAGGCGAGCCCCTCCTGATTCTTGCGGAGCTCCTGCCCGCGGTTGAGGACGGCCGAGAAGTCCGGCCCCCCGCCGGGCGGGGGCTGGTAGTTGTCGGCCGCGGTCAGGTTGGTCCCGACCAGGCCGCGCGCGTCCATCGTGTAGATGACGACCGAGGCGCGGTTGGCCTGGTCGGTCAGGCGGCGCAGGTACTCGATGATGCGGTCGCTGTTGCGGCGGTCTTCCGGCTTCTCGAAGTCCTTATAGAGCTGGAAGCCGCCGGAGAAGACGACGACCGACTTGCGGCCGGGCAGCTCCTTCATCCCGCGCACGATGAAGTCGAGCGCGCCGAGCGTGCCGACGGTGAAGACGCCCTCGCGGAACTCGTCGATGGCGTCGCCGGGCTTCTCCTTGTCATTCCCGTCGTCGCCGCCGGCCCTGCGCCCCGACAGCGGGCCGGAGGTGTCGAGCGGGTCGGGCTCTATCGGCGCGAAGGTGCCGACGCCCGCGCGCCCCTGCGGGTTCCAGCGCACGCGCTCGATGGCGCGGTAGAGGAGTTGCCTGTCGGTCGTGAACTGTTGGAGCGCGCCGACGCCCGCGCTCGTCCGCATGATGGCGACGAGGTCGCCGGGCTGCATCTGCTCGTCCACGAACTTCTTCAGCGCACGCCGCACGCCGGCGATGTCCTCAAAGGAGGTGCCGAGGTCATCGGCGACGAGCGCGATGGTGCGCCGCACCTGCGACGCGCGCAGAGGCACGGGCGGGAGCGGCGCGGGGGCGGCCGCCTTGTCGTTGCGCGCGACGGGTTGAGCGGCGCGGCCCGCTTCGCGCTCGCCCGCGACGAAGGTGAAGTTGGTCAACTCCTGCCGCCGGCCGTCCACGTAGACCTCGAACTCTTCGGGGCGCAGGTCGGCGACGTGGCGCCCCTGCTTGTCCGTCACGACGGCGTCGAACTGTACGAGGTTCGAAGTGATGCGCACCACGTCGTCGGATTCCTCCCCGGGCGTGGGCGTCGGCTGTTGTTGCGGCGGGGCGGGCTGCTGAGGCGCGGGCGCGGGCGTCTGTGCGGGCGCCTGCGCAAAGGACAGAAGGAGTGTGAGTGTCAGCGCGAGGTCTCTACTCATGTCCCAGGTTCCTTCGTTTGTGAAGCGCCGCCGCGGGGGCGGGCGGCTGGCCTTTGGGGGACGTTTGTGCGATGCTTCAGGTCAAATTTTACAACGCGGACGGAGGGCGATTATGACAGAGCCGGCGAAAAACGGCGACCGGGTGCGCGTGCACTACACGGGGCGGCTCGACGACGGGCAGGTCTTCGACTCGTCGCGCGACGGCGAGCCTCTGGAGTTCACGGTCGGCGCCGGCGAGGTCATCCCAGGCTTCGACGACGCCGTGCGGGGACTGAGCGTCGGCGACTCGAAGACGGTCGAGATAGAGTCCGAGGACGCCTACGGCCCGCGCCGCGACCAACTGGTTACGCAGGTCTCGCGCGAGGCGGCGCAGTTCCCCGTCGAGCCGCAGGTCGGCATGCACTTCGGGCTCCCGCTCCAGGACGGCAGCCAGATCGAGGTGGTCGTCACCGAAGTCACGGACACGCACATCACCATCGACGGCAACCATCCTCTCGCCGGCCAGAAGCTCATCTTCGACGTTGAATTGGTGGGGAAGAGTTAGAAGCCTTCACTCGTCGTCCTCGGGGTCGGCGCCGAAGTAGTACATCCACTCGTCAAGCTCTGACTCCGCGACGCCGGCGCGGGCGTCGCTTCCCTTCTGCTCCGCGCCGGAGAGTGCGTCGAGGCGGCGGCGGAACTCTCCTGAGCGTATGACCCCGGCCCCGCAGCGCCGGACGTAGTCGGCCAGCGCACGGTCTGAGGTGACGACCTTCAACGTCCGGCGCTCGCGCGACCCTTCGACCAGATGCTTGATGCGCGCGTCGGCGTCCGAGCCGCGCTCGGCGTAGTAGACCCGCACGCCCATGAAGTAAGAGCCGTCGGGGAAGAACTCGTCCGGCGCCCCGTCGAAGACCGCCTCCACCGTCACCCCCGCCTCACGCGCGAACCGCGCCAACTCCCCCAACAACCTCCGCCGCGCGCCCGCCTTGTCCCTGTGCCACCCCACGCGCTGCCCCATCACGTTGTTGCCGTCAACCAGGTATGACATCAGCGGCACTTGACGATGGAGGGCTCGCGGTCGCGCGCGAGGTTGTAAGTGCCGATGACCTTGCGCGTGCCGGCGCGGGTGACGGTGAGTTTCAACAGGCTCCCGCCGACCCGCCCGCTCAGGCGGACGCGGTAGCCGCCCGCCTCCTCGTCCTCGACCTCGGTGGCGCGGACGGGGCCGCCGTGCTCCTCGAAGTGCCGGCCGTAGACGCTGAAGCGCCCCTGCGCGTCCACGACGATCTGCCCCTCGACCGTCCCGTGCGCGCAGTCGTACTCGACGCGCGCGCCAAACTCCGTCACCTCGAAGCGTATGTGCTCGCCGCCCCACACGCCCGGCGTGAGGGTGTCGGGCGCACGCCTTCGTGCCGTCTTCGTCCCGCGTTGAGTAGTCATCGCAGACCTCCGCACAGGGGTCTCTAAGTCGTGCGCCGCCGCCGGGAGCGCCGCGCAGAGTTGGAGCGCGGCGAGCGCGAGCGTCATCTTCAGCCTTCGGTTCACGTGACCTCCCTCATCCGTCGGCGCCGAGTATAAACCATGACGGGTGCGCGTCAGGCACGCGGATAAAAGTTGAAGGGGCAGACGCGCTGAAACACGTCCGCCCCTTTTCCAAGTCCGCGCCGCGCGCCTTGCTGCTTACGGGCAGGTGCTCAGCTTGAACGAGTAGATGTGGGTCGTCCAGTTGTAGTTGCCGGTCGCCGGCAGGTACTCGGTCGTGAAGACCATCGTGCAGCCGTCCACGGGGTCGACGCTGATGGTGCTGTAGTCGCCCCAGCGCGCCAGGCTGTTGCCGGACTGCGAGCCGCCGCCTACGAGGATGTTAGTCTCGTTGCCGAGCGCGCCGGGCAGGTCGGCGGGCCCGTGGTAGGCGTAGCGGATGGAGGGGACGACCGTCGAACTCGAGACGTTGTAGCCGATGGCGATCCCGCCCGTCTTGTCCATCGCGGCCGAGCCCATCCAGCGGTAGGTCGAGTCGGGCGAGAAGGTGCCCTGCTGGAAGACGACCGGGGCGGCGCTCCCCAACGTCTGACCCACGGCGTTACGCAGCTCGTACCAGCGGATGCCGCTCGTGCCGCCCGTGGCGACCGGGTGGTTGACGACCATCGTCTCGTACGCGCCGAAGTTGCGGTAGCTGAGGCGGTAGTTGAGACGGTCGCCGAGCGAGTCGAGCTGCTGCGTCGTCCCGGGCTGCGGGATGCAGGTGCCGCCGCCGCAGGCGCGGCTGAAGGTGGCGACGCCCGTGACGGTGCTCGGCCCCGTCAGCGTCCCCGTGCCGGTCGCCCAGTTCACCTTGTAGCGCATGGCGCCCACCGAAGAGCTGCCGATGGTCAGGAGCGGGACGGCGCTCCCCGCGGGCGGCAGCGTCTTGCCCTCGATGTCAGCCGGCTCGATGCTGGCCGCGGCGCTCGTCAGCACGCAGATCTGGCGGGCGGCGGCGCCGACCAGCATCTTGTCGCGCTCCAGCGCGCAGACGTTGGCGCCCTTGAAGGGGCCGTTGCCGCGGAACATGTTGTAGGTGATGTAGTAGCCGTCCGACCAGACGCCCATCTTCGGGAAGTCGTTGAAGTCGCGCCCGAAGGAGTAGGAGTAGCGGTAGTAGGTGCCGGTCGGGTCAGGAGAGGTCGAGACCGCGACGCACTGCGTGTAGGGCGTGGAGGAGACGGCGAACTGCGTCAGGATCCAGCGGTCGGCGAACTGGTCGTACTGGACGATGGGGTCGCCGTCGTTGTCCGACTCGCAGCGCCCGCCGAAGCCCTGGAAGAGGGTGTTGCCGTTCTTCGGGAAGCCGGGGACGAGGTTGAAGCCGGTGATGTTGTTCGACGCGTCGCGCGAGAGGCTGTAGACGGCGTAGCGCAGGTTGACCCACTGCACGTAGTGGTTGGGGCCGAGGTCGCCCGTCGTGTCGGGCGGCGCGACGCGGAATGTCGGGTCAACGGGGACGCCGGTGGTCGCCGTCTTCGGCTGCGCGTAGGCCCCGATGACGGCGTTGCGCCCGGCGAGCGGATCGACGCCCGCGGGCATCGAGTTGCCGACGGGTTGCGGGCGCCCTGGCTCGAAGTCGCGCCCGCCGCGCGCCGGGTCAGGCTTGCCGCCGCGGTCGAACATCTCGCGCAGGGGCGCGGGAGTCTTGTCGAAGTGATCCGGCTTCATCACTTCGGAGTTGCCCTGCCCCAATACTACGGCCGGTAGTAGGAGCATGCAGAAGACGAGAGTGGTCAGTAACGCAAAAGCTTTTCTCATTTTCCCTCCGGACGGTTATGCCCGCCGATTCAACTGCGTGGGTCGCAGCCTGGACTTAACAGACGTGAGGTTTCGTTTGTTCAAGTCGTTGGGGCCGATTGCTTCGTAGAAAGCCGTAAGCGAATCAAGTATGAATGAGAACCCGCGGCCGGGCGTTGCCGTCGGGAGGGATGGCCGGGATGGGCTCCAACGCCGGCCGCCATGTACGAGCGAACTGTCTGTATGAATGCCGTCGAGATTTACCGGGCAGCCGCCGAAGGGAGGACTTCCTTTGAGTCTCGGCGAGGTAATTTCTCTGAGTCGGCCCCAAGATAGTATGCGGAAAGTTTTGAGAGGTCAACTCCGCCGCCGTGAAAATTGGAGGGGCGGCGAAGCGCACTTTCGCAAAGGATGTGAGCGGCGCGGGAGGGCGTGTGGGCAGATGACCTCCCGCGCCTTCGGGCGGCCTTCAGAGCAGCGCCAGTATCTGGTTGAGCAGGCCGACGATGTCGGCGAGCGGCCCGCCCGCGTCGAGCAGGTTGGCGACGGCGCAGAGCAGCGCGCCGAGCAGCCCGCCCGTCGGGTCAGCGTCGATGTCCAGCACGACCCGGTTGAGGTGTACCTGAAGGCCGAGCAGGTCGAGGTCGAGCGGCCCCAGCTCAAGGTGCAGGATGTCGCACGTGGCGGCATTGATGGTGACGATCATCTGTATTGTCTTCAACACGGTGCCGATGACGTTGCCGGCCCCGTTCTGGACGGTGCCGGTCAGCGTACCGACGGCGACAATCTGGTCGCCGACGACTTGAAATCGGCTAATAGCGAAGTTGCCCGTGAACTTCCCCCCCTTGCTGGTCGTCCCCGTCACGGGGACGGTCACACCACCCGCGAAGGCGGCGGCCAGGGCGGCCGGCGCCAGATTGGTCGAACGCGCGGCCGGGCCGTTCGTCCTGGCAGAGACGGACAGCGGCGCGAGCGCGAACAGCGCGGCGCCGAGCAGTATCGCGAGCGCCTTATGTCGGAAAATCATTTTCACTCCTTCTCCTAATGCTTGCTCGATGTCAATTGAGGTTCGGGGCGGCGCGCACACACGTGCGGCCCGGGGTTTTGCACGGAGCTACAAGGGGCGGGGAATGTGAGAGCGTAGCCGCCCTCGGCGGAGTGGACAAGATGGCTATTTCTACAATCCTTTGGCCGAACTTACTGTGAGCGATTCCCGGCGGGCGCTCAGGCCCGGCGGGCTTGAGGCTTTAGCAGTTGCGGCGCGCGTGGGCGTTCGGCGGCGGGCGGGAGGCGGCGCGCGAGGGCGCTGCGGCGCGAGTGGTATTGAATCGTGCGGGAGACGGGCATCTGGCGGAGGATGCGGTCGGTGGCCGCGTTCGTCAGCTCGGCGAAGAGGATATTGCGTCGCTTGAGCAGGGACAGAAGCTCGTACCTGCGGTTCACGCGGGGCGGCTCAGAGAACTGGCGCGGGTGCGAGGCACGGCGCAGCAGCAGCGGCGGAGTCGCCGCCGGGGGCGCGCCGTCGTGGAAACGCTCCCTGTATCTGGCGGGCGTCAGTCCGCAGGTCTTCTTGAAGTCGCGGACGAAGTGGCTTTCGTCCGTCAGGCCGACGCAGGCCATCACCTGCTTGACGCTGAGGTTCGTTCTCTCCAGCAGCTCCTTCGCGCGGAGCATCCGGAGCTGCCGCAGGTAGCGCGCGGGCGGCACGCCCGTCTCCTGTTTGAAGAGCTGGTGGAGGCGTGAGGGCGACAGGTTGACCAGCGCCGCGAGCTTCGCGGGCGACCAGCCTTTGTGCAGAGACTGCTCGGCCAGGGCGATGGCCTTACGTACCCTGTGCTCCATGGCTCAGCTCCGTCGGGTAAAAGTAACCGTGCCGCTTCTCCTCTCCGGCGCGCAGGTGCAACGTCTGTGCCAGCCTGTTGAGAATGGCAAACCCGACCTTACTTATCAGGTCACGTCGCGGCGGTGCACGCGCCCCACACATGGAAATGATACGGACGATACGTAGCCGAACATAGCGCGGCCCCGGTTTGAGAGGCGGCGCGTCCGCGCTTCAAATAATTTCGCGCCCGTAGTCGCAGTATTCGACTACGGGGCAGCGCTCGCAGAGCGGGTCGCGCGGGCGGCAGAGCTGGCGGCCGTGGCGGATGAGGTTGACGTGGAAGGAGTAGAACTTGCCCGCGGGCACGAGGCGGTTCATCACCTCGTGCGCGAACCGGTCCGAGCACTTTGAGGGGATGAGGCCGACGCGCCGCAGCACGCGGAAGATGTGCGTGTCGAGCGGGAAGACTTCCGTAGCGCACGCGAACAGCAGCGTGCAGGCCGCCGTCTTCGGGCCGACGCCGCGGAAACTTGCGAGGTATTCGACGGCCTCCGCCGCCGGCAGCCCGCGCAGGAACGAAAGGTCGCACGAGCCGTGCCGCTCTTTGACTTCACGCAGCAGCCCGCGGATGACCGCGGCCTTCTGGTTGGCGAGTCCGCCGAGACGTATCGTCTCGACGAGCGTCTCTTCACGCGCGCGCAGCACGGCGTCCCAGGTCGGGAAGCGCTGCTTGAGCGCGTCGTAGGTGCGGTCGCTGTTGGCGTCGCTCGTCGCCTGCGAGAGGATGACGGCGACGAGCATGTCGAGCACGTCCCAGTCCGTCCACCTGTTCTCGGGCACGCCGTAGGCGCGCTCAAGGTTCTGGACGATGTAGCGGACGGGCTTCTCCTCGGCGACCGAGCCGACCCACTCTTCGACCGCCGACGAAGCACGCGCCGCGTTACTTCGCGGGGTTCTCTTTCGACGCGGCGATGACGCGCTCATAGAATTCGATGTACTGCGGGATGACGAGGTCTGTGCTGTAGCGACCGACGGCCGACGCGCGCGCGCGCCGTCCCATCTCACGCCGCCGCGGCTCGTCCGCGAGCAGGCTCGCGGCGTCCTCGCTCATCTTCTCCACGTCGCCGACCTCGGCGAGGCAGCCCGTGAGGCCGTCGTCCACGACCTCGGGGACGCCGCCGACGCGCGAGGCGACGACGGGCACCTCACACGCCAGGGCTTCGAGCGCGGCGAGCCCGAACGACTCCTGCTCCGAAGGCAGGAGGAGTACGTCCGCCACCGAAAGGTAGTCCGTGATGCGCGGCTGCTTGCCGACGAACGAGCAGTAACGCTCGACGTTCAGACAGCGCGCGCGGTGCTCCGCGCTTGAGCGCTCGCTCCCGTCGCCCACCATCACGAGCCGCGCGTTGACTCCCTTCCGGCGCACGCGCGCCAGAATCTCCACGCAGTCCACGGGTCGCTTGACGGGCCGGAAGTTCGAGACGTGGCAGAGCAGAGGCTCACCCTCGGGTGCAAGCTCGCGGCGCAGCTCCTCCTTCGGCTTGCGGCTGTAGTCGGTCGCGCAGATGAAGTTCGGGATGACGGCGATGTGCTCGAACTGGAACGTCTCGGCCGTCGCCTGCTTGAGGTAGTGCGAGACGGCGGTGACGCCGTCCGACTGCGCGATGCCGTAGCGCGTGATGGGCAGATACGACCGGTCGGCGCCGACGAGCGTGATGTCCGTCCCGTGCAGCGTCGTGACGACGGGCAGCGTGCGGCGTGGCTTCAGAGACTCGCGCGCGAGGATGGCGCTGATCGAGTGCGGGATGGCGTAATGGACGTGGAGCAGGTCGAGGTCTTCCGACTCGGCCACGTCGGCCATCTTCGTCGCGAGCGCGAGCGTGTAGGGCTGGTGCTCGAAGAGCGGGTACGACATCATCTCGACCTCGTGAAAGCGCACGCGCTCGCCGAGTTGCGTCAGGCGCGTCGGCAGGGCGGACGAGATGAAGTGCACAGTGTGCCCGCGCTCGGCCAGCTCCTTCCCCAGCTCCGAGCCGACGATGCCGCTCCCGCCGTAGGTCGGGTAGACAGTGATTCCGATGTTCATAAAAAGCTGTTGACTCTTAGCTTTAATCTGTGAGCCGTTAGCTTAGCAAAACCCCACGGACAAATGGAAAAGCTGTTGGCCGGAAGCGTCGGGCTCACAGCCAACAGCTAACGGCCAACAGCTCTTAAAAATACCGAGAGGCAGCCGGCCCTCGCTACCGTCTGCCTCTCGTCTCAACTTGTCTCACCTGCGAAGGGGGGACAAGCGAGAGCCAGAACTATACGCCTACTTTCCCCTTTTGACAAATTAAATTTTGCAACGTCACGGGCGCGAATTGGTACCATACTTTATCTCTCCGGAAGGCGGGACGGGACGCCACTTCGCCCCGGCGCCGGGGCGGGGCGGCCGGCGACTGCGCCCGGCGGCTAAACGGGTTATAATGTGCGCAGACGAGAATCAGTCAAAACGTTCACCCGCGGCCCGCCGCGTTCTGATTTGAGTTGAGTTTTTTATCTGCACGGAGAGATTTAAAGAATGCCGAAGATCGATAACATCGAAGAGACGCCGAACCCGAACGCCGTCAAGTTCATTCTGAAGGAGCCGGTGACGGCCGGCACGACCCGCTCGTTTCACAGCGCCGAGGAGGCCGCCGACGACCCTCTGGCCGGCCCGCTCTTCGCCGTGGGCGATGTCTCGTCCGTCTTCTACATGGACAAGATGATCACGGTCGAGAAGTCGGACGAGGCCGACTGGGACGACCTGCTGCCGCGCCTCGCCGTGCCCATCCGCGCGGCCGAGAGCGTGGCCTCGAATGGCGCGGCAGTGCAGCCGTCTGCGCAGGGGCTCGGCGGCCCGCTCGGCGCGCTCATGAGCGACGACCCGCGCCTCGCGCGCATCAACGAGATTCTGGACGAGAAGGTGCGCCCCTATCTCGCCTCAGACGGCGGCTGGCTGGAAGTGCTCTCGCTCAACGAGAAGACGCTCACCATCCGCTACCAGGGCGCCTGCGGCAGTTGCCCCAGTTCGCTCTCGGGCACGCTCCTCGGCATCGAGGGTCTCATCCGACAGGAGATCGACCCCGATATCGAAGTCGTCGCCGTCTGATGATTGCGGATTGCGATTGATGAGAGTGAGGCTGTCATCAATCCGCCTTCTGTTTTAATCCGCTATCCTTCCCTTCCCCGCAGTTTTTTGGAACTCGCCCTTCGTAAAGGGCGTTTACCCCTCCAACTCAGCCCGAGCGCAGGTCTCCGTCTATCCGGGGGCCTGTGCGCATCCCGACCGTTCAGCGTACAACCGGCGTGAACCCTGACCCAGAGGGCTCACGCTCCCGGACTAAGGACAAAAAATGGACAGACACGCACGACTCCTCGCCTTCGCGCTCTGCGTCTCGTCGCTGAACGCGCCGGCCGCAGTCTCGGCACAGACGCCGGCCCCCGTCGCGGGCACCGCGCAGAAGAGGCCCGCCGCCGCCAAACAACCCAAGGGCGAGACGGCCGACCCGATGGCCGAGGTGCGCCGCGCTTCGGCCATCTCGCTCGTCTCGACGCTCGCCGACGAAGCGCGCACCTACTCGGAGCCGGCGCTGCGTGCGCGCGTGCAGGCGCGTGCGGCCGACGCGCTCTGGGACACGGACAAGGAGAAGGCGCGCCAGCTCTTCCGCCGCGCGTGGGAGGCGGCCGAGGCCGCCGACCGTGACGCCGCGAACCCTTCCGACGCCGAGCGCAGGCGCCGCGCCGTCGCGCAGGGCGGGGCCGGCGCGCGCGGCCTGCTCAACATGCGCCGAGAGGTCGTCATCCTCGCCGCCCGCCGCGACCGCGAGATGGGCGAAGAGTTCCTCTCGAAGCTGGACGAGTCGCGTAAGGAGGAGTCGGGCGCGTCCGCCACGAACGCCCCGCAGGTGCCCGTCCAGACCAACGAGCAGCGCATCAACCCCGACAACCCGCCGCCCGCGATGCAGCAGCGGCTCAACCTCGCGCAGCAACTCCTCGACGAAGGCAACGTGGAGCAGGCGTTACAGTTCGCCGACCCGGCGCTCTACCCCGTCAACACCTTCGGGATGAACGTCCTCAACACGCTGCGCGAGAAGAACAGGGCCGCGGCCGACGAGCGCTTCATGTCGCTCGCCACGCGCGCGGGCGCCGACCCGCTCTCAGACGCCAACAGCATCTCTTTGCTCTCCTCCTACGTCTTCACGCCGTTCCTCTACGTCACCGTGCGCCCGGACGGCAACAGCCACACGCGGCAGTGGCGCGGCGACATCTCGCCGCCCGCCGACACCGACCCGCGGGTGCGCCAGGCATTCCTCGCGGCGGCCTTCCAGGTGCTGCTCCGGCCGCTGCCGCCGGCCGAGGAAGACCGCACCAGCTCGGGGCGCATGGGCGCCTACGTCGTCGCCTCGCGGATGCTCCCGCTCTTCGAGCGCTACGCGCCCGAACGCGCTCCGGCGCTGCGCGCGCGCCAGGCACAGCTCGCGCAGGACACGCCCGACCGCGACCGTCACATCGACGACGAGCTGCTCACGCGCGGCATCGTGCCCGAAGACCCGAACCGCGACCGCGCCGCCGACATGCTCGCCAAGCTCGACGGCGCGAAGAGCGCCAACGAGCGCGACCTGATCTACTTCCGCGCCGCGATGGAGACCTTCGACTCCGACCCGGACAAGGCGCGCGAGCTGGCGGGCAAGATCGAAGACCCCGACACGCGCAGGCAGCTCATCTCCTTCATCGCCTTCCGGCTGGCGCAGGACGCCCTCCGCGCGAAGAAGGCGGACGACGCGCTTAAATACTCCCGCAGCGACGAGCTGACGCGCGTGCAGCGCGTGTGGGTCTTGACCGAGGCCGCGCGCCTGCTCACGAAGGAACAACCGGGGCGCGCCGCCGAGGCGCTCGACGAGGCGGCGGCCGAGGCGCGCAAGCTCGACGACCGCACCCCCGAGCGCGTGCGCGCGCTCCTCGCCGTCGCCACGCAGCTCGCCGAGTTCGACCGACCGCGCGCGTGGGAGACGATGCAGGAGGTCGTCAAGGCCGCCAACGACCTCCCGGACTTCAGCGGCGAGGGCGGCGACATCACCGTCCGCGTCGAGTTCAAGGGCGGCGGCGCGATGACGCAGAACAACAACGTCGAGTCGTTCGACCTGACGGGCGTCTTCGCCGCGCTCGCCCGCGACGACTTCGACCGCGCCGCCGCGCTCGCGCGCACGCTCAAGGCCGAGGGGCCGCGCTCGGTCGCGATGCTCGCCATCGCGCGCTCCGTCCTCATCAAGAAGCAGGAGCGCGCAGTGGCCGCGAACTGAATCTGGAACTTTCGGCCCGCGCCGACTGAATTAAAGGGGACGGTCAGAGCGTGAAAGTCGGAACGCCGAACGACGAACTCGAAGAAGGGCTTCCTTCGGTTCGTCGTTCGGCGTTCTGACCGCATCATCGTCAAGAGTGCATCAGCCGAGCCCCGTCCACCCGTGTCCTGCGCACTCGTCCATACGGTTAATCATCCTCGGAGGTGGTCGATGTCTAAAAGAGTCTCGCTGATGGCGCTCGCCCTCTGCGCGGTGGTCTCGCCGGTGCGTGTCGGCGCGCAGGAACCGCAGGCCGCCCGGCCGAAGCCGGCCAGGACTGCGGCGAAGAAGCCGAGCGCCGAAGCCGCCGACCCGATGGCCGAGTTGAGGCGCACGACCGCCATCTCGCTCGTCTCGACGCTCGCCGACGACGCGCGCACGTTCCGCGACCCAGCCTTACGCGCCCGCGTGCAGGCGCGCGCGGCCGACGCCCTGTGGGACACGGAGCGCGAGAAGTCTCTCGCGCTCTTCCGCCGCGCGTGGGATGAGGCGGAGGCGGCCGACGCCGAGGCCGACCGCCGCGTCGCCGAAGACCGCGCGCGCCAGCAGCGCGAGCGCGGCTACGCCTCCGTCCAACTCCCGCCGAGCCTGAGATCGGAAGTCCTCCGCCTCGCCGCCAAGCGCGACCGCGCGCTCGGCGAGGAGTTCCTGACCAGGCTCGACGAGGCGCGCAAGAAAGAGCTGGAGTCGGCCGCCACCTCCAACGAGCGCCCGACCGACGCCACGAACGGCAGCGGGCAGCCGACCGAGCAGGGGCGGCCCGACCCGATGGAGACGCCACCCGCCCTCGCCAAGCGCCTCCGCCTCGCCATCCAGATGCTCGACGAAGTCGGCGTAGAGCGCGCGACGCAGTTCGCCGACCCTGCGCTCGGCCTGGTCACGCCGCCCGGACTGGAGTTCCTCACGCGGCTGCGCGCGAAGAACGCGCAGGCGGCCGACGAGCGCTACGCGGCGATGCTGGGGCGCGCCGCGTCGAACCCTGCGTCGGACGCGAACACAGCTTCGCTGCTCGCGTCCTACCTCTTCTCGCCGACGCTCTACATGACCTTCTCGGCCACCGCCGGGTCGAACGCGAACTCGTGGGGTAGCGGGCCGGGCGCGCCCCAGCCGCCTTTGGACGTGCCGCCGCAGATTCGAGCGGCCTACTTCCGCGCGGCCGCTTCGATCCTCCTGCGCCCGACGCCGACGCCCGACCAGGATCGCACGTCGGCCGGCCGCGCCGGCTGGTACATGGTCATCACGCGCCTGCTGCCGCTCTTCGACCAGTACGCGCCCGACAGGGCGGCGGCGCTGCGCGGCAAGCAGGCTTCGCTCGCGCCCGACGCGCCCGAGGGGATACGGGGACAGAACAACAACGCGCTCACGCGCGGGCTCGTCCCCGAAGACCCGAACCGCGACCGCGTCGGCGAGACGCTCGGCCGCCTCGACCGCGCCAAGACGGCCGACGAGCGCGACGCCGTCTACGTGGACGCCGCCTTCGACGCCTTGCGGCAGAAGGATCCGCGCCTCGAAGAGTTCCTCGGCAAGATAGAGGATACGGACACGCGCCAACGCTTGCGCGCCTACATCGACATGGAGGCGGCGCGCGAGGCCGTCAACGAGAAGAACACCGTCGAGGCGCTGCGCCTCGCGCGCGGGAACACTCTGACGAGCATCCAGCGCACGTGGGTGCTGACCGAGGCCGCGCGCCTCACCGCGAAGGAGGAGCCGGGCCGCGCCGTCGAAATCCTCGACGAGGCTTTGAACGAGGCGAAGGAGCACATCGACCCGGCTTCGAAAGAGCGTGTGAGCGCACTCGTCGCCATCGCCACGCAGCTCTACGACCTCGACCGCGCGCGGACGTGGGAGGTGATGCTCGAAGTGGTCAAGGCGGCGAACTCAGCCAAGGAGTACACGGGCGAGGACGGCCGCATCAGCACACGCTTCCAGTCGAAGAACATGACGATGGCGTCGAGCAGTTCGGCGCAGTCGTTCGACCTCACCGACATCTTCACGAAGCTGGCGCGCGAGGAGCTGCAACGCGCGGCCGACCTCGCGCGCAGCTTCGAGGGCGAGGCGCCGCGCTCCTTCGCCACGCTGGCGGTCGCGCGCTCCGTGCTCGACCACAAGGCCGAGAAGAAGCAGGAGCGCGCCGCGAACTGAGGCGCACGGCGGCCTCCTCCCGGCCGCTCGCCTTTTCCCCCGGGCCGGTTTAAGATGCGGGAGCCTTCGCGGAGCCGCAGCCGTTTGCGGCTCCTCTTTCTTTTGCCCGAACATGCACCTTCCACAACCCCGGAGGATTAAGATTTGAGACTCGGAAACCTTTTGTTGGCCGTCGCCGCGGCCTGCGCGCTGGCCGGCGCCCCCGCCCTGATGAACGCCGGCGCCGCGCGCGCGGCCGCCTTGCAGTCCGAAGGCAAGACCTTCACGCACGAGGCCGGCGGGATTACCTTCACCCTGCCTGCCGGCTGGAAGGCCGAGCCCGACGGCGAGCAGATCACCGCCTCGCCCGCCGAAGGCGGCATCAGCATCGTCTTATGGGTCGCCGAAGAGGACGACTTCGAGGAGGCGTCCAAGGCGCTCGGCACGGAGCTGGGCAAACAGGTCAAGAACCTGAAGCTCGACGGCGAGCCGAAGGAGGGCACGCACAACGGCATGTCGTACGCGTCCGTCAGGGGCTCCGGCCAGATCGAGGGCGAGGAGATCATCTTCAGCGCCGACCTGCTCGCGGCGAAGAAGCCCGTCATCATCCTCTCCTTCGGCACGGCCGAGGGGCTGAAGAAGCACTCGGCGGAGTACGTGGAGCTGGTCAAGAGCATCAAGAAGATCGGCTGAAAGCAGTAGACAGTAGACAGTAGAAATAGCTTAGCCAGTCTGACCCTGCGGTTGTCATCATCAACTTCCGTAAGCAGGGCCTACTGGCTACTGTCTACTGCTTACTGTCTACTTTTTTTGGAGGTGTGCCTTGGTCAAGAGGATGCCCTGGGTCGAGCGTGAGTTCGAGTTCAATCTGCCGGTCGGCGTCTTCCCCTGCGTGTTGGAGCGTCTGCGCGGCACGCCGGCGCGGCTCGAAGAGTTGACGCGCGGGCTCACGCACGAGGGGTTGACGGCGAAGCCCGGCGGGCTCTGGTCGGTGCAGGAGCAGGCGGGACACCTCTGGGATTTGGACGAGCTACACGAGGGGCGGCTCGCGGACTACGCGCGGGGCCTGGAAGTCCTGCGCGCGGCCGACATGCGCAACCGCAAGACCGAAGAGGCGAGTCACAACGCCGCGCGCCTCACGGACATCCTCGCCGGCTTCCGCGCCGCGCGCCTCGGCTTCGTCCGCCGCCTCGAAGCACTGACCGAGGCCGAGGTCGCGGCTTCCGCGCTCCACCCGCGTTTGGGTAAGCCGATGCGCGTCATCGACATGGCCTACTTCACCGCCGAGCACGACGACCACCACCTCGCCGCCATCTCGGGGCTGCGCCGCCTCAAATAAAAAGGCGCCCGGCGCTTCGTCCGGCGCCGGGCGCAAAACCACAGGAGAACCGTCCACATTACCTCGGGCCGCGTTCCCCCGCGGCCTTTTGGGTAATTGCTATGCTACCTCTTCGGATGCCCGCCCCACGTCGCCGCGTTGCTCAAAACTTTTCGGCGCGCGGCCGCTAACGCTCGTAGCGCAGCACGAGGCCGTCGCCGCCGACGGCCCAGCCGGCCTTCTTGTCGAAGAAGAGCGCGAAGAGGTGTTGGCGCGTGTGGCTCTCCTGCTGCACCCAGCTCGCGCCGCCGTCGTCGGTGCGGAGGATGACGCCGGCGCGGCCGACCGCCCAGCCCTCCTCCTTGTTGACGAACTTCACGCTCAAAAGCGTCGTGCGCACGCGCGGCGGCACAGAGTGCCACGAGCGGCCGCCGTCGTCGGTGCGCAGGATCGTGCCGCGCTCGCCGACCGCCCAGCCGCGCTCCTCGCCCTCGAAGTCCACGTGGTAGAGCGCGGCCGTCGTGCTTGAGATTTGCACCTCCCACGTCTCGCCCCCGTCGCGCGTGTGCAGGATGCGGCCGCCGCTGCCGACGATCCAGCCGCGGCGGTCGCCGTCGAAGTCGAGGTGGATCATCTCGTCGCGCACAGGCACGCGCTGCCGCTGCCACGAAGCGCCGCCGTCGGTGGTCGAGAGCACGAGGCTGTCGATGACGTTCTCGCCGCGGCTCAAACTCCCGACGATCCAACCGCGCTTCTTGCTCGTGAAGCGGACGCTGTACAAGTCCGGCTCGGCGCCGAAGGTCTCCGCTTGGAAGCGCGCGGCCGGGCTCCACGTCTCGCCGCCGTCGCCGGTGATGAAGATCTGCGTGGCGGCGAGCAGGTAGCCGTCCTCCTCGTTGCGGAAGTAGACGTCGTTGAAGGTCTCTTTGGTCTCGACCGTCTGGCGCGCCCACGTGCGACCGCCGTCGCGCGTGCGCATGACAACGCCGCCGTCGCCCGCGACCCACCCGCGCTTCGAGTCGAGGAAGTAGACGGCGTTCAAGTCCTTCCCCGCCGGGCCCTGCCGCCCGCCCGTCCAGCCCTCGCCCTGCGCCCTCACCGCCGCCGCGCAGGACGCCAAAAGAACGGCCGCGCACGACACGAGCGCGGCCCAACGACTCAGCCCTTTTAAACTCATCTCCGGATCAGCTCGCTCCTTATCCCTCTTTGTACATGAATGGGCAGTCGCGGCACAAGCTCAGTGCCGAGGGGGAATTTTAACAGGGGTGGAGAGGATGGGCAGGATCAGAGCCTTAAAGCTCTTACCCTGTTCATCCTCTCCACCCCTGTTAATTCATTCCTACGCTACGCGCGCCGCTGTGGCTAGGGCTTGACGGTCACGCGGTAGACGCGCCCGTTGTAGACGACCAGGACGCGCTCGCCGAGCGAGAAGAAGCGTGCGAGCTGTGGCTCGCGCTTGATGAGCGCGAAGTACTCGTCGCCGCCGAACTCGACCGCCGTCTCGGGCAGCTTCGCCTCCGCCTTGAACTCGGAGTCCGTCCACACTTCGTCGCGCAGGTAGAAGGTCTTGTCGCCGACCTTGCGCACGGCCGAGGAGCTCGTCTCGTCCTCCTCGCGCACCGCCTCCTGCTGCGCGCGGTCGCGCTTGCTCTGGCGGACGGCCACCTCGCCGCTCGTCGCCTTCGCGGCCTCCTTCGGCGCCGGCAAGTTGTAGACGGTTCTCGGCGCGACGGAGCCGCCGACGATGCCGCCGACGCTCCCGGCCGGGGCGCGCTTATCCGAGCCCGAGCGGCGGCTCACGGGGGGGCTATCCGACGTGATGGTCACGGTGTCGCTGTTATCAAGCGGCCTGCCCCCCAAGGTCATCTGGCGGGACTGCGCGTCTTCGAGCGCGAGGTAAGAGGTGTAGGGCGTGACGATGCCGTAGCGCGTGCCGAGGTCAACGATCTCGTCGGTCAGCTCTTTCTGCTCGCCGTTCGTGCGGATCTGCTCCATCAGCCAGCCGACGCGGCGCGTCGCCCACAGGCGCGGCAGGAACTCGTTGTGCTCGGTCGTGAGCGGGAAGCTCACGTTGTTGTAGGTGAACGCGCGCGTGGCCTCGCCCGCGCGCCCCGTCAGGCGGAGCACGACGCCCGCGAGGTCGCGCGGGTTGCGGTAGCGGCCGATGAGCGTGAGCTGCGTGCCGCGGAAGATGTCTGGCAGCTCGCGCGGGTAGACGAGGTCCGACTCGACGCCGCCCAGGTCGAGCGCGAGATTCGTCAGGACCGGATGATTAATCTTCGTGAAGAAGTTCGAGACCTTCACTTCGAGGTCTTCCTTCGGCTCGACGTACTCGGCCACGCCGCCGTTGTCGGCCGCGAGCTTGTCGAGGAGCGCCGTGTTCACGTCGTAGCCGACGCCGAAGGTGAACAGCCGCACGCCGGGCACGCGCGCCCCGCGCATGTTGTCGAGGATGCGCTCGACCTTCGTCTCCCCCACCGTGGGCAGGCCGTCGGTGAGGAAGACGAGCAGGCGCGGGCGCTCCGCGCGGTCGAACTGCTGCATCGCCGCGAGCAGCGCGCCGTTGATGTTCGTCCCGCCGACGGGCCTGAGCTGCGCGATGAACTCCTCGCCCTTAGCGCGCCCCTGCGCGTCGGCCTGCAAGAGACCGGTCGTCATCAAATGCTCCTCGCCCGCGAAGTTGATGACGTTGAAGCGGTCGGCCGGCCTCAGGCTCCGCACGCCGAAGAGGAGCGCCGCCCGCGCCTTCTCCATCTTCCCCGCCTCGGCCATCGAGCCCGAGGTGTCGAGGACGAAGACCACGTCCTTCGCCACGTACTCCTGCTCGGAGACGGTCTCCTTCGGCGAGATGGTCAGAAGGAAGAAGCCCTGCTTGCCCGGCTCGCGGTGCGTCAAAAGCGTCATGCCGAAGTCGGCGTCCGAGAGCGTGTAGAAGAGCTGGAAGTCCTGGGGCTCGCGCCCCGCCGCCGACTCGAACGAGACGCGCGCGTTGCGCTCGCCCTTGCGCGCCACCTCGATCTCGTGGCTGGGCGAGTAGATGTTCCGCACCGGCTCGCGCCCCTCGATCTCGACGCGGCCGGAGACGGTGCCCTCGATCTGCGCGACGTTGCGCCCCGTGCCGAGCGGGTAGCGATAGTTGACGGTGCCGCCCTCGGCCTTCAGGACTTGCGTGTAGGTCAGCTCAAGCCTCTTGTCGGAGTGGGGCGGGATGGGGAAGATGCTGGCCTGAAAGAGGTCGCGGCCGGCGTACTCCAACAGACCCGGGTCACGCTGGCGCCGGACGATCTCGTCGTAGATGCGGCGCGCCTCCTCGCGCGAGCGCACCTCGCCGACGAGCCGCTTGTCGCCGTCCCAGATGGCGAACTCGACGATGGAGGCCGACTCGGGGATGGGGAAGAAGTAGGTGCCTTCGAGCGTGGCGTCGGAGTCGTTGCTAAAGACCTGCTCGACGTGCGTGGTGGCGACCTGCGCGGCGATCTTCGTGTCGATCTTGATCGACTTGACGGGCAGGGCGCGCGGCATCGGAATGGGGCGCGGCGGGACGGGGCAGCGCCGGCAGGGGCCGGGGACGATGACGCCCTGCGCGTCGGCGGTGGCGGTGACGAGCGCCAGCAGCATCAGGCCGAAGAAGAGGCACAGCAGGTCTCTGAAGGTTCGCATCCCTTTACTCCTCAAAACATCCTTGGCAAATTCACACGAGCCGGGCGGCTCTCAGGTTGCAAAAGGCCGCTCCGTCGGTAGAACGTCTCCCCGCGTCTTTCTTGCGCGGGAACAAGGTTGAAAACCGCGGTGTCTAAGTCTCCACCGGGAGACTACCTTCTTTAACTGCAAGACCGGAGGGAGTGATGCGGAACCCTTTCCAACCCAACCTGCGGAAGCCGTGGCTGCGGCTCTGCACCACGCTGCTCGTCGTCTACTCCATCATGCCGGGCGAGCACCGGACGCTCTTCTTCGACGCGGCGCCCAGTTCCCTCCTTGAGGCGTTGATGGCGCTGCTCTCGTTCCCGCTGGGGACGGCCGCCGCCTTCCTCTTCCACGCGCCCGACTTCGGCGTGGCAGGGCGCTTCGCCTTCTGGGCGGCGGCGATGGGGCTCGGCTACGCACAGTGGTTCCACATCCTCCCCGCCCTCAAACGCCGGGACGAGCGCCGCCGTGTAAACACTCAGAATCCCGGCGCCGGCCCGAGCGTTGCCCCGACCTCCCCGCTGGGGCTGAGCGTGACGCCGGGACGACCGGCACCCGACGCCGCGCGCCCGCCCGTCCCGCAGTTCAACGACCGCGGCCAGACGCCGCTCGAAAGAATTCTGAGGGACGGGGACGACTGAGGCTTTCGCGGCTCACGTCTCGCGCAGGCGCGGGTTGCGGAAGACGGCCGTGAGGCCGAAGGCGAGGACGACGAGGCCGCACGCAGCCAGCGTCGGGCGCGGCCCGAAGCGGTCGGCCGCCGCGCCCGAGAGGAAGCTCCCGAAGGGCGCCGTCCCGATGAAGGTCAGCAGCCACATGCTCATCACGCGCCCGCGCATCTCGTCCGTCACGAGTTGCTGCAAGAGCGTGTTGCCGAGCGCGAAGAAGCCGACCATCGATGTCCCCGTCGCGAAGAGCAGCGGGACGGCCACGCGCGGCGACGGCGCGTACGCCAGCCCCACGATGCACGTCCCGGCCGAGAGCATGGACGCGAGTTGGACGAGCCCCTTCCGCCGCACGTCGAGGTATGCGAGCCCGAGCGCGCCGACGAGCGCGCCCGCCCCGGCCGTCCCCATCAAAAGCGACAACCCCGCCTCGCTCCACCCGTACACGTTGCGCGCGAACAGCGGCAACAGCACGAGGTAAGGCGCGCCGAACAGGCCCATCAACGCCGAGCTCAGTAGTAGAGCGCTCACGCGGGGGCGACCGCGCACATACCTAAAGCCTTCGGCCAGGTCTTCCCACATCGAACGCCGCGCGACCTGCTCACCCGCCACCGGCTCGGCCGCCGCGGCGCCCCTCTTCTCGAACCTCACGCGCGAGAGCGCGGCGACGATGGCCACGTAGGAGAGTCCGTTGGCGAGGAAGCAGCCGGCCATCCCGAACACTTTCATCGTCAGGGCCGCCAGTGTCGGCCCCGCCACACGCGCCAACTGGAACTGCGAAGAGTTGAGCGCGATGGCGTTCGCCAGATTCTCCCTCTCGACGAGGTCGACCGTGAGGGCCTGATAAGAAGGCCCCGAGAGCGCCCAGCAGCAACCGGTCACGAACGAGAGCGAGAGCACCATCCACACGTCCCCGGGCCGGCGCGCCGCGCCCTGCCACTGGATCGCCCCCGACCACACGAGCGCCGCCAGCGACAGCGCCGACAGTCCGGCGCCCATCTGCGTGTAGATGAGCAGGCGCCGGCGGTTAACCTTGTCGGCGATGACGCCGCCGACCAGAGTCAAGACCAGCCCGGGCGCGGTCGCCATGAACGTATCCACGCCGAGCCACGTCCCCGAGTCGGTCAACTGCAACACGAGCCAGCTCTGCGCGACCGTCTGCATCCACGTCCCCGCGTTCGAGAAGAACGCGCCCGCGAGGAAGAGGCGGAAGTTGCGGTGCCCGAGCGCGCGAAACATCCCGCCCGGGCGTGCCGTTTCTCCTTGACGTATGTGAGATGGAGCCGTGGACATAAGTCTTGCGGGGAGCGCGCCGAAAGTGAAAGGTTAGACCCGCCGCCAAGCGGAGAGCGGCGCGCCGGTGCCGCCGCGTCGACGCGCGACGACCTCGGCGAGGATGGCGAGCGCGACCTCTTCGGGCGAGATGGCGCCGATGTCGAGGCCGACCGGCGCGCGGACTTCTTTGAGGACTTCTTCGTCCACGCCCGAGTCGTGCAGGCGGCCGAGCACGATGTTGGTGCGGCGGCGGCTGCCGATCATGCCGACGTAGTCGGGGCGCGCCGCGAGGACAGCCCGCATGCACTCCTCGTCCTCATTGTGGCCGCGCGTGACGACCGCGACGTAGACGCCGCGCCCCGTCCCGACGACATCCTTTAACGTCAGCGCCCACCCCCGCGCGGCGACCAGTTCAATATCCTTTTCGGGAAAACGGGAACGCACGACGAACTCCTCACGGTCGTCCACGAGCGTGACGCGGTAGCCGACCGCGTGCGCGAGCCGTGCGAGCGCGGCCCCCACGTGACCCGCGCCACAGACGACGAGGTGCGGCTCCGGCTCGACGCGCTCGAACAGCACGCGCGCCCCGCGCCAAGCCCCGAGCCCGGGCGCGAACTCCTCCGCGCGCAGCGTCCTTGCCTCGGCGCGCGAGTCGAGAAAGGCCCGCGCATGCTCTTCCAAAGCTTCATCCAAAGCCGCGTCGCCGGTCGTGCCCGTCCGCACGCCATCGGCTTCAAACAGAACCTTCGCGCCGACGCCCCGCTCCGCTTCGACTATCGTCGCGAGCGCGGCCACGCCGCCCGCCTCGACCACACGCGCGAGCGCCCGCGTGAGTTCGGCGGATGAGTTTTGCGTGTGCGGGCTGTCCAATTGCTACTTCTCGGTGTGGCTGACGAGGCCGACGGCGGCGAGCGCGCGGCGCAGGAGCCAGAGCGGGCCGACAAGGAGGTAGACGGGGTTGCGGAAGAAGGCGGGGCTGTTGCCCTCGATGGCGTGCCCGACGAACTGGAAGACCCACCCCACGACGAAGAGCCCCAACGCCCAACGCCACTCCCAGAAGAAGAGCGGCAGGCTCACCACGATCATCGGGATGCCGATTGAATGCGTCAGCCTGTTCAAAGGGTGCTGGTGCTTCGCCTTGTAATTCTCGACGAAAGAACTCATGGCGCTCACTCCGTTCGCGCGTGAACCGTGAACCGTCAACCGTGACAAGATAAAGCCTGCTTCCCTTCTTGTCACGGTTCACGGCTTTCACCACACGTCTATAAAAATCTCCATCGTGCCGCCGCAGACCATGCCCTCCTCGCTGGCCTCATCGGCGGTGAGGGTGAAGTGGTGCAGGGCGGCGCGTCCCGTGCGCAAAGCCACACGCGCCTCGGCCCAGACCTCCGCCTCGACGCAGCCGCCGCCCACGGTGCCGGCCGTGCCCCCGCCCTCGAAGAAGAGCATCTTCGCGCCGCGACGCTGCGGCGTCGAGCCGCGCGTGTGCGCCACGGTCGCCACGACCACGCGCTCGCCGCGCGCCGCCGCCTCCCCGATCAGGCCGTAGAGTTCGAGTTTAGTGACGGGAGACATGACGCGAAAGGAAGAAGGGTTTGCGTGAGTGGTTCATCGTTACATCCAGCCGTCTCTTAATCGAACCAACCCGCCGGTCACTCAAACCCCTACAGGTCCAGGATGACACTGCCGGTACTCCTGCGGCCCGTGGAACGGAAGTAGGAGCCGCCGCTAAAGAGCCAGGGCAGGCTCGCCAGCACGTCGGGCGCGCGCTCGGGCGCGAGCGACTCGATTAGCTCCGGCGTGACCAGCCCTCGGTACCAGCGGCCGGACTGGGAGAAGAACTCGTACTCGACGAAGTAGCGGAGCCACTTGCTCCCGCACGCCCTGCAAGTCTGGATTGTCACCTCGCCCTGGCGCCCTTTGGTCTCGTCCACGCCGACAGACCGCTCGTCGAAGTCCGTGTACAGGAAGGGCGGGTTCATGCAGCGACACTCGGGCGCGGGTTCTTGCACGGCCTCGGTCTCCCAACTACGCACGGCTACTCAAGGGGCGGCTGCGCGGGGGTCGGCGTGGGCTGCGGGGTGACGGCGGTGTTCGCGCCGTTCGTGTTCTCCGTGCCGGGCGTGGGCAAGGTCTGCTGCGCCTGGTCGGCGGCCTCGACCCGCTGGCGCAGGCGCTCGACCTCTGCGTCCGCCGAGGCGACCGAGGCTTCGAGGCGCGTGTGGCTGGTGCCGAGCAGTTCGAGTTGCTTGTTGATGCGCACGCGCTCGCGCTCCAACTGCTGGCCGATGGCGTCGCGGACGGCCGAGGGGTTGAGCGAGCCGATGAGCGCGGCGCGGCGCTGGATGGCGTCGGGCTGCGACTCGTATTCGATCTCGGCCAGCCGCTCCTGCAACTGGAACTCCTTGTCGGACACCTCGCGCAGCTGCGTGCGGAGTTGCTCGGCGCGCTGCTCGGCGCGCGTGAGGCGTTCGAGGTCGTACATCGCGCGCTGATCGGCCTTCATCTGGTTGAGCTGGCCCGAGAGCTGCTCGACCTGGCCGGAGAGGTCGCGGACGGTGCCGCGCAGGTGCTCGTTCTCGGCCTGCGTGCTCTGCTGCTGCTGGCGCGTGCGCGAGGTCGTGCGGCGCGGCGTGGCGGACTGTGTCTCGTCGGCGGTGCTGACGACGCTCGGCTCGTCGGGCAGGCTGGGCGTCTGCACGGGCTGCGGGCGCGCAGGGTTGGTCGTGCGGCGCGAGGTGCGCCGGCGCTGCGACTGCGCGTCCGTCTGCAACAGCATGAGCGCGGCCAGCGCCGCGAGCGCCAGGCGTGCCAGAGATTTCTTCATCACGTCCTCCTTGAAAACCGGCCGGCTGCTACTCGGATGCGCGCCGCGCGCCCCGGGGTTTACACGCGCCGGCCAGCGCACAGTTCCGCTTCCCCTCACGTCGATTGAATCTTGAAGCTGATGTCTACGGCGCGCGCCGAGTGCGTGAGCGCGCCGACGCTGATGAGATCGACGCCCGCCTCGGCGTACTGGCGGACGTTCTCAAGCGTGATACCGCCCGAGGATTCGAGCAGGAGACCGGGCTTCAAGGAGCGCGCGATCTCGACGAGGCGGCGCGTCTCCTCGGGCGTCTGGTTGTCGATGAGGAGGATGTCGGCGCCGGCCTCGACGGCGTCGCGCAGGTCGCGCTCGCGCGAGACCTCGACCTCGATCTTGTGCAGATGGCCGACGGCCTTGCGCGCGCGCCCGACGGCCGTCGCCACGCCGCCCGCGAGCGCGATGTGGTTGTCCTTGATGAGCACGCCGTCGTCGAGGCCGAAGCGGTGGTTGCGCCCGCCCCCGGTCGTGACCGCGTACTTCTCAAGCATGCGCAGGCCCGGGCTGGTCTTGCGCGTGTCCACGATCACGGCGTCGGTGCCTTCGACCGCCTGCACGTATTGGCGGGTGAGCGTCGCGATCCCCGAGAGGCGCTGCATGAGGTTGAGGGCGAGGCGCTCGCCCGCGAGCAAAACGTCGGCGAAGCCGGTGGTACGGGCGATGACCTTGCCCGCCTCGACCTCGTCGCCGTCGGAGACGAAGGCTTCGATCTGCTGCTGCGAGTCGAGCGTGGAGAAGACGGCCTCGGCCGCTTCGAGGCCGCAGACGACCATCGCCTCTTTCGCGATGAAGCGACCCTTGGCGCTCTGGCTGCGCATCACCGTTGACTGCGTCGTGATGTCGCCGCGGCCGATGTCTTCGTTCAGGAACGCGCCGATCTGCGAGAACAGCGCCCCCTCGTCGAGCCAGCTCATTCCCCTAAAGCCTCCAGCATCTCACCCAGCGCCTTGATTCTCTGCCCGGCCTCGGCCGCGCGGCCTCTGAGTTCTTCCACCTTCTCGGCCGGCGCGCGCTCGACGAACTGCGGGTTGGAGAGCTGCGCCTCGGCCTTCAGAAGTTCCTTCTCCTGCTTCTCCCGCTCGCGCGTGATGCGCGCACGCTCCTGCGCGAAGTCGATCAAGCCTTCGAGCGGCACCGCCACCTCGGCCCCGCCCGCCAGCACCGCGCGGGCCGACGCGCGCGGTATCTCGGCGGCGCCGCCGTTGGACGATTTTTCGAGTCGGTCGTTGACGAAAATCTTCGAGGCGCGCGTGAGCCGCGTTATCTGCTCGGCGCTGTTGGCGAAGACGTAGCGCATGTCTCGGTCAGGAGTGCCGACGAAGAGGCGCGGCAGATACTCGCCGGGCTTGACGCTCAACTCTGTGCGTATGTTGCGTACGCGCGAGACGAGTTCAATGACGGAGCGCATCTCCGTCTCTGCCCGCTCGTCTATCAAAGCCTCGTTCGCCTGCGGGAACTCTGCGAGCATGACGGTCGGCGTGACGTCGGCCGCACGGTAGGCCGTGTGCAGAGACTCGCGGCCGACGCCGGGCAGGCGTTGCCAAAGCTCCTCCGTGATGAAGGGCATGAGCGGATGAAGCAGACGCAGGGCCTGTTCGAGCACGGTCAGCACGCGGCTGCGCGCGGCGTCGCGCTCGGGCGAAGGGTCGGCCGCGGTCACGTCCGACTTGGAGAGTTCGATGTACCAGTCGCAGAAGTCGTCCCAGAAGAAGTGGTAGAGCGCGTAGACCGCCTCGTGGAACTGGTAAGCGGCGAGCGCTTCATCGACGGCGCGCGCCGTCCTGTTCAGGCGCGAGACGATCCAGCGGTCGTGCAGCGCCCAGCGTTCGGGCTCGCCCGCAAAACCTTTACCGACCTGCGCGCCCTCGGAGTTGAGGAGGCAGAAGCGCGCGGCGTTCCAAATCTTGTTGGCGAAGTTGCGGTAGGACTCGACCTGATTGTCGTTCCAGCGCGTGTCCGTCGAGCCGATGGAGGCGAGCACGAGGCGCGTCGCGTCCACGCCGTACTTGTCGAACACGTCGAGCGGGTTGACGCCGTTGCCCTTCATCTTCGACATGCGCTGGCCGTGCTTGTCGAAGATGGTGCCGGTGATGAAGACATCGTCGAACGCCTTCCGCCCCGTGAACTTCATCCCCGTCATCATCATGCGCGAGACCCACAGGAAGATGATGTCGCGCGCCGTCACGAGCACAGAGGTCGGGTAGAAGGTCTTGAGGTCGGCCGAGCCCTCGTCCGGCCAGCCCAGGGTCGAGATGGGCCACAGGGCGGACGAGAACCACGTGTCGAGCACGTCCTCGTCCTGCGTCAACTCCGAGGTGCCGGCCCGCGCGCGCGCCTCCTCTTCGGTGCGCGCGACGTAGACGTTGCCCTCGCCGTCATACCAGGCCGGGATGCGGTGCCCCCACCAGAGCTGGCGCGAGAGCGTCCAGTCGTAGAGGCCGGCGAGCCAGTTCTCGTAGACCTTCTCGTAAGGGTTCTCGGGGACGAAGCGCGGCTCGTGCTGCTCCCGGATGAGTTGGAGCGGCTCGCGGCCGAGTTCGCCCTGCTTGAGAAACCACTGCGTCGAGATGAGCGGCTCGATGACCGTGCGGCAGCGGCTGCACTTCGTGATGGAGAATTCGTAATCGACGACCTTCTCCAGCAGCCCCAGCTCCTCGAACTTCTGCACGACGCGCTCGCGCGCCTCGTAACGGTCTAAGCCGGCGAACTCCGCGCCGGCCTCGGCGGTCATCTTCGCGTGCTGGTCGATGACCGTCACCTGCGGCAGGTCGTGCCGCTTGCCCAGGGCGTAGTCGTTCGGGTCGTGCGCCGGCGTCACCTTCACCGCGCCCGTCCCGAACTCGGGGTCTACGAACTCGTCGGCGACGACGGGAATCTCCCGGCCGACGATGGGGAGGATGAGGGTCTGCCCGACCAGGTCGGCGTAACGCTCGTCCTCGGGGCCGACGGCGACGGCCGTGTCGCCGAGCATCGTCTCGGGGCGCGTCGTCGCCACCGTCACGCGGCGGTCGGAACCTTTGACGGGGTATTGCAGATAGTAGAGCTTGCCGGCCTGCGCCTCCTTCTCGACCTCCAGGTCGGAGAGCGCCGTCTGGTCTTTCGGGCACCAGTTGATCATCCCGGGGCCGCGGTAGATGAGCCCCTCCTCGTAGCAGCGGACGAAGAACTCGCGGACGGCGCGCGAGAGGTGCTCGTCCATCGTGAAGCGCTCGCGCGACCAGTCGACGCTCGCGCCCTCGCGCCGCATCTGCCGCGTGATCTCGCCGCCGTACTGCTCCTTCCACTTCCAGACGCGCGCGGTGAACTCCTCGCGGCCGATGTCGTGGCGCGTCTGGCCCTCCTCCTTCTTCAACTGACGCTCGACGACGATCTGCGTCGAGATGCCGGCGTGGTCGGTGCCGGGGAGCCAGAGCGTGCGGAAGCCGCGCATGCGGTGGTAGCGCGTGAGCAGGTCCATGATCGCGTGCTGGAGCGCGTGCCCCATGTGGAGCGAGCCCGTCACGTTCGGGGGCGGGATGACGATGGAGTAGACGGGCGCCGAAGGGTCTTGGTTCACCTCGGGCGCGAAGCACCCTTCGCGCTCCCAGCGCGAGTAATGGCTCTCCTCGGCCTGCTTCGGGTCGTAAGTTTTCGGGATGTCCATGACCGTTCGATTATACGGAGGGGAGATGGAAAAGGGAAAAGAGTAGGCAGTAGGCAGACGGCAGTAGGCAGTTAAGACAGGAAGCTTCTTAGCGAATCAGCCTGAAAGAAGCGGAGGCGGCGAGTTATGAATCTCGCCGCCTCCGCTTCTTTTTACCACTTTAACTTTCGGCTGACTGTCTACTGCCGTCTGCCTACTGCCTACTGCTCTCCTCCAGCTTCTGCTTAATCAAAAGCTCGGCCAGTTCAGGGACGACCTCCCAGGCGATCTCGCGGACGACCTTGTCGGATATCAACTCGACGACGCGGCGGGCGATGGCGTCGATGGCCTGAGGAGAGAGTTGGTCTGCGCTCGGCAGCTCTTTGAGGCCGACTCGCGCCTCGCCCACGGCGTAGCCCGCGGTCGCCGGCTCCTGCGGCCTGGGCAGGTCGCCTTCGACGCTGCCGTCGGTGAACTCGTCCGGGACGACAGACGGGACGGGCTCGTCGGCGGGCACGACTTCCGGCTCGACGAAGCCGCGCGGCGCCGCGCCCACGGCCTGCGACTCCGCACCGCCGAAGGAGAAACCCTGCGGCCCGTCCTGCATCACCACGTCGCGCCAGGGCGCCTCGTCGTGCGCGACGGAAGCCTCGGGCTGCGCGAAGGCGGCAGGAGAGTCGAAGGAGGGTGACGGCTCGAAGGAAGCGGCCGACTCGAAGGAGCGCGGGCTTTCGCCGTGCGCGGCCTCCGCGAAGGCGCTCGGGGAGTCTGCCCAGCTCTGCGCGGGGGCGTGCGACTCTTCCGGCAGCACGTCGAGCGCGGCGGGCTCGTCGTCAAAGCCGAGGTCGAGAATGAAGTCGTCGGCCTCGGCAGTCGCGACCGCGGCGGGCGCGTCCACCTGCCCGAGGTCGAGCAGCGCGTCGTCAGCAGCGGCGGCGCTCGCGGCGCGCGCCTCGAATGAAGTCTGCGGGGCGGTCGGTTCGTTCATGACACTCTCTCGGGGCCGGGCTACGGCGAAGGCGGGCTCCGTGTCTTCCGTCTCTTCGACGGCGAGGGGAAAGTCGTCGGCCTCTTCTTCCGAAGCGGCGACGTGGGCGGCGGGGGCGTGGGCCGCGCTGCCGTTCGTGGCGAAGGCGGGCTCGGCCTTGAAGTCGGGCTCGGGCGGCTCGACCGCGTCGGCCACGTCGCCGCGCCTGCGTGCGAAGGCAGGCGGCGCGCCGAACTCTTCGGCCGGCCGCGCCTCGATCAGCTCGTCGTCCACGCCGAGGTCTGCGAAGGAGGCGCCCGGGTCTTCGACGCGGTGCCCGACCGGCTCGTCGTAAGTCTCTTCGCCGCGCGCGTGCGCGTCGGGCCGGGCGCCTGCAAACGCTCGCTCAGACGAGGCGACCGCGGGCGTCTCTTCCGGCGGGGCGTGCGCGGGCGCGGGCTCTGCCGCCTTCGACTCGCCGCCGAGGAGTGAGCCCACCTTGCCGACCAGATTGCGTATCGATTGGAAGGGTTTCGTCAAGACTGTATCCGCGCCAACTCTGCGCGCCTCCGCTTCGTTGAATGGTTCGAACGTGCCGACGAGGAGCACGACGGGAATCTTCTTCAGACGTTCGTCCCGCTTGATTCGCTCGCACAGCTCGTAGCCGTCGGGGCCGGGCATCACCGCGTCGGCGAGCACGACATCGGGCGGCGGCTCCTGGGCGAGCGCCCGGAGAGCCTGCGCGCCGTCGCCGACCGTGACGACCTCGAAGCCCTCGTCGCCGAAGGTGAGACTGATGACCTTCTGGATCGTCGGCGAGTCGTCAGCGAGCAGAAGTTTCGGGCGTCCCGAACTCAAAAGAGTCTCCTTGTGTCAGGGGGCCGAACGCTCCGGGGGGCAAGTAAAGGAACGCTTTCGCGCGTGGAGCGACGGCAGGGCATGTTCAGCGGCCCCTCAATGAAAACCACGCACGAAGGCCGCAAATCAAACCTAACACCCGCGCCGACGGCCCGTCAAGCTGATTTTCCGGGGGCCTTTTCGCCCGCGCCAGTGACCCGCGCGCTGGATTTCGGCGAGCGCCTGAAGCATATTATGCGCGCCTCGCGGCCGGCCCGGCCGTGGCGGACTAGAGAGGACAGGAACGAACACATGGCTTCGACGAAGAGGACGCTCGACGCCTCGAACTACGACACCGACAAGGCGGCGCACGCGCACTACCTGCGCAACTACGAGGAGTACTTCCGCCCGCTCCTCGGCCGCGACGTGCGCCTGCTCGAACTCGGCGTCCTCAAGGGCGGCTCCCTGCTCCTCTGGCGCGACTACTTCGAGCGCGGCATCATCGCCGGCCTCGACCTCAACCCCGCGCAGATCGAAGACCCGACCGGGCGCATCCGCCTCTATCAGGGCGGGCAGCAGGACACCGAACTCCTCGACCGCATCGCGCGCGAGTGCGCCCCCGAAGGCTTCGATGTCATCATCGACGACTGCTCGCACGTCGGCGAGTTGGCCCGCGTCAGCTTCTGGCACCTCTTCGAGCGACACCTCAAGCCGGGCGGCCTCTACTTCATCGAAGACTGGGGCACGGGCTACTGGGACTTCTGGCCCGACGGCGTGCGCTACCGGCCCCGCCGCACGGACAGAGGCCCGCTGCGCTACCGCCTCAGCCGCGTCGCGACGCGGCTGCACAACAGCCGGCTCGGCCGCCTGCCGCTCGCCGGCCGCCTCACCCGCATGACCAAGCGCGCCCTCCAACGCGGCCTCTACGCCACGCACGACTACGGCATGGTCGGCTTCGTCAAAGAACTCGTGGACGAAGTCGGCATGCCCGACATCACGCACCCGGAGTTCGGCATAAGCCCCCCGCGCCCCTCCCGCTTCCGCGAGGTGAAGTTCTCGCAGAGCCATCTCATCGTTGTTAAAGCGTGAACCGTAAACCGTGAACCGTGACCGGAGGAAGAGCCTGTCTTCTCTGATCACGGTTCACGGTTTACGGTTCACGCCTTCTTCAGCGGCTCAGGGTCACGTCGTCGGAGGTGTCACGTTTGCCGTCCGGGCCGTCGGAGGCGAGAGTGTAGGAGGCTTGCGTCCCGGCGTAGCGGTAGGGGTTGTGCCAGGGGTCGAGGCGGATGATGCGCTTCGCGTAGCGCGGGCTGAGGTGGTCGTAGAGGACGACCGCGTCCTCGCCGACGACGTAGAAGCCGCGCTCGTGGCGGAAGGCTTCGAGCGCCTCTCTCATCTCTAAAAGGTCTGCGCGCGCCCGCGCGGCCTTGCGTGCGTTGACCGTGCGCCACATCGCTTCGAGGTCGCCGGCCGTCTCGCCGCCCACCGCGATGCCCGTCACGCGCCAACGGCCGCGCGCGTCCTTCGCCAGTGTAAAGACGCCCGCGACCTCGACCTCGGCCACCGCCGACGAACCCATCAGAGAGAGTTGCTTGATGGTGAGCGGCCCGCGCGTCAGGGGCTCGGTGGCCTTCGGCGCCGGCTCGTCCTTCTTCTTCTTCTTCTCACCGGCCTCGCCGGCGCGGGCGGCTTCGCCTTCGACTTCAAGCACCGTCGCGTCCCAGCCGCCCCCGACTTTAGCCTGCCGCGCCTCGAACTCCGTGACCAGTTCTTCGAGCGCGAGGCGCGCGGCCTCCAGATGTTCGGCGCCGGCGCCTTCGGCGAAGAGGTCGAACTCCTCCCACGCGCGGTCGCCCGTGCGGAACTCCGCGGCGCGCCAGCGCTTGACCTTGAAGACGCCGCCGGTCTGCGGCGCGCGCTCGTCCTCGACGCGCACGAGGCGGAAGGCGACGGTCACGCCGGCCGAGACCGTCACGGGCAAAGAGCCCGCGGGGCTGACCTCTCTGACTTTGACCGCGCCCTTCGCGAGGGCGAACCCCGGCGCCTCCGCCACCGCGCGCCGCGCGTCACTCTCCTTCAAAGCCGGCTTCGGCCTCTTCTGCGCCGGCGCGTCAACCGCAAAAAAGCAGACGGCACAGGCGAAGATGAGGGAGACGCCGATTCTCATCTTCATCAGCGAAAGAGGATGAGAGACGGCGTGTCCCTCATCCTCACTTGTGCCTTGTGCCTTGTGCCTTGTGCCTTGTGCCTTCATCACTGTTCCGGCGGTGGGGCGATCTGGAAGCGCGAGAGGAGGCGGTCGGCGGCGTCGCGCGCGGCCTGTTCGAGCTGGTGCTGCGAGGGGTAGCGCTCCATGCGGCGCGAGGGGACGGGCACGCGCACGCCGCCGACGCGCGCCGAGTCCTGGTACGGGCGCTGGAAGATCGTGTCGGAGTACTTGAGGTCGCCCGTCTGCGGCGTGTAGACGTAAGTCCTCAGCGCGAGCCCGCGCAGGTCTTCGCTCGACGTGTTCATGCCCGCCTCTTCCATCTGAAAGAAGACGACGTAGGCGACCTCCTCCTTCTTGGCGCGGTCGCGCGCCTCCCCACGCCGCCCCTTCCCGCCGGCCTTGACCTCGATGCTGCGGCCGACCTGCTTCAGCCTCTCGAAGAAGGCCGAGGCCACGCCGTCCTGCGACAGCGTGTCGAAGCCGACGGAGAGCGTGTCGTCCCGCACGACGACGAAGGTGTAGAGCGCCTCCTGATTCTTCGCAGCGGCGGGCTTGTCGGCGGGGTCGGCCGGCTTCGGCGCCTCGGTCGGCAGTCCCAGAGGCTTCTGCGCCTTGCGCCCCGACTGCGCGAGCGCGGCGGGGCAGAAGGCCGCCGCGAGGATGAGGACTGCGGCGCCGAAGAGGGCGGCGCGCGGGCGCGAAGGATTCGGTCTCGTCATAAAAATTCTCCCCGTCCTTCCCTGAGATGCCCGGGTCGGGCGCTAGCTTTGCTCGCCGCGCGACTTGCTGATGAGCATGCGCAGCATGACCTGGAGTTGCGAGGTCGTGAAGGGCTTCGGGAGGAAGACGACGGCGCCGGCGGCGAAGCTGTCGGAGGAGAGCTTCGGGTTCTGCTCGGCCGTCATCATCATCACCGGAATCTTCATCAGCTTCCGCTCGGTCTTCATGTAGCGGACGAGTTCCGGCCCCTGGATGTGCGGCATCACCACGTCGAAGACGCACGCGATGAAGTCGCCGCTCACCTGAAGGAGCTTGTACGCCTCGCGCCCGTCGCGCGCCGGCACAACCTCGTAACCCTCCTTCTCGACGATGGCCGTCACCAGGCGCAGGATCGCCGGGTCGTCGTCGGCCACCAGGATACGGCGTGAGGCTTCATTCTGCGCAGACACTTAAGAACCTCCGGTTCACGCTCTTCTCATACTTCAACCGCCCGGCCGCTCTCGTCGGCGCGCGCGAGGCGCGCGGCCAGGATGACGGCGGCGACCATGCTCGAATGCTCCGCGACGCCGCGGCCCGCGATGTCGAAGGCCGTGCCGTGATCGACCGAGGTGCGGATGAACGGCAGACCCAGCGTGACGTTGACCGCCTCGCCGAACGAGAGGCACTTCACGGGGATCATCGCCTGGTCATGGTAACACGAAATTACCGCGTCGAACTCGCCGCGCGAGGCGCGCAGGAAGACCGTGTCGGCCGAGTACGGCCCCGACACCTCCAACCCCTCCTCGCGGCACGCCTCGACCGCCGGCTGAATCTCGGCCGCCTCCTCGACGCCGAACAGACCGCCCTCCGCGCCGTGCGGGTTCAAGGCCGCCACCGCGATACGCGGACGCCCGATGCCCCAACGCTTCAACTCTCTATCGGCGAGGCGCGTGACGCGCGTGATGCGCTCCTTCTCGACGAGGCGGATGGCCTCGGCCAGAGGGACGTGCGTCGAGATGAGGACGATGCGCAGGTTCGACGCGACGAAGGCCATCGCGCACTCCGGCGTGCCCGTCAGGTGCGCGAGGAACTCCGTGTGACCGGGGAAGCTGTAGCCGCCCAGGAAGAGCGCGCGCTTGTTGATGGGCGCCGTGGCGATGGCCTCCACCGCGCCCGCGCCGCAGAGTTCGACCGCGGCCTCGATGTACTCGGCCGCGGCGCGCCCCGCCTCGCCCGACTCGACGCCCGGCGCGACGGTGCCCTTGATGTTGTCGAGATGGTAGATGACCGGCGCGCCGGTGTCTTCGGGGAAGGGCTCGCCGCGGCGCACGATCTCGTAGCCGCACTGGAGGTCGAGCGTGCGCGCCGTGTGCGCGAGGTGCTGCGCGTCGCCGACGATGACGGGCACGCAGGCCGCGAGCACCTCGGGCTCGGCCACGGCTTTGAGTACGACCTCGGGGCCGATGCCGGCCGGGTCGCCCATCGTGACGCCGATGCGCGGGGGGCGCGCGCCGCCGCGCCCCGCCGCAACGGGGTTGGGTGAAGAGTCGTTCATCTCTCGGAGCCGGAACCGCGCGTGAGGGTGTCGTGGGGAGACGGAGGGCCGCAGGGGCCACCCCGCCCCGGGACGCGCCCGCGGTCGTCCTCAATCTAGGGTCAGTCGCCGGACTCGTCGCCGCCGCCGTCGCGGTCTTCGGCCTTGAACATGTACTTGATGTTGTGCTTCAGCAGCATGATGTTGGGTGCGCCCTTGCGGTTGATCTTGAGCGCCGTGCGGTCGTACCACTCGATGGTGCCCTCGACCTCCTCGCCGTCGGTCAGCACGATGACCATCGGCGTGTGCTGATCCATCTGCTTCTTGTAGTAGAAGATTTCGGCGCTCGTCTCGGCGGGCGGAATTTTCTTGCGCCCGAGGGCGGCCGCGGCCGCGGCCGCGCCGGACGACGACTCGCGCGACTCACGCGGTGCGGCGCTGCCGCCTGACGGGCGATGCTGCGCGGCGCGCGGCGGCGGTGCGGCGCGCTCTGAGGTCTCACGCGCTTGAGGGGTCGTCTCGCGGCCTTTGACTTCGGCCAGTGTAGTGCGAATAAGTTTGCGGTTCACTTTATCTCCTCACCTCCAACAGTACCAAAAAACTTGCATGAAAGGGGGCTGCCCTGGCCGCCCCGCGGCGACAGGATCGAACAAAAGACGAGACACGACGGACACACTGCCTGCCCGGCCGGCGCCCCACAACACTCTGCGGTCTGAAGTAGACAGACGAGAAACGGTCTTTACCCGTGGTTGATTTCAATCCTGTCAGGGTTTGCGCGACACTCTACATGAGCGGGGTTCAAAGTTCAAGGTTGCAGGTTCAAAGTTCCGAGTGCCGGCTAAAAAAAGTTCATATAGGCGGTTAAAGAGATGAAGCTGCCCGAAAAATTTTGGAGGCGGTGAGCTGAGCGCCTCACCGCCTCCGAATATCTTCAGGCCACTTTAGCTTCCGGCTAATTGCCTACTGCCTACGACTCATCAGTCCGCCTTCTTGCGGATGAAGGTCGGCACGTCGAGGTCGTCGGAGCGCGTGGGCGCGACGGCGCGCGTGGAGAGGTCGGGCGAAGACTGGACGTAGCGCGACGGCGGCGCCGTGACGCTGGTGTGCGTCGTCGTGCCCACGTCCGACATGTCTTTGTCGAAGCCGGTGGCGATGACGGTGATCTTCATCTCGTCGCGCAGAGACTCGTCGATGACCGCGCCGAAGATGATGTTGGCGTCGTCGTCAGCCGACTCGCGGATGATGGAGCTCGCCTCGTTGACCTCGTAGAGCGTCAAGTCCATCCCGCCCGTGATGTTGATGAGCACGCCCTTCGCGCCCTGGATGGTCGCCTCTTCGAGGAGCGGCGAGGAGATGGCCTGCTGCGTCGCCTCGACCGCGCGGTTCGGGCCGCTGGCGCGCCCCGCGCCCATCAGCGCCAGACCCATCCCCGCCATGATCGCCTTCACGTCGGCGAAGTCGAGGTTGATGAGGCCGGGGACGGTGATGAGGTCGCTGATGCCCTGCACGGCCTGCCTGAGCACGTCGTCGGCCATCTTGAAGGCGTCCTGCAAAGACATCGTCGGGTCGGCCGTGTGCAGGAGGCGTTCGTTGGGGATGGTGATGACCGTGTCCACGCACTCGCGCAACTCTCTGAGCCCCTGGTCGCCCTGCGCCATGCGGCGCTTGCCCTCGAAGTGGAAGGGCTTGGTGACGACGGCGACGGTCAGCGCGTTCAGCTCGGTGGCGAGCGAGGCGATGATGGGAGCCGCGCCCGTGCCCGTGCCGCCGCCGAGGCCCGTCGTGACGAAGACCATGTCTGCCCCTTCGAGAGCCTCGATGATCTTCTCGGTGTCTTCTAACGCGGCGTTGCGGCCGATGTCGGGGTTGGCGCCGGCGCCGAGTCCCTTCGTGAGCTTGCCGCCCAGTTGAATCTTGATCGGCGCGCGTGAGCGCTTGAGGGCCTGGAGGTCTGTGTTGGCGACGAGGAACTCGATGCCCTCGATGCCGGCCTCGATCATGCGGTTGACGGCGTTGCCGCCACCGCCGCCGACGCCGATGACCTTGATGCGCGCGCCCGTGATGGGAGGGTCGTCATCAATGAAAATGTTAATCCCACTCGCCGGACGGCCTTCCGGTATCATATTCTGCAATTTCCTCTCTCCTTCCGAAGCTGCGACCGCCCCGAAGGTGTCGTGCGGTTATCTTGGGCTGTGCGCGCCGCCGTCACCAATATATTGAGGACTACATCTTGTGCCGGCTGGCGCGGCAGCATACAACATCTACTCAGAAAATACCACCAAAACGGTTACGAAATTTTGAGACGAGCGCGCCGAGTCCGCCACTCGCCTGAGCGCGCGCGAGCGACGCCCGCATTTCCGCGGATTTCGCCCGCTGGCGAATCAGACACAGTCCCGACGCGGCCGCCCACGCGGGACTCTGAATATCTTCGACGAGCCCGCCGAAGCGGTCGCGCTCGGGGTATCCCAAACGCACCGGCGCGTCGAAGACCTGCTCGGCGATCTCGACCATGCCGTTCAAGAGTGCGCCGCCGCCCGTCAGGACGACGCCGCTCGAAAGTTGCCCCTCCCAGCCGGCCTCGCGTATCTCGTCGGCGACGTGCGACAGAACCTCTTCGGCGCGCGGCTGAAGGATGTCACACAGGATCTGTCTGGAGAGCTGACGCGGCGGGCGCCCGCCCACCGAAGGCACGTCCACCAACTCGCCGCGCTCCGACTCAGACAAACTCAGAGCCGACGCGCAGCCGACGCGGCGCTTGATCTTCTCGGCCTCGGGGATGGGCGTGCGCAGCCCGAACGCGATGTCGTTCGTGAAGTGCGAGCCGCCGAGGGCGAAGACCGCCGTGTGCTGCACCGCGCCGCGCTGGTAGATGATGAGCCCGGTCGTCTCCGCGCCGATGTCCACGAGCGCCGCGCCGAACTCCTTGTCGTCGTCGGTCAAAGTCGCCTCGGCCGCCGCCAGTTGTTCGAGCACCATCTCGCCGACGACGAGGCCCGCGCGGTTGACCGAGTTGATGACGTTCTGACGCGCGGTGACGGGGCTCGTCACGATGTGCACCTTGACGGCGAGGCGGGCGCCGATCATGCCGACGGGATCGTTGATGCCGTCCTGGTCGTCCACGATGAACTCCTGCGGCAGGCGGTCGACGATCTCCCGGCCCGCGGGGAGTTGAATGGCCGAAGCGGACTCGATGGCGCGGCGCACGTCGTCCTGTGTGATCTCACGGTCGCGCCCCGCGACGATGACGGGGGCGTGGCTGTTGCGGCGGCCGTGGCCCGACTCGTAGACGGGGTCTCGCTCGCGCCCCGAGACGGCGACGATGGCCTGCCCGTTGAAGCTCATGATGTGCGAGCCCGAAAGGTTGATGGCGACCTCCTCGGCCTCCAGCCCACTCATCCGCTCGGCCTCCTCGACGGCGCGCGTGATCGACTCGACGGCGGCCTCGGGATCGACGACGACACCTTTGCGCAGGCCGCGCGCCTCCGACTCGCCGATGCCGACGATGTCGATGAGGCCGCCGTCGCCGGGCTCGCCGATGATGCAGGTCACGCGGCTGGTGCCAACGTCGAGTCCGACCGTGTGGGTCAGGTTCTTAGCCATCCGGGTTTCGCTCCTTCGCAGACTGGGGGTTGCTCTTTAGTCCGGCGCGAAATTCAACTCTCGACTCTTTCGTCACTCACACCTCAAGGTTCCGGCGTCGCCTCGGCGCGGCGCGGTCGGACGGCGGCGGCCGTTGCGGAACGGGGCGCGTCCTGCGTCTTCTTCTTCAAAGCCCCGGCCGGCTTCGCGCGTGTGGCGGACGCGGCGACGTGCGAGGCGGAAGGGTTCAACTCGGGGCGGGCCTGAGCGTCCGCGCGCGGTTCGTCCTGCGCGGCGCCCGAGTCTGCGGCGGCGGATGCGGCGCACTGCCTGAAGCCGAAGATGGCGCTGCGCCCCGTCGTCATGTTGATGTATGAGACGCAGCGCCCGTTCTGCACGCGCCCCTTCTCGTCGAGCGTCGCGACCGCGTTGCGGAAGCGCTTGACGTAATCCTGACCGCCGAGCACGACCTGCACGCCGGCGTCGTCGCCCGCGAGGTGGACGCGCACGTCGTCCAGGTTACCGAGTTCGATCTCGCTCACGCGCTTCGAGAGCCCCGCCTTGTCCCAGTCGGCCTTCAAGGCCAGCGCCGCCTCGACGCGCGCGCGATTGTCGCGCCGCCCCTGCTCGCCGCCGCCCTCTTCAAGGCCGCGCACGAAGAAGTCCTCATCGCCCGGCGTGGCCGAGCCGAGTGAAACCGCGTCGTCGTCAACCCAGACCAGACGCCCCTCGCCGTTCAAGGCGATGATGCGCGGCTGGCGCTCGGTGACGCGCACGCGCAGGCCCGAGGGCAGCACGCGCGTGACGACGGCGTCGCGCACCCAGGGCAGCTCCCTCAACTCCTTCGCGATGACTTCGAGGTCGGCCTGCCAGACGCCCGCGTTCGAGAGGCGCAGCACCGCCGCGCGTATCTCGTCGCGCGAGGCGTGCGTCGCGCCGGCCACGTCCACCGACTGCACCTTGAAGAAGGAGGCCGAGACGGCCGTGCGGTAGCCGAGGTAGGCGAGCAGGCCGAGCGTGACGGCGAGCAGGGCCTTCAGCACCGTGGGGACGTAGGGGAGCGCAGACTTCCACGCGAAGCCCTTCTGCCGCGACTCCTTCGCGGCCGCGGGGCGCGCGCGGCGGTTGTTCGGCCGCTGGACGGAGACCGCGCCGCGCCCCTTCGTCCCGACGCGCCCGGCGCGTGGTGTGATGACCTGCTCTCTCACTGCTTCTCCCCCTCGCGTCCGGCCGCGCCCTTCGTCCCGACGAACGCCTCCGCGTCCCCCTTCGGTTCTGACGTGTCCGGCTCCGCCCCCCATAACTCGACTTCGTACTCCAGCTCTATGCCGTGCTCGCGGCGGAAGCGCTCGCGTATCTCTTCGGCGAGGGCGTAGGCGTCGCGCGCCCGCGCGCCCTCGCCCTCGGTGACGATGAAGTTGGCGTGGACGGGCGAGACGACGGCGCCGCCGCGCCGCTCACCTTTCATCCCCATCTCGTCGATCATCTTGCCGGTGCTCAGGCCCGAGCCCGGCGGGTTCTTGAAGAAGCAGCCGGCCGAGCGCGCGCCGTGCGGCTGCGTGGCGAAGCGTTTCTGTTTCGCCTCTTCCATCCGCCCCTTAATCTGCTCGGGGTCATCCGTTTTAAGTTTGAGCGTGCAGCCGAGCAGCAGCTCGCCCTCCTTAAAAGAGGTGTGACGGTAGTCCCACTTCACTTCACTCCCGGGGACTTCAACAATCTTTCCGCCCCGCGCGACGCGCACCGTCTCGACGACCTGGCCGATCTCGTGGCCGTACGCGCCCGCGTTCATCCAGAGCGCGCCGCCGACCGTGCCGGGGATGCCGCCTAAGCCCTCAATACCCGAGAGCCCCTGGCGCGCGGCCTCGACGCACAGGCGCGGGAGCGAGAAGCCCGCGCTGACGGAGACGCGCTCGCCGTCAAACTCGGCCTTACCCTTCACTTCGCGCGTCGAGACGACGACGTAGCGGTGCTCGCGGTCGTCGGCCAGAACGTTGCTGCCCGCGCCGAGCACGCGCCACGCGACTCCCGCCTCTTCCAGACCGCCGACGACGGCGGCACACTGCTCTTCAGTCTCGGGCACGAGCAGCCAGTCGATGACGCCGCCGACTCTTAAGCTCGTCAACTCCGCGAAGCGCCGCCCGCGCTCCGCGCGCACGCCCGCCCGCCGCGCGACCTCTTCGATCAGCGCGTCACGCCCTGCCAGGTTGGACGGGTCTTGCTCTTCGCTCATCACTTCTAGATGTGCGGCGGCGGCGGAACGTGTCATCAGGCCGTCGCCTCCGACTTCCCGTCGCGCTCCTTCAAAAGCTCTACCAGCTTCTCGCCCGCGCGGTAGACGTTGCCGGCGCCGAGCGTGATGACCATGTCGTTCTCGTGCGCCTCTTCGAGGAGCGCCTGCGTCGCGCCTTCGACCGAGCCGACGTAGCGCGCATCCTTGTGGCCGAAGCGGCGGACGGCCTCGACGAGAGCCTCGCCGCTCACGCCCTCGATGGGCTGCTCGCTCGCCGCGTAGATGTCGGTCACCATCAAAACGTCCGCGTTGTTGAAGGAGCGCGCGAACTCGTCCATCAAGTCCTGCGTGCGCGAGTAGCGGTGCGGCTGGAAGAGCACCACCATCCGCCGGCCCGCCGACCCGAGCTTCGCCGCGACGAGGGTCGCGCGGATCTCGGTCGGGTGGTGGCCGTAGTCGTCCACGACGATGACGCCGCCGGCCTCGCCCTTGAACTGGAAGCGCCGGTTGACCCCCGTGAACTCGCCGAGCGCCGTCGCGATGGTCGCGAAAGGCACTTCGAGTTCGAGCCCGATGGCGATGGCCGCCAGCGAGTTGTAGATGTTGTGCAGGCCCGGCACGTGCAGAGAGACTTCGCCGACCGGCTCGCCCATCAGGCGCACCTGGTAGACCGAGCCGAACTGCTTGTCGTAACGCACCTCGCGCGCGGCGATGTCGGCCTGCGCCGAGAGCCCGTAGGTGATGCGGCGGCGGACGACCTCGGGGATGACGGCCTGCACGTGCGGGTCGTCGAGACAGAGGACGGACGCGCCGTAGAACGGCACCTTGTTGACGAAGTCGGCGAAAGACTTCCGCACGTCGTCCATGTCGGCGTACGAGTCCATGTGCTCGCGGTCGATGTTGGTGACGACGGCGAAGGTGGGCGAGAGCATGAGGAACGAGCGGTCGCTCTCGTCGGCCTCGACCACCATCAGGTCGCTCTTGCCGAGCCGCGCGTTCGAGCCCATCGCGCCGACGACGCCGCCGACGACGACCGTCGGGTCGAGGCCCGCGTTGGCGAGCACCGTCGCGACCATCGAGGTCGTCGTCGTCTTCCCGTGCGAGCCCGCGACGGCAATCGTGTGCGGCTTGAGTCTCATCAACTCGCCGAGCATCTCCGCGCGCGGGATGACGGGGATCGAGCGCCGTCTCGCTTCCAGCACCTCGGGGTTGTCGCCGCGCACCGCGGTCGAGCGGACGACGACGTGCGCGCCGGAGACATGTTCCGCCGCGTGCCCCTCGTAAATCTTCGCCCCGAGGCTTTCGAGCCGGGCCGTCACGTCCGAGCGCCGCACGTCGGAGCCCGACACGCGGAAGCCCATGTTCAAAAGCACCTCCGCGATGCCGGACATGCCTATGCCGCCGACGCCGACGAAGTGGACCTGTTGAATTCTTCTGAACATAGACTCGAACCGACTACTTCCTTCTGCCGACCAGCTTCTCGATCAAATCGACGGCCGCCTGCGCGGCGTCGCCGCGTGCGAGCGCGCGCGCGGCCTCTTCCATGCGCGTGACGCGGTCTTGGTTTTCAACCAGCTCGCCTATCTCCTGCGCGAGCCGCTCGCCGTTGGCGTCCTGCTGCAAGACCATGCGGGAGGCGCCGGCCCGCTCCAAAGCCTCCGCGTTCTTGCGCTGGTGGTCGTCGGCGGCGAAGGGGAACGGCACCATCAGCGAAGCCTTGCCGGCGGCGATGAGTTCGGCGGTCGTCGTCGCCCCGGCCCTGCAAACGACGAGGTCGCTCTCGGCGAAGCGTGCGACCATGTCGTCGATGTACTTGCGCACGTCGGCGCGCCCCGTCCAGCCGGCCGCCTCGTAACCCGCGCGCACCTTTTCAAAGTCGGCCTCGCCCGTCTGGTGGACGATGGTCAGCACGCCCTGATGACGTTCGAGCCGGGGCAGCGCCGCGACCAGCGCCTCGTTGATGGCGCGCGCGCCCTGCGAGCCGCCGAAGACGAGGAGCGAGAAGCGGGCGGGGTCGCGCTCCTTCCGCTCGATCTCAAAGAACTCGCGCCGCACGGGATTGCCGGTGACGACGCCCTTGCCGCGGAAGTACTTCAAAGACTCGTCGAACGAGACGGCCGCCGCGTCCACGAAGAGCGCGAGCCGCCGGTTCGTAAAGCCCGGCAGCGCGTTCGACTCCATCACGAGCGTCGGCACGCGCATCAGCGCCGCCGTCAAGAGCACCGGCCCCGAGACGTAGCCGCCCGCGCCGACGACGATCTCGGGCTTGAACTCGCGTATCAGGCGCCGCGCCGCGAAGAAGCTCTTGGGGAGCAACATCAACCCCTTCACCTTCCCCGCCGCCCCGACGTTCTTCAACCCCGCCGATTCAATGAGCGAAAGCTCGAACCCCGCCTGCGGCACGAGCCGGTTCTCCAAACCCCTCGCCGTGCCGACGAAGCGTACGGCCGACCCAGAGTCGCGCCGCATCACCTCCTTCGCGACGGCGATGCCCGGGTAGATGTGCCCGCCCGTCCCGCCCGCGGCGATGAGCACGCGCATCCTTCTTACCCCCGCGCCCCGCCGCCGAGGAGCGAGCGCATCGTCGAGACGGCTGACGCACGCGGCCTCGTCGCGCCGGCGCGGCGCGCGGCCGCGGCGTCGCCTTCAAAGAGCGCGGCGCCGTAGCCCGGGCTCGACTGCTGCGAGATGTTCAAGAGCACGCCGACCGCGAAGAGCGTCGGCACCAACGAAGACCCGCCGTACGAGATGAAGGGCAGCGGGATGCCCTTCGTCGGCAGCATCGAGAGCACCACGCTCATGTTGAAGAGCGCCTGGGCCACGATGCCCGTCACGATGCCGATGCCTAAGAGCATCCCGAACCTGTCGGGCGCCCTCAGCGCCGCGCGCATCCCGCGCCACAGGAAGAGCCCGAAGAGCGCGATCACCGCCAAGCCCCCGAAGAGGCCCAACTCCTCGCTCACCACGGCGAAGATGAAGTCCGAGTGCGCGAACGGCAGGAAGAACATCTTCTGCCTTCCTTCCGTGAACCCGAGCCCGTGGACTCCGCCCGAGCCCACGGCCAGGAGCGACTGCACGACCTGATAACCCGAGCCCTGCGGGTCGGCCCAGGGGTTTAAGAAGACCAGCACGCGCTTCAGCCTCCACGGCACGAAGAGCAGCAGGCCCGCCACGCCCACAAGCGCCGGCGCCGCGGCCATCAACATGTGCTTGAGCCGCGCGCCCGCCGTAAAGAGCATCGCCGTGCAGACGACCGCGAGCATCATCGAAGTCCCGAGGTCGGGCTCGGCCACGACGAGCAGCGCGAGCACGCCCGTCACGAGGATGGCCGGGACGAACGTCGCCCAGAACTCCCCCTCGCGCCCGGCGCGCCTCTCCAGGAACCGCGCGAGGAAGATGGCGAGCGCGAGCTTCGAAATCTCCGAAGGCTGCAAGGAGAAGCCCGCGAGCCTGATCCAGCGCCGCGCGCCGTTGATCGGGTGGAAGGCGAAGACGGCGACGAGCAGCAGGATCGTCAGCGCGAGCAAGCCGTACGCCAGCTTCTCGTTGCGCAGCCGCCCGTAGTCGAAGCGCATCCCGGCCCACATCGCCAGCAGGCCCACGAGCGTCCACACGCCCTGCCGCGCGACGTAGAAGTACTGGCTGTGGTTCTCCGTCGCCGCGACGATGGCCGAGGCGCTGTAGACCATGATGACGCCGAAGAGCGCCAGCGCTATCGTGCCGGCGAACAACCACTCGTCTGCCTGTAGCTTCCGGGCCATAAAAACAGTAGTCGATAGATGGCGGTCAGCATGAAGAAGGAAGCGCGTGCTTCTCTTCCGACTCCTGACCTCTGACCCCTGACTTCTTCAACTTCTCGACCTCTTCCTTGAAGACGCGCCCGCGGTGCTCGTAGCTCTGGAACATGTCGAAGCTGGCGCAGGCGGGCGCCAGCAGCACCGTGTCGCCGGGCTCGGCCCCGGCGTAGGCGCGGCGGACGGCGTCGGACATGTCCGCGGCGCGCGACGTGGGCGCGTACTCTTTCAGCTCCGCCTCGATGCGTTCGGCGTCCTCGCCGAGCGTGACGAGGGCGCGCGCCTTCTTTTCAATCAGCGGCGCGAGCGGCGCGTAGGGCGCGTTCTTGCCGCGCCCGCCGAGGATGAGGACGATGCGGCCCGGCTCCTCCGCCAAAGCCTCGACGGCCTTGACCGCGGCGTCCACGTTCGTCGCCTTCGAGTCGTTGTAGAAGGTGACGCCGCCGACCTCCGCCACCCGTTCGAGCCTGTGCTCGACGGGCGCGAACCGCCGGACGGTCTCGCGCATCGAGTCCGGCCCCGCGCCGCAGGCGAGCCCCGCGGCCAGCGCCGCCAGAACGTTCTGGACGTTATGCACGCCCTTCAACTGCATCTCGTCGCGCGACATCAGGACGCGCTCGCCCGACCACGTCCGCGCGACCAGGTCTCTCCCGCGCAGGAACAACCCTTCGTCAAGCTCGCGCCCCGTGCTGAACATCGTGACGTGCGCTTCGAGCCCCCGCGCCCAGGTCGAAACCACGGGGTCGTCGGCGTTGAGCACGGCCACGTCCGCGGAGGTCTGGTTGCGGAAGATGCGGTGCTTGGCCGCCCCGTAGTCCGCGAGCGTCTCGTACCTGTCCATGTGGTCGGGCATCAGGTTCAGGACGACCGCCACCGTCGGCCGGAACTCCTTGATGGTTTCGAGCTGGTAGCTCGAAAGCTCCACCACCGTCCAACCGTCCTCGCGCGAAGTCTCGACCAGAGAGACGAGCGGCGTCCCGATGTTGCCGCCGACCTGCGTCGGTATTCCGGCGTCCTTCAACAACTCTCCGACCAGGGTCGTCGTCGTCGTCTTCCCGTTCGTCCCCGTGATGCCGACGACGCGGCCTCGGAGGAAGCGCCACGCCAGCTCTATCTCGCCGATGACCTCCGCGCCCGCGCGCTCGGCGTACCGGATGGGGATGCCCTTCGAGGGCACTCCGGGGCTGACGACGACGAGTTCTATCTGGTCGAGCAGCCACGACGGCACGTCGCCCGCGAGCAGCTTGACGACGCCTTCGCCCTTCAGGGCCAGCGCGTCGTTCGGCCAGTCGATGAACTCCTTCCGGTCGTTGAGGACGACGAGCGCGCCGCGCGCGGCCAGGAACCGCACCGACGCCACGCCGCTGCGGCCCGCCCCGATGACCAGAACTTTCTTGCCGTCGAGTTCCATCCAACTCAAAGCCTTCAGTCGAAGGAGTAGCCCGCGAAGAAAATCTCCGAAGGCCGTTCGCCGTCGTAGACGATGACGTAAACGCCCTGCCCTCTCTCATCCAACGCTTCAAACAACTCGTCGCTCTCGTCAATCATCTCGTGCGTCGGCCTGCCCGTGCCGAAGTATTCGAGCAGCCTCTCGGGCGGCAGCGGCGTCACCGCGTTGAAGTCCGGCTCGTCCGAGATGCGCTCCATGTCGAGGATCGAGCGCGTACCGTCCGCGTCGGCGTCCTCCATCGCCTCCTCAATCGAGTCGTGCTGCGCGCCGGGCGCGGGCGACTCGGGCGTGACGGGGAAGTCCGGGAAATCGACGGCCGGGTTGTAGCGGCCCGCCTCGAACTCGCGGCGGCGCAGCTTCTGCAAGGCCGCGTCGATGTCCGGCTCGTACTCGACGAAGTAGAACCAGGGATGTCCGCCCAACGTTGCCTCCCCTCACCTCAGCTTCAAAGTGGACAGGCTCAGCAGCGCGAACAGAATCGCGATGATGAGGAAGCGGAAGACGATCTTCGGCTCCTTCCAGCCCGACATCTCGAAGTGGTGGTGCAGCGGCGTCATCTTGAAGAGCCGCTTGCCCGTCCCGAGCCTCCGCTTCGTCAGCTTGAAGAAGCTGACCTGGAGCGTCACCGACAGCGCCTCGACGACGTAGACGCCGCCGATGAGGACGAGAATCAGCTCCTGCTTCGTCAGCACGCCGATGGTGCCGATGGCGCCGCCGATGGCGAGGCTCCCCACGTCGCCCATGAAGACCTCGGCCGGCGGCGCGTTGTACCAGAGGAACCCCAGACTCGCCCCGACCATCGCCCCGCAGAAGATAGTCAATTCACCTATCTCCTTCTGGTGCTCAAGGCCCACATAGTCGGCCCAGCGCTTGTCGCCGCTGATGTAGGTGAAGGCCGTCAGCGTCGCCATCGCGATGACCGTCACGCTGATGGCCAGCCCGTCGAGCCCGTCCGTCAAATTCACCGCGTTCGAGAAACCCATCAGCACGATGACGATGAACGGCAGGTAGATGAGCGGCCCGATGTCCGTGATGCGCGACAGCGCCGTCTGCTTGAAGAACGGCAGCGAGAGCTTCCACGAGTAGTCGGCCCAGCCCTGGTACGTGAAGAAGAGCAGCGCCCCCCACACGAACAGAGCGATGGCCAACTGGCCGACGAGTTTCCAGCGCCCTTGCAGGCCGAGGTTCTGCCGCTTGGCGACCTTCAGGTAGTCGTCGAGGAACCCGATGGTGGCAAAGCCGGCGGTCGCGATCAGGATGATCCAGACGTAGAGGCTCGTGAGCCGCGCCCAGAGCAGCGTCGAGATGAGCACCGAGCCGATGATGAGCACGCCGCCCATCGTCGGCGTGCCGCGCTTGGCCTGATGCGCCTGCGGCCCCTCCTCGCGTATCTCCTGCCCGACCTTCATACGCCGCAGCGCCTCGATGACGCGCCCGCCGAAGACGAGCGAGATCAAGAGCGCCGTCACGGCCGCGTACGCCGTCCGGAACGTCACGTACTGGAAGACGTTCAGCGCCTTGACGAAATACGACTCGCCGCCCCCGCCCTGCGAGAGCGACTTGAAGAGCCATTCGTAGAAGATGTGGTAGATCATCTGTGTCGGAAAACCCGTGAACCGTGAACCGTAAGCCGTGACAAGAGGAAGCCTGCTTTTCGCTGGTCACGGCTTACGGTTCACGGTTGACGCTCTTCTCATACCGCTCCTTCAAGGCTTCGACCACCTTCTCGGTGTGGACGCCGCGCGAGCCTTTGACGAGGACGAGGTCGCCCGGCCGGACGAACCCGGCGAGGGCCTCGGCCGCCGCGCCCGAGTCTTCGTAGAAGCCCGTCGCGGCTTCGCTCATGCCCGCCGCGCGCGCGCCCTCGACCAACTCGCGCGCCAGCCCCCGCACCCCCCAGAGCACGTCAACGCCGAACCCGGCGATGTCGCGCCCCGCCTCGCGATGGAGCGCCGCGCCCTCCTCGCCCAGTTCAAGCATCTCGCCCGCGACGACGACCCGTCTCACGACGCCCTCGCCCCCTTGCGCGACCGCCTCGGCCATGCTGAGGAGCGAGCGCGGGTTCGAGTTGTACGAGTCGTCCACGACGACGAACCCCTCTCGAAAGCGCAAGACCTCGCCGCGCTTCTCCGACGGCGCGGCCGTCGAGAGGGCCGCCGCTATCTCCTCCACCCCGACCCCGAAGCTCACGGCTGCCGCGGCCGCCGCCAGCGCGTTCGAGACGTTGTGTCTGCCGTGCATCGGGAGCGTCACCTCTGCCTCGCCCTCGGGCGTCTTCAAGACAAAACGACTCGCGCCGACTCCGACCGTTTGCACGCCGAGCGCCCGCACGTCCGCGGCCTCCGACACGCCGTAGGTGATGACGCGCCCGGCGTGACCGGCCTTCGCGCGCATCGCGAGGACGCGCTCGTCGTCGGCGTTGAGGACGGCCGTCCCTCCCGACTTCATGCCTTCGACCAGCTGCGCCTTCCCTTCGGCGATGGCCTCGACCGAACCCATGAACTCCAGGTGCACGGGCGCGACCAGCGTCAGCACCGCCACGTCGGGCGGAGCCACCAGGCAGTGGCGGGCGATCTCGCCCGGCATCGACATCCCCATCTCAAGCACCGCCACGTCGAACTCCTCGGGCCGCGCGCCGTCGGACTCCATCTGAAGGACGGAGAGCGCGACGCCCAGCTCGTTGTTGAAGTTCTTGCGGCTGCGCAAGACCCTCCGGCCCGTCGCGCCGAGGACGTGCGCCGTCAAGTCCTTCGTCGTCGTCTTGCCGGCGCTGCCGGTGACGCCGACCACCGGCCGCCCCCAAGCCTCTATCGTCCCGCGCGCGACCGACTGCAAGGCGTCGATCACGTCCTCGACGAGGAGCAGGCGGTCTAAGCACGGGCGAAGCTCTTCGTCACCCTCGACGCTCGCCGCGCGTGCGACCGCGGCGACGGCGCCGCCCTCCGCGAGCGCCTCGGGGATGAAGCGGTGCGCGTCGGCGAACGACGTGGCCGTGAAGCAGTGGCGCCGGTAGTCTTCGGGCGAGAGCGCGAAGAAGAGTTCGCCCGCGCGGACGGCGCGCGAGTCGATTGAAAAACCACTTATTTCCTTGTCAAAGAGCCCGCGCGCGGCCTCCGCAGAGGCGCGCATCAACCTTGCCGCATCGACGACTTTCACTCTCTTCCTCCGGACGCTGGCGTTCAAAGCTTCGGAGCCCGCCGCGCCTTCGTAGAGAGCCGGGCCGCCCTTCTAAGTCTCCTCCCCCCGCACTTCCGTCGCGGCCGAAGCGAGCGTCAGCTCGGACAATTCTTCGGCCGGCTCGAACGTGTTGGGGGTGGCGCGTTCGGCTATTCTGCGCGCGGCGCGGTTGCGGCGCAAACGCTCGCGGCAACCGTCGATTCCGCGCCTGATTTCCGCCACCTGATAACCCTCGCACGGCGAAGAACCCGCCGACATCCTCTGATTTCTCATCTCACCTTCCGAGGTAACTTCGGGCCTTTGGGTCAAGAAAGCGTCCAACTTTGGACTGGGGGAGCCGGCCGCTTTCAAAGCGCACAGCAAAAATTCAGAGGTCGAAAACTCCTTCAGTCGCTCCGGCTGAACTCGATGCGGACGGTCTGCCCCGGCGCGAGCGCGGCGCCGACCTCCGGACTCTGCCGGAGCGCACGGCCCTCGCCGCGCGCTTCGAGTTCGAGCCCGAGCCGCGCACAGATGCGCGCCACATCGCGCACGCTGCGGCCGCGCAGGTCGGGCATCAACAGCTCCCGCTCGCGCGCCGCCGCGTAGACGATCTCGCCGACCTCGCCCGCCCCACGCTCCGCGACCACAGGCAGATTCGACGCCCCGACACCCTCATGCTCCGCCGCCGCGCCCGCCGGAGTCGCCGTGGGCTCCACGGTCGCGCGCACGGTGACACCCGCAAGCTGGCCCGCGGGCGCCTTCACTTCGGGCGCCTGGTCGGGCGTCACGTCGAGGTAGGGGAGCACCTGGTTGGCGATCTCGCTGAAGACGGGCGCGGCCACCTGCCCGCCCTGGTGCAGACCGATTGGCTCATCCAGCACGACGATGATGACGGCCGCCGGGTTCTCAATCGGCGCGAAGCCGACGAACGAGGCGACGTACTTCGTCTGCGAGTAGGCGTGCGTCCTCGGGTCTACCTTCTGCGCCGTGCCGGTCTTGCCCGCCGCCGAATAGCCTTCGAGCTGTGCGGCGCGCGCCGTGCCCTTCAACGTCACCGACTCCAACATGTGGCGCAGCTTCTGCGCCGTCTCCGCACTCACCACGCGGTGTGACTCCGGCTCGGTACGCGCCACCGTCTTCCCTTCCGCGTCGCGCACCTCGCGCACGAGGTGCGGCGCGACGCGTACGCCGTCGTTGGCGATGGCACCGTAAGCCGCGGCCATCTGCACGGGAGTCACGCCGACCTCCTGCCCGATGGGCACGGAGCCGATGGAGCCCGGCTGCCACTTCGAGACCGGGCGGATGAGACCCGCCGTCTCGCCCGGCAGTTCCACCCCCGTCTTCGAGCCGAAGCCCATCCGGCGGATGTACTCGTAGAGCCGTTCGTTGCCGAGCTTCATCCCGAGCTTGATGGCGGCGACGTTCGAGGACTTCGCCAGCGCCTCGGTCGCCGTGAGCGAGCCGTGCGCGTGGTCATGGACGACTCGTCCGGGAAGGCTGATCGAGCCGGGGCATTCGATGCGCGTCTCCGGCGTGACGAGTCCTTCTTCGAGCGCGCCGGTGAAGGAGACGAGCTTGAAGGTCGAGCCCGGCTCGTAGATGTTCTGAAGAGCGTCGTTGCGCCGCTGCTCGGGCGTCGCGCCGCCCGCGTCGTTCGGGTCGAACGAGGGCGCGTTGGCAAGCGCGAGCACCTCGCCCGTGTGCGGGTCTAACACGATTGCGGCCGCCGACTTCGCCTGCGTCCTCTCTAAGGCGGCCGCCAGCTCGCGCTCGACGATGTACTGCACCGTCTGGTCGAGGGTGAGCACAATCGTCCGCCCGTCGCGCGGGTCGAGCCCCTCGCTCTCGAACGGCCTGCGCTTGGCGTCGGCGTCCAAGATGAGCTTGCCCGACTCGCCCGTCAGCGCCGCGTCGTAGACCTGCTCGACGCCGGCCAGGCCCTTCGCGTCCAGCCCCACGAAGCCGAGTACGTGCGCCGCCAAAGCTCCATTCGGGTAACGCCGCCGCTGCTCGTCCGCCGAGTAGACGCCCTTCAACTTCAGCGCCTTGACCGCCTGCGCCTGCTCGTCCTCGACCCTGCGCGCCAGCCAGATAAACCCGCGCCGCGCCGACTTCGCCTCTTTAAGTTTCGTTGACAGGCCGACGGCATCCATATTAAGGACACGCGCGAGAGCGGACGATGCGCTCTCCACGTCCTCGATCTCACGTGGGTCGGCGTAGAACGAGTCCACGTCGATGCTGCGCGCAAGCTCGCGGCCCTGCCGGTCGAGGATGAGACCGCGCGGCGCCTGAAGCGGCTCCTCGTCGAGCTGCTGCTGGCGCGCGCGTCTGCTCAGCCACTCGTGCTGTGAGGTCTGTAGGTAAGCGAGCCGCGCCCCGACCAGCACCATCCACAGACAAAGAAAAACGGCGACCACTAAAGCACGTCGCCGTGAAACGTCGGGACGCAGAGCTTGATCCGAGCCGTATCGGTCTAACATGTCAGGCAGCGGCCTTCTCATCGGACTCTTGAAGCGACGGCCGCGGCACGCGCCGCCGCCTTAGTAGTCGCCCCCTCTCACTTTACTCGTGCGGCTTGCAGGGAAGAGGCCGCGCGGCGCCGGACTTCAAATTCCTTTCGAACCTCCTTCGTCTAACGGCGCAGCGCTGCGCCCGCCGCCCCCACGAACACTCCCGCCTCGGCGCGCTGCTCGCGCGGCGCCGTCTCGATCTGCGCGGCGCGCGCCGGCTGCATCCCGAGCTCGCGCCCGGCCTCTTCGAGTTTGGCGGGCGACGAACTCTCCTCAAGCGCCAACTTCAACTTGCGCTGCTCGTCGAGCAACGCCTCGCGCTCGCGCCGCAGGGCTTCGGTCTTGTAGCCGTAATCGACGGCCAGAATCTGCTGGCGCACGGCGTAGATGAAGCCGCACGCCAGCACCAGACACCCCACGAGCAGAATCGCCTGGCGCCTCGCGGCGCGCGGGTCGCGCTGGCGGCGTACGTGGGGATTGGGGTACTGCTGGGGCACTCTTCTCATCGGTTATCGGGCCTCTCTGGCTCGGGTCAGTTGCTTCTTGATTCATCGGGCAGGGCGTGAGGTCTCGCGGCCTTCGGCGGCTCTTCCCCGGCGCCCTCTACAGCTTCGAGCAGGCGCGCAGCTTGGCACTCCGCGCGCGGGGGTTCTCTTCCAACTCTTGCTCGGACGGCACGACGGGGCGCCGCGTCAAAACCTCGACCACGTGCCGCGCGCCGCACGCGCAGACCGGCAGGCGCCGTCCGCACTCGCAGTGCCCCGAGAGCCTGCGGAGCGCCCGCTTCACGACGCGGTCTTCCAGAGAGTGGAAGCTGATGACGGCCAGCCGCCCCCGCGCCTGTAAAAGATCGACCGCCGTCTCGACGAACTCGTCCAAGCCCTCCAACTCACCGTTGACGGCGATGCGCAACGCCTGAAACGTCCGCGTCGCCGGGTGGACGCGGTCGCCGCGCTTGTAGCCGACCGCCCGTGCAACCAGTGCGGCCAACTCGCCCGTCGTCTTTAAGGGCTCGCCGCGCTCGCGCCGCTCGACTATCCAGCGGGCGATGCGCCGCGACTTGCGCTCCTCGCCGTACTCGTAGATGACGCGCGCGATCTCCTCTTCGGGAAGCCGTTCGAGGAGTTCGGCGGCCGTCTCTTCATCGCCCTTTGCGTCCATACGCATATCGAGCGGCGCGTCGTGTCGGAAGCTGAAGCCGCGCTCCGGCGTGTCGAACTGGAGCGAAGAGACGCCGAGGTCGGCGAGGACGCCGCTCACTTCCGTCTCGCCCGCCTCGGCCAGAACCCGCTTGATGTCGCGAAAATTGGCGTGGGCGGCGCGGAAGCGCGTGCCGAAACGCGCCAGACGCTCTGACGCGAGTCGGATTGCGTCGCGGTCGCGGTCAATCCCGAGCACGCGCGTGTCGGGTGAGGCCGTCAGTATCGCTTCGCTATGCCCGCCAAGGCCGAGCGTAACGTCCACGAACAGCCCCCCGCGCTCCGGGGCGAGCAGTTCCACCGCTTCAAAGAGCAACACGGGGCGATGGGGCGCTTCAGGCCCCCCTCCTGACGCAGCCATTACCACCGCCCCGTGGTCTTGAAAAGTCGCTTGGGAGTTCGAATGTTAAGTGACAGGCGGCCGAGCGCGGTTTCTGTAAACTTTGCTTTTGCCTTATCGCTCAACACTTTCCACTCTTCCGCGGCCTTTCAGATTCCCAGTCGCGCTATCGCGGCCTCGTCCTCCTCCGTATAGGGGTCGGAGAGAAGCCTCTGCTCGAAGCGCTCCAGTTCCCAAACTTCCAGGTATGTCAAATATCCGAGCACGGCCACGTCGCCGACGACCCCAGAGGCCTTCCTCAGCAGCGGGTGGACGAGCACGCGCCCCTGCCCGTCGATCGTCGCCTGCTGGCCGTAGTAGTTTGTCCTATCAAGGAACTTTCTTCTCGCAGGATCCATCGACGGTAGAAGTGCCAGACGCTGCTCGATGGACTCCCATTCGGGCAAGGGGTAAATCCGTACACAGTCGCCGTTTAGGCTGGTAACGTATACTTCCTGGGTGGTATATTTCTCTTCAATGTAGCGCCTGAAGGCGGTCGGAATCTTGAGTCGCCCCTTTTCATCAACCCGCGCCGTGTAATTTCCTCTCAACATAAGGGTTTCCGGCGCGGCCCCGAGGCGGGTAGTGCTTAAACCTTAAAGTGAAACTCTAAGCATCGACGGCAAGATGCTCACTGTAGCCCACTTTCAGCCACTTTTGACCACCCGCGGCGAATAGTACGCCTGTGCTTAAGCCCCTGTCAAGAGCAAAAACACGGTCAAAACAAAATTTTTAAGCACGATTTGGTGTAGTGGGGTTTAAGCTTCTCGTAGCCAACCTGACCCGTATCCTGTATATTGCCCCGCAAGGATATAAATATTAAGGACAGGCGCGCTCGGCGGTCTCTAATCTTCGGATGAGCTTCGGCGAACTTCTCTTCTTCGGCGGCCTCGTGGCGCTGGCCAACGTAGGGGGCGGGCTTCTGCTGGCCCGCCCCGGCACTTTTCAGCGCAGCCGTCACCTCCTCGGCTACCTCGTGGCACTCGGCGCGGGCTTCATGCTGGCGGCGATTTTCATCGAAATCGTGCCGGAAGTGGTGGTTTTGTGGGGAAAAAGCGGGGTTGAGGGTAAGGAGGCAGGACACGGAGTGCTCGGCGCGATGACGCTCCTTCTGGCCGGTTACCTGCTCATCCATTTTTTTGAACACACGATTGCCCCGCACTTTCACTTCGGCGAGGAGACGCACCCGGAGGCAGTCGTGCGCACTTCGGCGGCCTACACGGCCATCGGGGGACTCTCGATTCACACGTTTTTTGACGGGGCGTCGGTCGCGTCGGCATTCGTAGTGGACAGGAAAGTAGGGCTGCTGGTCTTCGTGGCCGTGCTGTTACACAAAGTGCCTGAAGGGTTTACGGCCGCGTCCATTATTTTAGCGTCGGGGCGTTCGGCGCGGAGGGCTCTGATAGCGACGCTCATCATCGGCGGGGCGACGCTGGCGGGAGTTTTGACTGTGGCCCTCTTGCAGGCGCGAGTGACGGAGGCCGTCTCCTACGCGCTTCCCTTCTCGGCCGGCGTGACGCTCTACGTGGCGGCGAGCGACCTTATTCCGGAGGTCAACCACATGGAGCATAGAAACCCCTTCGTCTCGCTCGTCGTCTTTGCCGGCGTCGCACTCTTCTACCTGCTGCACCTACTGATCGAGGGGTGAGCGGCGACGTACAGTTAAAAAACAAGGGGATGAGATTTTCGTAATACCGTTCGACGTTAATAACTTAAGGTGAACTTGACGAGAAACAGGCTTTTGACCCCGCTCGCGGCGTGTGTGGCGCTGGCGTGGCTTTTCGCGTTCGCAGGGACGGCGCGGGGGCAGAACGCGCGCGCATACACGGAGGCGCCACTCCCACAGCCCGAGGGTTTCTACAAGTACGTCACGGATAACGCGGGCGTCATCGACGCGGGGACGAAGGAGCGGCTGGCGACGATCCTCAACCATCTGAAGGAGCGCGCAGACATCGAGTTCGCCGTCGTCACCGTCCCGACGACAGGCGACGAAGACATCTTAAGTTACTCGCTCTCGCTCGCGCGCGGCTGGGGCATCGGGTCGAACGAGGGCGATAAGAACGGGCTACTTCTCGTCGTCGCCGTCAACGACCGCAAGTGGCGCGTGGAGGTCAGCCGCCATCTCGAAGGCGACCTGAGCGACGGGCTCGCCGGCGAGATCGCGCGGCAGCGCCTTGTGCCGCAGTTTCGGCAGAACAATTACGGTCAGGGCATCAGCGACTTCGTGCAGGCCGCGATAGCAACGCTGGCCGAGAAGCGCGGCTTCCAACTCGAAGGCATCGACCAGAGTTACGCCTACCGCGAACCCGCGCCGCGCACGCGCCCGACGCGCGCGAGAGAGGCGAGCAGCGTCGGGTTGGGTACATGCTGTCTGATCATCGTCGTCGTCATCATCCTGCTCTCGCTGGCCGGCAGGGGTCGCGGCGGGCGCGGCGGGCGCGGCGGCTGGGGCGGTGGGGGGGGCGGCGGCTGGCTCACCTCAATCCTCGTGGCCAACGCGATTGGCAACGCGATTGGGGGCGGGCGTCACAGCTCCAGCGGCTGGGGCGGAGGTGGCGGCTCAGGCTGGGGCGGCGGCGGCGGAGGTGGCGGCGGCTTCGGCGGCTTCGGCGGCGGCGGGGACTTCGGCGGCGGCGGCGCCAGCGGAAGTTGGTGAGCTAGACGATGAAGTGTGAGCACTGAACTATGAACTAAAAGTTAAGCAGTTCTTATCCGGTTCAAAGCTCAGCGTTCGGGGTTTATCGTTCGGAGATTGTGATGGCGAATAGAGTGGCGCAGGAGGCTTTCAACCACCTGATCGGCGACCTGAAGGCGACGCACGGCGACAACCTCGTGTCGGTCGTCCTCTACGGGTCGGCGGCTTCGGGCGACTTCGTGCAGACGGAGTCGGACTATAACGTCCTCATCGCGCTGCACCACATCACGCCCGAGGACTTGCGGCAGGCGCAAGCGCCCGCGCGCGAGTGGCAGCGTCTGGGACACCCTCTGCCCGTCTACTTCACACTCTCGGAGCTGCACGACGCGGCAGACGTTTTCCCCATCGAGTTTCACCAGATGGAGCGCTCGCGCGTCGTGC
>JBJMGP010000216.1:0-12224 GCA_045807865.1 Pyrinomonadaceae bacterium
CCGGGACCGTCGCCGACCCGACCGGGGTGCGGTCCGGGTCCGTTCGGCTGCTGTGGGACCTGATCCCGCCGGAGGAGCACTACCGCGTGATGCTGCCGACGCTGGCCGGCATCAGCGAGGACGACAACAACTACGCCGACAACCCTTACCTCAGGTGTCTGGCTAAGCTCGGCTATAAGGGCGCTTTCTGGTCGAGGTGGAGGGAACGGGACGCGATCATGCGCGAGGCCGTCAGCAAGGGGCTGGCGCGCGTCGAAACGGAGGAGCGGTTCGTCGTCCTGTAGGCGGCGGCGCCGACCTGCAATCCGTGACGCGAGACGCGCGGGCGGCCGGGGTGGCAGGCGCGTCTCGCGTCACAAGTTTACACGGCCAGTTCCGGTTTCCTCAGGCGCACCGCGAGCAACGAGAGCATGGGCGAGGCCATGAAGGTCGTCGTCAGCGCCATGATGACCATCATCGAGAAGACACGCGGGCTCAGGATACCGAGGTCATATCCGATGTTGAGCACGACCAACTCCATCAGCCCGCGCGTATTCATCAGGACACCGAGCGCGGTCGCCTCGCGCCAGCCCATACCCGTCCAGCGCGCGGCCAACATGCTCCCGCCTAACTTCCCCGCGACAGCGACGGCCACCACCCCCGCACACATCATCCAGTCAGTACTGGAGTCGAGCAGATTGATCTGTGTGCGCAGACCCGTGAAGGCGAAGAAGAGCGGGAGCAGGAGAGCGGTCGTCAGGCTTCCCATGCGTTCCGTCAGGAATGTCCGCAGCTCCGCGCGCGGGGGGACGGCCACGCCCGCCAGAAAGGCTCCGAAGAGCGCGTGAATGCCGATGCCTTCGGTAATGAGCGCCGAGACCAGCAGCAGCGTCACGGCCACCCACACGAACTTCTCGCGCGCCGCCTCGTTGACTTCGCCGAGCAGCTTGGCGACGTACGGCCTGAAGAGAAAGAGCACCAGCCCGCTGAAGAGCAGCGCGGCGGCGATAGTCAGCCCCGCGCCGCCGAGCCCGTCGGCCTTCACGATTGCAACCACGACCGCCAGCAGGCACCACGCCGTCGAGTCGTCCACCGCGGCGCACGCGATTGCCGTCACCCCGAGCGGGGACTTGAACAACCCGCGCTCCCTGAGTATGCGCGCCAGCACGGGGAACGCAGTGATACTCATCGCGACGCCCATAAACAGCGCAAACGCGTTGAAGGAGATGCCCGCCGGGGCCGCGTAATCGTAGACGACGAGGGAGAAGAGCGTGCCCAGAAGCAGTGGGAATAAGATGCTCGTGTGGCTGACCAGCACCGCGTCGTTCGCCTTCTCACGGAGGTGCCGCACGTCCAGCTCCATCCCGACGATAAACATGAAGATGATGACGCCCACCTGACTGAGCAGCTTCAAAGTGCCCAGCGACTCCGGCGGGAAGATGAACGTCATGGCGGAAGGGGAGATGACGCCGAGAAACGACGAGCCCAGAAGAATCCCGGCGACCATCTCCCCGATCACTGCGGGCTGATGCATGGCTCCCAACACCCACGAGATCACTTTGGCGACCACGATGATGACGAGCATCTGCAAGAGCAGGGTGAGCAGAGGGTCGCGCGTCTGCTTCGCGGGTGCGGAGTTTGCGGGCGGCGCGCTCTGCCCGGCGTTAGCGCCGCCCTGCGGCTGACGCTCCGCGTGGGTCGCGGCGGTCACCCGGCCGGCGTTAAGGGCGGTGCCGACCTTGAGCGTGGCGACGATGGCTCCGCCGAAGATCAGGAGCAGCGCGGGATACAACAGAATGGATCTGGACATGACGTAAGCCTGAAGCTGTTTGAAAGTGAAGGGTATCTGCTTGCGATGGAGGTGGACGGGCAGGCCGTTGGAAAGTACCATCGCGAGCAAAGGGCGGCCGAGTATACCCGAGACGGCCGTCTCCCGCACGCAGAATTTATCGGCCGCCCGGCCTCGAAATCTTAAGGCCGCGACATTTATCGAGCCGCCGTGCTGCGCTGTTGTCCTCCGACTCGGCTTCATATATAATCCGCCGCGTCATACTAAATCCGGCGTGTCATTCGTGACCGCCCGACTCTCGGTCGTAAAACTGCCACAGCCCCGTACAGACTTGAACAGTTTGGTGGAAACCTCGGCCCTCCCGTAAATCAATTGAAGACAGGCTTTATGCTCGCTCGACATGCACCGACTCGACTGCCTCTGAGCGTCCGGCGCCGGCCGGGGCTTTAGAAGACGGTAGGATTGTGACCGTCAAGCAACCATCTCTCCGTTAAGGAAGATGCAAGCACTCATCTGACGTTAAATGCAGCTACGGGGGCCTCTCGCCGCCGTCACCCGAAGCACCTTTGTCACCCGAATCAGCGAGCCCGCTCCTTCCGGCGGGTTCGGATTAATCAAGACCAACGAGCCCCCGCCCGAGGGGGGCCTACCCGGCCCGTCCCGCCGGCGTTTTTGCCCCAGAAGCCTGAATCCCGAGCCGTTGGGAACTCATTGCCCGGCGGCGTGCGACCCCGAGGGGGGAGCGTGTCATCCGTCCGGCTCGCGTAAGCGGGTTGTGAGGCATGCTGCTCGATCTCCCTCAGGCTGAGAACTCCCAACACAACTTTTCCGACAGGCGCCCCCGCCCGGGAGGTCAACGGATGAGCGAGAAGCCTCTAGACATCGAGACCCTCTCACCGAGGCAGCAGCAGGCGCGTCTGGCCGAACTCCTGCGGAGGAAGGCCGGGGGCGTGAAATCCTATCCCCTCTCCTTCCCGCAGCAGCGTCTCTGGTTTCTGGAACAGCTTCAACCCGGCGGCCACGCCTACAACATCACCGAGGCCGTCCGCCTCAGCGGCGCGCTCGACGACGACGCGCTCGCGGAGAGTCTGCGCGAGGTCGCGCGCCGCCACGAGGTGCTGCGCACCTCCATCCTCACGGTCAAGGGGCGGCCCTTGCAGATCGTCTCGTCGTCGCCGGGGTTAAACCTGTCCACGCTCGACCTGAGCGTCCTTCCCGACCCGGAGGCGGAGGCGCGCCGGCTGGCCGCCGAAGAGGCCTCCCGGCCGTTCGACCTGTCGCGCGGCCCCCTCTGGCGCGCCATCATCATGAGGCTCGGCGGGCGCGAGCACGTCGTCATCTTCACGATGCACCACATCATCTCGGACGGCTGGTCGATGGAGATTCTGATTCGCGAGGTGGCGGCCCTCTACCATTCCCTCGCGGAAGGGAGCCCGGCTTCGCTCCCCGAGCTGCCCATTCAGTACGGCGACTTCGCACACTGGCAGCAGGGGCACTTTCAGCGCGGCGCGCTCGACGCGGAACTCGCCTACTGGGAGCGCCAACTGGCCGGCGCGCCGGCCGAGCCGGGGCTGAAGACCGACCGGCCCCGCCCTCCCGTCCAGACCTTCCGCGGCGCGACCGAGTCTCTGCTGATGCCGCCGAGTCTGGCGAAGAGCCTGCACGCCCTCAGCCAGCGACACAGGGCCACGCTCTTCATGACACTGCTCGCCGCCTTCAAGGCCGTGCTGTACCGCTACACCCGTCAGGAAGATGTCCTCGTCGGCACGCCCATCTCGAACCGCCGGAAGGCCGAGGTCGAAGGGCTCATCGGGTTCTTCGCCAACACGCTGGTGCTGCGCACGAGGCTGACGGGCGACCTCACCTTCAGGGAGTTGCTGGAAACGGTGCGGGCCATCTCGCTCGACGCCTACGCACATCAGGACGTGCCGTTCGAGAAGCTGGTCGAAAGACTCCAGCCCGAGCGGGACTTGAGCCGGACGCCGCTCTTTCAGGTCATGTTCGTCCTCGGCTACCCGAGGGCGCAGCGCGTAGACCTGCCGGGGCTGCAACTGGCGCCCCTCGACTTCGACAGGGGGACGGCCAAGTTCGACCTCTCCCTCTTCATGCGAGAGACCGGGCAGGGGCTCAGCGCGACGCTTGAGTACAACGCCGACCTCTTCGACGCCGCGACCGCCGCGCGCATGCTCGGCCACCTCCACACGCTCCTCGCGGCGGCGGCCGAAGACCCCGACCGGAAGCTCTCGGAGCTGCCGTTACTGACCGAGGCGGAATGCCGAAGGGTCTTAGTCGAATGGAACGAGACGCGGGTTGAGCACCCGACCGGCGTCTGCGTCCACCGGCTCTTCGAGCGTCAGGCCGCGCAGACCCCGCAGGCCGCGGCCGTGGCCGGCGGCGACGTGCGACTGACTTACGGCGAGCTGAACGGCCGCGCCAACCGGATAGCGCGTCATCTCAAGTCCCTCGGGGTCGGCCCCGACACGCCGGTCGGAGTCTTCCTCGGCCGTTCGCCTGAGACGGTGGCGGCGCTGCTCGGCGTCATGAAGGCGGGCGGGGCCTACCTGCCGCTCGATGCGCAGTACCCGGACGACCGCCTCGCCTTCATGATTAAGGACGCGCGCGTCCCGCTCGTGCTGACCACCGGCCCGCTCGCCGCGAGGCTGTCGGGTTGTGGCGCGCCGCTCGTCCTGCTCGACGACGACGGCGAGTCCGTCTCCGCCCGGGACGACGGCGACCTCGGACTTGAGTTGTCGGAGAACAATCTCGCCTACGTCATCTACACGTCGGGCTCGACCGGCAGACCGAAGGGCGTGGGGGTGAGCCACGCGGGACTCGTCAACCTCGTCCACTGGCACCGACGCACCTACGGCGTGACGGCCTCCGACCGCGCGACGCAGTTGGCCTCCGTCGCCTTCGACGCCTCTGTCTGGGAGTTGTGGCCCTACCTCACGGCGGGGGCCAGCGTCCACCTGCCGGACGAGGAGACGATCCTCTCCCCGCCGAGGCTCCTGCGTTTCTTCGCCGACGAGGCCATCACTATCTCTTTCCTCCCGACGCCGCTGGCCGAGGCAGTGCTCGGCGAGACTTTACCGGAGGACTTGTCGCTCAGAGCCCTTCTGGCCGGCGGGGACAGGCTCCGCCGCGGGAGCTGGCGCACGCTCCCGTTCGCGCTCTTCAACCACTACGGCCCGACGGAGAACGCAGTCGTCGCCACCTGCGCGCCCGTCGCCCCGGACGCGGCGGAGGCCGTCCCGCCGCCCATCGGCCGGCCCATTGACAACGTGCAGGTCTACATACTCGACCCAAACCTGCGCCCCGTCGGGGCGGCGGGCGAGCTGTACGTCGGCGGCGCGGGCCTCGCGCGCGGCTACGTCGGAAGCCCCGCCTTGACGGCCGAGAGGTTCATCCCGAACCCGTTCTCGACGGAGCCGGGCGCGCGGCTCTACCGGACGGGCGACGTGGCCCGCCACCTTGCCGGCGGGGACATCGAGTTCCTCGGACGCGCGGATTATCAGGTCAAGATCAGGGGCTTTCGGGTCGAGTTGGGCGAGATCGAGGCCGCGCTCGGCGAACACCCCGGTCTGCGTGAGAGCGCGGTCGTCCTCAGGGAAGACGCCTCGGGCGAGAAGCGGCTGGTGGCCTACGTCGTCGCCGCGGGCGGGCCGGTCACGGGCGACGAGCTGCGGACATACCTCGGGGGCAGGCTGCCGGGCTACATGATTCCTTCCGCCTTCGTGACGCTGAAGGCGCTGCCCGTCAACGCGAACGGCAAGACCGACCGCGCCGCTCTCCCGGCGCCAGACTGGGCGGGGCCGCGGGCCGACGGGGAGTTCGTCGGCCCGCGCAACCCGCTGGAGGAGGTGCTGACAAAAATCTGGGGCGACCTGCTCCGGGTCGAGTGCGTCGGCGTCCACGACAACTTCTTCGAGCTGGGCGGCCACTCCTTGCTCGCCACGCAGGCCGTCTCACGCGTCCGCGAGATATTTAAGGTCGAGTTGAGAGTCCGCGACTTCTTCGAGTCGCCGACAATCGCCGGCCTCGCCGAGAAGATCGAGGCCGCACGCTGGAGCGGGCGCACCGCGTCGCCCCCGCTCGTGCCCGTCGCGCGCGACGGGCTCGTGCCGCTCTCCTTCGCGCAGCAGCGCCTCTGGTTCCTCGACCAGATGGAGCCGAACAGCAACGTCAACAACGTTCCGCTGGCAGTCCGCCTCACAGGCCGGCTCGACGTGGGCACGCTCGAAGCTTGCCTCACCGAGATCGTGAGGCGACACGAAGTGCTGCGCACGACCTTCGTCATGGTCGGCGACGAGCCGGCGCAGGTCTTCGCACCGGAACTTTCCTTGAGTCTGGCCGCGGTGGATTTGAGCCACCTCGGCGAGGCGGAGCGCGAGGCGCGGGCGCGGCGGCTGGCCGTGGAGGAGGTGGAGAAGCCGTTCGACCTCGCGACCGGCCCGCTCATGCGTGCGGCCCTCGTGAGGCTGGCCGGGCAGGAACACTTGTTCGTCCTGACGATGCACCACATCGTCTCGGACGGCTGGTCGATGGGCGTGCTCGTGCGCGAGGTGGCCGAACTGTACCGCGCGCTCGGCGAGGGTCGCCCTCCGGCGCTCCCCGAACTGCCCGTCCAGTACGCGGACTACGCGGTCTGGCAGAGAGAGTGGCTGCGGGGCGAGGCGCTCGAAGCGCAGCTCTCATACTGGCGCGAGCAGTTGGCGGGCGCCCCGGCGCTGTTGGAGCTGCCGACGGACAGGCCCCGCCCTCCCGTCCAGACTTACCGCGGGACACACTTGCCAATCGCGATGCCGCCGGAGCTCCTCGACGGACTGAAGGCGCTCGCCCGGCGCGAGGGCGCCAGCCTCTTCATGCTGCTCCTCGCGGCCTTCAAAGTCCTGCTCTACCGCTACAGCGGTGAGCGAGACGTAGTCGTCGGCAGCGACATCGCCAACCGCAACCGCGGCGAGACGGAAGGGCTGCTCGGCTTCTTCATCAACCAGCTCGTCCTGCGCACAGACCTCTCGGGCGACCCCACCTTCCGCGCGCTGCTCGGGAGGGTGCGCGAGACGGCGCTGGATGCTTACGCGCATCAGGACGTGCCCTTCGAGAAACTGGTCGAGGCGTTGCAGCCCGAGCGCCACCTCAGCCGCTCACCGCTCTTCCAGATCAAATTCACCCTCCAGAACATGCCGGTCGAGACGCTGGAGTTGCCCGAACTCTCGCTGAAGATGCTCGACGTGCGGGGGCACACGTCGCGGTACGACATCGGCATCGGCATCGGCGAAGGGGAGGGCGGCCTCTACGGGCTGGTCGAATACAGCACGGAGCTGTTCGACCGGACGACCGTCGAGCGAATGTTCCGGCATTACCAGACCTTGCTCGAATCCGTCGTCGCCGACCCCTCCGGGCGGATCGACACGCTCGACCTGCTGAGCGAGGCCGAGCGACGGCAACTGCTTGTCGAATGGAACGACACGCGGGGCGACTACCCGCGTGAGGCTTGCTTCCACCACCTCTTCGAGCAGCAGGTGGCGCGCACGCCGGATGCCGTCGCGGTCGAGGGGGGGCGGGAGCGTCTGACCTACAGCGAGCTGAACCGGCGTGCGAACCGGCTCGCGCACCACCTGCACGGGCTCGGCGTCAGGCGCGGCACGCTCGTCGGCCTCTGCGTCGAGCGTTCGCCCGAGATGATCGTCGGGCTGCTCGGCATCCTCAAGGCCGGGGGCGCGTACCTGCCGCTCGACCCGACTTACCCGCTCGAACGTGTCTCCTACATGCTCGAAGACGCGCAGGCCCCGGTGCTCGTCACGCAGAGCGGCCTCGTGGACGCGCTGCCGCCCTTCTGGGGGCAGACCGTCTGCCTCGACGAGGAGTGGGCAGAGGCGGGGCCGGAGTCAGTCGAGAATCTGAAGGGTGGGGCCGAGCCGGACGACCTCGCCTACGTCATCTACACGTCGGGCTCGACCGGCAGATCGAAGGGCGTGATGGTCGAGCACCGCGGCCTGTGCAACATGGTCGCGGCGCAGGCCGAGGTCTTCCGGCCGGGCGAGGGTATGCGCGTGCTACAGTTCGCCTCCCTCAGTTTCGACATCTCATTCTTTGAAATCTCGCTGGCGCTCGCCTCCGGCGCGACGCTGTGCGTGGGCACGAAGGACTCGCTGCTGCCCGGCCCGGCGCTGACGCGGTACATGAACGAGCACGAGGTCACGGCCGCGGCGCTCATGCCGTCGGTGCTCGCGGCCCTCACCCCCGCGGAACTCCCCCACCTGCGAACCCTCTTGTGCGGCGGCGAGTCGGGCGCGACACAACTGGCCGAGCGCTGGGCCGCGGGCAGGGACTTTTTCCACGGCTACGGCCCGACCGAGGCCACCATCTGGGTCACGAGCGTCGGCTACGACGAAGAGGGCGGCGCCGACTCTATCGGCCGACCCATCGCCAACACGCAGTTCTACATTCTGGACGAGACGATGGCGCCCGTCCCGCAGGGCGTGCCGGGCGAGATGTACATCGGGGGCGTCTGCCTCGCGCGCGGCTATCTGAACCGGCCGGGCCTGACGGCGGAGCTGTTCGTCCCGAACCCGTTCTACGACGAGCCGCGTCCCGGGACCGGGACGCGGCTCTACCGGACGGGCGACATGGCGCGCTACCTGTCGGGCGGGCGGATGGAGTTCCTCGGGCGCGCCGACCATCAGGTCAAGGTCAGGGGTTTCCGCATCGAGCTGGGCGAGGTGGAGGCGGCCGTCTCGGCGCACCAGTCGGTGAGGGAGAACGTCGTGCTCGTGCGTGAGGACGCGCCGGGCGACAAGCGGCTGTTGGCTTACGTGGTCGCGCGGGACGGCGACTCGCTCACGACGGGCGAGCTGCGCGGATTTCTCAGGGAGCGGCTCCCCGAGCACATGATCCCCTCGGCCTTCGTGCTGTTGCCCTCCCTGCCGCAGACCCCGACGGGGAAGGTTGACCGCCGCGCGCTCCTCGGCCTCGAAACGGAGGCGCCCGACCCGGGCACTTACGTCCCGGCCCGCAATCTGGTCGAGGAGATGCTTGTGGGCGTCTGGTTACAGGTGCTCGGGGCGGAGCGGGTCGGAGCGGAGGACAACTTCTTCGAGCTGGGCGGTCACTCCTTGCTCGCCACGCAGCTCATCTCGCAGGTGCGTGCCGCCTTCGGCGTCGAGCTACCGCTACGCGCCGTCTTCGAGTCGCCGACGCTGGCGGCACTCGCCGTGAAAGTCGAATCGCTCCGCAGGGAGGCGTCGGGGCTCGCCCGGTCGCCGATCACGCCCGTCGGCCGTGACCGCGAGCTGCCGCTCTCCTTCGCGCAGCAGCGCCTCTGGTTCCTCTACAACCTTGAGCCCGAAGGCTGCGCCTACCTGATTCCGGTGGCGTACCGGCTGCGCGGGCCGCTCGACGTGACGGCGCTCGGGCTGAGCATCAACGAGGTCGTCAGGAGGCACGAGGTTCTGCGCGCGAGTTTCCCGACGGCGGACGGGCGGCCGGCTCAGGTCATCGCCCAGGAGCTGACCCTGAGTATGCCCGTCACAGAGCTCGGGCATCTCTCCGGCTCTGAGCAGGAGGCGATGGTCGGGCGTCTGCTCGCAGAAGAGTCGGGGCGGCCGATAGACTTGTCGAATGCGCCGCTGTTCCGGCTCAAGTTGCTCAGGCTCGCCGAGCAGGAGCACGTGCTGCTTCTGACGATGCACCACATCGTCTCGGACGGCTGGTCGATGGGCGTGCTCGTGCGCGAGGTGGCCGAACTGTACCGCGCGCTCGGCGAGGGTCGCCCTCCGGCGCTCCCCGAGCTGCCCGTCCAGTACGCGGACTACGCGGTCTGGCAGAGAGAGTGGCTGCGGGGCGAGGCGCTCGAAGCGCAGCTCTCATACTGGCGCGAGCAGTTGGCGGGCGCCCCGGCGCTGTTGGAGCTGCCGACGGACAGGCCCCGCCCTCCCGTCCAGACTTACCGCGGGACGGCCGTACACGTGTCGCTCTCCGAGGGGCTTTCTGAGTCGCTCAGGAGTTTGAGCCGGGCCGAGAGCGCGACGCTCTACATGACGCTCCTCGCCGTCTTCGAGGTGCTGCTCCATCGCTACAGCGGACAGGAGACGGTGGTGGTCGGCTCGCCCGTAGCGGGGCGCAACCGGGCCGAGACGGAGGGGCTCATCGGGTTCTTCGTCAACACGCTCGCGCTGCGCGCCGACCTGAGCCCCGGCCTCAGATTCACAGAGCTGCTCGCGCGCGTCCGCGAGGGGGCGCTCGAAGCCTACACGCGCCAGGACTTGCCGTTCGACCGTTTGGTGGACGCCCTACAGATCGAGCGCGACCTGAGCCGCACCCCGCTCTATCAGGTCGTCTTCATGTTCGACAACATCCGGGTGCCCGCCCTCGACATCGACGGGCTCACCGTGACGCCGGTCGATTCCGGGACGCACGTCGCGAAGTTCGACCTCGCCCTCTCGATGGCGGACGGCGAGCAGGGACTCTCAGGCTGGCTTGAATACAACTCCGACCTCTTCGACGCCGCGACCGCCGAGCGCATGGTCGGCCACTTCACGCGGCTGCTCGAAGGCGTCGCCGCCGACCCGCACGAGCAGGTCGCGCGCCTGCCGCTGCTCGGCGCGGAGGAGGAGCAGCAGCTCCTCTACGGGTGGAACGAGACGGCGGCCGACTTCCCCGAAGACCTCTGCGTCCACGAGTTGTTCGAGCGCCGGGCGGCGCGCACTCCGGACGGCACGGCGCTCATCTACGAGGGCGGCCGTCTGACGTTCGGGGAGTTGAACCGGCGGGCCAACCAACTTGCGCACCACCTGAGGTCGCTCGGGGTCGGGCCGGACGCGGCCGTCGGGGTCTACATGGAGCGCTCGCCCGAGATGGTCGTCGGCCTGCTCGCCGTCCTCAAGGCCGGCGGCGCCTACCTGCCGCTTGAGACGGAGTACCCGCCGGAGCGCCTCGCCTACATGATCGCCGACGCGGGCGCGCGCGTGCTGCTCACGCAGGGGCGACTGGCCGAGCGGCTGCTGCGGCCGAGCGGCTGCCACATCGTCCGCGTGGACGACGATTGGGCTTCCGTTGCCGGGCAGAGCGACCTCGACCCGGCGACGGTCGTCACGCCTGAGAACTCCATCTACACCATCTACACCTCCGGCTCCACGGGCGAGCCGAAGGGCGTGACGGTGCCCCACCGCGGCGTCTGCAACTGCCTCTGGTGGATGCAGCAGACGCACCGGCTCGACGAGGGCGACCGCGTGCTGCTGAAGTCGCCGCTCAGCTTCGACTCCTCCGTCTGGGAGCTGTTCTGGCCCCTGTTCGTCGGCGCGTCGGTGGTCGTGGCGCGGCCGGAAGGGCATCGCGACAGCGCATACCTCGCCGAGGTGATCGCGCGCCACAAGGTGACGACTGTCCACTTCGTCCCGAGCATGTTCCAGCTCTTTCTTGAGGAGGAAGGGCTCGAAGACTGTGACTCGTTGCGGCGCGTCATCTGCGGGGGCGAGGCGCTCCCGGTGGGAAGCGTCGAGAAATTCTTCGAGCGCCTCGGCGGTGAGCTGCACAACTATTATGGCCCGACCGAGACCTCCATCGGCTCGATCAACTGGAAGTGCGTGCGCGAGGGCGTCCGGCAGACCGTACCCATCGGGCGGCCCATTTCGAACACCCAAATCTACCTCCTCGACTCGGGGCTGCATCCCGTCCCCGTCGGCGTGCCCGGCGAGCTCTACACGGGCGGCGAGGGCCTCGCCCGTGGCTACGTCAACAAGCCCGGTCTCACCGCCGAGAAGTTTATCCCCGACCCGTTCTCAGCGAGGCCCGGCGCGCGCCTGTATCGCACGGGCGACCGCGCGCTCTACCTCCCCGACGGGAACATTGAATTCCTCGGGCGCGCAGACCATCAGGTGAAGTTGCGCGGCTACCGCATCGAGTTGAGCGAGGTGGAGGCGGCGCTCGAATCGCACCCGGCAATCAGGGAGAGCCTCGCGACGGTCAGGGAGGACGTGCCCGGCGACAAACGTCTGACCGCCTACCTTATCACGCTGCCTGCGGCGAGTTTCACGACGGGAGAGCTGCGGGCCTTCCTGAAGGGGCGTCTGCCCGACTACATGATTCCTTCCGCCTTCGTGACGCTGAAGGAGTGGCCGCTGATGACCAGCGGCAAGATCGACCGGAAGGCACTGCCGCCGCCGGACGGCGCGCGCCCCGAGCTGGGCGGAGAGTACCTCGCGCCGCGCGACGAGGCGGAGCGGGTGCTGGCCGGCATCTGGGCGGAGGTGCTGCGCGTCGAGCGCGTCGGCGTGCGCGACAACTTCTTCGAGCTGGGCGGCGACTCTATTCTCTCCATCCAGATCGTGACGCGCGCCGCGCAGGCCGGGCTGCGGCTGACGACCAAACAGCTCTTCCAGCACCAGACGGTGGCGGAGCTGGCGGCGGCGGCCGGGCGGGGCGAGGCGGCGGCGGCGGCCGAGCAGGGGTTGGTCAC
>JBJMGP010000217.1:0-83997 GCA_045807865.1 Pyrinomonadaceae bacterium
CATCCAGCACGACTGCTCTTTGACATTGGTCGTCAAAGTGACAAGAGCGCAGGCCGAGTGCCCGCGCTGCCATCATCCCTCGTCGCGCGTCCACAGCTCCTACACGCGCCGAGTCGCCGACCTCCCCTGGCATGGGATCGCCGTCCGGCTCTCCTTGCGCACCCGTCGCTTCCGCTGCCGGAACAGCCTCTGCACCAGGCGCATCTTCTGCGAGCGCCTCCCGCGTGTCGTCGCCCACTACGGGCGTAAGACCGTGAGGATGGAGGATGCCTTACTGCTCATCGGCTTCCTGCTCGGCGGCGAGGCCGGCTCCCGCGCCACGGTGAAGCTGGCGATGGCTTCGAGCCCCGACACTTTGCTGCGGCGCGTGCGGGCCTCCGTCAGGCCCTGCGCCCCGACGCCGCGCGTGCTCGGCGTTGACGACTTCGCCTTCCGCAAGGGGCGGCGCTCCGGCACCATCCTCGTTGACCTGGAGAGGCACCGCGTCATCGACCTCTTGCCCGACCGCGAGGCCGCGACCTTGAGTGCTTGGCTCAAGCGGCACCCCGACGTGGAAGTCGTCAGCCGCGACCGCTCGCCGACTTACGCCGCGGCCATCAACGAAGGTGCGCCCGTGGCCGTGCAGGTGGCCGACCGCTTCCACCTCCTGATCAACGTCCGTGAGGCGCTGGAGAAAGTGGTGAAGAGATGCAACCGCTTCCTGCGCACGCAGACGTTGGCGGCCCCCTACTCCTCGGCTCCCGCGCCGGAGAACGATGTCTACGCCGGCTGCCGGCTGCGCTTAGAGCCACACCTTCAAGGGGCGCGGCGGGGCGGCGCGAGCAAGCCCACGCCGCGGCTGCGCTTGCCGTCGGCCCGGCAGGCGGCGTGGATGCTGCTGCGGCCCGAGCGGCTCGCAGATGAAGAGAAGGAGACGGCCGAGTTGTTGTGCCGGCTCTCGCCGGAAGTAGCGAGGGCGCAGCGACTCGCCCTGAGCTTCGTCGAGGTTATCAAAGAGCGACACGCAGACGGCCTACGCGGGTGGATCATCGACGCACAACGCAGTGAGATGCCCGAGTTCGTCGGCTTCGCCAACGGGCTGACGACTGACCTCCAAGCTGTGCGGGCGGCGCTGGAGTATGAATGGAGCAACGGACAGGTGGAGGGGCAGGTGCATCGGCTGAAGCTGGTCAAGCGACAGATGTACGGGCGCGGGAAGCTCGATCTGCTGCGGGCACGAGTGCTGCACGCCGCCTGATGAGCGGTGCGGATCAGCCTCAGGGAGAACCACCTCGATAGCACCAAAAGCGCGAGAGAGCCTTAATTTGGGGTCGTTATCGGACGCAGTGACAATGTGTAAGCTTTTTTCGAGCAAATATGTCTGTTTGAAGCGCATGAGCAATATTGTCTATGCGCTTATGTATGGCACGCCAAGTGTCGGCGATAATCTTCGCCTTCGATCAAGACCGTGCTGCACATCTCGTAAAGGCGACTCCTGAGGCGCGCGCCAATTCGATCCTGGAGAGTTTCGCCGGCAGGACTCTGGCGGTCATCTGTGTAGTTGGTCGTGAAGACGGTCAGCTTCCTGTCGTTATAGCGCCGACCGATGATATGGGTCATCGTATCGAGCATCCATTCGGTGGGCTTTGATACGCCCAGTTCGTCGAGCACCAGCACCTCTGCGTCATAGACCGGCGCGAGCACGCTCGTCTCGGATGTGCGCGAGACGGGATTATAAGTGTCCTGAATCTCCTTCAGGAGCGAGCCGTATTCGCAGAAGAGACTGGGCGTTCCCTTCTCTACCAGGCCGCGGAGGATCGCGACCGCTAGGTGCGTCTTGCCCACGCCGACCGGCCCTGCGAAGAGCAGCCCGCGCCCGATTGCAGGGTATTCGCGGACGAGACGGTATGCTTGTTTGAAGGCGAGCACCTGGGAACCGTTCTCGGTCGCAGGTTGATAGTTAGAGAACGTGCATTCCGCGTGACGCCTGGGGACACGGGCCTGTTCAAAGAGACTTCGGCGCAGATCCCTCAGGCGGCACTCACACCTGCGCGCCCCTTTCCCCGGAACTATCTCCATCCCGGTTCCGAAACAACGGTCGCAATCATGCCCTTCCCGCTTCTGCTGAACTCCGCCCACGTTCCCACTTTGAACGTCACACGGCGTCTCTAATTCAGCTCTGTGGGGAACGGCCAGGAGTCTGCCGGAAGCCGCTCTCATGTTCTTTACTCCACTTGAAACTTCCCACGGCTGGCGTCGAGCAGAGTCTCGGCCTTCGATAGTACGCGTGGAACATCATCAGGCAGGAGTATCCCTCCGGCCGCGACACACATCCCGCCGACCGTGACCTCGACTGGTTGCCCCTTCACCTCGAAGAGCGCGACGCACGCCTCGGCCAACTCGTTCACCTCCGGCTCAGAGAGCGTCCGCGGCTCCGGCCGTGTGTGAAAGTTGGAGCCCACTTCCCCCTTCGTCTGACGCGCGGCCTCCTTGATCGCGCCGTTCCTGCGCAGCACCTCGTACGTCTCGCGCTGCGCGACGCGCACGGCTTTTGGCAGACCGCTTCGTTCCAACCAATCGCGCGTGCGTTCGTGCTCGTCCGCGGCCGCTCGCTGGGCTATCTGCCGTAGCAGAGGCTCAAGCTCGTCCCGCAGTCTCTGAACGATTTGGCCTGAAGGAATCTCGAAGTGTCGCTCGACCCGTGTAGAGAATCCTTCACACGGAAGTGTGTGGGTCGGAAGGTTGGGATCGGGTCGCACGTGTTCTGGGGGGGAAGCGTTAGCGAAAGCTGTGCTGGCCGCGCCGTTTTTTGGCGCGGGCGGGTTTGAATCTGAATCTAAAACTTCTAAAACAGCGAAGCTGTCTTTAAAGGGTGTGTCGCACGGCGAAGTACGAGGGCGGCCATCCGAAGCACGGGCGAAGGGCAAAATTTTTTCAGTCTGCGCTTCCCTCTTCGACGCGATGGAGGTCGCCGCGCGGTTGAGGAAGATGCGTATGCCGACCCCGTTCTTGCCGGAGTAGTAGCCGATGATACCCTGCCCGTGCATCCAGCGCAGCGCCTTCCGCGCCGTCTCGCTCGAAACGCGCAGGTGGCCGCGGAGTTGCTCCCAGGCCGTGACCCACTTCCCCTCCCTCTCCTCTCCCGCGAAGCGCAGGACGCGCACGCCCTCGCGCATCCCGGCCGGCGTCAGCAGGAGTCGCGTGTAGACCTTGCTCATCAGCGGCGTGACCTCGTCGGCCTCGGCCGAAGTGATCGCCTCGGCGACATCGTCGTCGAGCATCTTAAAGTTCGTGTTGGCCTCCGTCCCACCGAGCGTCGTCCTTCGTAGGAACCTCGGGGACGCGGCCGCGTGCGCGGCTCTCATCTCACTTCCCTCTCGAAGCATAAGGCTTGACAGTTCCGAGACGCGGTGTAAACTGTGAACCGAAATCGGGGTACACAAATCCCGCCTCGCTGACAAGCGAGTTATCAACCAGCCCGGAGCGTTTCGGTCGCCAAAACAGTCGCGCTCCAGGCAACATCTCAGGGACGCTTTCGGGCGTCCCTGATTTTCTTCAGGGCCTACATACCTACAACATTTTCCCCGGCCTGTAAATTCCCCTGCAATATCGGTTGCAGGGGCTGCAATGATTCTTACAGGGGTGTCAAAAACCTACCCCTGTAACGTGCGTTGCAGGGGTGTTGGGTCAATACCCCTGCAACGCACGTTACAGGGGTGTAATGTAGATTGCAGGGGTGCCAGAGATATACCCCTGCAATGATTCTTACAGGGGCTGCAATGTAGATTGCAGGGGTGTCAACGTCGCACTCGGGGTCTTGAAGATTATGCGTGACGTATAGACGCGCCGTATAGTAAGATGCTGCGCCCGGCCTGGAAAGGGTGACTCGACATGACAGGCAGACAGATAAAGGAATTACGCAAAAGCTTAGGTTATACGCAGGCCAGGTTGGCCGAAGAGGTCGGCCTGACCCCGAACACCATCGCGCGCTACGAGCGCGACGAGTTGAAGCCTTCGCCACCCGTGCTGAAGCTTCTGAGGCTCTTGGAGCTGAGTCAGGAGTTGAATAAGGCCGGGAGGAAAGCCGCGTAAAGATGATCACGATCTCCATCGCCAACCAGAAAGGCGGCGTCGGGAAGAGCACCACAGCCGCCTCGGTCGCCGCGGAGTTCGCCCTGCGCGGGTACGAGACGCTGCTCGTGGACGGCGACCCGCAGGCCAACGTCACCTCGCACTTCCTCGCGCCCGACCAGATCGGCACGTCTATCGCCGACGTGCTCATCGAGTCCGAGCAGCGTGAGAAGCTGCCGATGGAGGCGGCCATTGTGACGACGGAGATGGATCACCTCGACATCGTCCCGTCGAAACTGCGCTTCGCGAGGTTCGAGAAGGAGCCCGCGATCGCCATCAACCGCCTGCGTTCGAAACTCGTCCCTCTGGCTTCGACCTACGACTTCGTCATCATCGACACACCGCCGACCCTCGGGCAGATCCTGACGACCCCTCTGCTCGCCTCGACGCATATGGTCGTGCCCGTGGCGGCCTCGCCGCTGGCGCAGGACGGCCTCGACGACCTCATAAGCACCTTCGAGGAGGTGAGGAGCACCAATCCAGAGCTGATCCTGCTGGGGCTGGTCTGCACGATGTTCGACGGCCGGACGGCCGTCTCGGCCGAGTCCTATAGGAGCCTCAAGGAGCGCTACGGCACGCGCGTCTTCGAGACGATCATTCATCGCAACGTGAAGCTGGAGGAGTCGCCCGCCTTCCACCAGCCGGTGCAGCTCTACGCGCCGAACTCACGCGGGGCGCTGCTGTACTCGGAGCTGACCGACGAGATACTCAAACGGCTCGGCGCGCGGAAGACGAAAGGGAAGCTGAAGCTGGCCGTTGAGGAGACGCGCGCCTGATGGCAGAGCCTAAGATCAAACCTGCGAAGCGCGAGGCCGGCAAGAGCAAGTTCCGCCTGCCGGAGCGCGTCCCGCGTCCCGTCGAGGAGAACCCTCTGCGGGAACTCCTGAAGGAGGCAAAGGCGCAGGAAGAGGCGGCGCTCGAACCGAAAGCGCGGACGACACAAGACACCCCTGTAAAGAAGATTGCAGGGGTGCGAGTAGTCCAGAAAAAAGAGGTCATTACCACCCCTGCACCGGAGATTGCAGGGGTGTCTTTGGCCGAAACGTCGAGGGTTGCGGGCGAGGCGCCGCCGATCACTTTCGCCGAATTCTCCAGGCGCTGGTCTCCGATTCTACGCTCGGGACAGATGGGTGTCTGCCGCGCGCTCTTCGAATTGACTTACGAGGCGGGGCTGTCTGAGTGCTTCACCTCGATGCCCCGGCTCGCCGAGGCCGCGGGGCTCAAAGAACGCCAGTGCTACAACGTGGTCGGCCAGTTGGAACTCCTCGGCTTCATCGAGCGCCCCGAAATCTTCAACACGCCCACGCAGAAGGGCACCGTCTTCAGACTCAACCTCGAACCGCGCCCGCCCACTGAGAGAGCCGAGCGCCGCTACCATATCGGCGGAGAAGTGAAGTCCTGACAGACCTGCCGGGAGATCCATAGAACTTCTCGTGGCCACTCACCCTACGCTTAAAAGTACAAGCCCCATCCTGAGCCGTCTAAACCTTGAAATAGAACTCAAAATCTTTGTCGGTAGATTTATCTGAAATTCGATACCCCTGCAATTTACATTACAGGGGTGGGTGATTGCCCGACACCCCTGCAATCTCGTTTGCAGGGGTGTCGAATTTGATTAAAGCTTTACCTTGATAACCTTCGTTTGCTCTTTGCGCCGCTGAATCCTACTCAGGATCGCTAGAATCGGCTCGCTCGCCTTCAGAAGCTCTTCTATCTCATCGTCCGTGACGTCCTCACGCCGAATCTCTCGGAAGGCGAAACCTAGTTGCTTGAGCTGCTCCCAGAAGAGATGTGTCGAATCGTAAGGGTCGAAATCTTCCAAGTCCTCGGACTCGACCGCAAGCTCGGCACCCGTTCCCCTAGACTCGATTGCTGAGGCACGGAGCAGCTCATTAATCCGTTGCCGGAGCCGCTCGCCCGAAGCTTTTGTTTGCAGGTGTGTAGAGAGGAGGTCGGCGCGCGTTCGTTTCGCTAAGTCATTTGTGACGCCGAGACGTTGGGCGATGACGCGCGCGAATTGCTCCGCCTCGAAGAGGTTTATCTCCCCGTTTTCGAGCGCTTCAATCACGTCGCGAGGAAAGTCCAGCAGCCGCAGGTAATGATCGACGAAACTGGCGAAAGAGATGTGCGAGGGCGTTTCACGGTCAAGGATGTCGCGCAGATGGGCGGCGACTCTGAGCAGGTCTTCGCGCTTCCATTTACCGGGGCGGCCACGTTTTGTATCGGTTGCGGGGTAGCGCTGTGCGTGGCGTGCGGCTCGCAGCAGACGCACCAACTCCTTGTCTTTCCGAGGGATGAGTTCGGGTAGTGCCGCCCGCAGCTTCTCAAACACGGAGCGGACTGCTTCCAGGGAGGCGAGTGGGTCGGCTTTACGCTGCCGGCGTCTGGTGGCTCTCAAAGTCCGTTAAGAATGTCAGGTTCAGGATAGTGTTACACGAAGGCCAATATTACATTTAAGATAAGTAATTTTCTAGTCAACATTCGATTGATTACACAAATACCTGATTTCTGTAAACAGTGCCGAGCAACATGCTAAACTCTGGTTCGACAAGGCAACCTGACTTACAGGGACTGTCAGCCGTGTGTGAGGGAGGTGTGGAGATATTCGAGGCTTCTGAAAGTGATTCCAAAATACCGTCGGTGACGACGGCGCTCGCCCGCCGTAGCGACGGCCGCCAGTTGGTTCTACAAACGGCGATCGAGTTGTGGGCCGCCGCCGCGACCGGCGTATCCTCACGACGGCGCGGGGAAGTGTTGCGGAATAAGCGGGCGGTGGTCGAAGCCTTTTTCGGATGGGTTCAAAAGAGCCCCGCCGAGGTGGAGCCGGCGGACATCAACGCCTGGTGCGAGCGGATGAGGGAGGAGGGCAAACGCCCCGCAACCATCTATGCCCGCGTCTCCTTCCTTTCGTCTTTCTACCGTTGGGCGCTGGGACAGCCTGAGGTCGGCGCTTCCTTGCGCCAGAACCCGGCGCTGCTCGCCCGGCCGAAGCGTGTCCGCCCTTACCAGACAGAAGCCACGAAGGCATGGACTGATGAGGAACTGCGGGCTGTGACCGGCGTGGTCAGCCGGAAGGCCAAAGGCGGTGACCTGGTGGCGAAGCGCGACCTGGCTTTGCTGCTGCTCTACACCAGCACCGGGCTGCGCCGGGAAGAGGTCATCTCGCTGCGCGGGCGAGACGTTAAAGTCGAGGACGAGGGCCTCATCATCGGCGGCCTGGTCAAGGGCGGGCGTTACCGTGCGAGGGAGGTGCGAGACCTGGAAGTAAGTGCGGCGCTGCTCGACTACCTCTCGGCGGCGAAGCGTTTGCACGTGCTGAAGACGGACGCGCCGCTCTGGACTCGCCACGACAATGTCAGACTCACCGGTGAAGCCCTCACGTCTCACGCCTTCGTCCGCAATCTGAAGCTGTACGCGCGTGAGGCCGGCCTGGGGCACGTGCATTTGCACCAGACGCGACACACGTACGCGCGCATCGTCTCGGAAGAGACGGGATCGATGACGGCCACGCAGGACGCGCTCGACCACGCAGACCTCTCGACGACGGCCGTGTACGTCCAGCGCATCGCGGTCAAGCGAGACCTGCACAGCGCCGCGGTCGCACGGCGGCGCAGGGGTGGCGGCGACGACACCTCTGCCGGAGCGAAGCGGGACGAGTAAGCCTGAGCGGCCGAAGGTGGAAGGTGATCGCGAGGCCTTCACATAATTCTTTCCCACGACGCCCTCTGGTCTATAATCACCCACACGCCTTTCATGATTCCCATCAAGACCGCGGCCGGCAGTATCGGCGAGCGGAGGGGTAGAGCGTAGAGCTTTCCCGACGCCTCAGACTGAAAAGGGGGCCGTATGCACTTCGTCATCTTCGCCGCGCCGGTGTTCACCGATAACGCCCACCGCTTCATCGAGGCGACGGTGGGCCAGCCGGGCGTACGCGTCGCGGTCATCAGCCAGGAGCCACAGGAACATCTGGCCGCGCGCCTGCGCGAAAGGATAGTCGGCCATTGGAAGGTTGAAGACATCTTCGACCCCGTGCAACTGGCGCAGGCGGCGCGCACGCTCTCCGGCCACTTCGGCCCCATCCACAGATTCTACGGCGCGTACGAGCAGTTGCAGGTTCCGCTCGCGGAAGCGCGCGAGATGCTGGGCGTCGAGGGGATGAGTGCCGAGGCCGCGCGCAACTTCCGAGACAAGTCGCGCATGAAGAACGTGCTGCGCGCGGCCGGCGTCCCCTGCGCGCGCCACGGGCTAGCGCACGACGAGGCGGAGGGCTGGGGCTTCGTCGAAGAGGTAGGCTTCCCCGTCGTACTCAAGCCGCCGGCGGGGGCAGGCGCGCAGTCCACCTTCCGCGTCGATAACAGGGAGGCGTTCGCCGAGGCGTTGAAAATCTCTGCGCCGACTCCGGGCCTGCCGGTCTTAATCGAAGAGTTCATCACCGGCGAGGAGCACTCGCTCGAAACCATCTCCATCGGCGGGCGTGCCGTGTGGCACTCGCTCACGCACTACTACCCGACGCCTCTGGAGGTGCTGCGCAACCCCTGGATACAGTGGTGCCTGCTGCTGCCCAGGGAGATCGACGGCCCGCAGTACGACGATATCAGGCACGCCGCCGGGCGCGCGCTCGAAGCACTCGGCATGGACACGGGGCTCACGCACATGGAGTGGTTCAGGCGGAGGGACGGGAGCGTCGCCATCTCGGAGGTCGGCGCCCGCCCGCCCGGCGCACAGATCACCACGCTCGTCTCTCGCGCGCACGACATAGACTTTTTGCACGCCTGGGCGCGCGTGATGATCTACGGCGAGTTCGAACCGCCCGAGCGGCGCTACGCCGCCGGCGCGGCCTTCTTCCGCGGGCAGGGCAGCGGCCGCGTCGTGGCGATTCACGGGCTCGAACAGGCGGGGAGGGAAGTGGGGGAGCTTGTGACGGACGTGAAGCTTCCGGAGGTGGGGCAGACGCCGACGGGCAGCTACGAGGGCGAAGGCTACGTCCTCCTGCGCCACCCTGAGACCGAGGTGGTCAAGCAGGCGCTGCAACACCTCGTTAGCATCATCCGCGTCGAGTTGGGATGAGGGCATACGGCGTCGGCTTTTCAGCGCCGAGCGGCTGGACATAAATGCCTGATGCAATAGGTTCAAAAACGGAGGCGTCATGTACGTCCTGATGATTTCGCCGGGTTACCCGCAGGAGATTCCGTACTTCACGCGCGCGCTGGCGCAGACGGGCGCGCGCGTCCTCGGCTTGAGCGACCAGCCGCAGAGCGCTTTGCCGCCGGAGGCGAGTCGAAACCTCGCGGCCTACCTGCAAGTCCCGAGTCTGCAGGACGAGGACGCGGTCGTCGAGGCGGTCAAGCATTGGGCTTCGCCCGTGCGTCTGGACAAGGTCGAGTGTCTTTGGGAGCCGGGGATGATTCTGGCCGCGCGCCTGCGCGAGGAGCTGGGGGCGCAGGGGATGACCGTGGACGAGACGCTGCCGTTCCGCGACAAGGATCGGATGAAGCAGGTGCTCTCGGCCGCGGGGGTGCGCACACCGCGCCACGCGCGCGCGACCTCGGCCGCAGAGTGCAGGGACGCCGCGCAACGCATCGGCTTCCCGCTCATCCTCAAGCCCATCGCGGGCGCGGGCTCGGCCGACACCTACCGCGTGGACGACGCGGCGCAACTCGAAGAGACACTCCCGCTGCTGTCGCACCTTCCGGAGGTGAACGTCGAGGAGTTCATCGAGGGCGAGGAGTTCACCTTCGACACGGTCTGTGTGGGTGGGGAGATCGCGTACTACAGCATCACCAAGTACCGCCCGCACCCACTGATCGCGCGCACGGTCGAGTGGGTCAGCCCGCAGATAGTCATGCTGCGCGACGTGGACGCCGAAGAGTATGCCGCCGGGCGCAAGATGGGGCGCGCGGTGCTGCGCGCGCTCAACTTCCAGACGGGCTTCACGCACATGGAGTGGTTCAGAAAGCCTGACGGCGAGGTGGTCTTCGGCGAGATTGCCTGTCGGCCGCCGGGCGCGCGCTCCGTGGACGTGATGAACTACGCCGGCGACACAGACCTCTTCGCCGGGTGGGCCGAGGCGGTCGTCCGGGGGCAGTTCACGCAGAAGGTCGAGCGGCGCTACAACGCCGCCATCATCTACAAGCGAGCGCAGGGGCAGGGGCGTATTTTCAAAATAGAAGGGCTGGAACATCTCCTCGCCAAGTACGGCGAGCACATCGTGCTTATCGACCTGCTGACCCTGGGCTCGCCGCGCCGCAACTGGCGGCAGACTCTGCTCTCGGACGGCTACCTCGTCATCCGCCACCCGGAACTCACGCGCGCGCTGGAGATTGCCGACGCCGTCGGCACAGACCTCCAGCTCTACGCCGGCTGAGGGGGCGGCCTACGCCTTCAAAGTGTAGAGCGGCTGGATGCCCTGGTCGAAGAGGAGCACGTAGACGGTGTAGGGGTCGGTCTTCAGCTTCGTGATCTTGTTCCTGATGACCTCGCCGAAGTGGCCGATGTCTGTCAGCAGGTCGATGTCGATGTCGGCGGAGAGCAGCCCCTCCTCCGCCTTTTTGGCGAAGGAGAGTTGCAGGCTACAGAAGGCGACCTTCTCCTTGTAGCTCACGGGGAAGCCTTTGTGGTTCAGCTCGTTGAGGTCTTCGTTCAGCTCGTTGAAGCTCTTCAGCCCCTTCACCTGCGCGGGCATGTCGGCCGCGACCTCCACCTTGACGCGGTCGCGCTCACAGCAGTCGAGGTTCTTAAACTTCCGCACGTAGTCCACCGCCTTGCCCTGCTTGAGCGGCGTCGCGCGCAGCTTGGCCTCGATGTTCAGGACAGCCGCCATCCGCGCGCGCCCGAACTTCACGTCCGACTTCGGCAGTCCGAGGAAGTCGCCTTCGACCACGCCGTCGCTCAGCGCTTGGTGGAACTGCGGCGAGCGCAGTTGTAGCTCCTGGTAACTGAACGAGGCGAAGTTCGGGACGGGGTCGTTCGGGATGAGCATGATGTTGATGGGCGTCGCGGCGTCGGGCGCCGGCTTGACGGGGAAGACGGAGTGGCTGCGGTGCTTGTCCGCGTCAAGGAAGAGGATGTATCGCTGCCCCGCGTCGGCGGGGACACCCTCCAGCAGAATCTGGTTCGTGCCCTTCTTCATCGTCTTATCGACCAGCTTCTTGTTGGACGAGTTGGTGAAGGGGTCGGTCAGTACCAGCCGCACCTCGGGGCCCGTCCAGGGCTGCCGCGCGGCGTTGAAGACGCTGACGTTGATGTTGCCCGTTCCTGCCATAGTCGCACTCGCCTCCCGCCCGTCAGGGCTTAAAAAGTAGAGTGGGCGAGCGAGCCTTGCTAAGGCTCGACCGGCCGTGGGTCGCCGGGCCGCCAGGGAACCGGCGGCGGGCGGTTGAGTATCTCGGGGTGGTCCACGCTCACGCCCGGGTAGCCGATGTCGGGCCACGTCAGGTCGCTGGCGTAGAAGGTCGCGGCCGAGACGTTGACGAAGGCGGCGTAGATGTTCCGGTTCTGCTCGTTGCCCGCACGGATTTTGTCGAGCACCTTCCGGCGGTCGGCGAGCGACAGGTGAGAGAAGCCGCGCAGGTTGCCGACGGTGATGAGGCTGAAGAGCCGCGTCTCGGCGATCAGCAGCGCGAGCCCCGTGGTCTTCACCTCGGGGCGGTTCTTCGGGCTCGCCGCCGCGTGCAGCGCGGTCTTCAGTATCCCGGCCACGGCCATACACCTCCCTGCTGGTGGTTGAGCTTGAACGTCGCGTTGTTCTGCCGGCAGATCTCCTGCGCGCCCCACAGCGCGAGCGAGTAGATGGTGACCTGCGGGTTGGCGCCGAGCGCCGTCGGGAAGACGGAACCGTCCACGACCCACAGGTTCTTCATGCCGCCGAACGTAAAGTCGTTGTTGACAACCCTGCGTCTCTCGTCCTTGTTCATCTGGCACCCGCCCATGACGTGGACGGTGAAGACGGTGGCGCGCTGCGACTCGGTGAAGTCTATCTTTCGAATCTCGTCGAAGCTTGAGCCGGCCTTCACTTCGAGCGGCGGGTTGCGCATGACGTAGACCGAGGTGGCGCCCGCGGCGAGGTGGATGCGGCACATCTCCACCAGGCTCTCCTGCATCGGCTTCACGTTCGCCTGCGGGATACGGTAGACGTTGTGGACGAGGTCGGGTTCGGCGAAGACCACGTCCGACTCCGAGACTCCGAGCTGCGCGGCGACGCGCGCGTGCGCGAGATCCCAGGGCGTCGCCGCCCCCTCGGGCAGTTCGGCGAGGAACCAGCGCGGGGCGGAGTCGAGGCCGAAGCCTGACGCCGTCGTCTCGCGCGGCGGGTCGTCGTAAAGCGGCCTCAAGTTCGCGCGAGACTCCGCGGCCCTCAAGCCGGCGGACGGGCGGAGTTTAACGAGGACGGCGTTCGTTCCTGACGGCGCAGGCGTCTTGTCGGCCACGATTCCCCTTTGCCTACATGGACGTCGGTGAATGAATAGCGCGGCCCGTGCGGGGCGAGAAGCGGGGCGGCTTCGAATTGACGTGAGGCCCGCGGAGGGCCACGAAGAAAAGCACCCTTGGAGGAGACGAAAGATATTCGCGGCGGCAGCGGATGTCAATGAAAAACCGGCGCGAGCGTGTGCCGGTTCAGGAAGCAGCTCAGTTGAAGGCGCCGTGTAAATTGTTCAGGAGTGGAAGTCAGGGAAGAACAGCACGACGACGGTAATCGCGGCGGCTACCATCAGCGAGCGCTTGTGGACGGCCGCCGCCTTCTCGCGCAGCCGCGCCGCGAGCGCGCTGTCGGCGACGGGCTCTTCGCCCGCGTCCATGTTGCACACCCCCCGGGCGGCCAACGCGATTCAGGTCTTCTCGCGCGCTTGCAGCAGCCCGAGCCCCGCCATCCAGAGCGGGAAGAAGACGACGAGCCTCCACCAGCGCGGCGCGCCGAACGAGACCAGCACGAACGCGAACGCGACGGCGACGGTCAGAGAGACGATGCCGAGCAGGCGACGCTTGCGCCGCTCGCGCGGGCCGATGTTGGCTACTTCGGTCGCCGCGGAATCCATTACTGTTCGGCGCGCAAGGTCGCGACCGGCTGCCCCTCCTTGACGCGGGTGCCCACGCGCGCGCTGACCGCGCTGACCGTCCCGCCGGACGAGGCGACCGCGTAGACCAACTGTTCCAGAGGTGCCGGGGGCGGCGTGGCCGTCCGGTTCGGTTGCCGCGCCGCGACGAGTCCGGCCTGCGCCCCTTGTGCCGCCGTCTGCGCACGTTGGAGATGCTGCTGTGCCTTCTCATACGTGGCACGCGCACCGTCCAACTCGCCCTGCGAAGCCTGTCCCGACGAGACGAGCGGCGTGAGGCGCGAGACCTCCACCTCGGCGCGGACGACTTCGGAGCGTGCGGCTTCGACCTCGGCCTGCGCCGTCGAGATGTTCCGGCCCGCGGCGGCCACGGGGTCTTCGCCGGGCGTGGCCGCGGTCGCGGGGCCGCCTTGTGTCGGGATGACGATCTCGACGATGGCGTCGCCCTTCTTGACCTGCACACCCTCTGTTGCCAGCACGCGCTTGACCACGCCGGCCGCGGGCGCGTTGACGATGATGACGCCCGCCGTCTCGGCGTTGTCGCCATCCCTTGCACCGCACGCCGTCGTGTAGACGAGCGTGAAGAGTGAGAGCGCGACGAATGCGCTAGCGGTAAGGAGAGGCTGAACTCGAAGGTTATCTTTCATTCTGCCTGAAGCCCATCAGACCGGCGGGTGATGGTGACGCCGGAGGAGTCGGCGGTGCGGCCGCGGCGCCCTTAGTCTCGGCGCCCTGCGCGGGGCGGAGTTCCAGCTCGCGCGTGGGTGTGTCGGTGCGCACGGCGACGTTGTTGGCTTCGAGCGTGTTGCCGGTGGCGCGCTGGAACTCGGCGATGGCCTTGTTCAAATCGGTCTGCGCCTGTAGCTCGCTGCCGCGCGCGGCCAGCAGCTCGTTCTGCCTTTGCAGGACGAGGAAGATGGTGGTCGTGCCCGCGCGGAACTGCCGCTGCTCGCTCTCGTACTGCAACTCGGCCGAGCGGCGCGTCGCGGCGGCGGAGGCCAGCCGCGCCTCGGACGAGCGCAGGGCCTGCACGGCGTTGCGCACGTCGGCCTCGATCAGTTGCTCCTGTTGCGCGCGCTGGTTCTGGATGCGCCGCCCCTCGGCGAGCGTGCGGCCGAGGTTCGCCTTGGCCGTGCGGTTGCGCAGCGGCCACTCGACGGCGACGCCGACGCGATAGGTCGGGTAGTCCTGCTGTAAGAGGTTCGAGAGCGACTTCGGCAGTCCGCCGACGAGGTTCTCCGGGACGGTGGTGACGGTCGTCGTGCTCGGGAGCGGTTCGAGCCCGGCGATGGTGGACAGCTCGTTGACGCGCTCACGGAGCAGCGCGTTCGCGCCGGAACTCGTGTTGCCGGTCGGGGTGACCTGCGAGCCGGCGAGGCCGGCCGAGGTGTAGGTGCCGACCACGTCGAACCTCGGGCGCGTCTGGTCGCGGTAGAAGCGCGTGTCGATCTGGTTGATCTCGGCGGAGGTCTGCAACTGCGACAACTCCGGCCGGCTCTTCAGCGCCGCGGCCGTCGCCTGCTCAAGCGGCACGCGCGGCGGTTCGAGGCTGACGGGCGTCACGGGCGTGATGGGCTTCGACCAGAGCGTCGAATCGCGGTCGGGCAGGATTAAAGTCTTGAGCGTGTTTTCGGCGCGCGTGACGGCCTCCTGCGCCGTATAGACGTTCTGCTCGAAGGTCGTCACCTGCGTGTTGGCGGCGACGATGTCGATGGGGGCGATGACGCCCTCCTTGACGAGACGCTGGTTGCTCTCGACCTGCGTGCGCGCCTGCTTGACGGCGTCGATCTGGACTTGCAGGTTGCGCAGCGAGAAGACCAGGTCCCAGTAAGCCTGCTCGACCTGCGTGATGGTCTCGATGGCGCGCTGGCGGAACTGCGCGTCGGTTAACGAAAGGTTCTTCTTCGCGATCTCAATCGCGCGGCGGTTCTGGTCGAAGCGCAGGCCGCGCAGGACGGGCTGAGTGTAGGTGAGCGTCAGCGCCGCAGGGTACTGCGGGTTGAGAGTGACGTTCTGGTTGTTGGTCTGGAGGCGCGTCGAAGAGAGGTCGAGTTGGTAAGAGCCACCCGCCCACGGCGAGAAGCCGCCGAAGCGGACGGCGCCGGTGGTGTCCTTCTGCGTGACGGAGCCGTTGAGGCCGCCCGCGATGGTCGAGCTGGTCGGCGTGGTGCGGCTCTCGTAGTAACTCTCCGAAGAGAAGACCGGGTCATAGACGCCGCGTGCGGCCGTCAGATTGTACTCGGCGACCTGCACGTCGATGCGCGAGGCGTCGATGTCGTTGTTGTTCTGGAGTGCGAGCGCGATGGCATCGTTAAGACTGAGCGGTGCCTGCTCCGACATGTCCACGCCGACGCGCTCGGCCGAGGGGAGCGGGCGCGTCGGTGCCTCGAAGTTGGGCGCGACGGGCGGCGGCTCTATCGGGAGTTCGGCGGGCGCGACGCCGGCGTTGCCGACGTTCTGGCCCGGCGTCTGCTGCACGCCGGCCGGGTTGGTCGCCTGTGCGCCGCCGAGGTTGGTGCCCCTCTGCGGCCCGGCGGTGCCGGCGGGCGTCGAGGTCTGCGGGGTTGTGCCCGCGGGCGGCTGTTGCCCGGGCGTCTGCGGCGAGGGCGGTCGCGGCCCCTGTGTGTTCGGCGCCGTCTGCTGCCGCTCCTGCTCGGGGCCGGTCTGCGGCTGCGTGGACTGCTGCGCCTCGTTGCCCGGGCGGATCGGCGCAGACGAAGAGTTGGGCGGCAGCTGCGTGGTCGGCTGCGGCGCCGAGCCGGGGTTCTGCGGCTGCTGTCTCGTGCCCGCAGGCGGCGCGGGTTGCTGCGTGGTCGAAGGCGGCGTCTGCTGCGTCTGGTTCTGCGTGAACGCGGCGCAGGGCGACGCCAGCAGCGACGCCGCGACGACCGAGGCGGCAAAGCCCGCACGTAGTCTCAAACAATCAAACACTCGGCGCATCACTTCAATCCCCTGATGCCTGGTCTGCATAGCCATCCTTATGATCTCGGTTACGGAGCGCGCCGTTCGTCGGCCTGGTCTTACGCGCGGGTCCGCCTTTGAGCGAAACGTACGCGTTCGCAAAGCGCTGGCGTAGCCCGCCGCCGAAGCTGTTGAAGCCCGCGCCGACGCGCGTCCAGAGGGTCGATTCCTTCGCGTCCTCGAAGAGCGAGTAGAAGACGGGCACGGCCAGCAGTGTCAGCAGCAGACAGAGACTCTGGCCGCCGACGACGAGCACGCCGATGGAGCGGTTCGTGGCGGCGCCGGCGCCCGTGCCGAGGATGAGCGGAATCATGCCGGCGACGAGCGCGATGGTCGTCATCAGGATCGGGCGCAGGCGGTCGCGGTTCGCCTGGATGATGGCGCTGTAGCGCTCCATGCCGTGCGCGCGCAGCTCGTTCGTGTGGTCGATCTGGAGAATCGCGTTCTTCTTGACGATGCCGAACAGCAGCAGGATGCCGAGCGCCGAAAAGATGTTGAGCCGCTGCCCGGCGATGAGCGTCGAGAGCAGCGCGAACGGCACCGAGAGCGGGAGCGTCAGCAGGATCGTGACCGGGTGGATGAACGACTCGAACTGCGCCGCCAGAATGAGGTACATGAAGACGAACGAGAGCAGGAATGCGAGCATGAACGACTGGTTCGCGCGCGCGAGTTCCTTCGACTGCCCCGTCACGCCCGTGCGGTAACCGGGCTCCATCTTCAACTCCTGCGCGTAGCGCTGAATCGCCTCGACGGCTTCGGACTCCGAAGCGCCCGGCGCGACGCCGGCCGAGACCGTCACCTGCCGCTGGCGGTTCAGGCGGTCGATGGACGCGGGACTCGTCCCGGACTCAAGGTCAACCAAACGGTCGAGGCTGACCGTCCCCGCGGACGACGAAGAGACGGTGAAGTCCTTCAGGCTTTCGCGCGTGCGGCGGAACTCCTCCTCGGACTGCACGACCACGTCGTACTGCTCCGAGTTCTCGCTGAAGGTCGTCACGCGCTGGCCGGCGGCGAGGATGTTGAGCGCCTGCGAAACGTCGCCGGCCTCCACGCCGAGGTCGCCCGCGCGCTGGCGGTCGATCTGGACGCGCACCTCCGGGTTGCCGAGCGTGAGCGAGCGGTCGGCGTCGCGGAAGTTCTTGTCGTCGTCCTTGATGCGGTCAACGAGCTTCTGCGAATACTCGTCGAGCTTCGCCATGTCGGGGCCGCTGATGTAGAAGCCGACCGAGGAGCCGCCGCGGCCCAGGCCGATGCTCGCGCCGATGGACGAGGTGCCCGAGACGCCGATCTGAAAGTCCTTCGGGTACTTCCGTTTCTGAATCATCTGGCGCGTGCGGTTGATCAGTTCCGACTGCGAGGCGTCGCGCTCCTCGACCGGCTTGAGGCTGACGTTGATGGAGCCGCCGTTGGGGCCGCCGCCGCGGCCGAAGCCCGCCAGCGAGAGAGTGTTCTGGACGCCCGGAATCTGCTCGCGGATGTCGCGCGCGATGCGTTCGAGCACCGACTGCGTCGCCGGCAGGCTCGTCCCCTGCGGCATGCGCAGAGAGACCTGGAAGGCCGACTCGTCTTCGTCGGGGAGGAAGTTGTAGCCGACCCACTTGTAGAGCGGGACGATGGACGCGATGACGACGACGCAGATGGCCACGACCGCCCAGCGGTGCGCCATCGATAGCTTCAGCATCCACGTGTAGGCGCGGTCGATGGGCGCGTAGAAGCGCCCCTCCTTCGAGGAATGTTTTTGAGGGGCGCCGTGTGCCTCGTCCTCCTCGAAGTCCGCGTTCGGGTTCACGCGGTCCGGCACGACGTGATGGTTGTTCGCCTCACCGCCGCCAGCGCCCGCCGCGTCCACGTTGGTGAGGGGCATCCCCTCGGGCGTCAGCTCCTCCTTCGGCGGCTTGATCCAGCGCGCCGCGAGCATCGGCGTCAGCGTGAACGAAACTATGAGCGAGACCACGATGGCCGCCGCCGAGGTCAGGCCGAACGAGGACATGAAGCGGCCGACGATGCCGGTCATGAAGCCGACCGGGATGAAGACGGCGAGCAGGCTGAGCGTCGTGGCCATGACGGCGAGCCCGATCTCGCGCGTGCCCTCGATGGCGGCCTGGAAGGGGTGGACGCCCTTCTCTTCGACGAAGCGGTAGATGTTCTCAAGGACGACGATGGCGTCGTCAATCACGATGCCGACCATCAGCGTCAATGAGAGCATCGTCATCTGGTTGAGCGAGTAGCCGAGCCAGGCGATGAGCGCGAAGGCCGAGATGATCGAGGTCGGGATGGCGAGCGCCGCGATGAGCGTCGAGCGGAAATTCCAGAGGAAGAGGAAGACGATGACGGCCGCGAGGAGGCCGCCGACGATCAAGTGTTCTTCAATCGCGTGGAGAGAAGTTTCGATGAACTCCGACTGGTCGCGCGTGACGGCGATCTTCACGTCGGGCGCGAGGAGCGGCTGAATCTCCGCCATGCGCTGCTTGATGGCGGAGATGACGGCGACGGTGTTCGCCCCCGACTGCTTGCGCACGGCGAGCGAGACCGACGGCGTGCCGTTCAGGCTGGCGGCCGAGGAAGGGTCGGCGCCCGAGTCCTCGACGCGCCCCACGTCGCTGATCTTGACCGGGTACTTGTTCTTGTTCGCGACGACGATCTGGTTGAAGTCCTCGACCTTCTGCACGCGCGACATGGTGCGCAGCGAGACGACCTTCGCCCCCTCCTGTAGGTTGCCGCCGGGCAGCTCCAGGTTCTGCGCGCGCAGGGCGTTGACCACGTCGGTCACGGAGAGGTTGTAGGCGCGCAGGCGCTCGGGGTTGATGTAGACCTTGATCTGGCGCGTCCGCCCGCCGTAGACGACCACCTCGCCGACGCCGTCCACGGATTCGAGCCGCTCCTGTATCTGGTTCTCGACGAGGTCGGTCAGCTCGATGGAAGAGCGCGGGGCGCTGACGGCGTACTGGATGACCGGCTGCGAGTCCGGGTCGGACTTGGTGACGACGGGCGCGTCGGCCGTCTCGGGCAGCCGGTTGATGATGGTCGAAACCTTGTCGCGCACCTCCTGCGTCGCCACGTCCGGGTCTTTTTCGAGGTTGAAGGTGATGGTGACCTGCGAGCGCCCCTGCGAGGAGGTCGAGCGCATCTCGTCGATGCCGGGGACGGTGTTGACGACGCCCTCGATGTAGTCCGTCACCTCGGTCTCCATCTCCTCGGGCGCGGCGCCCTGAAGGGAGGTCGAGACGTTGACGGTCGGCAGGTCGATCTTCGGGAATCTGTCCACGCCGAGCGTGAAGAACGAGAAGCCGCCGATGACCGTCAGCAGCAGGACGATGACCGTGGCGAAGACCGGACGGCGGACGCAAATCTCGGCTAACTTCTGCATAACGTAAACCGCCTACTGCTCGACGCGGATGCGCGCGCCCTCGAAGAGTTGTTGGAGGTTGCTGGTCGCGAGCACTTCGTCGGCCTCGACGCCCGAGAGTATCTGAATCATGTCGCCCTCCTCGGTGCCGAGCTGGACGACGCGCAGCTTGGCCGTGTCGTTCTGGATGACGAAGACGCGGTAGGACTGCGTGTTCTGGTCTGCGAAGACGGCGGCGCGCGGGACATAGACGGCGCGTCCGCCGCCCTCGCGCGCGATGCGGGCCGTGGCGAACATCCCCGAGCGGAGCGCGTTGTCCGGGTTCTGCACGAGCGCCTCGACGGTGGCGGAGCGCGACGCGGGATCGATGGCCGGATTGACGGCGGAGACCTGGCCGGCGAACTTCCTGTCCCTGAATGCCTCCACTTCGAGCGAGACGCCCATGCCGGGCGTGAGGTGCGGCGCGTCCGCCTCGGGGACGAGCAGTTGCAGCTTGATGGGGTTCGTCCGGAGCACCGTCGCCACGACCGAGGCCGGCGTCACGTACTCGCCGACGGCGACGGGGCGGCTGCTGACGTAGCCGGCGTAAGGGGCGCGGACGACGGTGTCGGCCACGGCCTTCTGCGCGATGGCCACGGCCGCGCGCGCGGACTCGACCCCGGCCTGCGCGCTCTGCACGGCCTGGTTGCTCTGGCGCGCGGTGTTGATGGAGACTTCGAGCGCCTGACGCGCGGCGTTGACCTGCGCGCGCGCCGTGTCGCGCGTCGTCCGGTACTGGTCGTAGGTAGACATCGCCACGTCACCCGTCTCGACCAGCGCGCGGTAGCGTTTCTCGTTCGCCTCGGCGAGACGGAGCTGTGCCTGCGCCTGTTCGAGGTTCGAGCCCGCGGCGCGCACCTCGGGGATGGCGCTCTCCTGAAAGTTGCCGCCGGGCGTCAAGCCGATCCGCGCCTCCGCCTGACGGACGGCTGCCACGGCCTGACCCACGCCGGCCTGCGCCTGTTGCAGACGCAGACGCGCGTCGCGGTCGTTGATGCGCGCGACCACTTCGCCCTGCCTCACGAACGCGCCGACGCCCACGGGCGTCGAGACGACCTGCCCCGAGGCCTGCGTCGCCACGTCCGAGGTCTCCTCGGCGACGAGGCTCCCGGTGGCCTGGACGTAAGAGGGGACTTCGCGCGACTCGGCGCGGGCAGTGGTGACGGCGACGGGGGGCGCGGCCTCCGCTGTTTCGCCCGAACGCGCCGAGTTGCCCTTCTTACCGCCTTTGGCCGCGGCGGACGAGGATTCGGAGCGCCCGCAAGCAACGACGAAGAGCACACAGAACGCCGTCAGGCAGAGCAGGGATGCGACACGGAGCGAGTTAGTTAAAGTCCAAAGGGTCATACTTATAGTTGTCTCGGTTACCTTCCTTTGAAAGACGGCGCCCCGCTCAGTCCGGTTACATCTTCCGCGGCCGAGTGCTGGCATTAAAGCTTCGAGGATGAACGGATTAATCTATTCGTTGTCTCTGAGCCCTTCGTCACAAGAAATTTGTGATTGAGATGTATTACAGTGTCGCAGCTGTCACGAAAAAAGGGGGAAGCTTATGGCCGGTTGGAAGGCGGAGAGGGCGGAGGGGCTTCGAGACTACTTCGGGCTGGCGCCGGACGCGGAGTTGCTCGCGCCTGAAGCGCGCGAATTCGAGGTGCCGCCGGAGGCGTCGAGGGCCCTGGGCCACTTCCACATCGAGTGGCACGTCGTCCCTTCGGCCGAGGCGGTGCCGCTCGACGACACATACGCGGGGCGGCTCTACGCCGGGGCTACGCGCGAGTTCACGCGACCGAGGGAGCACGGCGGGAGCTACCGCGAACAGCTCTTCCGAGGGCACGCGCGGCATCAGGGGCACGTCGTCGGCGTCGAGGCGACGCAGAAGCCGCGCTACCTGCCCGGCAACAGACAGTTCTACGGGACGCCCTACGGCCACGACCCCGCGGCCGACCCCTTCGCGCCGTACCTCGGGCGCGCGGGGATGGTCAACGGCACGCGCTACGCACACAACTACCTCAGCCTGCGCGAATTCGTCCGCGTCCTCAACGAGGACTGGCGCGGGCGCGGCCTCATGCCCGAGGGTTATCGCGCGACCATCTGCCCGCCTGTCGTCTACAACCTCGTCGGCACGCTCTTTCACCCCGAGTGGTCTGAGACCGAGACGCTCGAACTCGGCTTCTACCGCGACGAGCAGGGCAACGCGAAGTGCTACGCCGTCGGGTCGAACGGGCCGGGCGACTTCTCATACGTGCGCGGCGTCGAGGGGGAAGAGGAGTGGGCGCTCGCGGGCTTCCGCGTCGCGCTTGTACCAGAATAAGTAATGAGGGCGATAGATTTCTTTCAACTGTGTCGTTAAGTTTTCCGCATACGTTGGGTGTAAAAATAGAACCAGTCGCCAGTCCCGAACAGAATTAGGGTGAGAGTGGGGCATTGTCCCCGGCCTCCGCGTGGCCGGGGCGAGTCGCGGCGAGGGGCGGTCACCAGTCGAGAGGGTGCCCGCTCCTCGCCGCCCGTGTTTGCGGCTCGCCCTGCCACAGGCGTGGGTGCGACGGATGGGTTTGAAAGTTGAAAGCGAGCGAGGGGAAAAGTTTGAAAGAGGTTCTCTTAGTCGCCTTGGGCGTCGCCTTGCTGACGCCGCATGCGTCGGCACAGCAAGGGCAGACGGGACAGACGGGTCAGTCCGGGCAGCCCAGCACGACCCAGACGGGGACGAGCAGCACGGGCAGCCAGAGCAATCAGGCGGGCGGTGCGGGGCGCACGAACCAGAGCGGCGATGCCTCGCGCGGCCAGGCGCAGGGGACGCCGGCCGGTGAGTCGCGCGGCTCGACCGTCGGGGGGATGCCCGGCGCGTTGCAGACGAACCCGTCGGGAGTCGGTCGTTCGCAGTTACCCGGCGCGGCTCGCGTGACGCAGGGGCCTTCGGCGCTCGGCCTTGAGCAGGCCATCCAGCTCGCCGTCGAGAACAATCTCACGACGCTTCTGGCACGCGAGCGCGAGCGTGAGGCGGAAGGGTTGAGGCAGCAGTCGCGAGCGGGGCTTCTGCCAAACGTCTCGGGGACGGCCTATCAGGCGAACGTCACGCAGAACCTCGCCGCGCTCGGCTTCCAGGCCGGCACGTTCCCGGGCTTCAACAGGTTCTTCATCGGCCCCTACAACAACTTCGACGCGCGCGCACGCCTCGTCCAGTCCATCTTCAGCCTCGCCGCGATACGCAACTACCAGGCTGGCAAGGCGGGCGTGCGCCTCGCACATTTGCAGGAGGGCTTGGCGCGCGAGCAGGTGGCGACCTTCACGGCGCTCACGTACCTCGAAGCGCTGCGCGCGGGGCGTGACGTGGAGGCGGCGCGCTCAGACCTTGAGCTGGCGCAGACGCTTCTGACCCTCGCGCAGGATCAGCACAACGCGGGCGTGGCGACGGGCGTGGACGTGACACGCGCCGAAACGAGGCTCGCGCAGGCGCGCGTGCGCCTGTCGCAGTCGCAGACCGAGACCGAACAGGCGCTCTTAAACCTACAGCGCGTCGTCGGACTTCCACTCGGCTCGCAGCTCACGCTGACAGACCCTCTAAGATTCACGAACGACCCGCTGCCTTCCATCGAGACGGCGGTCGAGGAGGCGGGCCGCGTCCGTCCGGAAGTCCGCATCGCGGAGGCGGAGGCCGACCTCGCGGGATTAGAGACGCGCGCCGCGCGGGCGGAGCTGCTGCCGTCGGTGGACTTCGTCGGCGACTACGGCGTGAGCGGCATCACGCCGACCAACACAGACCTGCCGACTCGCCGCGTCGCCGTCCAGTTGAACGTGCCCATCTTCAACGGCGGGCTGACGCGCGGACGCATCGAGGCCGCCTCAAGCCGCGCGCGGCAGGCGGGGCTTGAGCTGGGCAGCGTCCGCGGTCAGGTCGAAGAGGACGTGCGGCTTGCCTTCTCCGCGCTGCGGACGACCGCGGAGCAGGTGACGGCGGCCGAGCAGTCTGTGACGCTCGCGCAGCGCGAGCTTGAGATGGCGCGCGACCGCTTCCGCGCGGGCGTCGGCGACAACGTCGAGGTGGTGTCGGCACAGGCCGCGCTCTCGAACGCGCGCAGCTCCGAGATCACGGCGCTCGCGCAGTACAACGCGGCGCGCCTTAACCTCGCAGCCGCGCTCGGCCGCGCCGAGCAATTCAGGTGGTAGGAATTTCATCAAAGCTCATGACGCGAAGCAAAGGGCACAAGGATTAAAAGGGAGACGGTTATGTCGAGGGCCACGGAAGAGCCTGAGGTTGAAGAGGGGAAAGAGGCAGGACGAGACGGGCATGGGGCGACCGCGGAGGAGGAGTTCGTAGACGCGGACGCGCAGGCCGGGCCAGACATCCCGGAGGAGGCCGTCGTGGCGGCGCCCGCGCGGCGGCCGCTCTATAGGCGTCCAGCCTTCCTGATTGTCGCGGGACTGTTGCTCATCGTCGGCCTCGTCTACGGCCTGCGTTACTACGCCTACGCGCGGACGCACGAGTCCACGGACGACGCCTTCATCGACGGCCGCGTCGTGCAGGTGAGCCCGAAGGTCTCGGGCTACGTCGTCAAGCTCTACGTCAAAGAGAACCAACCGGTGCAGGAAGGCGAACTCATCGCCGAACTGGACGCGCGCGATTTCGAGGCGCGTCTCGACGCGGCCCGGGCCGCGCTCGCCGCCGGCGCGGCACGTCAGAGAGAGGCGCAGGCCGGTGTCTCGCTCTCGCGCGCGACCTCGCAGGCAGGCGTGCAGCAGGCTTCGTCGGTCGTCCGGCAGGCGCGCAGCGGGGTCGAGACGGCGCGGGCCGCGGCCGCCGCCGAGCGGAGTCGCATCAATCAGGCGGGCGCGGGCGTCGCCACCGCGCAGGCCAACGTCGCGCAGGCTCAGGCGCAGGTCGCGGGCGCGGAGGCAGAGGCCAACCGCGCTGACGCCGATGTGGCCCGCTACCAGGAACTCTTCGCGAAGGACGAGGTGTCGCGCCAGCGGCTCGACCAGGCAGTGGCGACGGCGCGGGAGGCCGCCGCCACCCTCGAAGCGGCAAGGCGCCGGGTGGCCGCCGTCGAGGCGCAGGTGGCAGAGGCGCGCTCGGCCGAGGCCGCCGCCGCCGAGAACGCGCACCGCGTCGCCACGCAGATACCTGCCGCGCAGGCAGGGGTCGGCGAAGCGTTGGGGCGTCTGGCTCAAGCGGGCACGGGCCAGCAGCAGGTCGCCGTCAGTCAGGCGCAGGCCGAGACCGCGGGCGCGACCCTCGAACAACTACGCGCCGCCGTCGAGCAGGCCGAGCTCGAACTCTCTTACACGAAGATTTACGCGCCCGAGACGGGCCGCGTCACGCGCAAGGCGGTCGAGGAGGGCGCGCTCGTCCAACCGGGTCAGCCCTTGATGGCGGTCGTCTCGGGCGAAATCTGGGTCACGGCCAACTTCAAGGAGACACAGCTCAACGACATCAGGCCGGGCCAGCAGGTCGAGGTGACGGTTGATGCGTACCCGGGCAGAGTGTTCAAGGCGCATATAGAGAGCATCCAGGCCGGCACGGGCTCGCGCTTCAGCATGATTCCGCCGGAGAACGCGACCGGCAACTACGTCAAGGTCGTCCAGCGCGTCCCCGTCAAGATCGTCTTCGACGAGCCGCTCGACCCGAATCGGATGCTTGCGCCCGGAATGTCCGTGACGCCCGAGGTCAAGATCGGATGAGCACGGTTCGTGCCGGAGGGGACGTGTCGAAGGTGCCGGGGCGCGGGGCGCAGCCGAGCCTCGTCGCGCCACAGGCCCAGTGGCGGCCGAGCGTCAACCCCTGGATCGTCGCCGCCTCGGTGATGCTCGCGACCTTCATGGAGGTGCTGGATACGTCGGTCGCGAACGTGGCGCTGCCTCACATCTCGGGGAACCTCTCGGCGACGAACGAGGAGGCGACGTGGGTCCTGACGAGCTACCTCGTCTCGAACGCCATCATCCTGCCGGCGACCAACTGGCTCTCGCGCTACTTCGGCCGCAAGCGCTTCCTCATCGTCTGCATCATCATCTTCACGCTCGCCTCCGCCCTGTGCGGCGCGGCGACGAGCTTAGGGATGCTCATCTTCGCGCGTATCATGCAGGGCGCGGGCGGGGGCGCCTTGCAGCCCATCGCGCAGTCGGTGCTGTTGGAAAGTTTTCCGCCGGAGAAGCGCGGGCAGGCGATGGCCGTCTACGGCTTAGGCATCGTCGTCGCCCCCATCATCGGGCCGACGCTCGGCGGGTGGATTACCGACAACTACTCCTGGCGCTGGATCTTTTACATCAACATCCCCGTCGGCGCGCTCGCCATCTTCATGGCGAACGCTTTCGTCGAAGACCCGCCGTACATGCGCGGGCAGAAGCCGGGGCGCATCGACTACGTCGGCTTCGGGTTGATGGCCCTGGGGCTGGCCGCGCTGCAGATCGTGCTCGACCTCGGGCAGCAGGAGGACTGGTTCGAGTCCAACTTCATCCTGCGCGCGTCAATCATCGGCGTCGCCGCGCTCGTGGGCTTCGTCATCTGGGAGCTGCGGTCTGACGAGCCCATCGTTAACCTGCGCGTGCTGAAGAACCGCAACTTCGCGGTCGGGGTGTTGCTCATCACGGTGATGGGCGTCGTGCTCTACGGGTCAATCGCGCTGCTGCCGCTCTTCCTGCAAACGTTGATGGGTTACCCGGCGACGGCGAGCGGGATGGCGGTGAGTCCACGCGGGTTCGGGTCGATCCTGTCGATGATTATCGTCGGGCGGCTCGTCGGGCGGGTGGACGGGCGCTGGCTCATCATGTTCGGCTTCGCGGTGCTCGCCTACTCGACGTGGATGCTGGCGGGGCTCAACCTCGACATCGCGATGAGCAACGTCGTCTGGCCGAACATCGTGAGCGGGTGCGCGATGGGCTTTATCTTCGTCCCCTTAACGACGATGGCGATGGGGACTCTGCCGAACGAGCAGGTCGGCAACGCCTCGGGCGTCTACAACCTGATGCGCAACACGGGCGGCTCCATCGGCATCGCCGCCGTCACCACGTTCCTCGCGCGCGGCGCGCAGACGCACCAGGCAGCCATCTCCTCGCACCTGACGCCGTACGACCCCGCGTTTCAGCAGCGCTTGCAGCAGATCACGAGCGCGCTGGGTTTGAGGGGCGGGGGCGCGACGCAACAGGCGCTCGCCTCCATCTACGGCACCGTGCTGAGACAGTCGATGCTGATGTCATTCATCGACAACTTCCGCCTGCTCGCCTTCATGTGCCTGTTGTGCGTGCCGGCGGCATTACTCTTCAAGCGCGTGCGCGCGCGCGGCGGCCCTTCGGTGGCGGCACACTGAGTCGGAGGTGTGGCCCCTGTCCGCGCGCGGAGTTTGAAAGGAAAGTTATGGATTCGCGGACGACTGTCACCATCGCGCGGCGGATGGGGAGCGGCGGCACGTACATCGGGCGCCACATCGCCGAACGGCTCGGGCTGAGGTACGTGGACAGGGAAGTTTTGCAGATCGCGGCCGAGCGTCTGGGCGTGGAGTGTTCGGCGCTGGAGACCAACCGCGAAAGGGTCGCGGGCTTCTGGGAGAGGTTTTTAGGGAGCCTCTCGTTCGGCCCGCCCGAGGGCACGTATGCGCCGCCGCCCGCCCACACTTATTCGGACAGGGCGCTCTTCGAATGCCAGACCGGCATCCTGCGTGAACTGGCCACGCGCGACAGTTGTCTCATCGTCGGCTACGGCGCGGCCTACGTTCTGCCGCGCCACGCGCGCATGGTCAACATCTTCTTCCACGCGCCGCTGCCCTACCGCGTCCGGCGCGTGATGGAGATTTACGGGATGGACGAAAAGGAGAGCGCACGCCGCATGGTCGAAGAGTCAGACCGCCTGCGTGCACGCTACTTCCGCGAGATGACGGGCCGCGACTGGGCCTACGCCGACAACTACCACCTCTGCGTGGACACGAGCATGTCGCCGCTGCCCGAGCTGGCCGAACGGCTCGTCCTCTTCGTCGAGCGCAGGCTCCAGGCGACTCAGAGCGACTCGACGAACAGGTCGTCCACGTAGCAGTAGCCCCACTCCTCGCCCGGTTCGAAGGACTTGATGACGGGGTGGCGCGTGGCTTGAAAGTGTTTCGTCGCGTGCCTGTTCGGCGAGCTGTCGCAGCAGCCGACGTGACCGCACGTCTCGCACAGGCGCAGGTGTACCCAGCGGTCGCCGGTCTTCAGACAGTCCTCACAACCTTTCGCGCTCGGCGTGACCGGCCGAATCTGACTGAGGTGTTCGCATCCTTGAGTCATCTTACCCTCCCGCCCGGAGTGTAACTCATTTCGGACGCAGTCAGCCCTCGCGGTCGGAAGGCGCTACTGTCCACTGATGTACACAGAGAACATTTCGGCGTGTCTCACATGGTTCACAAACTCTGCGGCCGCCACGAAGCAAAAGATTAGGATTAACTGGTATTCCGAACGCATCTCGTCTCCGCGCGCAAGTGGCATAAGTGTTGCCAACCCCTCAGCCCAAACGGGTGCCCACGCGGTTCATTCTGTTCATTCAAAGATTCCCGTCACTTCGCGGCTTGCTGAGTCGGCGGCCGACGCCGCTCGCAGTCATGTAAGTGTGAACCTTCCACGCCTCCGTGCGTGTCCATATCACCTTCCTTTGAAGTGTACAGACCGCGGAACTCTTCCCGGCCGCACAGTTCAAAGCCGTCCCCAACAGACAAGCGGAACAGACAAGCGGATAGGCCCTCTCATCACCGACAGGTGGTGTCCCAGGCATCTTCAGTTGAAAGGGAGAACTTCCTATGCCAAGCACCTTGACCTACCCGGGCGTGTACATCGAGGAGATTCCGAGCGGCGTCAGGACGATCACAGGGGTGGCCACTTCGATCACCGCCTTCGTCGTGCGCATCTTCGCCCCGACGGACGCAGAGCAGCAGGCCGCCTTCAGCGCCGTGCAGGCGCAGGCGCAGACGGCCGCCGACGCGGTCATCGCGGCGATTGACGCCGCACTGGCCGCCGCCGTCGCCTCCATCAACCCGGTCAGCAAGAACGCGGCAGTCTACTTCCCGCGCCTGCGCCAGCCGAACCCGCTCCGCGATAACAAGATGGAGGAGTTCGTCCCGTGCGGCGCGGTCGCGGGCGTCATCGCCCGCACCGACGCGACGCGCGGCGTGTGGAAGGCGCCCGCTGGCCTCGACGCCACGCTCGTCGGCGTGCCCGATTTGAGCGTGCAGTTGACCGACGCCGAGAACGGGCAGTTGAACCCGCTCGGCATCAACTGCCTGCGCGCGATGCCGGCGGTCGGCCGCTCAGCGACCCGACGGTAGCTGCTTTCACGCGCAACAGCGTCAACGTCAAGGCGGGCGAGACCCAGGTCGCTTCGGAGGTCAGGGGACTCAGGCAGGGTCAGGCCGTTATCCGCGCGAACTACGCGGGCGGGCAGAGGGAAGTTGCCTTGCGCGTCACACAGCAGGCGCCGCTGCTGAAGGTCAAGCGCGTGACCATCATCCGCAGAAACCCACCTACCACCGGTGGCCCCGCCGAGACGGTCGTCTTCGAGGCGAGGGACGGCGCTTTCAACAACCAGATACAACTGTCCGGAGTGGGGCTGGTGAGCACCATCGAGATCGAGTTCACCGGCGGCCCCGTCAACCAGGACAGCGTCAGACAGGGTTCCTCTTTCGTCGTGAGGAGGTTGGGCGCGGCCGTCCAGTTACAGGCGGGTCAACTCCAGTGGATGTCGGGCAGTGTGGTTCGTTGGAATGCGACGACCCCTTTGTCGCGGGGCAGCTACTCCGTGGCGCTGTTGTCCGGCCTTGACCCGGTCACGAATCAGGCGGCCAGCTCGAAGATTCTGGCGATTGACGGGCGCACGCTCGACGGCGAGCCGACCAGACTGCCATCGGGCAACAACGCGGCGGACGGCACCTTCTTCTTCACGATGCAGGTCTCTTAAGCCCCGCGCGGCTCAGCCCTTGGGCACCTCGATGAAGTAGAGGTGGGTCTTGTACTCGTCCACCTTCGTGCCGTCGCCGACGTAGTAGGAGCCGAGGGCGTAGACCGTCCAGGAGTTGCTCCCGCCCTCGGCCACGCCGATGAGCCGGCAGGGCAGCTCGACCCTCGTGCTCCAAGGGTCGAGCGTGAACTTGTCCAGATTGAACCTCAGGATCGACGTGCCGGTCGAGACGAAGAGCCACCTGTCGTCCGGCGAGACCGCGAGCGAGAGCGCGACCTGCTCCTTGTAGGTGACGTGGGGAGAGTAGCCCTGCCGCGTGTTGGCCGTCAGTCCGAAGTCGCTCTCCACGTGCGGCAGGCCGTAGTTCTCCATCCGATATTGTTTCACCCCGTAACGGGTGACGATGATGTCGCGGCCGGCGACAACCCGCCGCGGGCCGCTGCCGCTCATCAAGCGCCTGACGTGCGCCAGGAAGAGAAAGCTCCCGTCGTTAGAGAAGACGGCGTGCGCCGGCTCGTGTGTGCCCAGCATCCTGACGGACTGCGCCTTCCGGGTGCCCACGGGCGCCGTCATATCGACAAGCAGGAACCCGCCCGGGTCGCAGATCGCCGCCTTGCTGCCGTCGGCCGTGACGGCGAGCGGCGCGGCTCCGACGGGGCGGGCGATGTTGTCGAGCGGCGTCTCCTCTCGGTCGTTGCCGAGGTAGGCGACCGTCAGAAAGTATTTGGGCAGCCTTTCGGGAAACCCTTCGAGGCGCTTCCCGACGTTGAAGACGCTGCGGCCGACTGACGAAGTGAGCGCGACGACCTCCGCATAGCCGTCGAAACGTTGAGGCCACGCGACCCCGAATTTGTGATCCGCCGAGTAGCGGATCGGCTCGGCGAACATCACGTCGTAGTAAATTCCGGAGACGGTGATGGCGTTGGGCACCGAGTAGACATCGCCTTGCGTCTCGTAGGACTTCTCGGATGAGGCGAGACTGCCGACCTCGTACTTCACGACGCGGACTTGCTTGACGTTCTCCGGCCGCGCCAGCGGGATGAAGATCGCCTTGCGGTCGGGGCTGAGGGCGCCGTCGCCGAGGCGCACGCCGTCGAGCACCAACTTCTTCTTCAGCCCGACCCGCAGCCAGTAAGTGTCCGACTGCTGGAGCGCTCTTGCGCTCGGGCTCCCGTCGTACTTCTCGAACGTGAAGACGACGGATGAGATTACCGACAGGAAATCGGCGCTAACCTCCAGCATGTTCGATTCGTTGGTGACGACGCGGATGAGTTTCTCCTGCGCCTTGTCGCCGGGAGACAGCTCGATGCCCATCGGTTTGGCGTAATCGAAGGTGACCCGGACGCGCCCTGCCTTCTCGCCATTCGGAGTCGTGATTGTTAATTCGGGGGTGGTGATATCCACACCGACGGGTGTTCTTTCGCCCATCGAGACAGTCCCGGCGGTGGACGTGAGTCGTAACTCTCCGGGCGTGGCGTTGAGCATGTTGAGCCTCGTCGTTGCGTGAAGCGGCGTGGCCGGCTTCACCACGACGTTGCGCTCGCCCGTGTTGTACTTCAACGAAGTCCCTGGCACCTCGTCGAGCCGCCCGTCGGTCGCGAGGCGCTTGAAGACGCTGGTGACGGTGCCGAGTCCCTCGCCCGAGAGGGTCAACTCGAACAGGTAGCGGGGGGAGCCGGCTCGGGCGGCCGTGAGGCGCAGCTTGACCTCGGTCGTGTGGGTCGAGCTGTACGAGACGTTGAACTCCGTGAAGCTCAAGTTCTTGAGGCCGGGTGGCAGCGGCGTCACCTCGGCCGGCCCGTCCGCGCTGAAAGGGCCGAGGCCGGCCCCCTTGCAGACCTCGTCCACCGGCACGAGGTCGAGGCCCGTCATGTTGGCGAACTGGAACCACCGCTTGGCGTCAATCGCGGGCGGGAGGTCTTTGGGGTGGAGCCGGTCAAGGAAGTCGGGAGCGAAAAGCGCTTCGTGCGCGCTGGTGAGCGTATGCAATGCGCCGTTGCCCTGAAGCACCCATAACCGCTTGGACTTCCCGCCGCGGTAGGCGGCGACGGCCCCCGGCTCTATGTCCAGCCCGTGGCCGCAAGGCATCCATGCGTCGCGCTGCGGGTTGTAGCACAAATCCTGCGGCAGGTCGCTCGCCGCCCTCCCGGCCCTCAAACTCTGGTGTGCCAACTCGAAGAGGTTGTTGAGGCCCAGGCCCGTAATCTTCAGCGCCTGGAACGAAGGGAGCGCGGCCGGGTCGAGGACGGCGAGGACGGAGCCGACCGGGACGAGCAGCCCGGTCTTAATCATCGACACCCCCTCGGCGTTGACGGCCGTCGCCGCCTTGAGCGGCTCGTCCAGCTCCAACTCCTTCGTCAGCCCGAAGCGAACCATGCGGCCCGAGTCGCGGTGGTAGGCGTAGAGCGCGCCCGCGAAGTTCAACAGTTGGTAATTGGTCAGTGGCGTGAGGCGACTTTCGGCGCGGACGTGCGTCTCGGGAGAGAGCTTCACCGAGTATGCGCTCCGCGCCGGCCTGCCGAAGACCAGCGCGTCGGCGACGACGTAGACACGTTCGCCAAAACCGACGAGTTGAAACTGTGTCCCGTCGTGCCGCGCGAGCGTCTGAAAGTCGCCGGGCAGAGTGACCGGTAGGCTGTTGCGCACTCCCTTCCCGTCGAAACGCTCAAGGACGACTTCGTCGCCGTCGGTGCGCCGCAGGACGACGAAATCTTTCCCGAGGGCCGTGAGCGCGTGCCAGGCTTTCCCCAACGCCCCGGACTTTGCCAGGGATGGTTGCTGCGATTTTAACTCCATGTCGCTCAGCCCGACCCGCCCCGTGTAGAGGCCGTCGCTCATCAGCAGCGCCATGTTCCCGTCGGCCACGGCCAGCGCGATTGGACTGCCCGTGATGGCCGGCTTCTTCAAAGGCAACCAGGGGGAGGTCTGGATGGTGGCAGGCTCCGCGCCGCCGCGTTTGGGGCCGCTGGTGAAGGTGAGGCTGACGTTCTCCGACTCTTTGTTCTCGGCCGCGTGGATGACAAGGACGCCGCTCCCCTGATAGGTGCGACTCAGGTTCTGCTCGGTCAGTTCGAGGTCGAGGCCGACGCGGTTGCCGACCTTGAGGGACGCCTTCTCGACGCCCCACACGGCCCAGTCGATCTCAACCTGCCCGTTGGGCAGCACCGAGTCCGGGCGCACGTTGACGCGCGCGTACTTGTCGGGGGAGTAGATGTCGAGGGTCAGCGTCCTGACGACCTGCACGTTCGGCTGCCCCTCGGGGCCTTTCACCTCCGCGTCGAGGACGTAAGTCGCGGGGCCGACCGCCAGGATCGACAGCACGCCCTTGTCGAGGCGGTAGTTCGAGGTGGGGTCGCGGCTGAGCGTCAGCTCGGAGTTGCCCCCGGGCAGCGGCCCGCGTAGCGTGGCGGCGACGCCATTCTTAATGCTCCAAGTGATCGTCACCACCTCGCCGGGATCGATCATGGTCGGGCTCTCGTGTTCGCAGATTAAACTGACCGCCAGCTCAAACTTTTCAAGTTGGGACGGTGTCAGGACGAGCGAGCCGTCCACGCGCGTCTCCGAGCCTTCGCCGGTCTGGTAGCCGTACTCCATCTCGAACTGCGTGCTGAGTGTCCCGGGCGCGAGCGGGATGCGCAGCTTGAGGACGGCGCCCGCTCCGAGCGCGGTCTTGGTCTCGGTGACTTTGCCGTCCAGTTGGTCGATGTCGTTGAAGACGCGGATGACGACGATGGAGTCGTTCGGGTCGTTGATGGCCCAGACCGACCACCCTTCGGCGGCGGTGACGACGCCGGCGAGCGTCGCCATGTTCAGAGGCTCCTCCGCCTGGCGCGCGTCGAGCGCCGCCGTGCCCACCTTTGGCGCGACCACCTTCATGGGGAGTTTCAGCTCGATGAAGAGGAAGCCGTCCCAGACCGCGCCGGTGAGGTTCCTGACATCGACCTCCAGCGCGTCCCCCTCGGCCGTGGTGACGGTGCCGGCCTTGAACTCGAACGGTCTCTGAACTGCACCACTGGTATCCGACATGTTGGTCTCCTCGTCAGACTATTCTTCCGAACTCAGCAGCAGCAGCCGACCCTCGGCCGCGATTAAAGGCCGTTCGTCGAAGTACCTCGGGTCGGGCGGCGCCAGGGGCGTCGGCGCGGCCTCGCTCGAAGGCCCGCGGAAATGCCAGCGACCGTTTTCGCCCACGGGCGCGGGCAGGGCGATGCGTCCGGCTTGCAGGAGGACGGGGCCGACGCTGAACGAAGCCTCCATCCGGGCGAGCGTCTTGTCCAACTCGGCGTGCGCCAGCGTGATGCTCTTCGCGGGGACGAGACCCGTCGCGGCCTGCACGGAGCCCCATGCATCCATCAGGAGCGTGAGTTGTTCAGGCGCACCGAAGCCGACGCGCACAGCCTCCTCGCGCGGGTCGTTGATGTAGCCCGTAGCCTGTACACCTTTCGGCAAATGAGCGGGCACGAATTGTCCAAAGTCGCTCGCCTTGAAGTAGCCGACCAGACCGTCCTCCGTGTTGTGCGAGCATCCCAGCAGGACCGGGACGCAGAGCGCGTCGAGCACGGGGTCGCCCGTGCGCCCGGGCCGCTCGGTCGATGGCCGCTGCTGCGGGTCTGTCCAGTGCGGGTTAGTCCAGGCTTTGCCGAAGAGTTCGAGCCCGACGTGTGCGTTGACGAGCGCGAGCGGACGGCCGAAGAGCGCGGCGTCGCGCCGCATCCCGGCGGGCCGTATGCGTTCGAGCGCCCGGTCGATCAACTCAAGCAGCTCGTGCAGCTTCGATCTCTTCGTCGGCTTCTCTTCGACCAGAGACTCGGCGAACCTCCTCAGTTCGGGGTTGCGAATTGCGTCGAGTCTGCTTCTGCCCGGCGCACCCTCCCACTTGACGAGGTAGTTTCCGCCCTCCTCGACGATGACCAGCTCGCCGGCGAGCCGGCCCTCGCGGTCGCAGAGCGCGAGGGCGCGGTCGAGCGCGTTATAAAAAACCCACCCGCAGACGGGGCCGAGCGCGGCGTCCGATTCATGTATGTTCGGCTCGTCGTCCAACGCCGTCGTGAAGCGGAAGTTGAGGCGGGCGGGCTGGATAACGCGCGGCGGCATCGCCATGGCGAAGCGGTCGTCGTGCCAGCGCGCGCGCGGGTTGAAGACCTGCCCCGAGGAGCCGCCGGCGGAAGTCCCTTGCAGCAGGTCGGCCCACTGGCCGAAGTCGTCCACGAGCCAAAGCTCTTCAAGCTCGAACGCGCCGGCGCGCAGCAGCGTGAAGTCGAGCGCGGGTTTTGAGGGCGTCGGCGGCGCGAGCCGCTCGCCGGTCGGGCCGCGCTGCATGCCCTGGTCGAAGAGCGACTCGACCACTGCGTCGCGGATGCTCAGGTCGCCCGCGGCCCAGGGTCGCGCCGGGTCAGGCATGACGCGAGGGAGCGTCACGTCGCGGCACAGCAGCGTCTGGTGGAAGCCGGACAAGGACTGCCCCATCATCCCCGCGCGCGCCAGCTCGGCCAGCGCCTTGTCCCAGATCTCTTCGTAGCGTGAAAGTATCTCCGACACGGCGGCCGGGAATGCCGGGTTGAGATTCTTCTCCTTGTCTTCCCGTGACAAGGGCTTGAGCATCTCGCGCAGTGTTTCGAGCGGCTTCTTGAAGAGACGCCCGTCCACGGGGCTGAGCATGCTGCGCCCGCTCACGGAGGCGCCGCTGGCGGGGATGGACTCCCTGTCCTTCGGCTCGTAATCGAACTGGTTCAGACGCCAGTTCGGGCCGAGGTCGGGCTCGGTGTTCTTCGTCGGTCGCCAGCTTATCTTCCAGTCGATGAAGAGCGGCGACCAGGGCTGTCGCACCCACAACCCCGTGAGCAGGCTCGGCTGAACATTTAAGGCGTCCGACCTGACGAACCTGACTCGGTCGCGGGGCAGGTCTTGCGGATCGCCGGCCGAGGTCAGGTCTTTAACGAGCCGCTTCGTCCAGTCCTGCCATCTGTCGGCAGTGGTGAGCGGCGGTTCCGTCGCGAGGCTTCGGGTGACGAGGTCGCTGACGGCCTGCTCGACTAAGGCGGCCTCCACGAGCATGCTCTTGAAAAGTTCGTCGCGCCCGGCCGAGAGCTTCTGCGCCGAGGCCGCGAGTTGTGTGACGCCTGCGTCGGCGGCGTCGAACATCTTCGCCTCGTTGTTGACCGTGACCTCCGCGGCTTTGACTGTCTGCTCGGGCAGGCGGCAGGGGAGCGGGTCGGGGAAGTGATGCTTGGTCGGCACGCCGCAGTTCTTGACGACGACGAACGGGTCGGCGGGTGCCCAGAAGCGTGGCGCGGAGTCGGAATGTAATTCAAGCTCCTCGGGCAGAGAGGCTGCGACCGTGTGCTCGGTCTGAAGTTGGACGAGCAGGTTGTCGCGCTCCGTGCGCAGTTTCTTCACACGACCGGCGAGCACCTCGCAGTCCTTCACGTCCTCTCTGATGTCGGCGAACCGGTCGCGGCGCTTCTTCTCGCAGGCTCGCCACCAGCGCGCGTAGAGGTCCTGTTGCAGCGCGGACAACTCACGCACTGTCGCGTCGGCCGCGGCCTGTGTTTCGTTGAGCCGCTTCAACGCATCGAACTGCTCTGTCGTAGGCTTCACGGCCGTCTGCGCGGCGGTCGCGGCCGGGTCGGCGGGGAAGGTACCCTCACGCCCGGGGCGCAAGCGAATCGACCAGACCTTGCCCGCCTCCTGCGCCGTGAACCAGTTCTGGTGCACGGTGTGGTCGCGCGGCGCGGCGTTCCAACTGCCGACGAGCGATTCGGGCTGGCGGTAGATGACCGCCTCCAGAGCCTTCCAGAGGTTCGGCGCTTCTTGGTCGCCGCTGTACTCGCTCGACACCAGCGAGACGAGAGCGTCCTCCGCGCTGTTGCCGACGCCGACCTTGAAGGGCGGCGGCTTGACGCCGAGCGTGCCCTCGACCGAGGGCGAGCCGGGATAGCCGAGCATCGTCCCCTTATGCGTCTCAGGGTTCCAGTAGTTGACGTGCGCGACCATGCCGTGGAACAGACAGCTGCGCTGCGACAACTCGGCGGCCGTCTCTTTATTCAAATCAAACTGCCAGCCCAGAGCATTCAGCGCGTCGAGCGCGTCGGCCTGGGCGTTCGAGTTCGCCCTGGTGAGCATGGCGGGCAGCGCCGTGAGCGGCTCGTACTGCGCGTCTCGATACCAGCCGAGCAGGAGGTACGTGAGCGCAACGTCCTTCGGAACCCGGCCCGTGCCAGGCGGCTCGCGCAGGTCGCCGAGGTCGTCGTGCCAAGAGAGGACGTTGCGGTTCTCGGCGACGTTGGCGGTGAAGGTCGGCGAGCCCGTGTAGCGGTTGCCGACGGCCGTGATGGTCGAACGCTTGCCGGCGAAGTCCGCGGGTTTGAACTCTTCGAGCGGCACGACCTTGCCCGCGCGCCGTGCCTCGTACTTGTCGGCCGCGGCGATGAGAAGGTTCGCGGGGCCGTCCGTGGCCAACAGTCCGCCGTCAAGGAACCATGCCTTAGTCGAAGGCTTCTGCTCAGAGGCGCGACGTGTGAAGCGCACGATGAGCCACTGGTCGGGCAGGGCGGGGAAGTCGAGAGAGTTCGGCCGGTAAGCGTGGCGTAAGCCCTGCGGCAAAACCCAGTGCAGGTAGACGCCGCGGTCTTTCATCTCGGGGAGCGCGGGCGAGTTGGCCGCGAGCACCAACTGGTCGGCCGGCGGCCCCCACGCCGTGCGCGTCGCGCCGAAGAAAGGGCGCGGCCCCGGCGGGCCGAGGGCGTTCATCAGCAGCTTGTAGTCCTGCCTCGCGCGCGACCACTTACCATCGTTGGCGACCCTCCTCTGCTCGTTGATCTTGAGGATGGCCTTCCGCTCGACGACGATGTCGTCGATGACGAGCGCCTGCACGCGGACGGGGACGAGTAGATGCTTTGCGTCAGACATGAGTGAACCTCAGCCCCACTTGATGGCCTGCTCTTCGGGCATGCGAATCATCTGCAGCGCGAACTCGGCCGGGCCGACCGAGAGCTTTTCAGACTCGGCCAGCCGTGCGCGCAGCGCGGCCACGTCGGCCACGCCCGGGGGCGAGCCGGCGCGCTGTAGATCGGGCCTGACTTTGAGCTTGACGCCCGACGCGCGCGCCTGAACGTTGCCGTCCGAATCCACGCCGAAGGTGAGCCCCTCGCGCGGCTCGCGGAACGTGACCTGTTTGATGGAGCCCCGCGCGAGGCAGAAGAGGACGCCGTCGGCTATCTGTTCGAGCCGCAGAATCTCGGGCAGGTGCGGGGACGGCGGCGCGTCGGTCGTCGCCGTCACCTCGACGCCGGGCCAGTCGGCGACCACGCTCGAACGAAGGACGAAGCCGGACTTGGGCACGTCCATGTAGCGCTCCGAAGGATTCCACTCCGGGTTCTTACCCTGCGAGCGCAGGCGGTGCTGGTAGACGATCTTCGACAGTGCCGACTGCATGTCGGCCCGCGCGGCCTTTCCCTCGTCGGCGTGGCTCCGCACGGCGACGCTCAGCGCCCCGTCCACGAGCGAGTCCACCCAGTTGTCGTCGAGGTGGAAGAAGCGCAGAGACTCCGGCGGCAGCAGCGCCGCGTGCGGGACGAGGTACTGGAAGGGCACCGGGTAGAGCAGCACGGCGCGCGCGAGCCACTCGATCAGTTCGTCTGCGACGGCGACGCGTTCGTCGCCGGGCACCTTCTCCTTCAGGTCTGTGAAGGCGCTGCGGTGGTTTTCGAGAAAGTCTTTGACCTGGCTCGCAAACTCGGCGGCGTTCTGGCGGCGCTCGACGAAGAGGCGCAGCCCCTTCGTGAAGGAGGGTGAGGCGAGCGCGAGCAGCCGGCCCAATTGCCAGGCCGCGGCGTAGGACACGTCGAAGAGTGCCGTGCTCTTGTCGAAGACGAGCGCGCTGTCCGCGCTGCGGAAGGGCGGGCGGTCGAGTGACGGCCTGAGCACGGGCGAGAGAGGCCCGCGGTACCACGCGAAGGTCGGCGTGCTCTCCAAAGGTTGGTAGTCCAGCGGCACGTAGCCGCGCGCGAGCGCCTCGCTGACATACGCATCGCCGGGCTGTGCCGGAGGCTTGACGTTGAAGAGGCCGACGTTGGTTCGCAGTCGCCGCATGAGCCCGCCGAAGGTGTCATCGCCCGCGGGGTCGCTGACAAAGCTCCAACTGCCGAGCGTGAGGAGCCGCAGGCGCCCGGCCGGGAACGTCTGACCTTCAGGGGCGTCGAGCAGCGTCTTCCAGCCTTCGAGCGAGATGAGGTGGATGGTATTCGCGCCCGCCTGTGGGAAGCGGTTGGCGACGAGCACGGCGAACTCGCCGTCGGCGACCATCTCAAGTGGCACCTTGTCGGCCGTGTCCACGCGGCGGATGTGCGCGAGCAGCGGCAACTCCGCGCGGCGCGGGCAGAGCTTGCGGAAGAGTTCAAGGTCGAGGTCGAGCAGGCGCGCAGGGGCGGCGTCGTCTTCGCCTTCGCGCTCTAACCTCGGGAGCATGACGTTTGCCCCGCTCTCCGCGCGCGACCAGAAGTCGGAGCCCTTTAAACTCGGCGCGAGGTCTGCCACGGTGCCCATCTTCACCTCGACGTGGCCTTCGAGTATGTCCTGCTCGGCGAGCACAAGCAGCGCGAGCCAGGGTTCACGACCTGCACCCGACCAGACCGTCCGCTCCCAGGGCAGGTTGCGCGTGCGGAGTATGAGATGAGGCAACACGTTCTGGTAATCGGCGACGCCACCCGGCGGCGGAAAGTAAGCCTGTATCTCGCTGCCCTCGACCGTGTAGCGCGGCGCTTGAACGACGAAGGGCTGGTCGCGATAGTAGTGATGCGTCTCGCCGCCTTTGAGACTGACCGTCTGTTGCAGGACGAGGCGGTACGACCCGGCCGTCAACGGCGACTCATAGTTGTCGTAGAAGTCCATCGACAGGTCGGCCTGCTGCTGTGTGCTCATCGCGCACCTCCCGTCGCCACGGCGCCGGCCAGCGGCTCGGCCTGCAATTCGCGGAAGCGGACTTGCCCCTGCGCCGGCCTCCACGCGAGGTCAAAGCCCACCGCGGCGAGCGCATCAGCGACCGCTTTATGCCTGGGCTGTGCGGCGAACACATCCGTCTGCACGTCGCGCGGGAGCGTCCCGGTCGGAACTTCCTGCCGCGCGCCTGTGCGCGGGACGGTCGAAGGTTCGAGCTGGTGCCAGGTCATCCTGGTGAGCGAGGTGCGGGCGCCGCGTTGGCCGGCCGGCGGCTTGAGGCGCTTGATGCCGGTGAGGCAGTCGGGGACGAGGTCGGCGCTCGGCTCCTTCGGGCCGTTCGGGCTCGGCTTGGCCGCATCCCACAGCGCTGCGGGCAGCGAGGCCGTCTCCGTCTCGACCAGCCACCCGGACATCTCCACCGGCTTCGTCTCCGACTCTTCGTCACGCACGACCGTGACGTTGAGCACAGACTCAAGGGTCTTGCCCATCGGGCGGACGCCGAGCGGTCTGTCGTAAGACTTCACCTGCAAGCCCTCGGGCTCAAGCTCGACCTGCCTGGACACGAGCAGGGCTTTGCCCGAGGGAGAGCGCTCCCGCATGGCCGCGGGCGAGCTGTCGGTCTTGACGCTACCGACCTTTAAGGTCGTCACAGGGACGGCCGAAGCGGCCCCGAGTTCCAACTGGTCGGGGCGCACCCTCCACGCACCATCGTTCTCCTTCGACGCCCCCCGCGCCTGCGCGGCCTCGGGGAGGCCGGCGAAATTGCTGCGCCCGAAGTTGAGTTGGGGGGTCATGATCGGCGGCAGCCAGGGGGCCGGGCCATGCGTCCCCTTGTCGGCCTCGCTCGGGCTGAGGAAGCTTTCGGAGAACCGCTGCCAATTCTCGATAGGCTTTGGCTGGGCCTCCTCACGCTTCGCGCCGAAGGGGAGTTCGAGTGTGATGACCGAGATTTCGAGCCGCGCGAACCCGCCAAAGGGCGGCCCCCAAATCTTGAGCGTCACGCTGATCGTGAGCTTCAAGGAGGTGAGGAAGAGGGCGACCTCGACGCGCAGCGAGATGCCGATCTCGACCTCGAAGTGTAAGGGGTTCCAGTTGACGATGGCGTCTAAGTAGGCCGTGAACCAGACCGTCACGCGGTTCGACTGGTAGACGGCTTCGAGCCGCGCGCCGACCATGCCGCACGAGGGCGTGAAGGCGAGGTAGACGCCGCCCTTGATGGACAGCTCGGGGCTGACCTGCCAGTTCAAGCCGAGCCGCGGCACGATGGGGTAATGGTCGGGGCGCTTGAAGCGCGGGTGGTAGCCGCCGAGCGTGATGACCACGTCCCCCTTGTGCGGCCCGCCGAACCACACGAAGACCGCGAAGCCCCCCGTCAGCTTGCAGTCCTTGTTCAAGACCCACGAGTTGCTCGTCAGGAGCGCCTGAAGCTGGAAGGTGCCCTCGCTCGGCTTGATGCTCATGAGGAGCTGCAGCTCGACGTAGCAGATGGGCTTCGCGCTCGGGTCGCTCGGCTGTTTGAGGCGCGCCAGCCCGAGCAGGTACAGCTCGAAATCCTCCTTGCTCCACTGCACGATGACGAGGGCGAAACAGTCGAGCACGCGCGCGATGGTGAAGCGCACGCCGAGGCAGGCGAAGTTATGACCCGCCTTGGCCTCAAGGGCCTCGCCCATGTCCTTCAAGAGCGACGCCGGCTCGACCGGCTTGCTCACCTGCCCGAGGAAGGTGCCGCTCTCGTCGTCCTTCTGGTAACCGCCTTTGCCCATCACCATCTTGACGAGCGGGAAGTCGGCGATGCCCTCGATGGGCGGGACGGTGAGGCGGCGGTTGTAACCGAAGCCGAGGGCGACGGCGTTGAACTGGATCGGCCCGAACTGCGGGCCGCCGCCGCTGCCCGCGCTCATCATGCCGTAGAAGAAGAATGCCTTGTCCTGGCTGAGGAGGTGGAGCTTGTCGCCGTCTTTGAGGAGGGTGTAGCTCTTGCCGTCGGTCGCGCGAATCTGCCAGTTGTTGATGAAGACCGGATCGACCGGCTTGACGCTTTCGGGCGTAATATTTTTTTCGGCCAGCTCCTTCTTGAGCTTCGCGTGCACCTCTCGGCGCACCAGCGCCCGCAACACATCCTCTTCGGGCTCCATCTCGAAGAGGACGATGGCGCCGTAGAAGCCGTTGGCGGCGAGGGAGAGCTTCGGCAGCTCGATGGTCAGGCTGCCGCCGAACTCCAGGGCGCTCTTCAGGAAGCTGCCCGAGATGACGACGGGGCCGGCTTTGAGCGAGATGTCCAGCCCTTCGAGTCCGAAGTCGAACCAGCCCTGCTCCTTCAAAGGGAAGCCGACCCGCAGGCCGATTAAGCCCAGCTCGAAGGCCGGCCAGCGCAGGCCGGCGGTGATTGCGAGATCGAGTTGCGCGCCCTCGGCGAGCTTCTTGCCCGGCTCGAAGTTTTCGAGCCCCTTGAGGCTGATGCCGACGGCTTTGATGTAGAGAGAGCCGGAGCGTTTTTCAATGGGAATCCAGACCATCTTGCCGCGGACGCCCTTCTTGTCGTAGAGCTGCACGTCGAGCGTGCCGGGGCTTCCGTCCGCGACCGGGGAGAGGTAGCCGATGGAGATCGAGAACTTGTCCTTCTTCTTGGCGCTCAGACGCGTCTTCGGCTTCGTCTCTTCGGCAGGGTCGGGCGCGGGCGTCGCCGCCCAGTCGTCTTCGCCCAGCAGCTCCTGTAGCCCCGCGATGATCTCATCGGTCGCGCCCTTCTTCTTCTCCGACTTCTCTTTCTTCTCCTCCTTCTGCTCCTCTTTGGTCTGCTCCCTCTCGCCGAAGGAGAGGCGCATGTCCTTGAGCTTGACGCCGACGCCGAAGATGACGCGGTTGGCGGCGAAGATGAGCGCGATGCGCGCCTCGATTGCGCCGAGCCCGAAGTAGGTGAGCGGGCCTTCGTCCAACTGGAGAAACTTGAGGCCCTCCTTCGTCCTGCCCTTGATGTCCACGCCGAGGCTCAGGATTTCGCCGCGCAGCGCGAGCGAGAACTTCGACTCGGATTTGTTGTCAGAGAGCGTGCGCTGCAAGGGGAAGAGGCGGATGCCGGGCAGCGGCACGCGCCGCTTCCACGCAGACTTCTCCGTGCCCGCGGCGGGCAGAAGGCGGCGGAGCCAGTTGTCGTCGAGCGTCTCGCCGCTGAACCACTTGCCCAGTTGCAGCCTGAGATCGACGCCGCTCTTCTGCTTCTCGTCCTCTTTCTTCTCGTCCTCTTTCTTCTCTTCCTGTTTAACTTCATCCTTCTGCTCTTCGGTGGGGACGACGACCCAGTCATCCTCGGCTCTGGATTCGGGGACGAGCTCCCAGTCGTCTTCAAGGTTCTCCTGGTCGGTGAAGTAGTTCTGGCCGAGGACGAGCACCGGGTCTTCTTCCTCTGCGTCCTGCTTCTTCTTCTCGGGGGTCGTCTTGATGGGAATGTTGTAGGCAAGTCCGGCGAGGCCGAAGTACTGCTTGTTCGGCGCGTCGATGGCCGTCTGCGAGGCGAGCGAGAAGGCCATCCGCTTGGCGTCCGGCTCCTTCGGGTCGATGCCGGAGACGTAGAGCGGGAAGCCGTCCAGCTCTTCCAGCAGCCGGTTGATTACGTCCCAGACCGACAGCCCGTCCAGCTTGGCGAGCTTATACTTAACCTCCTTGCCGGCCTTGCCGCTCAAAAGCCCCAGCGATTCGAGCAGCCCTCCGAGCCGCCGCATGCTCGAACTCGGGTCTGCCGGGTCGGGCTTCTCGCTGGGCTTAGTTGGCTTGCCCTCAAAGATTCCTTTGAGGAGTTGCGCCGTCGCCTCAAGCTCCTTCTTCGCCTCTTCGTAGTCTTTCTTGATCTCGCCGCGGTGCGACTTGAGGATGTCCTTGATGCTGCTGCTGTCCGAGACCGTTTCGAGCAGGAGCGGCCCGACGGGCGCGTTCAAAAGCTCGCCGCCGTCGGTCGTCTCGCAGAACTTCTCGACGAACTCCTTCCAGTCTTCGAACGGCTCCCACTGCGCGGGCTCCGACCCTTCGCCCTTCAGCCGAAGCATCTCGACGTTGACGGTCGGCTGGCCGAAGCCGGTGATGAGTTCGCCCGGCTCCCACTTGTAGAAGTCGGGTTCGGGAACTTCCAACGGCACCTCCGGGGCGTCGCGGAAGTAGAAGCGCTTCTTCTCCGCGTCGTACCTCTCCACCACACGCGCGGTGAAGGGGACGCGGAGGTTGAAGCGGACGGCGGCGAGGTCTACCGGGGCTTTATCCTCGGCTTTATCTTCGGCTTTATCCTCGGCTTCATCCTCCCCGATGGTTCCGATGGAGCTGCCGTTCACGCGCGAGATGCGGATGCCGGCGTTGATCGAGCGCGCGTTCGGCAGCGTCGAGTCCTTCGGCTTGTCTCCTCCGGTAAAGGGCATGAAGGGGACGAAGAACTCCACGTCGGCCTGAAGCGCCTGCGACTCCTCCTGCCAGACGCGCGTCCGCCGCCGCATCCCCGCCCCGAGGACGACGACGCTCTGCCCCGCGCTCTCCCCTTCGGAGAGACCGACGGTGAGGGCCGTCATGATGGCGCGCTGGTAACCGGCCTTCGAGACGATGGCCTGCTTGATGGCCTCGGTGGGTTTCGGTGGTACCCCCGGCTTGAACTCTTTCGAGATCAGGTCGAGCGAGACGAAGAGGGGCTCGTCGATGGCGGTGAAGTCGTGCGTGCTGCCGGTGAGGCTGGCGGCAAGGTTCGCGAGCAGCCAGCCGCGGTAGCGGACGCCCTCCCATGCGTACTGCGGGCTCAGCAGCCAGAAAGGATTCCACACCGTCTCGCGCAGCGCATACTTCTGCTCGTCGTTGAGGCGGAGGTAGTAGTCCCTTCCCGTTGAAGTCCCCTGCGGCAAGGGCGTTTGGAGCGTGTAAAGCCCCACGGCCAGCAGGAAGAGGTCTTTCGTCGAAAGCGGCTCGTCTGCCATGCATGCACCTCACTTGCGACTCGTCGCGGCGGTGAACGGCTTGAACCCTTGTGACTTGAGCCTGGGATAAAGAGACGGCCGGAACTGTCGGTCGCCGCGGCGGGCGGCGGCGCGCTGTCCCGGGATTTTGACGCGCTGTGTGTGACGTGAAGAGAGGCCGGTACAGGACTCCGACCCGGAAAGGTAGCGGGGCAAATTTACGTCAGCACGGCAGGCGGCAGCATTGCGCCTGACAATATGCGACGCGCAACGCCAATTTGACAACACCTTTTTCGCCGCCGCCCCAAAAAATTGTAAGGCCGAGGCGGGGCGTTCAGGAGTGGTCGTGGATCATGCGCCAGCCCTGACTGGTGCGCGACCAGACGGTGGTGAACCAGCCCGTCCGGTCGGGACGGCCGCCGCCCGTGAGCACGTACTGCCCCGTCACGAGTGCGTGCTCCTTGCCGAGCATGCGCACCGCCACGTGCTCGTAGCGCAGTTGTTGCAAGGGGCGCCCGGTCTTCCAGAACCCGTTGCGCATCGTCTGCTCGATGACCTCCACGCCGCCCCGCGGGCCGTCCGAGAGCATCTCGGTCGCGGACTCGGTGTAGGCCGCGAGATACTTTGCGAGGTCGCCGCGGTTCCAGCCGTCGGCCGTCGAGTCGAGCACGGCGCGGATTTGCGCCTCGGCGGAGCCGGGCTTCTTCGGGGCCTTGTCGCCGGAGGCCGCCCGGGCCGTGGCGGCGATGAGCAGGGTTGCACAAGAGAAGGCGAGTAGTCTCTTCATCCGGCCATGATAGCAGGAGTCGGCGTCCGACGATCTGGACGAAAGTTTGAGGGGTTGGGCCTTCGGCCTGCTCGTGGTCAAGATGAAGGTTGACAGGCGCTTCGTCGCGGACTATATATGGCGGAACCACATATGGACATCACACGTATTCTGCAACGCGAGCTGAAGAAGGGGAGCACCGAGATGCTCATCATGGCGCTCGTGGAAGAGAGGCCGCGCCACGGCTACGAGATCGCCAAGCTCATCGGCGAGCGCTCGGACGGCGTGCTCCAGTTCCACGTCGCATCACTCTACCCGCTGCTCTACCGCCTGGAACGGCGCGGGGTCATCAAGGGGCAATGGGTCGAGAAGGCCGGGCAGCGCCGGCGCCGCTACTACAAGCTGACGGCCGAGGGGCGCAAAGTCCTCGCCGCGCAGCGCAACACCTGGCAGGAGTTCTTCGCCGCGCTCGACCGCGTGGCGCACATCACGCCCGAACCGGAAGATGCCTGACGAGGGGAAGTCACAGTGGGTGCGGCTCGTCCGCGCGCGGCTCGCGCCGCTCGGTCTCGACGGCCCGCGCGAGGCCGAGATCGTCGAGGAGTTGGCCCAACACCTGTCGGAAGCCTACGACGATTCGCTCGCGCTCGGCCGCACGGAGGAGGAGGCGCGCGCCGACGCGCTCGCGCAGTTTCAGGACTGGCGGCTGCTCGAATGCGAGGTGAGTCGCGCGGAGCGCCCCGCGTTCGCGCGTATGTTCGCGGGCGACGTTGAAGAGAAGGGAAGCGGAGGTGCCAACGTGCTTGAGCAAATCTTGAAAGACCTGCGGTACGCCTTGCGCATGCTGCGGCGGAAGCCCGCCTTCACGGCCGTCGCCGTGCTGACACTCGCGTTGGGCATCGGCGGCAACACGGCCATCTTCTCGGTCGTCAACGCGGTGCTGCTGCGCGCGTTGCCCTACCCCGACGCGGAGAGGCTCGTCTCCGTCTACGAATCCCTGCCGCAGGGCGGGACGGGGACGGCCTCGGTGCCAAACTTTCTCGACTGGCGCGCGCAGTCGGATGCGTTCACGGGGCTGGCCGCGTACCAGTATGGCGACTTCAACCTGCAAGAGGAGCAGCAGCCGGTGCGCGCCATCGGCGCGACCGTGACGGCCAACTTCTTCGAGGTGCTCGGCGCGACGCCGCAGTCCGGGCGCGGGTTCTTGGAAGGAGAAGACAAAGCAGGGCGTGACCACGTCGTAGTCTTAAGCGACAAGCTCTGGCGCAGGAGTTACGGCGCAGACCCCAACGTCGTCGGGCAGGACATCCTGCTCGGTGGCGAGAAGTATCAGGTGGTCGGCGTGATGCCTCCGGCAGTGCAGTTCCCGTCGCCGTCGGTCGAGCTGTGGGTGCCGCTTGTCTTCAGCGAGCGCCAACTGGCGAGCCGCGGGAACCATGCTTTCCTCGTCCTCGGGCGGCTCAAGCCGAATGTGAGCTTCGAGCAGGCGCAGGCGCAGATGAGTACTGTCGGGCGCGTCCTCGAAAAGCAGTACCCGGCGCAGCAGGATGGGCGCGGCGTGACGCTCGCGCGCGTCGAAGAGGAGGCAGTGCAGGGCGTGCGCCCCGCGCTGCTCATGCTGCTGGGGGCGGTCGGCTTTGTACTGCTCATCGCGTGCACGAACGTGGCGAACCTCCTGCTGGCGCGCGCGGCGTCTCGGCGCAAGGAGGTGGCGATACGCTCGGCACTCGGCGCGGGACGCTGGCGTCTGGTGCGACAGTTTTTGACGGAGAGCGTCGTGCTCGCACTCCTCGGAGGGGCGGCCGGACTCCTCGTGGCGCGTTGGGCGGCGCAGGCTTTGGGCTCGCTCGCGTCGGGTTATCTGTCACGCCAGGGCGAGGTCGGGCTCGACTGGAAGGTGCTCGCCTACACGGCCGGGCTCTCCGTCTTGACCGGCCTGATCGCGGGGCTCGCGCCCGCGTTCCACGTCTCGCGCGCGGACGTGCAGGAGACTCTGAAGGAGAGCGGCAACTCCGGTTCGAGCGGGCGCGGCAACTGGCTGCGCAGCGGGCTCGCGGTGGCTGAGGTCGCCGCGGCACTCGTGCTCCTCGTGGGCGCGGGGTTGCTCGTCAAAAGCTTTCTGCGACTCCAAAGGGTCGAGACGGGCCTGCGCCCCGAGGGCGTGCTCACGATGAGGGTCTCTTTGCCTTCAGCGCGTTACGATACGGCCGAGAAGTCCGCGCTCTTCTACAGGGAGGTGTTGGGGCGTGTCTCGGCGCTGCCGGGCGTCGAGGCCGCGGGCGTCATCAACATGCTGCCTTTACAACGCTACGGCTCGAACGGAGAGATACAGGTCGAAGGGCGCGAGCCGCTGCCGCCGGGTCGTGTGCCTCTGACCGAATATAGGGTGGCGAGCGGGGGCTACTTCAAAGCGCTGGGGATCCCCTTGCAGGCGGGGCGACTCTTCGAGCCGGCCGACGAGTCGGAGGGCGCCCGCGCCATCGTCGTCAGTCGCGAGCTGGTGCGAATCTTCTTTCCCGACGGCGACGCGCTCGGCAAGCGCATTAAGGCAGGGGGCGGCGACTGGTGGACTATCGTCGGCGTCGTCGGCGACGTGAAGCAGTCGGGGTTGACTCAACCGTCGCGCCCGGAACTCTTCTTCCCGTACACGTCCGCTCGCGCCGACGGGATGACGCTGGTCGTGCGGGGCACGGCCGGCGACCCGACGGAGATGACGGGCCCTGTCCGGAGTGAGGTGCAGGCCGTAGACCCGAACCAGCCCGTCTATAACGTGCGGACGATGGAGGAGGTGATCGACCTCTCCATCGTGAACCTCAGGCTGAACATGACGCTGCTGACGATCTTCGCGGGGCTCGCGACGCTGCTGGCCGTCGTCGGCATCTACAGCGTGATGTCATACCTCGTCACACAGAATACGCGCGAGATCGGCATCCGCGTCGCGCTCGGCGCGCAGCCCGGCAACATCTTGAAGCATGTGCTGGGGCAGGGGCTGGCGCTGACGCTCGTCGGCGTCGTCATCGGCGCGGCGGTCGCCTTCGGTCTGACACATTTGATAACGAGATTTCTGTACGAGGTCGGGGGGAATGACCCGCTGACCTACGTCTCGGTGTCTTTACTCCTGACGTTCGTCGCGCTCGTCGCCTGCTACATCCCCGCGCGCCGCGCGACGAAGGTAGACCCGCTGGTCGCGCTCCGCTACGAGTAGCTCGGAGCGTGTCGAGAGTCGTCGGGACTAAGCGTTCAAGAAGTGGTCTGAGCTGTTCTAGAGTTGTGGCCGACCGCGGCCGTCAAACTTTCGGGTCGGGCGCGGCTGACACGCCGGCCGCCTCCGTGATACTTGTGGCGGGTCGGCTGACAGTCCGCTCGATTCGGAGGCGACGTAACTGAAGGGACGGCTCAAGAGGTGGCTGGCGCTCCTGTTGTTCTTGACGCTCTGCGGCGTAGCCGAACAGGCGTATCTTTTGAACGGCCGCCGGTAATAATAGGGTGTGCGTACCATCTTACGACTGTTAACCATCCTGTCACTCTTCATCACCATCTCGGCGCACACGAGTGAAGCGCAAGCGCAGGACGAGTCGGGGCAGGACGTGCTCAGGGTTTCGGTCGAGGAGGTGCGCATCCCCGTCGCGGCCTACGACGCGGCCGGGCGCTTCGACCCGACGCTCTCGGTTGCAGACCTGCTCGTCCGCGAGGACGGAGTGTCGCAGCAAGTGACGGGCGTCTATCGCGTGCCGGCTCACGTGCTGCTACTCGCGGACACGGGCGGTGAATTAAATCCATTGAAGACGGCGCGGCTGACGGGCGAAGTGGCCGCGGGGTTGGTGGGCGCGCTCAGACCCGGAGACAGCATCGCGCTCATGCAGGTGAGTAGCCGCGCGGAGTTGATGCAAAGCTGGACGCGCGACCTGCCCGAGGTCGCAAAAACTCTACGCACGAAACTCCTCTCGGGCAAGCGGAGCGCGTTGGCCGAGGGGTTGGTGCGCGCGGACGAGTATCTACAGAAGGTGCCAACCGGCAACCGACACCTCGTCATCATCTCGGACGGGCTCGACTCCGGAGGTGGCCCTTTTAAATTCGACCAGGCTTTAAAGAGGATCGCCGCCTCCGGTGTCACCGTGCACGTCATCAGCTACACAACGCTCGGGCTCAAGGCCAAACGCCCGCCCGCCACGCGGCCGAGGGAGAAGAACAGCGTGCCCGAAGAGGGCATCATGTCCATCCCGCACAGCGACAGGAATCCCACCGACCAGGTGCCGGACATGCGTGGGATGATGGAGGCGAAGGGCGGCGGCGTGATCGACCTTGACCGTCTGTTCCGACGCGGCGGCGCTTTGAAGAAGGAGTTGGCGCTGCGCGAGGCCGAGTTCGGCGAGTTGACAGCGGAGACGGGAGGAGGGCTCTGGCTTCCTTCGACGGCGGACGAGATGTTGCGGCAAGCCTCCGAGGTCGCGCGCGAGATCGACTCCCGTTACCTCGTCACATATAAACCACGGCGCACTCTCGCGGACGCGAAGGCGGGTGAGTATCGCAAGCTCGACGTGCTCGCGCGCCGGCAAGGTCTGACCGTCCGCACGTGGCGTGGCTACGTCGCCAAACTTCCCTGAAAGAGAGGCGGATGAAGGGCTCTCGGTTCATCTACACGTGCGCCGCGTCGGCGGCAATCATCCTCGCCCTCTACAACGCTGCGGCGGTGGCGCAGAACGGTGCGTCGGACGAGGCCACCGCGGCGCGTTACTTCGCGGAGGCACGGGCGCTTTGCGAGCGCGACGGCGGCAAGCTGTGGGGCCGCTCGCTGTGCGGGCCGATGATGTTCGCAGCCCCTTCGACGCGCACTGCCTACGCGAGCCAGCCCGACACGGGAGGCGTCTTCAAGCGTAGCGGCGATGTCTACGTCGGCATCCTGCCCCCGACGATCAACATCGCCAACACGGCGTTCGAGTGGGAGGGCGTCAACTGGATGCTCGTCAACTTCACGACCATCCCGGCGGAGAAGCACCGCCGCGCCGCGATGTTGATGCACGAGCTTTGGCACAGGCAGCAGGCGGAGCTTGGTTTCCCCGCTTCGGGCGTGGCCAACGACCATCTCGACACGCGCGAGGGTCGCGTGTGGTTGCAGTTGGAGTGGCGCGCGCTGGCGTCGGCGCTCGCGTCGCGCGGGCCTCGCCGGAGCCGCGCGGTTTCGGACGCGCTGCTCTTCCGCGCACGTCGTCGTTCACTCTTCCCGCATGCCTCCGCCGAAGAGCGCGAGATGGAGATGCACGAGGGACTGGCCGAGTACACGGGCGTCAGGCTGAGCGGCAGTCCCGACCCGGCGCGTTTCGTCATCGACGTGAATCTGTCGGAAGAGTCGCGCCGGGAGAGCTTTGTTCGTTCGTTCGCTTACGCCTCGGGGCCGGCCTACGGACTGCTGCTCGACGAGGCGGCGCCGGGCTGGACTCGGCGGCTGCGCAAAGATGACGACCTCGCCAAGTTGCTCCGCGCGCGCCTGCGTCTGGCACGACCGCGAGACGGAGAACACGAGGCGGCGAAGCGCGCGCGCGTCTACGGCGGAGAGGAGTTGACGGCAACAGAAAGCAGGCGCGAGGAGGAGCGGCGCCGGCAGGTTGCAGATTACCGCGCGCGTCTGGTGGAAGGGCCGGTGCTCTCGCTTCCACTGCGCAACATGAGTATGTCTTTCGACCCGGGCCAGCTCGTGCCCCTCGAAGGGCTCGGCACGGTCTACTCGACCATCCGTGTCGTAGACGAGTGGGGCGTGCTCTCGGTCGTGCAGGGCGGCGCGTTATTGAATAAGAGCTTCAGCGCCGTCAACGTCCCCGCGCCGTCGGACGCGGCAGCGCGCCCTTTGCGCGGCGCAGGCTGGACGCTCCAACTCAACAGAGGCTGGTCGCTTGCGCCGGGCGCACGCCAGGGCGATTTCGTCTTGAAGAAGAATTGAAAGACGCGAACCGACGGTCGGGCTTCGATGGTCGAGGGGAGCCGGCCCGCGCGTTGTGAGACGATTGGTGATACAGTGTGTGTGCCGAGGAGGTGCACGTATGGCAGGCTGGGACGGCGACGCACTCGCCGAAAGCATGGAGCAGGCTTTGGAGCGGCAGCAGGAGGCGGCCGAGGCGCGGCGCGCGCGCAGGGAGCAGACACCGACGGAGGTGCGCGAACGCAAGGTGCGCGACGAGTCGGTCCGACTCTCAAGAGCGCGGCTTGCGGAGCAGCTTAAACGCGCGACTAATCCTGCGCACCGGACGATGCTGGAACGCGCGCTGAAATCACTTGAGACCGAAGCGCCGGAGACACACGGCCAGGACTGAACGGTCAAACACACGACCGGCACAGAGGCGCCGCCACTCTATCAATGAGTGGCGGCGCCTCTTCTTTAAACGTCCTTGCCGCTCAAGACAGAGAGAAGCGCGTTGAGACAGACTGCCTTTGTTTGTAATCGAGGGCTCATCAAATCTGGTGGCCGGCAGTTCCGTCAATTTGCTACTCTAGGGCCACACCATCAAAAGAACCGGGAGAGATAGCACCTGATGAACAACAGACGGCCGCGGGCAACATCGCCAGGGCAGTGCAGGGTCTTGACAGTCGCCGTGCTCTTCGTCGCGTTGGCCTGGGCTCCGGCCGCGTACGCGCAGACGCTGCAACGCGCGCGGCCCGAGGCGGTCGGACTCTCTTCGGAACGGCTGAAGCGTCTGGGCGAGGCGCTGAACGGTTACGTGAAGGATGGCAAACTGCCCGGCGGGGTCGTGCTGGTGGCGCGGCGGGGGAAGGTGGCTTATACGGAAGCCTTCGGGCAGAGGGACAGGGAGGCGAAGGCGCCGATGCGCGAAGACTCGATCTTTCGCATCGCCTCGCAGACGAAGGCGCTCGTGAGCGTCGGCGTGATGATCTTGCAGGAGGAGGGGCGGCTGCTCATCTCCGACCCGGTCGGCAAATACCTGCCGGAGTTCCGCGAGACGACCGTCGCCGTGCCGAAGGAGGGCGGCGGCTATGATGTCGTCAAGGCGAAGCGGGCCATCACCATCCGCGACCTTCTGACGCACACGTCCGGTGTCGGCTACGGCGGCGGGGTCGCACGCGACCGCTGGGAGGCGGCGAAGATCACAGGCTGGTACTTCGCCGACCGCGACGAGCCGGTGGGTGCGACGGTCGCGCGCATGGCCGCGCTCCCCTTCGACGCGCAGCCGGGGGAGAAGTGGAACTACGGCTACTCGACCGACATCCTCGGCGCGTTGGTCGAGCGCGTCAGCGGGCAGACGCTGGACGAATTTCTGCGCGCGCGTATCTTCGAGCCGCTCGGGATGAAGGACACGCACTTTTACCTGCCGGAGTCGAAGGCCGACAGGCTCGCGGTGGTCTACTCGTCGAAGGATTCGGGCGGGCTTGAGCGCGCGCCGGAGCCGGGCGGGATGGTCGGCCAGGGCGCCTACTTGAAGGGGCCGCGGAAGAGCTACTCGGGCGGCGCGGGGCTGCTCTCGACGGCAAACGATTACGCGCGCTTTCTCTCGATGTTGCTGAATGGGGGCGAGCTGGACGGGAAGCGTCTGCTCAGTCGCAAGAGCGTGGAGCTGATGACGGTCGATCACCTGGGCGGCGTGACGTACCGCGAAGGGTTGGGGTTCGGGCTCGGGTTCGAGGTCGTGAAGGACCTGGGCGCTCGCGGCAAGCCGGGTTCGGTCGGCGAGTTCGGCTGGGGCGGCGCGTACCACTCGACCTACTGGGTTGACCCGAAGGAGCAGTTGGTCGTGGTCTACTTCACGCAGGTCAATCCGGCGCGCGGCCTGGACGACCACGACAAGCTGCGTGCGCTCGTCTACCAGGCCATCGTGGATTGAGCTTGAATTAGAGTTCGCTAAGGGATTTGGTTGCGGACGCACGGAGGGCACGGGAGCGCCTACGCGCCCCGTGCCGCCCGCACACTTGGACGTACCCTTCAGGAGGCCGTCTCGACCAAACGCTTCCGGCTTCTACTTACTAATGCGTCAAACGCGGCTGGAAAGGCTCACGGCGGCAGAAAATTTTTTACTCAAGGTTCAAGAGCCAGATGTCGCTCTCGGTCGAGAGCAGCGTGTAGTAGAGCAGACGGTTGTCGCGGCTGACGGCGACGCTGCGAATCTGCTCGGGCGGTCGGGCGAGTAGTTCGTGCACTTTCTTCGTAGACGTGTCGGCGATGTAAGCCCTGCCCTCGTGTGCGTAGACGAGGCGGCGGCTGTCCGGGAGCCAGGACGGCAGCGAGTTGATGTCCGACACCTTCTCGTAACGCCCGGTCTCGAACGAGTAGAAACCGATGCCCCTCCCGTTCGCTCCCTCAAACGTCCCGCAGAGTTTCTTGCCGTCCGGCGACCAGTCCCACACGGCGAAGAGCACCCCCGGGTTGGGCGGCTGTGGCACCCGCACGTGCGTCTGCGCCTCCCAGGGCTTGTCGAGATCGATGATGAAGTTGGTCGTGTTCTCCTTCCGGTAGAGGAGCCGCGCGCCGTCGGGCGACCAGATAGGGAAGGAAATGTTGGGCGGGTTGTTGAAGGTGAGCTGGCGCAGGTTTGTGCCCTCGGCGTCTATCGTCCAAATCTGGTAATTGCCCGAGCGGTCGGAGACAAAGACGATATGCTTGCCGTCGGGTGACCAGCGCGGATAGCGGTCGAAGTACTTGTCGTCGGTCAGGTCGCGCCAGTTGGTGCCGTCGCGGTTGACGAGTGCGATGTCGTCCTGCGTCCGGCGCGGCACGCGCATCACGAACTGCCGGCCGTCCGGCGAAAGCTCGGGGCGCGCGATCAAGCGGTCGCCGCGCGTGACCCAGCGCGGCTCGCCGACGATCTTCTCGGCGCGCGCGTCGAAGTCCGCGGCCTGTATGTTCGACTGGTTGTCCGTCTGGACGTAGATCATCCGCCGGCCGTCGCGCGAGAAAGCGAGGTGCCGGCTGAACTTCGAGAGAGTGCCCACGGCCTCCGGTTCGGAGAGCACCCGTCCCGTCTCTTCTTCGACCCTCACGCGCCAGAAGCTCATGATGCCGTGTTTGTCGCTGGCGAAGTAGAGGTAACGACCGTCGGGCGACCAGACGGGGTTCCAGTTGGTCGTCGCGTCACTGGTGACGACGACGGGCTCGCCGCCCGTGCTCGGGACGGTGGCCACGTCGCTGCGGCCGACGCTCGTCGGCATGAACCAGAAGGCGACGCGGGCGCCGTGCGGCGACCATGCGGGCTGCATCGCGTCCCACTCGCACAGCAGGCGCTTCGCGCCCGACTCGACGTTGACGATCCAGAGTTGGCTCGGCAGGTTGTTTCGCACGTCGGGTGCGTCGCGCCCCTTGAGGCTGTAGACGATCTCCCGGCCGTCGGGCGACCAGGATGGATGGAAGCCGCCCACGGAGACGAGGCGCAGGTTCTCGCCCGTCGCGCCCATGACGTAGAGGCCGGCCGGCTCGCGCTCGGAACGGAAGGCGATGCGCTCGCCGTCGGGCGAGAAGGCGGGCTGCCGGTCGTCGGCCGCCGAGTCCTTCGTCAGGTTCGTCGGGTTCTTGCCGCCGACGCGCTGTAGGTAAACGTCGAAGTTGCCCGACTGGTCGCTGCTGTAGACGAACGTCTTCCCGTCGGGCGCGAGGCTCGGATAGAACTCAGTCCCCGCCTGGTCGGTCAGTTGGATGTGTGTCGCGCGCGACCAGTCGGGCGCGGACTCGCGCGCCTGCAACAGACTCCAGCCGGCGAAGGCCGCCGCGATGAAGAAGAACAGCCCCGCGACGGCGAGCGCGGCGGGCTTCGCGTGCCTGCTCGTCGCCGTCGCTCCAGGCGACCAAAAGCTCCGTGACCTCGTGTGAATCGGGCACACTCATAAATTGTTTGACAGCGGGAGGCTCGGGGCGCGCGCGTTCGTCTTGCTACCGCCTAAATATTAGGTCGGATTTTCAGGCGAGGAAGTGGCTTGAAGTCCGGGTCGTAAATATACGCCAACTTCCCCGGCGGGCCAAACAGACAACCGAATCGTACGGCCTGATAGATTCCGGTCACAAAAAGATTGACTTGCACACGCGGTCTGTTGTTTAGTTACGACTCCGCCCCTAACGGTTTTAAAGCAGGCCACGCCACGAACCCGGAGAGGTCTACCCGATGCTGAAACCGCGCTACACTTTTCTGTCCGTCGTTCTACTCTCGCTTTGCTGTCTCGCGTACACATCACACTCAAGTGTCGCAGCCGCGGGGCCAGACTCGGCCGCAGTCAAGTCTCGGAGCGTCGCGCCCGTCTCGGGCGGCGGGCTGATGGAGTCCGTCCCGGCGAAGTACAGGGAGCGTTATCAGGCTTGGAAGCACGACCTGCTCTCGACGGACACCGGGCGCGTTCAGTTGGAGGCTTACGCATCTAACCCGAAATTCACGCTCACCATCGTCGTCTCAGACGACGACCGGCACGGCGCGGGCACGGGCAACTACAAGTGGGACGACTCGGGCCAACTCGTCGCCGCGACCGTCACGTTGGGCAGCCGCATCGACGAAGGCTACCCGAACCCGATCTACTACCCCGTCATGTACTCGCTCTCGCCGCTCTCGGACTCCTTCACCGTCGAGGGGAATGTCCTGGCGGCGGCCAAGATTGCGCACGAGCTGGGGCACGTCAAACAGGCCGCGAGCACGGGCGGCGAACTCTTCCGACTCCAGAACCAGTTGATGCCGGTCTACAACCAGACGCTACTCAGCAACGGACGTAACACGCGCGACAAACAACTGACTGAGCTTGAGCGGCGGATGGGCGGCACGCCCGTGCAGATCTGGGAGAACCGAGAGTACTGGGGCGAGGTCAACGCCATGCTCTACCTGCGCGAGAGGTTCAAGAAAGAGGAGCAGCAGCGCGCATTCTTCACGAGGGTCAGGCGCACCGTCGAGCAGTACGCGCCCGAGTATGTGGCGCGCTTCGAGCAGGTCACACAGTAAAATTTAGCGAGCCTTCACCGAACCAATTTTCTTCGAGCGTGAGCCGCCGCGTTGTCGGGACACGACGCGGCGGCTCTTCGCGTCCACCGAAAAAAGGGCAGTTATTCCTGCGAAATGGCTTTCGAATTGTGTGACGCCCATGGCACAGGAGTGGAAAATTTATTTTAAATGGTCATACCATCGAAAGCGGCGGCTGAACTTTGGTAGAAAAACTCTTGACAAGTTATGGCTTCCGTAAGAAAATGCGCGCACCTTCATAAGGTCGGCGAATTCTCTCGCCGAGACCTGCGTCAGACAGAGCAGAGAACTACGAACCAATTCACCGCAGGTAAGCGATTCTGTAGCGTAAATTTTGGACTTTTCTCAGTCGGCTGACTGTGCCGAAATCAAAACGAGCCTGTGGAAGTCCATCAATTTTCCGGCTCTTCCGCTAAGGTGAGTTAACCGGTTAAGTTGGTTTGACCTAACCTACCGCACAAGTATTGATTGGCTTGTGTGTGTCGGCCGTCGAGGCTGGGACGGTAATACTGTTAAGTCTCGGCGCACCCCTTCACTTCGAACGATCCAGGGCGGTTTTCGTCTCCTAACGCAACTTTATAGTGCCGGTTCGCGCATGCAGCCTCGGAGGCTTGCGGCGCGTCGGCAAACGCCCGGGGCGTCTGCTCCTATCAGTCCACGACCGCGTGAGCTATCGAGTACGTCGCCGGACAGCCGGCAGCAACCGGCACCGACACACAGGTGTGTGCCTGCCGCCATCAACCCTTTTCGGAGATATCAACATGAGATCAAGATTTGTGAAATCGATCAGCCTGGCAGCGGCCCTTGCGGCCCTCCTGCTGGCAGCGTCAGTCCCCTCGACGCTGCACGCGCAGGAGTCGCGCGGCAAGATCACCGGCACAGTCACCGACCCCAACAAGGCGGCGGTGCCGGGCGCGACCGTGACGGTCTCCGACCCGGCCAGGGGCACGAGCGTCACGCTGACGACCAACGGCGAAGGCTTCTTCCAAGCTACCTATCTCCTCCCGGGCACCTACCAGGTCATCGTCGAGATGGCGGGCTTTAAGAAGTTCATCCAGGAGAAAGTCCTGCTCCAGATCAGCGAGACGCGCGACCTGGACATCACGCTGGAGTTGGGCGGCACGCAGGAGACTGTGACCGTCGTGGCCGGTGCGGCGGAGCTGAACACGGCGGACGCGAACCTCGGCCAGACCGTTGACCAGAAGCGTCTGGCCGAACTCCCGCTGGTGCACGGCGACCCCTATACGCTCATCGGCCTCTCACCCGGCGTCGCCTACACGGGCAGCGGGCGATTGGACCGCCCGTTCGAGCCGACGCACATCGCGAACTTCGCCATGAACGGCGCGCGCGGAATCCGCAGCGACCTTCTGATCGACGGCGCGCCGAGCACCGCGACGGCGAACGCCAACGAAGTGATCGCGTCCTACGTCCCCCCCAGTGACATCACTCAGGAGTTTAAGGTTCAGACCTCCACCTATGACGCCCAGTTCGGAAACACCGAGGGCGGCGTCACGAGCATCGCCATCAAGTCGGGCGAGAACCAGTTCCACGGCTCCGCCTACTACTGGATCGAGCCGGGCGGCTGGGCGGCCAACGACTTCTTCGGGAACGCCAGAAGACAGGGCCGTCCGTTCACATTCTCGAACCGACCCGGCTTCTACCTCAGCGGCCCCGTCAGAATCCCGAAGGTTTATGACGGGAGAAACAAAACCTTCTTCCTGTTCGCTTACGAAGGCATCCGCGACTCCCGCCCGCGTTTCGACGTGGCGAACGTCTGGGTGCCTACGGACGCGCTGAAGAACGGCGACTTCTCGGCCTTCGTCACGCCGACTTATCAAATTTTCGACCCGACGACCGGCATCCTCGGGACGGGGACCGGCGCCGGCGGTAACGGGTGCGCGGCGGGGGCGGTCTGTAATCGCACGGCCTTCGCCGGTGGCATCATTCCGGCCAGTCGTCTCAACCCGATCTCGAAGGCGATCCTGTCCTACTTCGGGAAGCCGAAGCAGCCCGGGCTGTTAGGGAACATCAACGACTCCACGCTCGCCGAGAAGACCAAGACGTACAACAACTACACGATCAGGATGGACCGGAACATCACCGACAAGGACCGCTTCTTCGCGCGCTATAGCTGGTACTCCCGCGTTAGCTCTTACAACAACTACACGGCTACGGACTACGTCGGCGACAGGTTCGGCTTCGAATCCAAGCAGGCCGCTCTCGACGAAGTCCACATCTTCAACCCGAACACAGTCCTGAACGTCAAGTACGGCTACAACCGCTTCATCCGCATCTCGGACGCGCCCGAAGGGCAGGCCGCCTTCGACCTGACCTCCCTGGGCTTTCCCTCTTCGTACAACAGCCTCGTCTCAGACGTCATCCGGCGGTTCCCGCGGCTCAATTTCAACTGCACGTCATGCACCGGCGCGACCCTCGGCAACGGCCACACCAACGAACGCCGCCCCGTCGACAGCCACTTCGTGAGCGCGGTCATGAACCGTACCCAGGGCGCGCACTCTCTGAAGTTCGGCGGCGAGATGAGAATCTACCGCGAAGACGACAGGTTCGCCAGCAATGACATGACCGGGCAGTACACCTTCGATAACACCTACACGCGGGCCGGCAGCGCGAGCAGCCCGGACACTTCGGGTAACGCGCAGGTCGTAGGCTTGCAGGGGTTCGCCTCGTTCCTGCTGGGCTACCCGAGTTCGACGCAGATCGTGCGCAGGCCCGACTACTCGGAGTACTCCAAGACCTGGGGCTTCTTCGTCAACGACGAATGGCACGTGAAAAAGAATCTGACGCTCAATCTCGGCGTGCGCTACGAATTCGAATCGCCTCTGGTCGAGCGGCAGAACAAGAGCGTCTCCGGCTTCGATTTCGATTTCGTCCAGCCGATTGAGGCGCAGGCGCAGGCGAACTACGCGGCGCTGAACGACACCTTCCTTAAATCCAAGGTCACACAGATCAACGCCAGGGGCGGCCTCCTGTTCGCCGGGAAGGACACGGGCAGTGGCCTCTACCACACACCCAAGAACGGCTTCCTGCCCAGGGTCGGGTTCGCATACCAGTGGAACGACAAGACGGTCTTTCGCGGCGGGTTCGGCCTGTTTCAGGGATTCCTCGGCGAGCGCCGTGGCGATGTCATCCAGACAGGCTACTCTTTGACCACGACCGTGCCGACCGTCACCAACGCCAACGGGACGCCGATCCCCGTCTCGATCTCGACCCCGTTCCCGACCGGCGTCCAGGAGCCGACCGGCAACAGCCTCGGCAAACAGACAGCGCTCGGGCAGGCGATCTCGTTCTTCAACCAGGACCCGCAGGTCTCCAAGCAGGCACGCTGGTCCATCGGCGTGCAGCGTGAGCTTTGGGGCGGCTGGGTGGTCCAGCTTGACTACGTCGGAGACAACGGCTACGACATCGAGATCACGCGCAACATCAACACGCTCCCGAACCAGTACCTGAACACCGACAACTCGCTCACCGCGGCGCAGACCGCCAACAACACGACACTGGGCGGCACGGTCGCCAACCCGTTCAGGAATCTGATCCCGAATGCCGGCAGCACGACCGCGCGCTCGCAGTTGCTGAAGCCGTTCCCACAGTTCGGGGACATCAACACGACGAACAACGACGGCAGGACCTGGTATCACTCGGGCCAACTCTCAGTCAGCAAACGGTTCTCTAGGGGGTACGGCCTCCAGTTCGCTTACACGCGCTCCAAGTGGTTGCAGGCCACCGAATATCTGAACGCCGGCGACGAGAAGCCGACGAGGATGATCTCGGATCAGGACGTTCCCAATCGGTTCTCGATGAGCGGCTTCGTGGCGCTGCCGTTCGGCAAAGGCCAGCCCTTCCTTTCCAATGCCAACTGGCTCACGGAGGCGGTTCTGGGAGGCTGGCAGTTGGAAGGAACCTACACCTACCAGTCGGGCTTCCCCATCAGGTTCGCAAACGACGCCTTCTTCCTCGGCGGGCAGATCAGCATCCCGAGGAGCGACCGGACGCTTGACCACTGGTTCAACACGGACGTGTTCCTGAAGACGGCGCCCGTGAGCCACCTGAGGACATTGCCGTTCTATTTCGCGGACGTGCGCCTGGACCCGATCAATAATGCCGACCTGGGTCTGAAAAAAGACATACACCTGAAAGAGCAGATGAAGATCCAACTCCGGATGGAGTTCCTGAATGCCTTCAACCATCCGCTGTTTCCGGGCCCGGTCGTAAATCCTACGAGCGGCACCTTCGGCACGATCAACTCCCAGAACACCTCTAACCAACTCAACTACGCTCGCCGAGCGCAGTTGGGGGTGAAGTTCATCTTCTAACCGCGGAGTCTTCAAGACCCTTGCGCGAGGGGTCGGCCGGCCCGAGAGGGTCGGCCGACCCTTCTCTCTTTGGCGACGAAAAAAATAAAGTTGTTGCACCCGCGGCGCGCTGTTTCTCGTACGTGAAATTTGGATTAAACTAGGCGGCGACTCCGCACGCCAGGACATGAGAGTGACTCCCCGCACGAACGTCGCACACTACCGCATCATGGAGGCCATCGGCGCGGGTGGCATGGGCGCCGTCTACAAGGCCTATGACGAGAAGCTGCACCGCGTCGTCGCCCTGAAACTCCTGCCGCCCGAGTTCACCGCGCACGAGGATCGCCGCCGCCGCTTCCTGCAAGAGGCGCGCGCCGCCTCCATCCTCAACCACCCGCACATCCTCACCGTCTACGAGTTCGGCGAGGACGGCGGCCACCCCTACATGGCGATGGAGTACGTCGAGGGCGAGACGCTGCGCCAGAAGATCAAGGCGCGCACGCTGCAGACGGCCGAGGCTTTGGGGCTCGCCATCCAGATGGCCGAGGGGCTCGCCAAGGCGCACGAGGCCGGCGTCGTCCACCGCGATCTGAAACCCGAGAACCTGATGGTCAGCCGCGACGGCTACGTCAAGATTCTCGACTTCGGCATCGCCAAGATGATTCCGGCGAAGCGCCGGGCGACCGTGGCCGATAGCGGGCAGATGACGCTCGTGCGGGTCGAGACGGAGACGGGCACCGTCATGGGGACGGTCAACTACATGTCGCCCGAGCAACTCCTCGGCCAGCGCATAGACCTGCGCTGCGACATCTTCTCGTTCGGCGTCGTCCTCTGCGAGATGTTGACGGGCACCTGCCCGTTCGCGTGCGACAACCAGATCGACACGATGCACGCCATCCTGCATGAGGAGCCGCGGCTGCGCGACGCGGTCAAGGCCCAACTTCCATCCGAGCTGTTCCGCATCCTCACCAAGTCGCTCGACCGGCAGCCGAAGCATAGGTACCGGACGGTCGATGAGCTGGCCGCCGAACTCAGGGCCTTCAAACGCGACCTCGAACTCGGTCAGGCCGCGCCCACGCTGACGAAGACGAAGCTCGTGCTCCGGCGCGTGACCACGCTGCCGCGCGCGCGTGGAATCGATTATGAGAAGGAGTTGAACGAGGCGCAGTACAGGGCCGTGACGACGACCGAAGGCCCGCTCCTCATCGTCGCGGGCGCGGGGACGGGGAAGACGCGCACGCTCGTCTACCGCGTCGCGCGGCTGATCGAGACGGGCGTGCGCCCCGAGTCCGTCCTGCTGCTCACCTTCACGCGGCGCGCGGCCTCGGCCATGCTCGCGCGCGCGGCGGGGCTGGCGGACTCGCGCTGCCAGCGCGTGTCAGGCGGCACCTTCCACAGCCTCGGCCACGGCGTGCTGCGCAGGCACGCGGAGGCGGCCGGCGTCTCGCGCAACTTCACAGTGCTCGACCCGGGCGATACCGAAGACCTCATCGACCTGCTGCGCCGCCAGTTGCGCGTGACCCGCGACCGACACTTTCCGCGCAAGCGCACCATCTGCTCCATCTTCAGCATGTCGGTCAACAAGGACTGCACGGTCGAGGAGGTGCTCAAGGCCACCTACCCGCACTTCTACGACGAGCGCGCCGCGCTCGAAGAGCTCTACAAGTCCTTCGAAGAGTTCAAGCGCGCGCGCCACCTGCTCACGTACGACGACCTGCTCCTGCGACTGCGCGAGGCGCTCGAAGGCGGCGAAGAATTGCGCCGGCAGCTCTCCGAGCAGTACCGCTACATCATGGTGGACGAGTACCAGGACACCAACCGCCTCCAGGCGCGCATCGTGCGCCTGCTGACGGCGACACACGACAACGTCGCGGTGGTCGGCGACGAGTGCCAGTCGATCTACTCGTTCCGCGGCGCGAGCCACCGCAACATGCTTGAGTTCCCCGAACTCTTTCCCGCCGCCCAGGTCATCAAGCTTGAAGAGAACTTCCGCAGCACGCAGCCGATCCTCGACGTGGCCAACGCCATCATCTCAGAGGCGCAGGAGGGGTACGGCAAACACCTCTTCTCGCGCGTGGACGATGCGGGCGAGCTGCCGGTGCTGGTGAGCGCGCGCGACGAGAACGAGCAGTCGCGCTTCGTCGCCGAGCGCATCGGGGAGCTGCGCGCCGAGGGCGTGCCCCTCTCGGAGATTTCGGTGCTCTTCCGCGCCGGCTCGCACTCATTCGACCTGGAGATCGAGCTGGGCAAACACGGCATCCCGTTCCGCAAGTACGGCGGCATCAAGTTCGCCGAGTCCGCGCACGTCAAGGACGCGCTGGCCTTCTTGCGCGTGGTCTCGAACCCCTCGGACACGCTCTCCTGGTTCCGGGCGCTCAAGCTGCTCGACGGCGTGGGCGACGCGACCGTCAACCAGATACTCGAACACCTCGGCGTCGAGCGGAGGGAGTACCGGGCGGCGAAGACGAAGGAGGCGCTCTTCCGCAAGCTGCACCGCTTCCCGGCGCGTGCGGGTTACAAGGAGCAGTTGGCGAAGCTCGCGCGGCTGCTCGGCGGTCTGTTGGAGAGTAAGTCGCCGGGCGCGCAGCTCTCGACGGTGCTGCGCTTCTACCGGCCCATCCTCCGCGCACGCTACGACGACCACCCGCGGCGCGGGCGCGACCTCGAACACCTGCAAGCAATCGCCAAGCGTTACCAGAGTTCGGCCGAGCTGCTGGCGGACGTGGCGCTCGACCCTTCGGACGCGGCCCAGAGCGGCGGGCGCGAGCGCGGCGGGGGGAATGTGACGCTTTCGACCGTCCACTCGGCGAAGGGGTTGGAGTGGGACGCGCTGTTCGTGATCTGGATGACGGACGGCTGGTTCCCCTCGTCTCGCTCGTACGACGAGTTCGAAGACCTTGAGGAGGAGCGGCGGCTGCTCTACGTCGCCGCGACGCGCGCGCGCCGCCACCTCTACTTCGTCTACCCGCAGGCCACGCAGCGCGGCGCGGAAGGCGACACCCTCCCCATGATCTCGCGCTTCCTCGAACCCATCCCCGACACGCTTCTGCCGCGCGCCTCGCTCGACTGAAGGGCGCGGCGTCCGGGTTGTGAAACCGCGGCCGGAGATTCCGTCTCAGTATCCCCTTAACCCTTCTTCGCTTTGTGAACGGCGGCCCGGGGCGGCGGCGGTATCTTGATGTCGCAGGTGGCGCCGGGGATTGTGCCCTGGACGGGCGGCTCGGGGAAGTACTGTGTGACGACCTGCACCTGCTCGGCGATGTCGTCGCCGGCGATGAGCTGGATCAGCCTCAAAGACTCGTCGATGCCAGAGGAGACGCCGCCGCCCGTCACCCTGTTTCGGTCAACCCAGTACCGCGGATAGCCCGGGGCGACCGTCACCTCTTTGAAGGTGCCGAGGCAGGGAATCATGGCCCAGTGGGTGGTGGCCGTGTAGCCGTCGAGCAGTCCGGCGTTGGCGAGCAGCATCGCCCCCTCGCAGACGGACGTGACGTACTCGGCCCCCGTGGCCTGCTCGCGCAGGAAGTTGATGTAGTCGGCGTTGCCCATCATCTTCTGCGTCGTCTCGTTGGCGGCGCCGGGCACCCAGATTAACTGCGCCTGTCTCTTCGGGCGACCGCCGGGCTGACCGTTGTAGTAGGCGAACGACCTGTCAGGTGTCAGCCGTGGGCCGGCGTGGGTCTTGACCACGCGCTCCTTGGCCTCGACCAGGTTGATCGAGACTTTCCTCTCCTTCCAGTACTGCCCCATCCAGTAGAACATCTCGCACGCGGAGGTCACGTCGAAAAGGTTCACCTGTTCGTAGATGGGGATGATGATCTGAAAGGGTGATGGCTGTTTAGACATCATGTCTGCTCCTGTGGGAACTGCTCATGGGCTGACGAAATTGTGGTTGAGGCTCGGGCTCGACGGTCAACTGCAACACTGCAAACGTCGGGAGGCAAAAGGCGGAGAAACACTACTTTCGCGGCCGCTTACTGTCAAGACAATTCCTCCAAGGCATAACGTTACCTGTCGCAGCCATTTCTATGGCGAAGCCCGGAAAAAAATCTTGACTACGTTCTTGAAGAGGCATATTGTGAGTCCGCTCAAACGGTTAGTACTTGCCGGCGGATGCCCTCTGTCGGTCTCCATTAACACTCAACTTCGTTTCAATAGTACTCAGGCTTTATTGACGGAGTCCGGCCCACGCTTGGCAACGGGGCTCGACTGACAATGAACCTGCTGGTGGTGCCCCCTCTCTCCGCGCTCGCCGATTTCTGACGACTCGCGCTTCGTTCACAGTTCGACAAGGGTCTGGAGCACGCCGCCCGGACTTTATGCTCAGACGCCGTGAGACTGACGGGAGGAAGTCAGCCCTGTGTCCGCGCTCCGCGTCTCCGTGATGACAGGCAGACAGCGAAAGGAGAACAACATGCCAGATTGGTCGATCAAGATTATCCCTGCGAGTACGGGCGGCGGGGCCGCGTTTCAACCAGACCTGAAGGGGGCGAAGCCGGGCGACCCGCTCCAGGCACAGCAGGACGACCTCGTCTCCTGGAACAACACCACCCAGGAGACTCACCAGCCCTGGCAGACGGACTCTAACTACAAGCCACTCCCGGCCGCGTGGGTCTACGCACATCCCGACCTGTACATGTCCGACCCCGTCCCCGCGCAGATGTCTTCGTCACCCGCCTACGATACGGCACAGCCCTACACATACGTCCCGCCGCCCAACAAGTCCTACACGGCGCAGGTGCCCCCGCCGCCTAACAGTTGGACGATCTTCTACTTCTGCAAGACGCACCCGAACAGAACGTCGGAGCGCGGCACTATCACCGTGACAGTCCAGCCGAGTTAGCGAGTCGGAGTCGGCCGTAAAGTGCTCGGCCGCTGCGAGTCAGGCCGGGTCGAGACCTTGAAGGTGTCGAAGGAGGGATGACGATGAGGACGCCCGAGTTGGAGCTTCACATGAGCGAGGAGAATTGTAAGGCCGAGGGAGGTGTGCGTGCGCGCGGCTCGCGCCGCGGCTTCCTCCTCAGACGGCTGTCGGCCGCGCTGCTGTTCGTCGCCGCGTGCGCCGCACAGGCCCTGACGGCGCACGCACAGACGCCGACACCCACCCCCTACGGCAACTGCCCGCCGTCGATGCAGACGGGCCAGAGCCTCTTCTGGGTGCCCGAGGTCGCCGCGCAGGAGAACGGGAACCTGCGCGGGACGGTCATGCTCGGCGACGAGCAGCGCTGGATACCCAACCGCATCCCCAAGGGGGCGCCGACCGACGCGAGCACTTCGCAGTGCTTCCCGCAGTACGTGAGGTACTTCTGGGGACTCGACACCGTCCGCTTCCAGATGAATAACGGGGTCGTCACACGCGTCCCTTACGCCGACAAGCGGGTGGACGCCGACTACCCCGCGCCGCAGCCTGGCCCGACCCTGCGCGCGCGCGTCGGGAAGCTCGTCCAGCTCACCTTCATCAACCAGATCAACCAGAACGACTTCGCCGGCTCCATCGACCGCGACGAGCAGGGCAAGGGCTGCGACCAGACGACGGCCGGCTACCCCGGTGGCGACACCTACCCCGACTGCTTCCACGGCTCCAGCACCGGCAACATCCACTTCCACGGCACGCACACCAACCCCAACGCGACCGGCGACAACGTCTTTATCGAGGTGCGTCCCTCGCTGCGCGAGAACGGTAAGCCCGTCGTGACGCCGGAGAGGGCGGGCAAGTGGTTCGATCCGTTCTTCACGCGCTGCGAGCAGGAGCTGAGCCGCAGCGTGCTGCGCGAGTGGCCGGCGAGTTGGGCCGACATGCCGAAGCCGTGGACGGACGACCAGCAGGAACTGCTCCAGACTTACGACCGGCAGCTCGTCAAGCTCTACGGCACGAAGGCCAAGCAGCTCTGGCCGGTGGACAACTTGCAGATCAAGGAGGGCGCGTGGCCGCAGTACTACATCGGCGCGTTCCCCTACTGCTTCCGCCTGCCCGAGTACACCGCGCTGACCTGGCCGCCGCCGGCCGCGGCCGCTACGACGGTGATGGGCGGCGCCGGCACGGCCGAGGCCGGTCACGAGGGCATGGCCATGGGCGGCGGCGCGACCACGGCCGGCGCCGACTCCGGCGGTCAGCTCCAGATGGGCCAGGCCCCGGGCACCCACTGGTATCACGCGCACAAGCACGGCTCGACCGCCATCAACGTCGCGAACGGCATGACCGGCGTTTTCATCATCGAGGGGCAGTACGACGACGACCTCAACAAGTGGTACGGCAAAGACTGGACGCGCACGCAGCCCGTGCTCGTCATCAACCAGCTCGGCACCGAGCCCAACCTCAAGCGCGGCGGCGGGAGCGCGCAGGACAAAGGCTCCGACTTCTCCGTCAACGGCCAGTTGAAGCCCGTCATCACGATGAGGCCGGGCGAGGTGCAGATGTGGCGCATCGTCAACACCTCCGGGCGCGCCGCCGCGAAGTTCCTGCCGCAGCCCGTCGGAGCCCTCCAGTGGAAACAGCTCGCGCAGGACGGCGTCCAGTTCAAAGACATCAACTACCAGCGCCGCCCGTTCGACAACGTCATCGTGGCCTCGGGCAACCGCGTTGACATCCTGGTCAAGGCGCCGGCTACGCCCTGCACGAAGCCCGGCGGGTGCTACCCCGTGACGGTCAAGAACCTGGTCGATCCGGCCGACCTCGCGAAGGCGGCGCCGCTCACGCTCCTCTCGGTCAACGTCGCCGGCACGGCGGTCGATCCGACCTCCCACCAGGCGAACTTCATCCCGGAAGCGCCGAACTTCCCGAAGTTCCTCGACGACGTTTCCGACCAGGAGATTAAGGGGACGAAGACGCTCACGTTCGCCAGCACCGGGCAGCCCGGCGGCGGCCCCGGCAACCCCGTGATGCACATGATCGACGGCAAGAAGTTCGACGGCGAGGTCGGCGAGGTCGTGCTGCTCAATCGGGCCGAGGAGTGGAAGATCGTCAACGAGAGCTACCCCTCCACGGCCATCGTCTCGCACCCGTTCCACATCCACATCAACCCGTTCCAGGTCACCGAAATCTTCGACCCGAACGTGAAGTTCGACTACACCTCCATCGACCCGAAGACCAAGAAGCCGATGACGGCGACGGGCGTCTTGCGGTACGCCTTCGTCCCCGGCGACCTGTACACTTCGACAAACGCCAACTTCCAGAAGGCGGTGCGGGCGAAGCAATGCCAGCTCAACCCGTTTGCTGAGCCACAGACGTGGAAGCCCTGCGGCCCGCCCTTCGTCAACAAGGACAACATCTGGTGGGACGTTTTCCCCATCCCTTCCGGCCGCAACGTCGCCGCCATGAAGGGCACCGAGCAGGTGACGGTGAACGTGCCCGGCTACTTCAAGATGCGCAGCCGCTTCGTCGATTTCCCCGGCTTCTACGTGCTCCACTGCCACATCCTGGCGCACGAAGACCGCGGCATGATGACCATCGTCGAGGTCGCGCCCGCGCGCACGCCCTACTCACACAACTGATCGAAACGCGGAAGCGTGGGCGCCGAACGTTGAACTGAAGGCGGCAGTCTGACGGTTCAACGTTCGGCGTTCAAACTTCGAAAACTTCCCACGGGGGTGAGCTAACGATGGCAGACCAGCCGCAAGACAAACAGCCGCAGGCCGCTTCGCGGTACGAGCGCGTCAGGCAGATTCTCGACGCCGCGCAGGGGAGTGTGACGCCCAGCTATCAGGGGCTCGGGCGCTTCTGGAACCTGCCGCTCGACACGTTCATGAGCGCGACGCTCTACGGCATCCGCCTCATCGCCGACCCGGTCGAGCCCGACCCCTGCGACGACATCATCAAGCCGACGCGCTCCTGCTGTCAGGACGAGGAGCCCGCGCCTCAACCCGCGCCCCTGCCGATGACGGAAGGGGGCGGACACTCCTGCTGCGGCGGAGGCGACACTCCCGGCGGTGGCGGGGGCGGAGGCCCGAAGCCTTCTAAAGGACGCGGAGCGGCGTCGGGTCTGATTAAAGGTCTGAGGGGCGAGTTTCCGTTCGACGGCACGCAGTTCCCGCCGCTGATGTGGGGCGGACAGCGCGTCTCGGCCTCGGACATCCTCTTTATCCAGAGCTGGATCGACGACGGCTGCCCCGACTCGGATGCACCCGAGACCCTCGTCTCGCTCGCGCAGGTGAGTCTTCCGTTGGCGCTCGCGCGCGCGCAGGGCCATGAGGAGCACCCGCTCTCGACGAAGACGGTGAACGACTTCAGCTTCGAGACGAACAGGGTCAAAGTCCGCAAGAACGTCGAGTGCCTCAACGCGGAGGAGCTTGAACGCTTCCGCCGCGTCATCCGCATGATGAAGTGCTACGACGACTTTCACCAGTACGACCAGCGCAGCTTCCGCTTCTGGGCCGACATCCACGCCAACAACTGTCAGCACGGCTGGGAGCAGTTCCTCACCTGGCACCGCATGTACCTCTACTACTTCGAGCAGCAGATGCAGGACATCGACCCGACGGTCACGCTGCCCTACTGGGACTGGCCCATGTACCGCGACGACGTCCTCGCCTCCATACAGGACATGCAGCAGCAGACGGGCTCGCTCGACAACGGCACCCTCCCCTGTGCCTACCGCTGCTGGGTTGACCGGCGCATGCTCGACAACCTACAGGGGAAGATTCCCGGCGAGACCTGGGCGAAGCTGGAGCGGATCTCGGTCAAGGAGCTGGACATCAGGTGTCACGACAAGACGAGGTATTACGACTCCGGGCTCAGGCTCTTCAACGGCGCGGGCATCAACTACGGCGCCGACCCCGCGGGCGACCAGCTCATCATCGCGGAGCTGGAGCGCGTCAACCCTCTCTGGATTTGGAACCGTTGGCCGGGCGGCAACGCCGGCCTCATCTTCGAGGCGTGGCCGACCGAACAGGACATCCAGAACATTCTCAAGCTTCCGAGTTTCTACAACTTCGGCAGCGGCCCCGACAGCAATCACTTCTTCGGCGCCTGCGAGAACATCCACAACCTGATTCATAACTTCTCGGGCGGCGGGAACCCCAACTTCGGCGTGCTCGCAGGCGAGCCGCAGTACGGCTACATGCAATCGGCCGGCACCACCGCGCGCGACCCGATCTTCTGGGCACACCACAGCAACGTAGACCGCCTCTACTCCGAATGGCAGGGCCAGCACCCCGGCGCCGGCCCCGACGACCCCGAGGACATCCTCGCCCCCTGGCCCAATCAGGTGAAAGACGTGGAGGCCATCAGCGACCTCGGCTACGAGTACATGAAGTCGGCCTACGTCTTCGAGACCAACAGCCAGCTGCCCATCGCGCGCTTCAGGTCGGCCGCGGCCGCCGTCCACCCGGCCGTGCTCCAGCGCCACAGCCGCGCCGAGATACGTCTGCACAAGGTTCAGTATTCGACCTCGGGCGGCGCCTTCGTCCGCGTCTTCCTCAACCAGCCTGAGGCCGACGCCTCGACGCCGACGCGCGACAATCCGAACTTCGTCGCGCAACTGGCGACCTTCTCGGGCGAGTGCATCGGCGGCCCCGGCCACTGCGACGTGCCCTCCGAGTCGCGCCGCAAGTACGACATCCGCCCGCGCCACCGCAAGACGCCCGGCAACTTCCGCATCGACGCGACCGAGGCCGTCCGCCGCCTCAGCGAGCAGGGCACGACCGACTTTCAGGTCAACCTCGTCGTGCTCGACATCGACGGCACGCCGAAGCCGAACGCGCTCTGGATGCACGGCGTCTCGCTGAACTTCAAAGATTAAAAGGAACTCATCCCAGGAGACCCCGCAATGAGATTCAAGATTCACCCCGCCATCGGGATTGCGCGCGTCGGCGACAGCCCCGACGAGTTCTACCTCGCGCCCGAGCAGGCCGGGCAGATTCCCAACGAGCTGAACTCGGACGGCACCGAGCGGCCCGTCACGAAGTTTAAGGACGCCGCGGGGCGCGTCAAGCGGCAGGCCGCGCGCTTCCGCGTCTACGGCTATGACGACGACTTCAAGCAGGGCAATGAGCTACAGGTCGGCGAACAGATCACGACCGTCTACTGGAAGACCGGGCAGACCATCGTCGCCGAAGTGAAGGACATCCAGTGGAGCGTCTACCTCGCGAACAAGAAGGCGAGCTGGTACGAGTTTCAGCAGCTCGACGGCGAACACGGCTACAGCTCAGACCACCCGCTGCGCAACAAGGAGGTCACCAACCCGGACGCGCGCCAGCAGCTCATCATCGACCCCGGCCCGCAGACCGTCAGCTACTCGAACAAGAAGCAGCGCACGGCGAACTTCGCGCGTGGGCAGAACCCCGGCTACACCCAGTCGTTCCCCCCGCCGCTCACGCCCAACTCCGTCGATACGCTCGGCGAGATGCGCGCCATCCAGCAGGGCCAGAACCTCCGCCTCCTCGTGCTCGGCGGTCACGGCAACTCCGGCTCATATAAGAAGGGCTTCGGCCATCCCGTGATTCACCACTACGCCAACAACGACGGCTGGTTTGACGACGTGTCGGACGGCCCCGTCACGGCCAGCGTCGTCTACAAGATCATCAGTGTGAACGGGCGCACGGACGACCCGACGGTCGGCTCGACCCGCAGCGCGGACGTGGATGTGCCGGCGTGGTGCGTCGTCGGCTACCCGCGGTACGCACCGACCATCGTGGATATCGTGACGATGGATGAAATCGCCTACGACGTGGCCGTGCGCCACTTCGGCTACGACCCGTACATGTACGGCACGCCGCCCTACACCGGGCAGAAGCCGCCTGACCCCGCGGACGCGAAGGCGCTCGACCTCTGGCGCAAGAACGCGCAGTGGAACCCGGACTACTACCCGTACTTCTACCGCGACATCTGGCCCATCCTCACGCGGCCGCAGAGCTACCAGTTCGTCTTCGACTTCGACACCTTCGCCGGCGGAGACCCGCACGACACGACGAGCGGCGTGGAAGGGAACTTCGACCCCTCGCTGCTCTCCGTCCCGCCTTACGAGGGTGAAGACCCGGACGAGCGCGCGAAACGTCAGACGTGGCGCCGGCGCATCTGGTGGGCGCTCAGAAAGCCCGGGCAGGAGAACCTCTACAACTTCCCACCCGACCCTTCGATGCCGAACTACTTCCTCGTCCTGATGCCGTTCCTGTGCGGCGACAACCCGCTCACGAACACGGTGCCGTCGAAGTTCCTGCGTCTGACGAACACGCAGCTCTTCATCCTCGGCCAGTGGGCGGCGGGCAAGTTCATCAACGAGCAGCAGGAGGACATCCCGACCACGCCGCCGGAGCAGAGAACCTTGACCGGCACAGACCTCGACCGCGGCGTCCTCTCGAACGGGTTGGGCGGCGCCTTCTGCCCCGGCGGCGAAGTGGCCTGGATCATCCGCAACCCGGCCATCTACGCCGAGCCGTTCCGCATCAAGCACAGCACATACTTTTCGCCCAAGGTGCTCGCCTCCTGGCAGCCGAACCCCTTGAGCCTGCCCGGGCCGCTCACCACGCCGCAGGATCAGGGGAGCTTGGCCGTGGGGCTCGAACCCGGCGACCTCACGAAGTATGGCGCCGTCCCCTGGCAGGCCGACTTCAACGAGTGCTCGACGCAGCCGACAGACATCACCTACGCGCAGTGGAACGTCATCGAGCCGCAGAGCGTGGGCGACCCCGCGCCGGACGTGCCGCAGACGACCTACTGGTGGCCCTCGCACCGCCCGATGGAGGTCTTGACCGCGCAGGGGGGACAGGTGCCCTGGTCGCAGGGCATCCCGCAGACCAACGCCGGCGACCTGAAGATGGTGACGGCGTGGAAAGACCTCGGCTTCATCGGCCCGAACCCGGACTACACGCCCACCAACGGCAACCCGCAGTTCATACAGGTCGAGCGCAACGACGACAACATCTGACGCGAGGTGAACGAGAGATGAGCAGAGAGCCGGACAACGGCGTCCTGGTCGGCACCTGGACGTATCGCAGCTTCCTCAACGACCCAGACCTCTCCGAGCAGTTCAACGACCTCGAATTCGGCCGCGGCAACATCCGCATCGACCCTTCGCCGATGAACGAGTTCACCGGGCTCATCTACGACACGGGCTGGCAACTCAACCTCAAGGGCTCGACCACCTACGGTAATCCCTTCACCGTGCGCTTTCAGGGGACGGGACTCGTGGGCGGCGAAGAGTGGGTCTACGACTACGTCGGCTACGTCATTCGCCCGTGGCCGAACGGCGTCAACCAGCGGATGGCGATGGTCGGCTCCATCGTCCGCACCGTCCCGCACGCGAGCGGCTCGGGGGGCGTCTCCCCCGCCGGCGTCGTCTGCTCCTGGATCGCCGTCAAACAGGACGAGCCCGCCGACTGACTTTAACCATTCAAACGCATGAGCCCGCGGGCAGACACCTTCGGCCACGACGTTGTGATTCTCGGCGGCGGCCCGGCCGGCGCGGCCGCGGCAATCTCTCTGCGCAAGCACCGGCCGTCACTCTCCGTCGCGCTCGTCGAGCAGTCGTGTTACAACGCGCCGCGGGTCGGGGAGACACTCCCGCCGACGGCGCAGAACGTGCTTGAGCAGTTGGGCGTCTGGGAGGTGTTCGTCGGTGAAGGGCACGTCGCCGCCTACGGGACGCGCGCGGCGTGGGGTTCTGACGAACTCTACGACAACGAGTTCATCTATCACCCCGCGGGCCGCGGCTGGCACCTTGACCGCGCACGCTTCGACCTCATGCTCGCGCGTGCGGCCGAGGGACAAGGCGTCACCACGTACTCCGGCTGCAAGTGCACCAACTCACAGCCCAAAGACGGCGGGGGCTGGCTGCTTAACGTGACGGCCGGGCAGGGAAGAGAGCTTCTCCTCGAAGCCTCCTTCGTCATCGACGCCACCGGTCGCCGCGCCGCCTTTGCCACCAGGCGCGGAGTCGGGAAGGTTTTGCTTGACGGGCTACACGGCGTCTCTCTCATCTTCGGCGAAGCCGAGCCGCTCGTTGACACCTACACGCTGGTCGAGTCCTGGGAGGAGGGCTGGTGGTACTCGTCGCGTTTGCCCGGAGGCAAGGTCATCGTCTACTGCATGAGCGACGCTGACGTGTTGAAGAGGCGCGGGTTGAAGTCTCTGGTTTCGTGGCTCGACCTGCTCGAACAAACTCGCCACACCAGTGAGCGCGTGCAGCAGGCGACACCGCTCGGCGCGCCTTCCGTCCACGCGGCCTACACGCATCGCCTTGAACGCGTCACCGGCGACAGATGGCTCGCCGTCGGCGACGCGGCGACGACGTTCGACCCGCTCTCCTCGCAGGGCATCCTCAAGAGTCTGCGCTCGGGCGTCTTGGCCTCCTACGCCGTCGCCGACTACTTCGAGGGCTCCGCGGCGGGGCTCGAAAAATACGAAGCCCTTACCGCTCGCGAGTTCGAAGATTATCTGACAGTCAGGGCAGATTTCTACGGCGGCGAGCGTCGCTGGGGGGGCTCGCCCTTCTGGATGCGGCGACGAGACGCCATCACACACATCCAACCCGCGTCAGTCTAGACCGCAAGCCAGGCTGGCCCAGCCCGAGGTCGTCTTTACGATTGTGCGCTCGACCGCCACACGCCCGAGCTGCTCAAGCTCGCGTGCGTAGATGTGCGCCGACGCCTTCACGTTGAAAGTCTTTTCCAACAGAACCTCCCGCCGGGGAGTAGACCCCGACACTCGTAACGCGAGATTCGGCGCTGCGAAGGATCAACAGGTCACGAAGCTGATTCACGCGCTGCTTGCTTGAACCGGCGCGGGTCTGTGATGACTCCGTGCAACCTCTGCCTCTGTGGTTAAATGGTGCGACTCAATTAAAGGCTGGCGAGGGAATATGCGATGACTGACGAGCAACTGATTGCAGAGCTGCGCGAAGCGACGAGCGGGCTCACGTTCATGAGTGAGTCGGACTATCCGTTCGAGGTTTTCAACTGGGGAACCGCGGAGCCGACAGACGAATTCCTGCGCGGGTTGACGGGTGAGGCATCGGGCGCGCAGGTCGAGACGAGGACGGCGGCCGATCTCTTCCGCGTCGCGACTTCGGAGGCGGAGTGGAAGAACGCGGAGCAGTTGGAGACGGCGCGCAAGTTCCAGAGGCTGCTGAAGCTGCTCGAACAGAATTTGAAAGACCTCAAGGTTTACCGCGTCGGCTCCATCAACCTCCCCGTTTATGTCGCCGGCCGCGGCTCCTCGGGCAACTGGCTCGGCGTTTCGACGCGCGTGGTAGAGACTTAACCCTCGCCGTTCGTGTTGCCATCCGTCGAAGGCGTATCGTGGGGTAACTCGATGGTGAAGGTCGTCCCCTCATTCGGGGTCGAGCGGACGCTGACCTCGCCGCCGTGGACGCGGGCGAGGTGCTTGACGATGGCGAGCCCGAGCCCCGTCCCGCCCAACTCGCGCGAGCGCGCACGGTCTACGCGGTAGAAGCGCTCAAAGATGCGCGGCAGGTGCTCGGCGGGGATGCCCTCCCCCTCGTCCTCGACGCCGATGAGGTCGCGCGCCCCGCGCTCGTGCCTGACACGCACCTCGCCGCCACGCCGGCTGAACTTGATCGCGTTCTCCACCAGATTGATGAGCATCTGTTCGAGCCGCCGCGCGTCGGCGCGGACGACCGCCCCGGGCTCGACCTCGTTGACGAGTGTGACGCCGCAGCCTTCGGCCTTCGAGGCCAGCGCGTTGAATGTCTCTCGGACGAGCTGATGCAGACGCGCCTCACGCACTTCCAGCCCCAGCGCGCCCGACTCGATGGCCGACAACTCCATGATGTCTTCGATCAGCGAGCGCATGCGTCCGGCGTTGCGGCCGATGATCTGGACGAAGCGGCGCGCGTCCTTTTCGTTTTCGAGCGCGCCGTCCTGTAAGGTCTCGGCGAAGGTGATGATGGAGGTGAGCGGCGTGCGCAGCTCGTGCGAGACGTTGGAGAGGAACTCCTGGCGCACACGCTCAAGCTGTTCGAGCCGCGTGATGTCGAAGAAGACGCCGACCGCGCCGCGCACGTCGCTGCCGTAAACGACCTCGCGCTGTCTGAGCGGCGCGACGTGCAGGTCGTAGACGCGCCGGTCGCCGCCTCCGTTGGCCTCTACCTTGACTTCGGCCCGCTCACCGCGCGCAACGGCCGCGGCGAAGGCGGAATAGATGGCCGGGTTGCGCGTGAGGTCGCTCAGGCGGCGTGGGCTCAGGGCGTCGGCGCCGCCCTGACGGAAGGCCGCGCGCGCCGAGTTGTTGAGCGCGACGACACGCATGGCGTTGTCGATGATGACGACGGCCTCGCGCATGCTGTCCATCGTCACTTCGAGGAGCGTCGCCGCGTGCACCTCGCCCGCCGCGACTGCTGCGGCCACGTTCAGCGTCGCGCCCGCGGCGCGCCCCTGCGCCGTCTCGGACATGTGCAGCGCTTCGTCCTCCGCGCCGCGCCCCCTCGGGTAGAACCGCACGACGGCCGCGCCGAACAGCGCCGCCGCCAGCGCGACCCACGCCGCGTATGAATCCGCCCGGTAGAGAGCCAGCCACGCTGCCAGAAGTCCCACGGCGAACGCGATTAAGACTGCGATGCGGAGTTGCATAAGGACGTTTAGTCCGAATCAAATATCATTCTCGGCCTGGCTGTCCGCGTTGGAAAAAGCCTTGAAGCGGTAGCCGACGCCGACGATGGTCTCGATACAGTCGCCGCAGGCCCCGAGCTTCTGGCGCAGGCGGCGGATGTGCACGTCCAGCGTGCGTGTGTCGCCGTAGTACTGCTGTCCCCACACCTCGTCGAGCAACTGGTTGCGCGGCGCGACCCGCCCGGCCCTGTGCGCGAGGGTGGAGAGCAGGCCGAACTCTTTGCGCGTGAGTTTAACCTCCTGCCCGGCGCAGACGACCTTCATCTCCTCGAAGTTGATTTGCAGCCGCGCGTCCTCGTAGACGGTTGCCGCCGACTCGTCCGCTCTGCGGAGCACGGCGCGCACGCGGGCGACCAGCTCGCGCACCGAGAAGGGCTTGGTGACGTAGTCGTCCGCGCCCAGCTCTAAACCCGCCACGCGCTCCGACTCAGACCCACGGGCCGTGAGGATGATGATGGGCGTCCGCCGCGTCCGGGGCTCGCGCCGCAGGCGGCGGCACAGCTCCGTCCCAGACATCCCGGGCAGCATCAGGTCGAGCAGGATAAGGCACGGCGGGTTCGTGTGGTCGAGAGCAGCCGCCAAACCCCCTTCGCCCGTCTCAGCGACGACGACCGTCAGCCCTTCGCGCTCAAGGTTATATTTCAACCCCTCGGCGATGTCCGCCTCGTCTTCAACGATAAGCACTGGCCTCTTCACATACGAAACTATACAGCGAGGCGCCGGGAGTCAGAAGCCCTGAGCACGTAGAGGCCGCGCCGGACGGGGTGCGTGAAGTTACGCCAGCGCGAGAGACGCCGGACGGAGATGACTTCGAAGCCTGTGGCAGTGAAGACGTGTCGCCACCCCTCCCAGACCCGGAAGCGGCAAGGCCCTGTGCGCGTGCGCCACGCGCGGTCGTGTGCGCGACAGGCCGTCGCGTCCCAGGCGGCTTCGGGAATGTCTTCGTAGACGACGACGAGACCGCCGGCACACAGGACGCGGCGAACCTCTCGGAGAAACGCGGGCTGATCCTGCGCGTGGTGCAGCACATAGCAGAGCAGCACGGCATCGAAAGAGTTGTCGCCAGCGGGGAAGTGCGCGCCGTCGAAGGCGGCGTAGTCGATGGGTGCGTCGGCGTGCTTGCGCACGTCAATGCCTGAGACACGTGTGCCGAGGATCGCCGAGAGGTGGTGCGCGATGAAGCCGCTGCCGCAGCCCACGTCGAGCACACGTGCGCCCTGAGGCAGCACGCGGGCCAGCTCAAGCGCCATGTCGTACGAGCGCCCGACGAGGCGCCGCCGCCGCTCCCTGCGCCAGCGCCGCTGGACGCCGCCGACCGCGCCTTCCAGAGCGTAGACGAGCGGGTTCAAAAGTACCTGCGCATAACTGAGCAGGATGCGCTCGGGATAAAACCAGTCGGCGAGCCCGTCATAACGCGGGTCACGGTTGGTGTAAGTAGAGACGTTCGACATCGGCTGCTCCATGTGTTCTTTTCCAGACCCGCGTTACAACTTGGCAACTCGTGGGCCGCGGCTTTCGCGCAAGGATAAATCCAGGTCGGTGAAGCCTTCGGGGCCGTGATCTGAGCAGCCGGCGGCGACAACTGAAAGGGGCGCGGCGGACGCTTGAAAGATGAATACTGCGGCCGCACACGGCGCAAGATGGTTTCGCCCCTGTCTCTGAAGTTGACTCCGTCTTAATAGTGATTAAACTCGGGATGATGATCCCGGGAGGGCTTTACATGGGGATGGAGCGGCGGCTGGCCGAGCGATACAAGGTGAATATCCGCGCTCGTTGGGAGGGGCCGCGCTCGCGGCGCGAGGGCACCGTCACGGACATCAGCACTGCCGGCTGCTTCGTCCTGACCGAAGACATGGGTGTCGAAAAGCGTGAGCTGGTCAAGATCGAGCTGTTGCTGCCGGGCGGCATCATCACGCTCTGGGGTTACGTCATTTACAAGGCGGACGAGATCGGATTCGGTGTTCGCTTCGCACCGAACATCCCCGACGAGGAGCGACGCAGGCTCGAATTTCTGGTCAAAGCCGAGTCGGTTCGTTCGTCGATGAAGCAGAAGAAGTGAGCTCCTCCCCGACTTGCTTCACTACTCTTAGCCTTTCGTCCAACCGTTTGGAATCCCATCCTGCCCGTTAACGGACAGCCCGCATCAGGTTTCGCCGTCTCGTCCCAACCCGCGGGCCGTTCGCACCAAGGTTCCCGCAGGTCGTCACATTCCTCGAACGCGCGCGGGTGCGCGCCCGTAAAGTGCGTGTGACTGCGGCGCGCACGGCTCGCCCCCGAGCAGCGCCGCCCAAAAGCCTCGAACCAGACGGAAAGGGATTCCTGCAATGAAAAAGATGACGACCCGCATCGCTACCGCTCTCCTCCTTGGCGTACTCTGCGCCGCCCCCGCCTTCGCCAAGGCGAAGAGCCGCACGCTGACCGTCGGCCAGGACTTCGTCGTCGGCGCGACGACCGTCAAGGCCGGCACCTACGTCTTCAGCGTTGACGAAGCGACCAACGAGTTGACCGTCATCGACCGGAAGTCGAAAGAGGTCCTCGCCCGCGCCCAGACGACCGCGCAGGCGCGCGGCAAAGGCCCCTTCAGGCTCGACTTCCAGCTCGTGGACAACAACGGCAAAAAGACGCTCGCCAGCATCGCCTTCGACGGCGAGAAGAACGCCTACACCCTCGCGGACGCCTCCGCCGCCTCCCGCTAAGCTTTCAGGGGAGTTTTCAATCCAGTCCAACCCAGAGACACAGCTTGAGGCTCAAGCGCTTCAAGCTGTGTCTCTGGGTTGAACTGTAAACCGAACCGGCTGTGTCTCAAGAGCGTTTGCCGTTCGAGCGACAGTTTGAGGCGCCGCAGTGACAGACCTCCGGGTGGTCGGGGTCGCGGTAGTCGATGGTCAGCTCCTCGCCGGGCTGTATGTCGCGGCGCGCGAAGATGGCGACCTTCAACCCCGGGACGATCCGGATGAAGGCGTTGGGGTCGCACGAGTGGTTGATGAAGGCCGTCTCGTTGCCGCCCACGGCGCCGTCGATGGCCGTGTCCTCGTCGAGGGTGATGATCTTGACGGCGGAATCCATCTGCTTCCGTATGCGCGCTTGAATCTTGCGGCTTCCCCTGATGAGTTCGCCCTCGTAAAGCTTTATCTTCTTCCGCGCCGGGAAGTACGTGAGCGCGAAACATCCCATCCCATAAATCCCGCTCTTCTTCACCGTGAGCCGACCGGACACTAAGAGTCCCTCCCCGAACTTTACAGACGTGCGTCAGAGCTTTCCGACCGCGGCCATTATAAACGGCAAACGCTTTCAGTGCGCTGTTCGCCCACGTACTAATAAAAAAATAGCCGACAGGAAGAGAGGAAAGGTGAAGCCGACAAGCGCTATGAACAAAATTTTAGGGGGCGCTGGACGAGTCGGAGAGTTTGGTGTATTGTGTCTTCAACCGGGCGGTTGGTGAAACCTTCCGCTCAGTGGTTTGCTGGGGTGAGGACAGTGAGCCACATAAGAACAGGCGCGAGGCCCCCAAGGCTGACGCGCCTGTTCGCTTTTTGCGGGACGGGCTCTCTTAATCACGAAGGTCTCCGGCGCTCCGGCCGAAGGGCGCGTAGCCTGGCGCGGGTCGAATGGACAAGAAAGACCAGAAGGCCATCGCGTCACTCTGGAAGCTCGGCGGCCTGACTTGGCGCGAGCTGGGCCGGTGCGTGTGGCTCGAAATCTACGAGGGCGACCTCTTCACGCGCGCGGCCGCACTCTCTTACTACTTCCTGCTCGCATTATTTCCGCTGCTCATCTTTCTGACCTCGATGCTCGGCTACTTCGCCGAAGCGGGGACGGAGCTGCGCACAAACCTGCTCCGCTACCTGGGGAGCGTCGCGCCGCGCTCGGCCTCGCAGCTCGTGAGTGCGACCGTCGTAGAGATAACCGAGGGCGCGACCGGCGGCAAGCTCTCCTTCGGGCTACTGGCGGCGCTCTGGTTTGCCTCCAACGGGATGGGGGCCATCGGCGACACTTTGAACGGGGCGTACCGCGTGCGGGAGTCGCGCCCCTTCTGGAAACTCCGGCTCATTTCGCTGGGGCTGACGGCGGCGCTGGCGGCGCTGACCATCACGGCGCTCGCACTCGTCCTGTACGGCGGCGAGATCGGCCAGGGGCTCGCGACCCGATACGAACTGGGCGGCGCGTTTAAGGCCGCGTGGAACCTCGTGCAGTGGCCCATCGTGCTGGTCTTTGTGCTCTTGGCCTTCGCGCTCATCTACTATTACGCGCCCGACCTCAAACACCAGAAATGGTACTGGATTACCCCGGGCTCGCTCGCGGGCGTCGCGCTCTGGCTGTCAGTCTCCTTCTGCTTCCGTCTCTACCTGGGCTACTTCGACCGCTACAGCGTGACCTACGGCTCGCTGGGCGCGGTCATCATCCTTCTGTTGTGGTTCTACCTGACGGGCGCCGCCATCCTCGTGGGCGGCAAGGTCAACGCCGAGATCGAGCACGCCGCGGCCAAGTCGGGCGCGCCCGAGGCGAAATTGCCCGGCGAAAAGAAGCCCTCCTGAAGATGACGGCCAGATGCCCGTGCGCGTTCAAGTACACTTCTGTTATACTCCCGCCCGCAAAGCACTCTTGGGCAGGAAAGGGGCTCCCCTGGCCCCGCCCGCGACACGGCTTACATTTCTTTCCCGACGGTAAATTCAACAAGGTAAATCCCCGGTTCTGGACGACGGCAGGAAGCAGGCCCTTTGAAGATATTACTCTACAACCCTGACAACGGCGTGACGCGCAACTTCATGCCTCACCTTTGGATGTTCCTTCTCCAGTCGCTCACGCCGCCTGAACACGAAGTGATTTTGATCGACGGTAACGCGAAGGCGATGACCGACGACGAGATCGTCGAGTTCGCGCGCGCGCAGGGTGTCGGGCTCGTCGGCATCGGCGCGATGACGCGCATGGTCGCCAAGGCCTACAGGGTTGCGGACGCGCTCCGCGCCGCGGGCCTGAAGGTCGTGATGGGTGGCCCGCACGTCACCGAGTGTCCCGACGAGGCGCTCGGGCGTGACGGCGGCCAGCGCCACGCCGACGCCGTCGCCCTGGGCGAGGCAGACGAGACGTGGCCGCTCATGGTCGCCGATGCCGCGCGCGGCGAGTTGAAGGAGGTCTACCAGCCCGAGCGGGATGCGAAGGGTGCAGATAAAAAGCCGAGCCTCCAGCCCTACCCGCACATCCCCTGGGAGACTCTCGAACTCGAACAGTTCAGCCTCGTGCCCGGCTTCCTGCGACCGATGCTGAGCCGGATGGGCGCCGGCTGGGGCAGCTTCTACGTCGTCCCCATCGAGACCGGGCGGGGCTGCCCCTACGGCTGCGAGTTCTGCACGGTGACGGGCTTCTTCGGCGACTCGATCCGCTTCCGCACGAACGAGTCGGTGGTCGAGGAACTCCTCCGCCTGAAGGAGCGCGCGCGCAAGGAGCGCGGTCAGGTGGCCGTCTTCTTCATCGACGACAACCTCGCCATCAACATCAAGCGTGTGAAGTCGCTGCTGCGCGACATCATCGCCGCGGACGCGCAGCTCCCCTGGGTCGCGCAGATCAGCGCGAACCTCCTGCGCGACGAGGAGCTGGTTGACCTCATCGCCGAGTCGGGCGGCAAGTGGGTCTTCATCGGGATGGAGTCCATCGACCCGGCCAACATGGCCGACGTCAACAAGAACTTCAGCAAGCCTTCGGAGTACGGGGCGGTGCTGGAGCGGCTCGCGCGCCGCAACATCTACGCCATCACCTCTTTCATCTTCGGGATGGACAACGACACGGTGGGGGTGGCCGACCGCACCGTCCGGGAGATCGAATCCTGGCCGCCGGGGCTGCCCGTCTTCGGCCAGCTCACGCCGTTCCCGGCCACGCCGCTCTACGAGAGGCTGGAGAAGGCCGGCCGTCTGGCGCGGCCGAAGCACTGGCTCGACTTCGCGCCGTTCGTGATGGCGCACGCGCCCCTGAAGATGACCATCGAGGAAGCGCGGCTTGAGACGCGCCGCGCCTGGGAGCGTTCCTACAGCCCCGAGCGGAACCGGCAGGCCGTCGAGTCCATCGCCGACCATCACATCCAATTCCGCCTCAGCATCCTGGTGGCGCGCCTCTTCTTCCGCGGCATCTATTTCCCGCAGATGACGCGGCGGGCGTGGATGAAGCTGCTCTACGAGAACCGCCGGCCGATCTCGTCGCTCGTGCGCGAGGGGTTCTCGAAGTGGCGCGCGTCGCGCCGCCATTCGGACGAGGTCTCGGGCGCGGTGACGGCGTCGGCGGCCAGCAGCGGCGACTGAAAGTTTTCCTGCACCGAGCCCCCGGTCGAGCTTCCCCCGAAGTCGGATGATGTGGTGTGCCTCGCGGTCGGGGACGCCTGCCTGAGAGAGGAGGACGCGAGATGAAGGTTCTGCTGGTCAACCCGGAATTCCCCGAGACGTACTGGGACTTCCGCCACGCGCTCAAGTTCGAGGGCAAGCGTTCGCCCTTCCCGCCGCTCGGGCTGCTGACCGTCTCGGCCATGCTGCCCGAAGCGTGGGAGCGGCGCCTGGTGGACATGAACGTCCGGAGGCTCCGCGACGCCGACATCGAGTGGGCCGACATCGTCTTCGCCGGCTCGATGATCGTGCAGAAGGATTCGCTCGAACAGGTCATCAAACGAAGTAAGGCGCTCGGCAAGCGCGTCGTCCTCGGCGGCCCGTACGTCTCCACGACCGAGCACCTGCCCGAGGCCGACCACGTCTTTGTCGGCGAGACCGAGGCGACGCTGCCCCAATTTTTGAAAGACCTGGAGAGCGGCGAACCCAAGCACGTCTATCGCGCCGCAGAGCGTCCGGCCCTCACTGCGACCCCCGTCCCGCACTTTCAACTCGCCGAACTCGGACGCTACAGCGCGATGAGCGTCCAGTACTCGCGCGGCTGCCCCTTCCAGTGCGAGTTCTGCGACATCATCGAGATCTACGGGCGCGTGCCGCGCACGAAGACGAACGAGCAGATGCTCGCCGAGCTGGAAGCGCTCAAGGCGACGGGCTGGCGCGGCCTCGTCTTCATCGTGGACGACAACTTCATCGGCAACAAGCGCAACGTCAAGCGGTTCATGCCGGAGTTGATCGAGTGGTCGGAGCGGCACGGGCGCCCCTTCTCCTTCATCACGGAGGCGAGCGTCAACCTGGCCGAGGACGACCAACTCCTTGAGATGATGCGGCGCGCGAACTTCCGGCGCGTCTTCCTCGGCATCGAGACGCCGGTCGAGGAGAGTTTGAAAGAGGCCCAGAAGGGGCAGAACACGCGGCGGGACCTGTTGGAGTCGGTGCGCAGGATTCAGTCGTACGGGATGGAGGTGATGGCCGGCTTCATCGTCGGCTTCGACAACGACCCCGAGGACATCTTCGACCGCCAGATCAACTTCATCCGCGAAAGCGCCATCCCGCTCGCGATGGTAGGTCTGCTCCAGGCGCTGCCCGACACACAGCTCTGGCGCCGGCTCGAACGCGAGGGGCGGCTGCTGCGTGAGAGTTCCGGGAACAACACGGAGGGCTCGCTCAACTTCATCCCGCGGATGGACAAGGCGCGCCTCGTCGAGGGCTACAAGCGCATCCTCTCGACCATCTACAGCCCGGCCGAGTACTACCAGCGCGCGCTGGACTGTCTCTCACACCTGACGCAAGGCCCCGAGCCGCGCAAGACGCGCCTGACGAGCGACCTCGCCGCCTTCGCACGCATCGCCCTCGTGCTCGGCCTGCTCGACGGCGCGCGCATGGACTTCTGGCGCTACATGAAGCGCACGCTCACCGAGCACCGCCAGAACTTCGCACACGCCGTCACACTCGCCGCGATGGGTTACCACTTCCGCAAGCTGACCCGGTCTTACGTGGAGTAGAGAGAGCCGGCGGGAAAACATCTCACCACAAAAACACAGAGGCACAGCTAAAAGCATTCAGCCGTGTTCTTAGCTGTGTCTCTGTGTCTCTGTCGTTAATTCTTAAATGTCGATGGTAGGATAGCTCTCAAATTAAACACTCGGGTCAAGGGGGATAGTGAGTGGCGGAAGAGACTGAAAAGTTGAGCGAGGCGGAGATGCGCGAGCGCGTGATAAAGCTCGCCTTCGGCGGCGACGAGTCGCGCTTCAAAGAGTTCTGCGAGATAGTGCGGCAGACGATTCCCGAAG
>JBJMGP010000218.1:0-3861 GCA_045807865.1 Pyrinomonadaceae bacterium
ATGATGCCGAAGTTGCGGTAGTCCTCGATTGGATGGACGCGGGGCATGGGGGAGAAATCCTTATTGTTGGCCGGCCGTTACCAGCGGTAGTGCGAGAACGCACGGTTGGCTTCCGCCATCTTGTGCGTGTCTTCGCGCTTCTTGACGGCGGTGCCGCGATTGTTGGCGGCGTCGAGCATTTCGCCGGCGAGGCGGTCGATCATCGTCTTCTCGCCGCGGGCGCGGGCCGCCCCCACGATCCAGCGGATGGCGAGCGAGCCGCGGCGCTCCTGCGCGACCTCTATGGGCACCTGGTAGGTCGAGCCGCCCACGCGGCGCGACTTGACCTCGACGGTCGGGCGCACGTTCTCGATGGCGCGCTTGAACATCTTCAAGGGGTCTTCGCCGGTCTTGTCGCCGACCTGCGCCAGCGCCCTGTAGAAGATGCCCTCCGCCGTAGACTTCTTGCCGCCCCACATCAGGCCGTTGATGAACTTGGTCACCAGCGGGCTGTTGTAAACGGGATCAGCCAGCACGTCGCGCCTGTCAACAATTCTTCTTCTCGGCATAGTCGTTCTTCAGTCTGTTCTTACCGCTTACCCTTGGCGCCGTACTTCGAGCGCCCCTGCTTGCGGTCGTTGACGCCGACCGAGTCGAGCGTGCCGCGGATGATGTGGTAGCGCACGCCCGGCAGGTCTTTGACACGCCCGCCGCGGATGAGCACGATGGAGTGCTCCTGGAGGTTGTGGCCGACGCCGGGGATGTAGGTCGTCACCTCGATGCCGTTGGTCAGGCGCACGCGCGCGACCTTGCGGAGCGCCGAGTTCGGCTTCTTCGGGGTCTGCGTGTAGACGCGCGTGCAGACGCCGCGCTTCTGCGGCGACTGCTGCAAGGCCGGGCTCGCCGTCTTGTACTTGACCGCCTGGCGACCCTTGCGTACGAGTTGGTTGATGGTCGGCACTGCTTTCCAGTCCTCTTTAAAGTTCGTCTCCGAGGCCCTCGCGCCCGTTTTCAAGGCGCAAGAGGCTGCCTTCCCTGCCTCTTACCGGAACCATGTGTCCGGCAGTCAGCGCAAGAGCGGCATGCCCTTGTTTGTCTAATTAATCAGGGATGTTCTGGCTTAAGAGCGGGTGTGGATGTTGGCCTCCCTACGGCCGAACTTTTCTGTGGCGTCGCCTTCTAAAAGGGTTGCGGGGCGCTTCTAAAGCTTGCGGCCCCGTCGTTTCGCTCCCCGGAACCGGCCCGACCCTTTCAGGAAGGAGGCCCGGAGTTTACGCCACAATATTTGTCAACGACCTGCTGCCCTTTCGGGCCGCAGACCGGGCGACGCCTCCACACCGGCAGAACTACTTGAGCGCCGCACTGTTGGGAAATGGACTGCTAGTCCAAACGTGAGACTATACGGACGCTCGCCCGCTCTGTCAAGCGCGGGGGCGCCGTCCACTCCCTCCGCCTCAAAAATCCCCGCCCGCCGACCTGAGACGTGCCTGCCGGGCCGGTTTTCTGCTAAAGTCTGCGCCCGTAAGACCTCCAACCGAAAGGCGAAAATCTTTGATGCGCTTCAACCCGGATGAGTACATTACCGTCAGCGAAAGAATCGAAAAATTTTACGCCAAATTCCCGCAGGGGCGGATCATCACGACCATCATCGAGCACTCCGCCGAGACGGGCTTCATCCTCATACGCGCGGAGGTCTACCGCGAGCCAGACGACGCGCTCCCCGCCGCGACGGGGCACGCCTACGAGCTGAGGAGCGCGGGCCACGTGCAGGCGGGCAGCTATGTGGAGGTCTGCGAGACTTCCAGCGTCGGCCGCGCCCTGGCCCTGCTCGGGTTCGAGGTGCGGCGGGGCGTGGCGAGCCGCGAGGAGGTTGTCCGCGGGGCGAAGAAGCAGCAGGCAGCCGCGGCAGCCGCGTCGGTGACTCCGGCGCGCCCCGCACAGGCGCCCGAGAAGGCTCCGGCCCCTGCGGACGCAGGAGCCGACCTCGATACCCTGATTTTGCAGGCGGCGGAGGAGCTGGGCTACGACGCGGCCAAAGTGCGCAAGTGGGTCAACCAGAAGTACGAAGTCACCGGCGGCCTCGGCAGCCTCACGCCACACGACAAGCGCGAGGTTTTGAAAATCTTCACCGAGCAGGCGCGCCCGCCCCAGCCTGGCGCGGGGCGCTGACGGCCCACGGCTCTGCCCTGACCTTTTAACGACCTCAGATTAAAGAGGCCGGCGCGGGGTTGCCACCGCGCCGGCCTCTTTGTTTGGGTTAAGAGTGGAGGTTACTCGTCGTCGCCTTCGTCCGCGGCGTCGGGGACCTCGGCGTCGGCGTCACCGTCGGCGGTGGCCACGGCGACCTTCTCGCGGGCGGGAACGATGGCGGGCGGCTCGACGCCGCCGAGGAGGTCGGAGAGGCTCTCCAACTGCTGCTCCTCGCGCTCGCGCTCGGCCGTCGTGTCGCGCTCGACCTTGACGTTGCGGTAGAAGTCCATGCCCGTCCCCGCGGGGATGAGCCGGCCCATGATGACGTTCTCCTTCAGGCCGCGCAGGTAGTCCACGCGACCCGAGATGGCCGCCTCGGTCAGAACCCTCGTCGTCTCCTGGAAGGAGGCCGCCGAGATGAACGAGTCGGTCGAGAGAGACGCCTTCGTGATGCCGAGGAGCAGCGGCTCGGCCTTCGCCGGCTCGCCGTCGGTGCCGAGGACGCGCTCGTTCTCATCCGTGAAGCGGAAGCGGTCGACCTGCTCGTCGAGCAGGAAGTCCGTGTCGCCCACGTCCGAGATGCGCACCCAGCGGAGCATCTGGCGGACGATGACCTCAATGTGCTTGTCGTTGATGTTGACGCCCTGGAGGCGGTAGACCTCCTGAATCTCGTTCACAAGGTACTCCTGCAAACGGTTCATGCCGAGCACGCGCAGGATGTCGTGCGGGTTGAGCGGGCCGTCCATCAAAGCCTCGCCGGCGCGGACGCGGTCGCCCTCCTGCACGTTGATGTGCGTGCCGCGCGGGATGTCGTACTCGCGCTCCTCGCCGTCGTCGCCGACGACGATGAGGCGCCGCTTGCCCTTCGAGATGGCGCCGAGCTTGATCGTGCCGTCGATCTCGGACATGACCGCGGTCTCGCGCGGCTTGCGCGCCTCGAAGAGTTCCACGACGCGCGGCAGTCCGCCCGTGATGTCCTTCGTCTTCGTCGTCTCGCGCGGAATCTTGGCGATCACGTCGCCGGGCGCGACCTCGTCGCCGTCGTGCACCATCAGGTTCGCGCGGACGGGCATCTGGTAGGTCTTCAAGACCTTGTTGCCCGTGCGGATTTCGAGGCGCGGCTGGCGCTTCTCGTCGGGCGAGTCCTTGACGACGACGCGGGACTGGCCCGTGACCTCGTCAACCTCCTCCTCGACCGTGACGCCCTCCTTCAAGTCCTGATACTTCACCGTGCCGGCCACCTCGGTCAGGATGGCGAAGGTGAACGGGTCCCACGTCGCGAGGAGCTGATCCTCCTTGACGCGCGCGCCGTTCTCGACGTGGATGTGCGCGCCGTAGACGATCTGGTGGCGGGCGACCTCGCGGCTGCGCTCATCGATGATGATGAGCGCGCCGTTGCGGTTCATCGCCGTGATCTCACCGCGGCGGTTCTTGACCACGTTCAACTCGACGTACTTGATGGTGCCGTCCATGCGCGCCTCGTGCTTCGAGGACTCTTCCAGGCGCGCGGTGCCGCCGATGTGGAACGTGCGCATCGTGAGCTGCGTGCCTGGCTCGCCAATCGACTGCGCCGCGATGACGCCGACCGCCGTGCCGAGCTCCACCATCCTGCCCGTTGCGAGATCGCGTCCGTAGCACTTGGCGCACACCCCGCGGCGGGACGTGCACGTCAGCACCGACCGGATCTTCACC
>JBJMGP010000219.1:0-9969 GCA_045807865.1 Pyrinomonadaceae bacterium
CGGCGCAGCTCACACGCCTCCCCTTCGCCGACGACTCGTTCGACTACGTCGTCAGCCTCGACGTGCTCGGCCACGTCGAGTTCGGGGAGAAGGACGCCGTGCTCGCGGAGGTCGCGCGCGTGCTCCGGCCGGGCGGCGTGACCATGCACGGCATCGAGTGCACCGACCGGCGCGCGCAGAAGAGTTACGAGGAGATGTCGGAGGAGGAGTTGCGCCACTTCATCTCGGTGGACGGACACGTCGGGCTCGAAGAGGAGCAGGAGCACGCGGCGCGCTTCCGGCGCTTCTTCCCCGAGGTCGCCTGGGAGCCGCGTTACGCGCTCTGTCTCTCGGCCGAGGAGTTCGTCAAGCAGCGCGAAGAGTACGGCCTGCCCTTCGAGCCCGACTTCGTCGAGTACCTGCGCGGCCTCTCGCACTCGGAGCGGCGCGCCTTCGACATGGCGATGGGCTACGTCTTCAACAAAATCTCCGACCTGCACGTGCGACTCCCCAAGAGCGGGCTCTACGTTCTGCTGAAAGCCTCCGACGAACCGCTCGGCCCCTTCTATAACGAGCACCGCGACCGCAACGGCCTCTACGCCTCCGCCACTTCTGCCGAAACGCGGCGCGCGCTCTGTCTCGACCGCGCCGCGGAGTTCGACGACGGTTGGTACGAGCCGAACATGCTCCCGCCGGTCGCGCGCTGGATGAAGAGGCGGGGGCGCGTCCTTTTCCGCGCCCCCGCCCTCAGAGGACTCCGGCTCGATCTCACCTCCCACATCCCCGACCTGCGCGAGCGTCCGCTCGGCCTCGAAATCTCCCTCAACGGCCGCACGCTCTCCGCCCTCTCCCTCCTCCGCCACGGCTGGCTCGAACTGACCATCGACGTGCCCGACGAACTCTCCGCCGCCGGCGCCTACGAACTCGAACTCCGCGCCTCGCGCACCTGGCAACCCCGCCCACACGACGCAAAACACCGCGACGACCGCGAACTCTCCATCGCCGTCTGCAACCTCGAAGCGCTCACATGAAGTGCGAGAAAATTTAACAGGGATGGACAGGATAAGGCAGGATAAAGAACTGAAGGAGAGAAACAGATGCTTTACGAAGACCTCACGGGGAAAGCCTTGGAAGCCTGTTTCGAGGTTATGAAAGAGCTGGGCGCAGGCTTCCTTGAGTCGGTGTATGAGAAAGCCCTACTTATCGCTCTACAGCAGAAGGGAGTCGCGGCTAAGTCACAGTGTCCTTTGACCGTAAAGTTTAGAGGACAAGTTGTCGGTGAGTTTTATGCGGATATTCTTCTCGAAGACAAAGTCATTATTGAGCTGAAAGCTGTAACAGCACTCAAACCGGAACATTACGCGCAAGTTATAAACTAGCTGAACGCGACCGGCATCGATGTCGGGTTGTTAGTGAATTTCGGCAATCCCAAGCTCGAATACAGAAGGTTCCACCGCAAGACGCCCGACCCGGGCGAAATACTCAAGAACCTTATTAGTTAATCTATCCTAACCATCCTGTCCATCCCTGTTAAATTCTCTTCCGTAAACAGCATGGACGCCCAGGACTTCATCAACAAGTGGCGCGTGGCCGGGGTGACGCGCGAGGTGGCCGGGCGCTTCGCCGGGCTGGCGCGGGGCCTACGCGAGCGCGGGTTCGAGCCGCACGCGGTCGCGCGCTTCCTCGACCGCATCGTCTTCTGCCTCTTCGCGGAGGACGTGGGACTTCTGCCGGAGGGAATGTTCACGCAGGTCGCGGAGCGTTCGCGCACGCCGGAGAGCTTCGCGCGCAACGCGGCGCAACTCTTCGAGCAGATACGCCGGTTCGACGGCAGCCTCTTCAAGGGGAGCCCTGTGCTCCCGCTCAACGCGGGCGAGATCGAGACGTTGAAGGCGGCGGCGCGGCTCGACTGGGGCGCGGTGGACGCTTCGGTCTTCGGGACGCTGTTCGAGAGAGGCTTAGACCCCGACACGCGGGCGCAGCTCGGCGCGCAGTACACGAGCCGCGAGGAGATCGAGACGTTGATCGAGCCGGTCGTGATGCGCCCGCTCCGGCGCGAGTGGGAGGCGGCGCGCGCGGAGATAGAGGCGCTGCTGTCGAAGGGGACGCGGCCGGCGCACGAAGGCGCGCGCGGGCGTTTGCGCGCGTTCCACGAGCGGCTGGCGGAAGTGCGCGTGCTCGACCCGGCGTGCGGCTCGGGGAACTTCCTCTACGTGACGTTGCAGAAGCTGAAAGACCTTGAGCAGGAGGTAAACCTGTACGCCAAAGACCGCGGGCTGGGGAGTTTCCTGCCGCGGGTCAACCCGACGCAGTTCCACGGCATCGAGGTCAACCCGTACGCGTTCGACTTGGCGCAGACGACGCTCTGGATAGGCTACCTACAGTGGGCGCACCGCAACGGCTACGGCACGCCGGCCGAGCCGCTCCTCCGCCCGATGAAGAGCTTCGAGAACAAGGACGCCGTCCTCGACCTCACAGACCCCGCCGCGCCGCGCGAACCCGACTGGCCGGCGGTTGACTTCATCGTCGGCAACCCGCCATTCCTCGGCGGCAGCAGAATTTGGGAGGAGCTCGGCCGCGAATACCAACAGAAGCTCTGGGAAGTTTACAGGGGCCGCGTTCCCGGCGCCGCAGACCTCGTCTGTTACTGGTTTGAGAAGGCGCGGAGACATATCGAAGAGGGTAAGGCCCGGCGCGCAGGTCTCCTCGCCACCCAGGGCATTCGCGGCGGCGCAAACCGCGAGGTGTTGAAGAGGATTAAGGAGAGCGGAGACATCTTCTTCGCCGTCGGTGACAGGGAATGGGTGCTCGACGGGGCGTGCGTACACATCTCAATGGTCGGCTTCGACGACGGCGGCGAAGCGAAGAAGATGCTCGACGGCAGAGAGGTGCCGACCATCAACGCGAATCTCTCTTCCGCAGCGGACGTAACGCGGGCGTCGAGATTAAAAGAGAATCTCGACCTCTCCTTCACCGGCACAAAGAAGTCGGGCGACTTCAACATTCAAGAGCAAGAGGCGAGCGAGTGGCTGTCAACGCCCAACCCGCGCGGGAGACCCAACTCCGACATCCTGCGGCCGTGGCTCAACGGGGGGGCAATCGCGCAGCGCCCGGTGCCTCAGTGGATCATTGACACGGGCAACGCTCTGAGTGAGGAGGAGTTCGCCTTCTACGAAGCGCCGTACCTCCACACACGGACTTTTGTAAAACCGGAGCGGGACAAGAACAGGCGCACCGCCCGCCGAGAGAAGTGGTGGCTCCACGCGGAGACCGCGCCGGCAATGAGAAGTGCGCTGTCCGGCCTTGCTCGCTACGTTGCCACGCCCCGCGTCTCAAAGTATCGCCTGTTCGTCCGGGTTCCCGAGGTCGTCCTGTGCGACGACGGAGTTTACGTCTTCGCGTGTCCGGATGATTACTTCTTTGGCGTACTTCACTCGCGCCCGCATGAGGTCTGGTCGCGCGCCCAAGGCACGCAGGTCAGAGAACGCGAGAGCGGATTCCGTTATACGGCTTCGAGCTGTTTCGAGACCTTCCCCTTCCCTCGGCCGTCGGACGAGCAGCGTGCGGCGATTGCCGCGGCGGCGCGCGAGTTGGACGAGTTGCGCGCGAACTGGCTCAACCCGCCGGAGTGGACGCATGAAGGGGTGCTCGAATTTCCCGGCAGCGCTTCGGGGCCTTGGGCGCGCTACGTTCACGACGCCGATACGCGCGGCGTGGGCACCGTCCGCTATTCGCGGCCCGTCCCGCGCGACGAGGCGACGGCGCGCGAGTTGAGCAAGCGCACGCTGACCAACCTCTACAACCGGCGCCCGGCGTGGCTCGAACACGCGCACCGCCGCCTCGACGAAGCCGTCACCGCCGCCTACGACCTTCCCTCCGACCTCGACGACGAGGAGACCCTCGCACGCCTCCTCGCACTCAACCTCGAACGCTCCTCCGGCGCGGGGGAAGGAATTAACATGGATGGACAGGATGTTCAGGATGAGAGCTTTGAAATCTCAAAGCTCTCATCTGAAATCTCTCTATCCTGACTATCCTGTCCATCCGTGTTAATTCCTTCTCACACCACCTACACGCCCGCCGAAATGCCGCCCGACGATATTTCGGCCGTAAAAGTTGGCCGCGCGGCCGTTACAGTCGATTGCGCGGCCGTTTCAGTTGACTGAGCGGGTGTTTCAGACGGCCGCGCGGCCTGTTCAGGTGCCCTCGCGGGTTGTACAGATGCCTGCGCAGCCTGTTCACATGCCCGAGTGAGCCGTTCACATGCCCGCGCGGCTTGTTCAGGAGGCCGCGCGACGTGTTCAGGAGCCCGCGCGGGCTGATCAGGAGGCCGTGCGGGTTGTACAGATGCCCGTGCGGACGTTTCAGATGGGCGTGCGAGCGTGAAAGTTAGCCTGTCGGGGGGCGCAAACGGCTCCGTGCGTGTGCAGGATGTCCCGGAAGCCTACACATCCTGTCCATCCCTGTTAATTATTCCCCTCCTTAAGATTCTGCCTGAGCCGGGCTTCGAGTTGGTCGCGCAGACTGCGGAAGTGCTCCTCGGGGACGGAGGCGATGGAGCGTTGGAGGCGCGTGACGACGGGTTGGAGTTTGCGCGCCTCCTCGGGATCGACGCTCTCAATGGCCTCGGCGACGCGCTCGGGGCGGGGCGGCTGGCGGCGCAGGCTGCGGGAGAGGAGCGCGGCCGCGCCGCTCAGCGCGTCCTTCGACTTGCGGAAGGTGCCGCCGACGGCCGACTCCAGAGGCTTGATCGGCGCCTCGCGGCAGACGGCCTCTATCGCCTCGTTGACGGCGCGCGCGCCGTGCGCGTCGAGCAGGCTCGGGGCGCCCTCGCGGCGGCGCAGCGCGTGGCCGACGAGGTAGCCGTAGTGGTACGTGCGGCTCGTCAAATCAACCGCCCGCTTCCATTCGAGGAAGTAGAAGATTTTGCGGAAGACCGCCTTCAAAGGGTAGACGAACACCGTCGTCGCGCACCCGCTCAGACAACCGCCCCCGCGCTCCGACGCGAGCGCGTCCAACTCTTCGGCGCTCAACGCACGGCCCGCCCCGGCCGCGAGACTCCGCACCAGACGCTTGCGGAAGTAGCTCTTGACGAGGTCGTCCACGAGCGGCACGGGGATGAGCGGCGTCAATCCCGTCAACACGGCGTGCGTCACGAGGACGTGCTGCGCCCCGCCCCCCTCATCCTCGGCCCGAACCAACTCCCGCCCCTCTCCCATGTTCACCTCCGCATTTGTTCGCATGATACAGTAGGGCCACGCCGCGGGCCGTGTCGCAGAGAAAAATTTAACAGGGATGGACAGGCTGGATAGGATTAAGCTTTAAGGATTTAAGATTCGGGATTTTAAAGTTCAAATCCTTATCCTCTCCATCCTGTCCATCCCTGTTAATTCATTCTCTCGCCATACGGCCCGACGCGCGGCACAGAGACCGATGCCCATCCGAAACGTTCTCATCTGCACGACACAGGTTCCGTTCACGACCGGCGGGGCGGAGTCGCACGTCGAGGGGTTGCGCCGCGCGCTCGTCGCGGCCGGATACAACGCCGAGGTGGCGGCGCTCCCCTTCAAGTGGTACCCGCCCTCGGAGATCATGCGCGGCGCGCTCGCGTGGCGGATGCTCGACGTGACCGAATCCAACGGCAAGCCCATCGACCTCGTCGTCGGAATGAAGTTCCCCGCCTACACGGTCGCGCACCCGCGCAAAGTTCTGTGGGTCATTCACCAGTACCGCTCGGCCTACAACCTCTGGGGCACGCCCTTCGACGACCTCTCGACCTACCCCGACGGCGCGCGCGTGCGCGACCTCGTGCGCCACTGCGACGAGCGCTTCATCCCGGAGGCGCGCAAGGTCTACGCCAACTCGCGCACGGTGGCCGAGCGGATGCTGCGCTACAACCGCATCGAGTCCGAGCCGCTCTACCATCCGCCGCCGCGCGCCGACGCCTTGCGCGCGGGCGCGCAGGGCGACTACGTCTTCTACCCGAGCCGGCTTGAGCCGCAGAAACGCCAGGAGTTGCTCATCAAGGCGCTCTCCTTCACGCTCACCCCCGTCCGCGCCGTGCTCGCGGGCTCCGCACAGGAGATGGCCCACTACGAATCGCTGGTCAAACAGTTCGGCGTCGGCGACCGCGTCGAATTGCGCGGGTTCGTGGCCGAGGAGGAGCTGCTCGGGCTCTACGCGGACGCGCTCGCCGTCTGTTACCTGCCCTTCGACGAGGACTACGGGTACGTGACGCTGGAGGGGATGCTCTCTGCCAAGCCGGTCGTCGTGCCGCGCGACGGCGGCGGCGCGACCGAGTTCGTCGAGCACGGCTCCGAGGGGCTCGTCTCCGACCCCGAGCCGCGCGCGCTGGCCGAATGCCTCGACCAACTCTACGCCGACCGCGAGCGCGCCCGCCGCATGGGCGAGCGCGGGCGTGAAAAACTATTGTCGATGAATCTCTCGTGGGAGAACGTCGTCGAGAAGATCATCTCGGCCGCGGGCTGAATGGCGAAGGAAAATTTAACAGGGATGGACAGGATGTTCAGGATCAGAATTAAAGATTTGAAACTGCTTTATCCGGTCTACCCTGTCCATCCCTGTCAATTCATTCCCCGGCAATACGGCCCGCCCGCTGTTTGTATTCGTCCGACTCCAGGAAGGCGCGGCTCAGACTGCGGTAGTCCCTGTTGCGCGAGAGCACGCCGAGCCAGAAGTTGAGGCCGTCGGGGTCCGGGTCGCGCCCGAGATAGCCGTAGAAGTGCGCGCGCACGTACGCCTCGTCGTACTCGCGCGCGTCGAAGACCTGTTCAGACGCGGCGTCGAGCAGCGCCCCTTCGCGCGCGGCGTTCCCGCCCGCGAGGACGAAAGCGAGCACCCTCTGACTCCTGATGAGTTGACGTTCCCACCCCGGCGCGCCGACGTAGAGGTCGTGGCCGACCACCTTCAAAGCACCCGTGAACTCGTCGCGCGCCGGCGCGCGCCCGCGGTCTGCCTTGAGGATGCGGTAGACGAAGAGGCCGACGCGCGGGAACTCTTCCAACAGCGCGAAGGGGTCGCGCCCGACGCGGGCCGCCAGCTCGCGCGGCGCGGGCGGCGGCCTCACAACGTCATCGGACGCCGCGCGTACTTCGTAGACGGCGACGCCGCCGGCGCGGTAGACGGCGCGCAGGTTGGCGTCGAAGAAGGCTTCGTCCGCGTGCAGGTCGCGCCGCTCGGCCTCGCCGAGGTAGACGTAATCGACGCCGTAGTAACTCAGAAGCTCTAGGGCGTCCGGCGCGCCCGCGTAGATGCGGCGCACGTCCGCCTCGCGCGCGCGGAACTCGTAGCCATGTGCCCAGAGCCAGTCGGTCGGCCCGCGCACGACCGCGCGTCCGGCCAGCGCCGGCGCCGTCTGGTTGAACGAGGGCGCGGTCAGGAAGAGGGCGCGCGGGGCCGTCTCCTCGCGCACGAAGCGCGCGGCCTCTAAGTCTGACTCGGAGAAGAGCAGCGCGCCGGCCCTGCTCTCCGCGCGCAGAGCGGCGACGCCGGTCGCGACGGAGATGAGGGCGAGCAGCAGCGCGAGTGGAGCCAGCAACACTCTCGGCCGCCGCGCACGCGCGAGCGAGACGAGCCAGCGCGCGACGAGGGCGCTGTTGAAGGCGTGCCAGTAGTATGTGAGCTTGCCGTTGTCGAAGACGTTCGGCGAGACGACGACCGTCAGCGCGAAGACGAGCAGCAGCAACGCGGCGACGTAGAAACTCTTCCACACGCGCGGCGCCGCCAACCACGCCGGCACGGCGAGCAGCAGCGGCACGCCGAAGTTGCGCACCAGATAGAAGAGGAACGAAGGCGCGTCCGAGCCCATCCAACCGGGTTGCAGACGCACGATCTGCCCGACGCCCGCGTGGCGCGCCAGCCCGTACAGTTGCGGCGAGGCCAGCAACAACGCCGGCACCCAGAACCACAGCCACGCACGCCGCGGCCTCAACAGGAAGAGCACGGCGCTCACAAACCCGACCGCGACGTAACTGTGCGTGTGAAAGAGCGGCAGCACGCCCGCCAGCACGCCGGCCGTCAGCAACAGAACATCAACGCGCGCGTCGGGCGATTCGTCCTGCCACTCTCTCCACACTATCGCGAAGAGCGTGAGGACTATTAAGCCGGCGGGCAGGCCGTACAGGGCGGCGCGCTGCGGGAGGAGCGTGTCGGTGACGATGTTCGTCCAGTGAATCCCGCGCGCCCAGTCGTTCGCGTAGTTGACGGGGAGCGCGTTCCAGAACTCTGTGAAGGTGCGCCCGCTCTCCCGCCAGTCTCCGTAGAGGTTGAGCAGGCCGAGGCCCCCGTTCAAAAGAAACAGGCAGGTCGCGAGCGCGGCCGCACGCACGCCACCCGCAAGCCGCAGCGCGAAGCCGTAGAAGATTCCGACGAGCGCCAGTGCCAGCGGCAACGCCGTCCAGAGAAAGGCCGCGCGCATCGAGAGCCCCGCGGTCATCAGCGCCGCCGCGTGGAAGTCCGGCAGGAAAGGGTAGCGCAGGGGCTCGCCCGCCAAAGGCGTATAGGCCGGCGGGAAGTTCTCGCCGTACGCGAACGAAGAGGCGAGCGTCGCGTGAAAGCTCAGGTCGTACCACGCGCTCCCGCCCGAATAGAGACCGCCCGCCCCTCCGGCGAACGTGTGCGTCGAGAAGAGACTCCACAAGACCGGCGCGAAGACGAACAGCAGCGCCGCGAGCCCCAGCGGCACGCGCCCTTTGAAAGCGCCGAGCCCGAACGTCTTCAAACGCTCGCGCCCCAACCCGGCGAGCCAGCGGGCCGACAGGAGCACGGACGCCGCCCACACGAGCGCCGTCGCCCACGCCACCAGCGCCCACGTCAGACGCCCCTGCCAACGCGCCAGTCCATAAGCCGCCAGCGCCCCCAGCATCCACCCCGCCACAATCCCCCACGCCGCCTGCTCCCACGCCCCCAGCACGCCGCGCCACACCCGCCGCGCCACACACGCGCCGAGCAACCCCGACCCGAGGAGAAACAGTGTCGCCAGCATGGTTGGGAAATGATGAATGATGAATGATGAATTGAAGAGAGTTCTTCATTCATCATTCATCATTGCTTCTTCATCGCCTTGTACTCAATCGAGTCCCGGAACGCGAGGGCGAGCTTTTCGAGGTCGTTGGTGCGTTCGAGATTAGCGAGCCAGAAGTTGAAGCCTTCGAGGTCGCGGTCGGGCGGGTCATCGGGGCCGCGGCGGAGGAAGGCGAAGTAGTGGAGCAGGAGGAGCGCGCGGTGGCGCCCGCGCTCTTCGAGCCGCGGGTCTGCGGCCACCTTGAGCAGCGCGCCCGCGCGTGTCTCCGCGTGCGATGCAAGCGCGGAGACTAAGGCGTCGCGCTCCGTGGGGTCGGTCTCGACGCCCGCGTTCTCGTAGAGCCGCGCGACGAAGCGTGCGTGGTCGGGCTCGCCGAAGAGTTCTCGAAACTCCGTGCGCTGCTCCCACTCGCGCGCGAGCGCACCGAGGCGCCCGTCGAAGTCGCGCTGCGCCTCCTCCGTGCCCGGGATGAGGCCGCGGCCGAGCGCGCGCGCGTCCGGCATGAACTCCGTGTAGCGCGGCATGCGGCCCCGCGCGACGAAGTGCAGGCGGTAGAGAGCGCGGCTCCAGTCCGTGTACTGACCCAGAAGGTTGAGCGTGTCCTCGTCGAGCATCGAGGCCCAGTCGCGCAGCTCCAGCTCCGCGGGCGGCGAGGCTTCGGCGCGCGCGTCGGGCTCGGTCTTGACGACGGCATACAGGTCGTCACGGTTGTCGAAGCGGTTGACGAAGCGCAGGCGTCCCGAGGCGACGGCGCGCGAGAGGAAGGTCGCGTAGTTCGTGCGCCGCTCGGGCGCGACGAGGTCGTTCTTGACGACGACGTAGGAGGCCGGAATCTCTTCGAGCAGGTTGAGCAGCCCGAGCGGGATGGTGCCGTTCGCCGTCCAGTGCTCGATCTCATCCTCCTGCGGCGAGTTGAAGCCGGAGGTGCCGACGATGAGCGGCCTGGC